>JAVEWG010000006.1:0-120681 GCA_034004685.1 Rhodocyclaceae bacterium | reverse complement strand
TACAATTTCAGCGGCAACGCCCCCCAGAAC
This sequence comes from Rhodocyclaceae bacterium, assembly GCA_034004685.1. Taxonomy (GTDB): domain Bacteria; phylum Pseudomonadota; class Gammaproteobacteria; order Burkholderiales; family Rhodocyclaceae; genus JAEUNX01. The sequence goes on along the minus strand of JAVEWG010000006.1, from coordinate 120,651 downwards.
GGCGGTGGCAACGTAGGGACCCTCACCTACAAGGTGGGTCTGAGCTTCACCTACGAGAACCGTCACATCGTCGATATCGCCTTCAACAATTATCGCTTCAAGATGGACTCCAATCGCCCTTTGAATCGGGTGCTTGGCGCGCCTTATAACGACAAGGCCTGGTTGGGGCTGACCTACCAGACCACCTTCTGAGCGGGGACCAGAGATGCGTAAATTTTTGCTAGCAGCAAGCGTTGTGGCCATGGCAGCGATGGTTGCCCCCGCCACTGCCCAGGAGTTGACCTACTTCGGCGCGGAAGTCGCCGGTAACAAGGAGGGCACCATCCCTCCCTATACCGGGGGTTTGCCCAAGGATCTCAACCCTCCCGGATTCAAGCCCAACTCCGGCCGGTGGGTGGATCCCTTCGCCGATGAAAAGCCCTTGTATTCCATCACCGCCCAGAACGTGGCCCAGTACGCGGACAAGCTCTCCGAGCTGCAAAAGGAGCTGCTCAAGCGCTATCCAACCTATCGTCTGGATATCTACCCGACCCACCGCACGGCGAATTTTTCCAAATTCCAGCGGGAGGCCATGGCCAGGAACGCCACCGCTTCCCGCCTGGCCAAGGACGGCAACGCGGTGGAGGGTGCGACGGGCTGCATTCCCTTCCCGATCCCGAAGAACGGCAAGGAAGTCGCCTGGAACCACCAGCTGCGTAACCAGGGCTCCTATGGGCAGGACTATCAGTTCACCAACTGGTACGTGGATGCCAACGGCAAGAAGATCAACGGGGTGGTGTCGAACCAGCTGTCCCGGATTGCCTGCATGAACGAAAAGGGCGGGCCTGACTTCCTGAAGGAGGATGGCCACGTCGTCCAGTCCGTCATCAACAACATCTTCCCGCCCCGGGTTGCCGGCGACGGCACCCTGTTCGTGGATTTCATCGACATGGAAGCCAACCCGCGCCGGGCATGGTCTTATTCGGCCAGCACGCGGCGCATCCGGCTGGCCCCGGACCTGGCCTATGACACGCCGGTGGCCTCGGTGGGGGGCGTGTATACCTATGATGACGCCCAGATCATCTTCGGCAAGCTCGACCGCTTCGACTACAAGCTGATCGGCAAGAAGGAGATGTTCATTCCCTACAGCAACTACAAGGCGCTGTTCAGCCCCGCCGAGCCGATCCTGGGTGCCAAGCACGCCAATCCGGATTTCTTGCGGTGGGAGTTGCACCGGGTCTACGTGGTGGAAGCAACCCTCAAGCCTGGGTTCCGCCACGTCTATAGCAAGCGGATCTTCTACTTCGATGAAGACAAGACCGGTGCCGCCATGTCCGACGCTTTCGACAGCGCCGGCAAGCTGTTCCGCGGCACCACCTTGCTGACCGCTCAGTTGTGGGATCTGGAAGCCCAGCATTCCTTCGACTGGATCTCCTACGATCTTTCCACGGGTTTGTACTGTCTCTCGGGGCACCAGGGCGATGGCAAGGGCTTCTTCGCCAAGCCCGAAGGCTTCCCGAACTCCCAGTTCACCCCCGACGCGCTGGTGGCCCGTAGCGGCCGCTGACCGGGGCTCACCCTATCCGCCACCGGGGCCGGGCGAAATACTAGCCCGGCGGCGGACCGGCCTGATTCCTCCCAGGCCGGATCCCACCCCATATTTTTCAATCTTCGACCTCCCGTACCCGCAAGGGAGCGGGGCGGATTGACGACCGGGTAATTTCATCCCATGAAAAAGCTATTCCTTTGTCTTTCCAGCGTGTTTGTTCTGGCTGGCCCCTGGGGCCCTGCCCTGGCGGCCTTCCAGGACCCCCTGGATGTTCCCGCGCTCCAGGGGGCTCGCCCGGACCGGGCGACCCTGATCCAGGTGATCCGGACGCCCGGCAACCGGCTCGTGGCCGTGGGGCGCTATGGCGTCGTGCTCCTGTCGGACGATGCCGGCCAGACCTGGCAGCAGGGGCGAGTCCCGGTGAGCACCGATCTGGTGGCCGCCAGTTTCCCCAGCGCCAGGACCGGTTGGGCCGTGGGCCACGGCGGCATCGTGCTCAAGACCGAGGATGGGGGAAGCGCCTGGACCGTGCAGATGGACGGCCGCAAGGCCGCCGTCCTGTTGAAGAGTCATTACGAACAACGATTGGCCGCGGGGGACCCGGAGGCCCAGCGCGGCCTGGAGGACGCCTTGCGCTTCCAGGAAGAAGGCCCGGGCCGCCCCTTTCTCGACGTGTGGTTCGAGGATGAGGCGAGCGGCTACGTGGTGGGCGCCTACAACCTGATCCTGCGCACCCGGGACGGGGGCAAGAGCTGGACCTTCCTGGGGGATCAGGTGGATAACCCCGGCGCCCTCCATATCAACGCCATCCAGAAAATTGGCGATGCCCTGTTCCTGGCGGGCGAGCAGGGCAAGCTGTGGCGGCTGGATCCGGCCACGGACAAGTTCGCCCTCGTCCCGACCCCCTATGCCGGCAGCTGGTTCGGCCTGGTGGGCACTTCCCGGGCCGTGGTGGCCTTCGGCCTGCGGGGCAATGTCTGGCGTAGCGGCGATGGCGGTGCCTCCTGGCAGAAGATCGACAGCGGCGTGGAATCCACGGTGACCGCCGGCACGCGGCTGGATGACGGACGGATCATCCTGGCCACCAGCGGTGGCGCCACCATCGTAAGTTCCGACGAGGGTATGAGCTTCACACCCTTCAAGGTGGAGCGGCCCATGCCATTTTTTGGCGTTGCCGCGCTAGCGGGTAAAAAAGGAATTGCCCTTGCCGGCTCCCGAGGCGTGCGGATCAACCCTGCTCCCTGACCCCCAACACGGATCGAACTCGTCCCATGGCTATCCCCACTCCCGACAGCATCGCGCCCGAACCCATCGCCGACCCCAAGGATTTCGACCATCAATCGGGGAATCTGCTGGAGCGGCTGATCTTCAATCATCGCCGCCTGGTGGTGTTCCTGTGCCTGGCCGTCACCCTCTGGTTCGGCTTTCATTCCACCAAGCTGGGCATCAATGCCAGCTTTGAAAACCTGATTCCCCAGAATCACCCCTACATCCAGAACTACCTGCAACACAAGGAAGACCTGCGTTCCCTGGGCAACAGTCTGCGGGTGGTGGTGGAAACCACCGGGGAGAGCATCTACGACCCGGAATATTTACAGGTTCTGCAGCAGGTCAATGACACCCTGTTCCTCATTCGTGGCGTCAATCGGCCCTTCGTGAAATCCATCTGGATGCCCCTGGTGCGCTGGACGGAGGTCACCGAGGAAGGCTTCCGCGGCGGCCCGGTCATGCCGGCCGATTACAGCGGGACGCCCGCCTCCATTGCTGAATTGAAGACCAACGTGGCCCGGGCCGGGCTGGTGGGCACCCTGGTTTCCAGGGACTTCAAGTCCAGCATGATCGTCGCCCCCCTCCTGGAGAATTACGCCGATACCGGCGCGCCCCTGGACTACGGCGCCCTGGGCCGGGAGCTGGAGGACACGGTGCGTTCCCTGGAAAAGGCCAAGGTCATCGCCCCGGAAAACGTCGGGCGCTACAAGGTACGGATCATCGGTTTTGGCAAGCTGGCGGGGGACCTGATCGACGGGCTGGTGCAGGTGGCCACCTATTTCGCCATTGCCCTGGTCATTGCCCTGGCTGCCCTGTATTTCTACACCCGCTGCATCCGCAGCACCCTGCTGGTGATCGGTTGCTCCCTGGTGGCGGTGGTCTGGCAGCTGGGTTTGATCCAGATCCTGGGCTACGACCTGGATCCCTATTCCATGCTGGTGCCCTTCCTGATCTTTGCCATCGGGGTGTCCCACGGCGCCCAGAAGATGAACGGCATCATGCAGGACGTGGGCCGGGGCGCCCACAAGTACGTGGCCGCCCGCTACACCTTCCGGCGCCTGTTCGTGGCCGGCCTTACCGCCATCCTGGCCGACGTGGTGGGCTTCGCGGTGCTGGCCACCATCGACATCCCGGTGATCCGCAGCCTGGCGGTGACCGCCAGCGTCGGGGTGCTGGTGCTGGTGTTCACCAACCTGATCCTGCTGCCGATCCTGCTGTCCTTCATGGGGGTCAGCCTCAAGGCGGCCCGTTTCGCCCTCAAGGAAGACCAGTACGAGGAGCGCGGCGGTGGCTCGGGGGCCCTGTGGAACTGGCTGGACGCCTTCACCCGTCCGGCCTGGGCCACCGTGGCGATCCTGGTCAGCCTGGGGCTGGGGCTGGGCGCCTACTGGGTGGCCCGGGATCTCCAGATCGGCGACCTGGACGCCGGCGCGCCGGAACTGCGCCCCCAGTCCCGCTACAACCTGGATTCGGCCTACATCACCGAGCACTACGGGCTCTCCAGCGACCAGTTCGCGGTGATCGTCAAGACCGCCCCGGGGGGCTGCGAGAAATACAGCAACATCGTGGAGATCAATCGTCTGGGGGAAACCCTGCGCTTGCTGCCGGAGGTCCAGGCGGTCGCATCCCTGGCCGATGCGGTGGCCGCCATGAGTTCGGCGCTTTACGAGGCCTCGCCCAAGTGGCTCACCATCAGCCACAGCCAGCCCCTGACCAGCACCGGGGTGTATCGGGCGCGGGACTCCAATCGGGATCTGCATAACGAGGATTGCACCATCATTCCGGTGGTGGCCTATCTCACCGACCACAAGGCCAAGACCCTGGAGCGGGTGCTGGCGACGGTGGAAGCCTTCGCCGCCGAGCACAATACCGAGGAGCTCCGGTTCCTGCCGGTGGCGGGTTCCGCCGGCATCGAGGCGGTCACCAACATCGTGGTGCGCCAGTCGAACCTGAGCATGATGCTCTACGTGTATGGGGCGGTGGTGCTGTTGTGTTTCATCACCTTCCGCAGCTGGCGGGCGGTGCTGGTGGCGGTGATTCCCCTGGTGGTCACCTCCGTCATGTGCGAGGCCCTGATGGTCAAGCTGGGCATCGGCATGAAGGTGGCCACCCTGCCGGTGGTGGCCCTGGGGGTCGGCATCGGCGTGGATTACGCCCTCTATCTGCTATCGGTCCAGTTGAACCTGATGCGGGCCGGGCAAAATCTGGCAGATGCCTATCGCGGCGCGATCCTGTTTACCGGGCGGGTGGTGGCCCTGGTGGGGGTGACCCTGGCCGCCGGGGTGGTGACCTGGGCCTTTTCTCCCATCAAGTTCCAGGCCGACATGGGGATCCTGCTGACCTTCATGTTCCTGTGGAACATGGTGGGCGCCCTGATCCTGATCCCGGCCCTGTCCTGCTTCCTGCTCAAGAAAGCTCCCTAGTGTGGTGTTTGAATAATGACGACGCTCCCGTAGGGCGGACTTCAGTCCGCCAGGGCGGGCTACCGCCCGCCCTGGGACGGCTCCACCATTTCGATAGCCGACCACCAGGCCTTTCATCCCCTCGCCAAAAGGTTCAATCGTGAGCCCAGACCAATTCGCCCTGACCACCCCCGACAAGCCCGCCCTGATCATGGGGATCTCGGGCCGGACCCTCTCCTACCGGGAGCTGGTCAGCCGCTCCCGGCGGCTGGCCCACTACTTCCGCCAGCTCGGCCTGCGGGCCGGCGACAGCATCGCCCTGATGGTGGAGAACCGCCCGGAATTCTTCGAGATCTGCTGGGCCGCCCAGCGCTCCGGGCTGTACTACACCCCGGTGAACTGGCACCTCCAGCCCGCCGAAGTGGCCCACATCGTCAATGACAGCGGCGCTCGGCTGTTCATCGCCAGCGAGGCGGTGGGGCAGGTGGTGGCGGCCATCGCCCCCCTCATCCCAGCCAGCGTCCAGCAACTGGTGGTGGGGGCGACGACGGGGGGGCGTGCCCGCTACGAGGATGTCCTGGCGGCCCAGCCCGACACCCCCCTGGAGGGGGAAACGGAGGGCCAGGCCATGCTGTACTCCTCCGGCACCACGGGCTATCCCAAGGGCATCAAGCGGGCGCTCTCGGGAGAGCTCTTCGGCACCGACGGGGTTTATGATCTCTACATCCGCGCCCGCTACGGGATGGATGACACCTCGGTGTATCTGTGTCCGGCGCCGGCCTACCACGGGGCGGGCATCGGCTACTGCATGCCGGCCATGCGCATGGGGGCCACCGTGATCCTCATGGATCGCTTCGATCCGGTGGCGGTGCTCCAGGCCATCGAGACCCACCGGGTGACCCATGCCCAGTTCGTGCCCACCCACTTCGTGCGCCTTCTCAAGCTCGACGACCCGGAGCGCCTGGGCCATGACCTGTCCAGCCTGAAGGTGGTCATGCACGCCGCCGCACCCTGTCCGCCGGACGTGAAGGATCGGATGATCCAGTGGCTTGGGCCGATCATCCACGAGTACTACGCCGCCACCGAGGGCAACGGCCTGACGGCCATCGATTCGGCCGACTGGCTGGCCCACCGGGGCTCGGTGGGCCGCCCCCTGCTGGGGAAGGTGCGCATCCTGGACGAAGAGGGCAGGGAACTGCCCCCCGGCGTGGAAGGCCTGGTGTTCTTCTCCGAGGGAGGGGATTTCGAATACCACAACGACCCGGCCAAGACCGCCCAGGCCAAGGACAAGCTGGGCCGCTCCACGGTGGGGGACATCGGCTATGTGGACGCCGAGGGCTATCTCTACCTCACCGACCGCAAGTCCCACATGATCATTTCCGGCGGGGTGAACATCTATCCCCAGGAAATCGAGAATGCCCTGGCCCTGCACCCGGCGATTGCCGACGTGGCGGTGATCGGGGTGCCCAACGCCGAGTTTGGCGAAGAGGTGAAGGCGGTGGTGGTGCCCGCCGACCCGGCCCAGGCCGGCGACCAGCTGGCCCGGGAAATCATCGAATTCACCCGGGAACGCATCGCCCACTACAAGTGCCCCAGGAGCGTGGATTTCGTGACGGAACTACCCCGCCTGCCCACCGGCAAGCTGGCCAAGCGCCTGTTGCGGGATCGCTACTGGCCGAAGGCCTGACCCCAACCATTTTGAACGGAGCGCCTTCGTGAGTCCTGACGATTTTGCCCTGACCTCCCCCGACAAACCGGCCGTCATCATGGCCCCCTCCGGCCGGACCCTGAGCTACCGGGAGCTGGCCAGCCGCTCCCGCCGGCTGGCGCGCCACTTCCGCGAACTGGGCCTGAAGCCCGGCGACTGCATCGCCTTCATGCTGGAAAACCGCCCGGAGTTGCTGGAGATCAGCTGGGCGGCCCAGCGTTCGGGTCTGTATTTCGTGCCGGTGAACTGGCATCTCCAGCCGGAGGAGGTCGCCTATGTCATCGCCGACAGCGGCGCCCGGGTGTTCATCACCAGCGAACCCCTCCAGGAGGTGGCTTCCGCCGTGGTGGCCCTGGTCCCAGCCAGCGTCGAGCGCCTGATGGTGGGGGGCGCCGTGGCGGGCTATGGCCGCTACGAGGACATCCTGGCGGCCAGTTCCGACGCCCCCCTGGAGGGGGAGGTGGAAGGCCAGCTGATGGGCTATTCCTCGGGCACCACCGGCTTCCCCAAGGGGATCCAGCGTCCCTTGAGCGGCCAGCCCTTCGGCACCAATTCCATCCTGGACCAGATGTTCTGGGCCAACTACAAGATGGATGCCGCCACGGTCTACCTGTGCCCGGCGCCCCTCTACCATGCCGCCGGGGTGGGTTGCTGCATGCCGGTGACCCGCCTGGGGGCCACCGCGGTGGTCATGGAAAACTTTGATGCCCAGGAGGTGCTCAAGGCCATCGAGCGCTACCGGGTGACCCACACCCAGATGGTGCCCACCCATTTCGTGCGGCTCCTCAAGCTCGACGAATCCGCACGCCTGGGCCATGACCTGTCCAGCCTGCGCCTGGCGATTCACGCCGCCGCGCCCTGCCCGCCGGAAGTGAAGGAGCAGATGATCGCCTGGTGGGGGCCCATCCTGTACGAGTACTACTCCTCCACCGAAGCGGTGGGGGTCACCAGCATCGATTCCCACGAATGGCTGACCCACCGGGGTTCCGTGGGCCGGGCCAGCTTCGGCAAGATCCACATCCTGGATGACGCGGGCAAGGAACTGCCCCCGGGCCAGGAAGGGCTGGTGTATTTCTCCAACGGGGGCAGCTTCGAATACCACAACGACCCGGCCAAGACCGCCCAGGCCAAGGATGCCCAGGGCCGCATCACGGTGGGAGACATGGGCTATGTGGACGCCGAGGGCTATCTCTACCTCACCGACCGCAAGTCCCACATGATCATTTCCGGCGGGGTGAACATCTATCCCCAGGAAATCGAGAATGCCCTGGCCCTGCACCCGGCGATTGCCGACGTGGCGGTGATCGGGGTGCCCAACGCCGAGTTTGGCGAAGAGGTGAAGGCGGTGGTGGTGCCCGCCGACCCGGCCCAGGCCGGCGACCAGCTGGCCCGGGAAATCATCGAATTCACCCGGGAACGCATCGCCCACTACAAGTGCCCCAGGAGCGTGGATTTCGTGACGGAACTACCCCGCCTGCCCACCGGCAAGCTGGCCAAGCGCCTGTTGCGGGATCGCTACTGGCCGAAGACCTGAAGTCCGAGGCGGGGGCCGGCCCTGCCGCGCCCCCCCACAAGCAGGATCAGATCGGGCTCAAGCCCGGCGCCCCACGGAGACAAGACATGAAACAGCAGGCAGGGTTCTACGGTTGGAAGCTTCTGGTGGCGGTCTTCGTCATCACCGCCATCAATTCGGGCTTCACCTATTACGGCGGCAACATCATGAACAGTCACATGGCCGTCGAGATGAACCTGGACCGCAAGTCCCTGGGGCTGGCCTTCGCCACCTATGGCCTGTGCATCGGCCTGGTGGTGCCCCTGGTGGGCTACTGGGTCACTCGCTGGGGTGCCCGCAGGGCCCTGGCCGGGGGCGCCCTGTCCTCGGCCATCGGTGCCCTGGCCATGGCCACGCTGGTCAATGACATGACCGGGGTGCTGATCGCCTACGGCCTGGTGATGGGCATCGGTTCTTCCCTGGGGGGGCTGCTGCCGGCCCAGACCCTCATGACCCATTGGTTCAGGGCTCGCCTGGCCATGGTCCTGACCATCATGCTGACCGGCACCCTTTGCGGGGGCTTCATCGCAGCCCCCCTGTTCGAGAAAGTCATCACCACTTTCAACGGCAATTGGCGGGCCGGTTGGGTGCTCATGGCGGCGGCCAGCGGCGTGTCCTGCCTCCTTGCCCTCCTGTTTGTCCGGAATCGGCCGGCGGACCTGGGGCAGCTTCAGGACGGCGGCGTGGCAGTGCCGGCCGCGGTGGCGGGGCAGGCCGCTACTGTGCCGGGGGTCTACAAGACCGACGTGGAGTGGTCCTTCCGGGACACGGTGCGGCACCCCACCTTGTGGATGCTGGCGGCGGGCACCATCTGCTTCCTTTCCGCCTTCGGGATGATGGTGGGCCACGGGGTGGTGCACTTCAAGGATCTGGGCCACGACGCGGCCACCGCCGCCCTGTTCCTGGGCTTGCTGCCCCTGGCGGGACTGGGGGGCAAGGCGGTGGTGGCCACCCTCGGGGATCGGGTGGAACCCCGCTTCATCTGGGGCGGGGCCATGGCGGTCATGGGCATCGGCCTGGCCCTGGGGGTGAACGCCACCAGCGTGGCGGCCCTGTATGGCGCGGCCCTCTTGCTGGGGGTGGGCAACGCCGCCGCCTATCCCTGCATGGTCACTCTGGTGGCCAACTATTTCGGCAAGGCGGCCTACGCGTCCCTGATGGGAGTGATGCTGCTCATCGGCGCCCTGTCCACCTCGGCGGGGCCCCTGGCCGCCGGGGTGGTTTTCGACCGTTTCGGCTCCTACTTGTTTGCCTTCTATCCGGCCGCCGCCCTGTGTCTGCTGGGGGGCGTGATGATTCTCTTCGCCAGGCCGCCCAGGCCGGCGTTGGCGGGCCTGGCCCATTGCCCGACCGCCTGATCCGGCCACGACCCTCTCACAGGACAACCCCATGGCAGCGATTCCTTCAATCCCCACTCGCCACCGGGGGGCATGACATGGCCGGCCCCCTGACAGGTCTGAAAGTAGTGGAAATGGCTGGCATCGGCCCCGGCCCCTTCTGCGCCATGATGCTGGCGGACATGGGGGCGGAGGTGATCCGCATCGACCAGAAACGCGGCCCGGGCAGCCTGTCCCTGCCCCTTCTCAACACCCCCTTCGACGTCACCGCCCGGGGGCGCCGCTCCCTGGCCCTGGACCTCAAACAGCCCGGGAGCCAGGCGGTGGCGCTCAAACTCATTGCCCAGGCGGACGCCCTGATCGAGGGCTTCCGTCCCGGGGTCATGGAGCGCCTGGGCCTGGGCCCCGATGTCTGCCTGGAACGCAATCCCCGGTTGGTCTACGGCCGCATCACCGGCTGGGGCCAGGGCGGGCCTTTGGCCAAGGCGGCGGGCCACGACATCAATTACCTGGCCCTGACCGGCGCCTTGTATTCCATGGGCCGGGCCGGCGAGCCCCCCTCGCCCCCCCTCAACCTGGTGGCGGACTTCGGCGGCGGGGCGATGCTGCTGGCCTTCGGCGTGGCCTGTGCCCTGCTGGAAGCCAGAAGCTCCGGCAAGGGGCAGGTGATCGACGCGGCCATGACCGATGGCGCAGCCCTGCTGATGGGCATGATCTACGGCCTGAAGTCCCTGGGCGGCTGGAGCAACCGGCGGGGCGAAAATTCCCTGGATGGCGGCGCCCCGTACTACACCACCTATGCCTGCGCCGACGGCAAGTTCATCAGCATCGGCGCCATCGAACCCCAGTTCTACGCCCAGCTGCTCAAGCTGTGCGGGGTGGATGACCCGGACCTGGCCAAGCCCATGGCCCAGCAGGACGACTGGCCGCGCCTCAAGAGCAAGTTCGCGGCCCTCTTCAAGACCCGCACCCGCGCCCAGTGGTGTGAGCTGCTGGAGGGCTCGGATGCCTGTTTTGCCCCGGTGCTGGATCTGGACGAAGCCCCCGCCCACCCCCACAACCAAGCCCGGCAGACCTTCATCGATGTGGCCGGGGTGCTTCAGCCCGCCCCCGCGCCCCGCTTCAGCCGCACCCAGGCCCAGGTTTCCCGGCCCCCCCCCAGGTCGGGGGAGCATAGCGCCGAGGTGCTGGCCGACTGGGGCATCGCCGCCGATGAAATTGAAGCCCTCCGCAGCGGGGGGCTGATTTGACAGTATTTCCCCGGTGGCCCAGGGTTTCCCGGCCGCCCCTGACCGGATTCTTTTGCAAACGATACCGCCGAGCATGAACGCCATGACCCATACAGCCCTTCCCCGCGCCGCCACCCACTCCGCCTACGCCGATTCCCTGTTGCGGGCCCCGACCCTGTGGGCCCTGATGCAGCGCCGGGTCGAACTAACCCCGGATGCCACCATGCTGATCGACGCGGCCACCGACCGCCACTGGCGCTACGCCCAGGTGGCCCAGGCCGCCGAAGGCCTGGCGGCGGCCTTCCTGGCCCAAGGGATCGGCCCCGGCACGGCGGTGACCTGGCAGGTGCCCACCAGCGTGTCGGCGATACTCACGGCCCTGGCCCTGGCCCGCCTGGGGGCGGTGCAAAGCCCGATCATTTCCCTGTACCGGGAAGCGGAGGTGCGGCCGATCCTGGAGCGCACCCGCTCGGCCTTCTACATCGTGCCGGCGGCTGATCCCGGCCGGGACTTTCCGGCCATGGCCCGCGCCCTGCAGGCCAGCCTGGAGACCCCGCCCCAGCTCATCTTGCTGACCGATCCGGTGCCCCAGGGCGATCCGGCCAGCCTGCCGCCCCCGCCGAGCGATGGCCGGGCGCCCAACTGGATCTACTACACCTCGGGCACCACCTCCGAGCCCAAGGGCGCCATGCATTGCGACGACACCCTGATGATCGGCGGGCGCAACCTGGGGGAATCCATGAACGCCACGGCGCAAAGCATCGGCTCCATCACCTTCCCCTTCGCCCACATCGCTGGCGCCATGTACACCTCCATTCTGCTATCCACCGGCATGAGCGCGGTGGTGCTGGCCCGCTTCGTGCCCGCCGAGGCGGTGGACATCCTGCGCAGCTATAAGGTGACCATCACCGGCGGCAGTACGCCCCATTACGTGGCCCTGCTGGCCGAGCAACGCAAGCAGCCCGGCATCCCCCTGCTGCCCGACCTGCAGGTCTTGGCCGGGGGCGGCGCCCCCAAGCCGCCGGCCCTGTATTTCGACGTCAAGAAGGAGATGGGGGTCACCATCGTTCATGCCTACGGGATGACCGAGGTGCCGATCAACGTGGCCGGGCGTTGTGACGGCACGGATGAACAGCTGGCCTACAGCGACGGGGCCCCCTTCCCTGAGGTGGACGTGCGGATCGTCCGGGAGGACGGCAGCACCGCCGAGGTGGGGGAGGTGGGGGAAGTGCGGGTGCGGGGCCAGGGGGTGTTCCTGGGCTACACCAACCCGGAGGCGAACAAGCTGGCCTTCGACGCCGAGGGCTGGTTCCGCACCGGGGATCTGGGCCGTTTCCGGCCCGACGGGCACCTGGCGCTGACCGGCCGCCTCAAGGACATCATCATCCGCAAGGGCGAGAACATCTCCGCCAAGGAGCTGGAAGACCTGCTGTACACCCATCCCAAGGTGGGGGGCGTGGCGGTGATCGGCCTGCCTGATCCGGAGCGGGGGGAGCGGGTGTGCGCCGTGGTGGAGCCCCGGCAGCCGGGGGTGCATCTGGGCTTCGAGGAAATGGTGAAGTTCTTCGAGGATGCCCACGTGATGCGCCAGAAGATTCCCGAGCAGCTGGAAATCATGGATCGCCTGCCCCGCAACGAAACCTTCAACAAGATCCTCAAGCACGTGCTGCGGGACCGCTTCGCGGCCTGAGGGCGGGCCCCGGAAGCCCCGGCAGCGGGCTTCCCCGGCGGCACCGCCGGTGAGCGCCGCTGAAATCCGGGCTGTGGAGGGTCAGGGACGGTCCGTCGTGGCGTGGAGGGGCACCTGGAGGATCCGGTCCCCCACCGGGGAGCCCACATAGATGGCATCGCCGGCCTGCACGGCCACCGAAGCAAAGCCCATGGGCGCTCCCCCGTGGCGGATCAAGGTCTCGGCGGCCATGGTGGCGGGATCCACGGCGACGATATGGAAGGCGGCGCCGCAGGTTTCCTTGAAGCCTGCCGCGATACAGGGCGCCATGTCCGCCATGCTCCGCACCCCGGCCACCAGCAGGCGGCCATCCCGTCCCCAGGAAATGTTGTCGGGATTGGCCACGGGGGCCGCGCCCACCCACTGGGCGCGCTTCAGATCCAGCTTGCGGACTGCGCCCCGGGAACCGCTGACCGCGACGTACAGATAGGCCCCGGCCGGATCGACCTGCACGCCATTGGGCGCCGGCGATTCGCTCCCCGGCACGATGTCGAAGCCGGCCCCGGGCAGCCAGCGCAGGATGTTGCCGGTGTTTTCGCCGCCCTCGGCCTTTTCCATGGTCGTCATCATGGTGTGGGGTCCGTCGTTGTAGGCCATGTTGCTGACCACCAATCCGCCCCCCGGCAAGGCCGCCGCGTCATTGATGATGCTGTTTGCGGGCGGAATCGCGCAGCCGCGCCAGTGCAGCTCCAGGGCCCGGCCCCGGCCGACGACCTGGAAGATCTCCACCGATTCCCGGCCGCCGTGGTTGACCACCAGCAACTGCCATCCACCGTCCTTGCGGCGCGATAAATGCATGCCGTGGGGGGACAGGGCGGCGCCGATCTCGCCGGGACAGTTGGCATCCCCCCAGTCGGCCCTGGCGGGACGGGAGCGCTGACGCGGATACAGCACGTGTGTCTTGGGGGTGGCCGGGTCGATCACGGCGATGCTGCCGGGGAGCCAGGCCATGGCGCCGGCGGGGTCGAGTTCCATGTGGCTCTGGCTGACCAGAATCCGCTTGCCATCGGGCAGCACCTCCAGATCCTCGGAACCCTTGACGGCGCATATCGGCGTCATGCCGTTCATGGGGCCGCAGCCAGAAATGGTTTCTGCCGCGGCCAGGGCTGATAATCCAGAAACCGAGACGATGATTCCAGCAAAAAAATATTGCCGACAGTTCATGTAATATTCTCCTGCATGAGTTGGATAATTGCCCAATAAGTGTTTGCCCGTCATGAATTGCAGCGGCGCGCCCCAGTTTCAGCCAACCCGTCGGGGGTGAATGTTTGGCAGGGGTTAATCCGGGGCATTTTCAGGTAAATCATCTTACCATTCACCGGAGAAAGGGATTCGCACATGGAAATGCTGGAAAAGAAGGCCATTATTTCTGGAATCGGTCAGAGCCAGATTGGCCGTCGCCTGGGCCGTGATGGTTTATCCCTGACTCTCGATGCGGTGCGCCAGGCGGTGGAGGACGCGGGATTGAAACTGTCCGATATTGACGGCATTGCCTCCTGGCCGGGGCAATTGGAGACCCCCGGCATGTCGCCGGTTTCGATTCTCGAGGTCAAGGAAGCCCTGCGCCTGGAACTCAACTGGTATACAGCGGGTTTCGAGGCGACCCAGATGTCGGCCCTGATCAATGCCTGCATGGCGGTGGCCACCGGTCAGGCTCGCCATGTGGTGTGTTTCCGCACCCTGACCGAATCGACCGCCATGACCGAAGGGGTGCGTTCCAGCGTTCTGGGCCAGGGGGGCGTGAGCCGCGTCGGCGCCCTGGGCCATTGGCAGGTGCCCTTCGGCGGGTTTTCGGCGGCCAATTGGGTCGGGCTGATCGCCAGCCGCTACTTCCGGGAATTCGGCACCCGCCGGGAGCAGATGGCCCAGATCGCCATCACCGCCCGGCGCAATGCCATGGGCAACCCCAACGGCATCTACCGCACGCCCCTGACTCTCGACGACTACATGAATTCGCGCATGATCTCGACGCCCCTGTGCCTCTATGACTGCGATGTACCCATCGACGGCTCGGTGGCATACATCATTTCCCACAAGGACACCGCGGCCGATCTGAAGAGCCCGCCCATCTCCATCGAGGCGGTCTGCGGGCCGCTCCACGACCGCAACACCTGGGATCAGCAGGTCGATCTGACCCGTTTCGCCGCCGAGGCCGCCGGCAAGCGGCTGTGGAGCCGGACCGATCTCAAGCCCAAGGATGTGGATCTGGCCAACCTCTACGACGGCTTCACCTTCCTGACCATGCTCTGGCTTGAGGCCCTGGGGTTTTGCGGCCGGGGCGAGGCGGGAGCCTTCATCGAGGGGGGCCAGCGCATCGCCCTGGATGGGGAGCTGCCCCTGGCCACCGGAGGTGGCCAGCTGTCTTCCGGCCGCACCCATGGCGCGAGCTACATCTGTGAAACCGTGACCCAGCTCCGTGGCCTGGGGGGCGATCGGCAGGTACCGGGAGACCCCCGGGTCGGTATTGTCAGCAATGGGGGCGGCCCCATCGCCGGGGCGCTGCTGCTGGTGCGCCACTGAGGATTCGAGCCGGCGCCCCCAGGGCCGGTTCAGGCGCTGGATAGGGTTTTGGGGGTGGTTTGGATATTTGCCCGAATGGGGCGTATTGAAGGGAGTGGTGGAAATCCACTTGGGAAATCCGCATGGTTATTCCAGCGGGCGCCGGATATTTTGATCAAGCGTTATTGAACCCGGCCAGGCAGTGCCAACTGCCGCCGTTCAATTTAGAACATCTAAATGTATGGCCGGTCGTCGCAATTATGTTTGTGCAACGGCATTGGCATTCAAAACGGAATTTTATTTCATGCCTTGGCTTGCTCAGGAGTGGGCTGTTATTTTCTGGTTCGGACCAGATCCTGGGTTGCTGGAGCGATTGAAAATAATGCGGACGGCGTGGCCCGTGAATAGGCCGCCGTCCGCGGCGGGTATTGCCCCTTATCAACGCTTGATCAGGACCACGCTGGATTTTTCCCGATCCCAGGTGGTGGCCGTGACGCCTTCATCCCGCAGCGGGTATTTGAGAATGCGGCCCACCGGGCTGCGGGGCACTTCCGGGCGGAATTCAATGAAACGCGGCACCGCGAAGTAGGGCAGCTGCTCGATGGACCAGCGGCAGAGGGCTTCCTCGGTCAGGGTGGCGCCGGGGTGCAGTACTGCGGTGACCTTGACCTCGTCCTCGGTCACTTCTCCCTTCACCGCATGCACCGCCACGTCCTGGATGTCCGGGTGATTGCGGAAGGTGGTTTCCATCTCGAAACTGGAGATGTTTTCACCCCGGCGGCGCAGGTAGTCCTTCTTGCGGTCCACGAAGTAGAAATAGCCTTCTTCATCGAACATGCCGATGTCACCGGTGTGGAACCACATGTTCTGCATCACCTTGAGGGTGTCCGCGGGGCGCCGCCAGTAGCCCTCGAACATGATGTGGGGCTTCAGGGGGCGGACGATGATTTCCCCCGGGGTGCCCGGCGGCAGTTCATTGTTGTCGTCATCCACGATACGGACATCGAAACAGTCGTTGCGCTTGCCGGAGGCGCCCGGTTTGCCCGGGTCATCCGCTGGCAGGCTGGTGACGAGGGAGCATTCGGAGAGGCCGAAGCCCCCCAGGCGGGTATGTTCGACCCCGAAGCGTTCCTTCCAGATCTTCTGGATTTCATGGGGGAAGGGGGCGCCCCCGGCAATCTTGAGTTGGCCGTAGCAGCGTTTCATGGCTTCGGTCTCCGGCGCATGGGCCAGCAGCACCAGCATGGAGGCCAGCAGGCTGCAGTCGTTGGCCCCAGTGCGCTCGATCTCCGGCCAGAAGTTCGACACGGAGAAGCGGGCATATAGGGCCACCCGGGCGCCCAGCATCAGGTTGGCAAGCACCGTCGCGGTCAGGGCATTGAAGTGGAAGAGTGGTAGCGGTGTCCAGGTGATGGATTGGGGCGTGCGGCGGGTGACGTCGATGACCTGGCGAGACAGATTGCAGGCGTAGTTGTGGCTGTTGAGGCAGCCCTTGGAGGGGCCGGTGGTGCCGCCGGTGTAGATCACTACCGCCGGATCGCCAGGCAGCACCTCCACCTCAGGGTCGCAGGTGTCATCGCTGCGAACGGCGGACCAGGGCAGCACGGCCTTGCCGGGCGGCGGCGTCCTGGGGGCTTCGCCCCGATAGAAATAGGTGGTCACCTCGGGCAGCTTGTCGGCGATGGCGCCAAACCTGTCCAGGTACTCGGATTCCGCCAGCACCAGGGCGGAGCCGGCATCGGAGACCTGATGGCGCAGGAATTCGCCCTTGTAGGCGGTATTGACCGGCACGCTGATGGCGCCCAGCTTGTTGATCGCCAGCCAGATGAAGACGGCTTCGGCGTTGTTGTCCAGCACTGTGACCACGGTCTGGCCCTTGGTAACGCCATACTGGCTCAAACCGTTGGCCAGGCGGCAGGCCTCCCGATCCACGTCGGCAAAGCTGAATACCTCGCCGCCGATGTCGATGAAGGGGCGCTCGCCCCACTGGCGGGCGGCGCGGCGCAGCACGTTGTTGATGGTGTCTTCGGTGCCGGTGGACCAGCCAGGCGCGGGGGTCCAGGCCGGTTTGCCATTTTCATTCATGGGCTGTCTGGTCCTCTTCATGGTGTGTATTCGGTATCGAGACAAGGATTCCCGGCCTGCTGCCGAAAATGCCCTGTGGTTCGAACCATACACACCGGACTCGCCCGGACGATTCAGCATGGAAATGTTTTAATCCTGTTTCCCCGGATTGGGGCGAGGGGTGGCGGGGCGCTGGCCGTCTGGGGGAAAGCGGGTCCGCCAGCGCCTTTTTGCCGGCTTGGAGGCGGCGGGCCGGGGGGGGCTGTCCATGGCCCTCCGCCAGGGTCGTCAGGCGCGGAGCCGGCGGGTTTCGAGGCGGGCCCGCTGCTCGGGGCTGATGGCCAGGTGCTGGCCCTGGCTGTCCACCAGGGCCAGCACGGCGCTGCATTGCCCCACGTATTGTCCGCGCTGGAACAGGGCCTGGGCGACCCGAACCCAGCTGTCGCCCACTTCCTCGACGCCGCAGGCCACGTCCACGGGGTCCGGGTAATAGGTTTGTCCGTCATAGGAGACATCACAGCGCACCTGGCGCGGGGTCCATTCGGACTGGGCGGCCAGATCCGGGAAGCAGTCCAGCATGAAACGGGCCTGGGCATCCCGGTAATACAGGACGATGGACACATTGTTCAGATGGCCCCCCAGGTCTGTATCGGTAAAGCGGGTGTCCAGCTCGAGATGGAAAGGGTAGGTTGTTCCTGCCCGCCGATTCACGGTGTCCTTCATAAGGGCAGTGCCTCCTTTTGCAGCAGGTTCTTGAATTCGTCGCTGATGGCCGTGGGCCGGCCGTTGTCGCCCACCCAGACGTCGGTGGTGTCGCACAGGCCGACGCAGACTCCGCCCTGGAAAAATCCGAAGCCCAGGCTGTAGGAACTGTTGCCGATGTGGCGCAGGCCGCCGCCCACCGTCAGGGTTTCGGGGAAGGAGGCGGCGCTCAGCATTTCCTGGGAAATCTGGCGCAGGAAGGCCTTCCAGGTTCCGCTGTGCAGGCGTTCCTTGCCCAGGAGGGTGGTCAGCAGTTGCATCCGGGCCTGCTCACAGTAGCGGGCCATGCCGATGGAGCCAATGCGCTTGCCGTGCGCCACGTCGCTGAAACGGGTGGGCAGTTGAAACTGGACCGGATAGGTCTTCAGTTCAAGGCGGAGGGGATTGGCCGCCAGGGAGGGATAGGTCGGAGTAATGATGGCAACCTCGCTCAAGGGGTGGGGAAGTGGTTACCCTGGACATGGTGATGGAAAAGTGGCCCGATGGGACGCGTGGCAACAGGAAACCCGGCCCCCTGGCCGGGGGCGACGGCACGCTGCGGGTTGGCCCCGTCGGTGCAATGAAACCGCGCTGGATTGTGGGTCGGAGGGCGAAGTGGAATCAAGTTTTTGATCTGGCATTTAAATATTTAATCGCCAGATTGTGCTGGCCGCGCTTGAGGATAGGATGCTCGAGCTTCAGTGTACTTTGCGGATGAATCCCCCCGGCCATCGCCCGGATGGCGTCGGGATTGTCTGTTTTCATGAAAACGGTCGCAGAAACATCGGAGACATGGCGTGACCACTTCCAATATATCGACGTCCCTGCCCAGTTGGGCGGATCAAATGAAGGCGCTTGAACCGGTGGGCGACCGCCTGATGGCCAAATGGGGCCGCACCGCGCCCACCGAAGCCGAGCGTCAGGACATGTACCGCCTGGCCCTGTCGGCGTTGGCAGGCGGCTATCTGGGTCACGTTTACATGGACCCGGCCCGGCCAACCTGGACCCCGCTGTGGGGACATGCCCTGAACCATGCTGGCCCCTGCCCCGATTACATCTACCTGGCGGCGGACGTGGATCCGAAGGGCAGCTACCGCATCTCCGGCTTCCGCGGCACCTCGGTATTCGTGGAGATCACCCAGCAGGCCTTCGTGATGGTGGGGGATGAGGGCACCCGGGTACCCGCCCCCGCGACCCACGATCTGGATACCCTGCAAATCGGTCCGGATGGTTATTTCAGCGTCATCCTCAGTGCGGAACGCCCCGCAGGCCACAGCGGCGACTGGTGGCAACTCTTTCCGAACACCTCCAAGCTGTGCATGCGCAAGGCCTCGAACGACTGGCTGCGGGAAGTGGATGCCCAGGTGGCCATCGAACGGCTCGACGAGGTGCCCCCCATGGGCCCGGCGGAAATCGCCCAGCGGTTTTCCAACATGGCGGCCTGGATCGAACGCCTGGTGGGCTTCGACATCGATCTGGCCCGCTACTACCGCGAACATCACGGTTTCAACCGCCTGGAGCGCTCCAAGATCATCGCCGACATCGGCGGCCTGCCGAACCAGGTGTACTACGACGGCACCCACGACATCCGCGACGACGAGGCCCTGATCATCGACACCGCGCTGCCCAAGACGGTGCGCTACTGGTCGGTACTCGTCGCCGACGACCGCTTCGGCACGGTGGACTGGTTCAACCGGCAATCCAGCCTCAACGGCTTTCAGGCGCGGATCGACGCGGACGGTCGCTTCCGCGCCGTAATCTCGGCCCGCGATCCTGGCATCCACAACTGGCTCGACAAGGGCAGCGCCGCCGAGAACCCTTCGGGGATCATGCAATTGCGCTGGAACAAGCCCAGCGATGCGCCCGACCCCGTCGTCACCAAAGTCGCCCTGGCCGATGTGCGCAAGCACCTGCCGGCAGAGACCCCGCTGATAACGCCCGAGGAACGCAAGGCCCAGTTGCGCCTGCGTCGGGAAGGCGCCCAGATGCGGCGCATCTGGTAGCAGACCGCCACCGACAAATCGACGCGCAAAAGCAACCACGAGGAGACGATATGGCACACCCCCAGGCCCGTTACCCAAGCGGCGAAACGCTGATCGCCGAGGCGCGCCAGAGCGCCGGCTTGTCGGACTTCGGCCCGGACACCTTTCGCGAAGGTCTCGAGGTGCTGCTGCGCAGTCTGGAGCAGGATGCCGGCCTGAGCCAGGCCGCGGCCGACGGCGCGGTGAAGATCCTGCGCCGCCGCCTGGTCAACCGCCTGCGCATCGAGGAGTGGTTCAAGACCCATCCGGAAACGGCCCGGCTCGGCATCGACCAGCCGGTTTCCATCATCGGCCTGCCCCGCACCGGCACCACGGCGCTGGGCAATATGATGTCCCTCGACGATCAGTTCCGCAGCCTGCGCATCTGGGAACAGGCCGAGCCCTGTCCACCGCCGATCCTCGCCGAAGAGGCCTCCGACCCGCGCCGGCTGGCGGCAGTACGGGAGGCCGAGGCGATGATGCGGGACCACCCCCAGCTGGCCGCCATGCATCTCTTCGACGCGGATGCCTCGGTGGAAGACACCGAAGTGCTGGGCCTGGAATTCAAGGCCCAACAGTTCACCTATCCGGTCACTGCCTACCACGACTGGTGGCGCCAGTCCGACATGGCGCCGGCTTACGCCTATCACCGGCGGGTCGCCCAGCTGCTGCAGTCGCGCCGGCCGCCCAACCGCTGGCTGTTCAAGGCGCCCCATCACAAGTTCCACCTGGAAGCCCTGGTCAAGGCCTACCCGGACATCCGCTTCATCATGACCCACCGCGACCCGGCCAAATCGGTCCCCTCCTACGCCAGCTTCGTGTCAGCCATCTTCCCCCCCGGTTCGAGCGCCGCCGCCGATCCGGTGAAGTTCGGCCAGCATGTGGCCAATCATTTGCGGGACGGCATGGAGCGGGCCATGGCCGCCCGGGCGCGCCTGGGGGAGCATCGTTTCCTCGACATCCACCACCAGGATTTCACCCGCGATGCCGAGGGCAGCCTGAAGCGCGCCTACCACTTCCTGGGCCTCGAACTGCGGCCCCAGGTCCGGGACGCGATGCTGCGCTGGCAGGCGGAAAATCACTCCGGCGCCCACGGTGGCCATCGCTACACCGCGGAGCAGTTCGGCCTGAGCAAGGCCCGGCTGCACGCCGACTTTGATTTCTACATCCGCCGTTTCGATATCCGGGTGGAGGGCTGAAGGGCCTCCCGCCTTCGTGGCTGGGAACAAAAAATAAAGGAGACAGAGCATGCTTTCAGGGGAAAAGATTCTGATTACCGGCCCGGCCGGCCGCATCGCGTCCGGCATCACCCGCGCCCTGGCCAAGGATAATGAGGTTTGGGGGATCGCCCGTTTCAACGACCCGGCCCAACGCCAGGCGGTGGAGGCCCTGGGGGTCACGACCCGCCGCTTCGACCTGGAGAAGTGCGACTTCGGCGACCTGCCGCGGGATTTCACCTATCTCGTCCATGTCGCCGTCAACTTCGAGCCCACCAGCTACGACCGGGCGCTACGGACCAACGCCGAGGGCACCGGCTTTCTGCTGGAGCATTGCCGGCGCGCCAAGGCTGCCCTGGTGATGTCCACGGTATCGGTGTACAAGCCCCACCCGGATCCGTGGCACCCCTTCCGGGAGGACGACCCCCTGGGGGACAGCAATTCCCACGCCCCATCCCCTTCCTACTCGGTGTCGAAGATTTCCCAGGAGGCGGTGGCCCGGTACTGCGCCCGATCCTTCAATCTGCCCGTGACCATCGCCCGGATGAACTCGGCCTACGGCGAGAGCGGCGGCTTGCCCGCCCTCCACCTGGAAGCCATCGCCGCCGGGCGGCCGGTGCAGACCCGCTGGGATCCCATGCCCTACAGCCCGATCCACTCGGAGGACATCGCCGGGCAGCTCGAAGCCCTGCTCGATGCGGCCAGCGTGCCTGCCACCATCGTCAACTGGAGCGGCGACGAGCCCGTTTCCGTGCAGCAATGGAGCGCCTACATGGCCGAACTGCTGGGCACCACCGCGAGCGTGGCGGTAACCCCGGTGCCGGGCGCCTCCGTCGGCGCGGTGGCCGACACCACCCGGCGGCGCTCCATCACCGGACCCAGCCAGGTTTCCTGGAAAGAGGGCATCCGCCGCATGGCCCAGGCACTGTATCCAGACCGGGTGCAGAAGCGTAGCTAGCCCAGGGCCCGCTCCGGGTGTATTCGGCATCTCCCCCAGCCGGCCATGGGCCGGCCCGTGGGAGAACCCGCCGGACCCGCCGCCGGCAGGCGGATCCGCCCCACAACGGCCGTCGGCCACCCATCAATGGATGTACGACCGCAATACGCTGGCACGAGAAAGAGGTCCTTGCATGGAACAAACCAGTTTGCATCCCCGGATTTCGGTCAATGGCATTTCGTCCTGGCAATGGACCATCGAGCAGGACATCGAGTTTTACCGTGCGGCCCGCATTGGCACCATCGGGGTGCCCTTCTACAAGATCGCCCGGGATCCGGCGGCGGCCGTGGCAGCCATCCAGGCGGCGGGCCTGCGCTGCTCCTCGGTGCCCGCCGGCGCCGCCATGGGGGCCTCCCTCATCGCGCCCCCTGCCGGCGGCGGCGAGCCGGAGGGCCTGGCGGATCTGCGCCGCGCCATCGATGCGGCCAGCGCGCTGGGCAGTCCGAGCTGCTATTTCACCACCGGCCCGGCCCTGCCGCGCCAGCCCACCGACCTGGCCTATGACACGCTGCTGGCGGTCATCGCGCCAGTGAACGAGTATGCCCGCGCCAAAGGCGTCCGTCTGGCGGTGGAGAACACCAGCACCGCCACCCGGGACAACGGCTTCATCCACACCCTGTCGGACGCGGTGGACCTGTCCCGGGACGCGGAGGTCGGGATTGCCCTGGAAATGCAGAACTGCTGGTACGAGCGCCACCTGGAGCGACTCTTCAAGGCCCATGTGGACCGTTTCGTGGTGGCCCAGGTCAGCGACTTCCAGGTGGGGGAGGCGGCCCGCCTGAACCGCCGGGTGCCGGGAGACGGCGACATGCCCCTGGAGTGGATGCTGGGCAGCTTGCTCGATGCCGGCTACCAGGGGCTGTTCGAGATCGAGGTGGTGGGGCCGAAGATCGAGGAAGAGGGCTACCCCGGGGCGATCCGCCGCAGCATCGACTGGTTGTCCGGGCGTTTGCGATCCTGGGGCGTCTGACTCCCGACCGCCGCTCCGGGGTGATCCGTGAAATGAGCCATGTTGTGGATGGCCGTCCCGGTTTCCCCGGGGAGGCCGCCCATCGTGGCCCGGGGCCCGGGTCCCGGAGGGCCTGCTCCGGCCATCCCGCCCGGTACCCGGTTTGGCGCCTGGGCCGCCGAAGGGCTAACCTGCTCCAGGCCTTTGCAGGCGAGCATGCCTCGAGAACCGCTTCGTGTCGCGGGGCAAGCCCCGCCCGATCCCTACCAAGGAGACACCATGACTTCAAAAGACAATAGCCCGGTACCCGATTACCCCAACCTGCTGCGCCTGGATGGCCGCAATCTGATCGTGGCCGGTGCCGGCCAGGGCATGGGCCGCCAGTCCTGCCATGCCCTGAGACAGGCCGGTGCCAACCTGCTCTGCGTGGATTTTGATCCAAGGTTGGCGGAGGAAATCGCTGCCGAGGTGGGGGGCGTGGCCTTCTGCGGCGACATGACCCAGGAAGGCGAAGTGAAGCGCCTGGTGGAAACGGCGGCCCAGCACTTTGGCGGCGCCATCCATGGCTTCGTGGACATCATCGGGGTGGCCCAGTGGGAGGCGCTCATCGATATGGACGAATCTGTCTGGGATGCCCAGTTCGACGTCTGCCTGAAGCACGCCTACTTCCTGAGCAAGCATGTGGGCGGCCATATGGCCAGCACCGGCACCCCGGGCACCATGGTGTTCATCGCCTCTGTCCATGGCCTCACCGCCTCGATCCGCCACGCCGCCTATGGCGCCGCCAAGGCCGGCCTCATCTCCCTGGTGCGCAGTCTGGCCTACGAGCTCGGGCCGAAGAATATCCGGGTCAATGCCGTGGCGCCGGGATCCATACTCACCCCCCGGATCTCGGCGATGCTCGACGAGGCCGGCAAGGCGGCCGCCGCCCGGCGCTCGCCCCTGAACAAGCTGGGTATTCCCGCCGACATCGCCGCCTCGGTGC
Source organism: Rhodocyclaceae bacterium (assembly GCA_034004685.1). Lineage (GTDB taxonomy): Bacteria > Pseudomonadota > Gammaproteobacteria > Burkholderiales > Rhodocyclaceae > JAEUNX01. The sequence goes on along the minus strand of JAVEWG010000006.1, from coordinate 96,424 downwards.
TGTTCCTCTCCAGCCCCCTGGCGGGTTTCGTCACTGGCCAGACCTTGGTGGTGGACGGCGGAGCGGTGGTGGCGGACCCCTACGTATCCCTGTAAGCCCGGGCGGGGCGGCTGGAGCCGGGGGCGGTTTCGCCCCGGGGTTCAGGCGATGGTGGCGAGGGAGGCCTGCAAGGGGCGGTTTGGGGAATATTTCTCGAACAGGTAGTCCAGGAAGATCCGCACCCGCTTGGTCAGGAGCTGGTCCTGGGGGTAGAGAACGTAAGGCCCCTCCATCTCGATCCCATGGTCCTGCAGCACGGGCTTGAGCAGCCCCTGGGTGATGGGTCCGTGCAGGACCACGTCGGGGGCCCAGACCAGCCCCAGCCCCTGGATGGCCGCTTCCACCAGGGAGTCGCCGTTATTGAAGGCGTGGAGGATGGGGGGCTGACTGTCCATGGACGGTTCGTCGGCGCGGAATTTCCAGTTGGTCAGCCGCTCCGTGGCCCGGTCGATATAGCCGAGGCAGTGGTGGCGCTGCAAATCCAGGGGGGTCTGGGGCTCGCCGTGGCGTGCGAAGTAAGCCCGGCTGCCGGCCACCCACATCTGGCTGGAGCCCAGGGAGCGGGCCACCAGGCTGGAGTCTCCCAGGGGGCCGTAGGTAAGGATGACGTCCCGCTCGTTGTTGTTCGCCCCAAAGGTTCGGCCGGATTCGAAGAACTCCAGGGTAATGCCCGGATAGCGGGCGGTGAATTCCTGCATGATGGGCAGGATGAAGCGCTTCACCAGGGCGCCGACGGCGATCACCCGGATCTTGCCGCCGTGGCCAGCGGGGGCGGCAAACGCCTGCTTGGCTTCCTTGATGTCCTGGACGATCTTGGTGAAGCGCTCATGGACCCTGCGGCCGTCGTCGGTGACGGTCAGCTTGCGGGTGGAGCGATGGAGCAGACGCACCCCCAGTTCCATTTCCAGTTCTGAAATCTTGACGGAGATGGAGCCGGGGGTCAGGTTGATGGCGCTGGCCACCCGGGTGAAGCTGCCCAGCTCCACCACCCGCAGGAAGATTTCGATGTTGTCCAGAAACTTCATTGGGCCACGGCCCCCTGGGGCTCGTCGAACGTGGCCGGGGGGGCGTGCCTGGGCGGGGGGCTGCGGTTCCCGCAGGTGTCCTGGGACGGGTTCAAGTGCGCCAGCAGGGAAGTCAGCAGGGGTTTTTCCGGCGAATAGGTTTCAAACAGGAAGTCTAGAAAGACCCGCACCCGCCTGGGCAGGAGCTGGCCCTGTTGATACAGCACATAGGGGCCGTTGAGCAGGACGGATGCGTCGGTCAGTACGGGCTTGAGCAAGCCTTGGGCGACCGCCTTGTGTATATAGATGTCCGGTACGTAGATCAGCCCAAGGTCATGGATGCCAGCCTCCACCAGGGAGGCGGCGTTGTTGAAGGCATGGGAGCGGGTGGGGTACATGGAGAACATCTTGCCATCCCGGGAGAGGGTCCACTCCGTGAGGCGGCCGGAACCCCGGTCGATATAACCCAGGCAGCGGTGCATGAGCAGGTCTTCCGGGTCTTCCGGTTCGCCATGGCCTTGCAGGTATGCCGGGCTCCCCGCCACCACCATGCGGCTGGTGCCCAAGGGCCGGGCCACCAGATTGGAGTCGTCCAGGGGCGGGTAGCGCAGCACCAGATCGTGCTCATCGTTCTTGGCGCCAAAGACCTGCCCGGTTTCAAAAAACTCCAGGGTGACGTCGGGATGGCGTTGGGAAAATTCCTGGACCAGGGGCAGCATCAGACAGTGAATGGTGACAGTGCCACCGATGATCCGCACCTTGCCCGAGGGGACGGTGGGCTGGGCGTAGATGCCTTTCACCTCATGAACGTCGTCTACGATCTTCTTGAAGCGTTTGTACAGCACCCGGCCCTCATCGGTGACGGACAGCTTGCGGGTGGAGCGGTGGAGCAGGCGCACCCCCAGTTCCTTCTCCAGCTCGGTGATCTGGGTGGAAATCATGCCTGGCGTGACGTTGCGAACCTGGGCCGTGCGGGTGAAGCTGGACAGCTCCACCACCTGCACAAACACTTCGATGCCATTCAGAAAGTTCACGGGCTGCCTCCGGGGCTGGGGCGTGTGGGCGCCACGTTGGATGGCCCCTGGTCGTGGGCAGGGGGGCGCCGTGCCGGGGTTCTCGATTACCCCTGAGCGTGGCCTGGCCGCGCTCAGGGGCTGATTGACCGCCCATGATTGGCAATTGACAACGCGTTGTCAACTTCCTGTTGTCATAAACCCGGCGGACGGGTTCTCAGCGGGCCAGCAGCAAATAGACCAGCAGCAGATTGAGGGCCAGGGAAGCTGCCGCCAGGAGCTTGAGACCCAGCTGGGGGTCGCGCTTCAACAGCGGCATCCGGCGGGGCACCGCCAGGGGGCGGTGGGCGCCCCGCTCCAGGGCCAGGAGAAACTCCTCGGCGGTCTCGAAACGGTCCTGGCGGTCCCGGGCCACCGCCTTGAGGAGGACGGCCTCCAGCCACTGGGGAATGTCCGGGCGAAAACGGGTGGGGGGCAGGGGATCGGCGAAGCGGGGCTTCTGGAAGGGCTCGATCTCCCCGTAGGGATACTTGCGGGTGAGCAGCTCGAAGAGGGTCACTCCCACCGCGTACAGGTCGGTGGATACATCCGCCGGGCTGCCGGAAAAGAGTTCCGGCGCCATGTAGCTGGGGGTGCCCGGGTTGTTGATCTCGGAAAAGCCCTGGGTTTCCTCCTGGCCGTCGGAGGCGGCCACCCCCAGGTCCAGGATGCGCAACCGGCCATCGGCCCCCAGGTGCAGGTTGTCGGGCTTGATGTCCCGATGGACGATGGATAGCCGGTGGAGGATGGCCAGGCCCTTGAGGATCTCGATGCCCAGGGCGGCTGCTTCGGTGGGGGCGAAGCGTTGCCCGGCGGCCAGCCGCGCCTTGAGGCTGGCCCCCTCGTGCCAGCTCATCAGGTAATAGAGGAAGTTGCGACCCGGATGGGGGACCACCTGGGGAAAGCGGGTATCCACCACCCGTCCGGCCAGCCATTCCTCGTGGGCCAGGGCGGCGGTGGATTGGGGGTCGTCGGCCTCCGGGCGCAGGGTCTTCAAGACCCGTTGCGCGCCTGCCGGGGTGCGCACCCGGTAGAGCAGGGTGACCCGGGATTCGTGGAGCACTTCCTCCACCGTGAGGCCGTCGAGGGTCTGACCGGGCTTGAGCACCGGGGGCAGGGGCAGGGACTGGATGCGGGCGATGGCATCCAGCAGGCCGTCCTTGGGCAGGCCCTCCACCCGCAGCACCAGGGCCGTGCAGTTGTCCTTGCTGCCCCCGTCCTCGGCTTGCATGGCCAGCCGGCTGGCAGCCTCCTGGGGGTCGGGATGGTCCGCCAGGATGGCCTGGACGCGGGTGTCCCCCAGTTGGGACCAGACGCCGTCGCTCATCAGGGCGAAGACATCCCCCACCGCCAGATCCCCGTCGGAGAAATCGATCTGCACCCGCTGGTCCAGGCCGATGGCCCGGGACAACACGTTCTTCAGTTCCGGGTGTTCCCACACATGGTCGGTGGTGAGCTGGGTGAGCCGTCCCTCCCGCAGCCGGTAGATCCGGGAATCTCCCACGTGGGCCACGCTGAAGCGGCGCCCCTTGAGCACTAGGGCCGAGAGGGTGGTGGCCATCCCGGCGGTTTCCCGAGTCTTCGCGCTCTGGGCCACCAGCCAGCGGTTGAGGGCCGCGATCACCGTTTCCAGGGATTTGGGCACGCTCCAGGTCTGGGGGGTGGCGTAGTAATCGGAGAGCAGCCCCCGCACCGTGTATTCCGAGGCTTCCCGGCCATTGACGTGGCCGCCCACCCCGTCGGCCACCGCCACGATCACCCCTTTGGCGTCGAGCTCGGATCCCTCCGGGGTCACCGCGCCGCAGAAATCCTCGTTGCGGGGGCGCGGTCCGTTGAGGGAGGTGTGACCAACGGTGACGGCAAGCTGGCTCATGGGGCGGGCAAGGCTGGGGCGGAAGGGAAAGGGTAACGGAAGCGCCCGATGGACGGGGGCTTCCGCTGGAATGGGGTGGGGTTGCGGGAAGCGGGTTTTCCAGGCCCGGCGGCAGAGGGAGGACTGCCGCCGGGGCCGGCGTTGGGGTTTTCTCTCCCTGAATCCCCCGCGCTTCCCGGCCCCATTCTTGTAAAACTCAGATCTTGGCGGTGGTCAGATGGGGCGCGCCCCAGGTGGTGCGCCAGCGTTGCTTGACCCCGGTGAGGCCCAGCAGGGCCACGATGGCCAGGGTGGCAAAGATCAGGAAACCGGTCTGGTAGCTGCCGGTGATCTGGCGGGAGTAGCCCAGGCTGGAGGCCAGGTAGAAACCCCCCACCCCGCCGGCCATGCCCACCAGGCCGGTCATCACTCCGATCTCCTTGCGGAAGCGCTGGGGTACCAGCTGGAACACCGCGCCGTTACCCATCCCCAGGGCCAGCATGGCCCCCACGAAGGCCGCCAGGGCCATCCAGGCCTGGGGCAGGCCGAAGCTCACCACCGCCAGGAAGAAGGCCGCCACCACGTACATCACGGTGAGGGATTTCACCCCGCCCACCCGGTCGGCCACGTTGCCGCCGATGGGGCGCACCAGGGAGCCGGCGAACACGCAGGCGGCGGTGTAGAAGCCGGCGGCCTTGGGATCCAGGCCGTACTGGGTGTTGAAGTAGATCACCAGGGAGGAGGCCAGGCCCACGAAGCCGCCGAAGGTTACCGAATAGAAGAACATGAACCACCAGGCATCCTTGTCCTTGAGCACTTGCAGGTACTCCGTCAGGGACTTGGGTGGGGGGGCATCGGGGGCGTCCTTGGCCACGATGATGAAAAAGATGAAGACCAGGGTCAGGGGTACCAGGGCGATCCCGAAAACGCTGGTCCAGCCAAAGGCCGCCGCCAGCCCGGGGGCGAACAGGGCGGCCAGGGCGGTGCCGGAGTTGCCGGCGCCGGCGATGCCCATGGCGGTGCCCTGGTGTTCCGGCGGATACCAGCGGGAAGCCAGGGGCAGGGCGGCGGCGAAGGAGGCGCCGGCCACCCCGAGGAAGAGGCCGAGGATCAGGGTTTCCTGGTAGGAATGGATCCCCGCCAGCCAGGCGTAGGCCAGGGCGGCGATGACGATCACCTGGCCGATGATGGCGGCCTTCTTGGGGGACAGGCGGTCCACCAGGATGCCCATGACGATCCGCAGGATCGCCCCGGCCAGCACCGGGGTGGCCACCATCAGGCCCTTCTGGGCGTGGGACAGGCCCAGATCATTGGCGATGCCGACCCCCAGTGGGCCGAGCAGGACCCACACCATGAAGGCTAGGTCGAAATACAGGAAGGCGGCCAGCAGGGTGGGGGTATGCCCGGCCTTGAGAAAGGAATTGCGATCCATGGAATGTTCTCCAGTGGCCAGGCGCCAGGCGCCCAGCCGGGCCTGCTTCCAGGCCGGTCAATAGAATGATGGCGGGAGACGGGGTCACGACGCGGGGGCAGAGGAGGGAGACGCCCATGCGGCGCCACCCCCGCGCCGTGATCGCTCAAACTTGCAGGAACACCACGCCCTCTTCCACCTTGCAGGGGAAGTGCTTGGTGCAGCCCTTGTCGGGGGCTACCGCCTGGCCGTCCTCGAACTGGATCTTCCAGCTGTGGAGCGGGCAGGTCACGGTGCGCCCATGGACGATGCCCTGGGACAGGGGGCCGGCCTTGTGGGGGCACTTGTCCCGAAGGGCGAAGACTTCGCCGTCGCCGCTGCGGAAGAGGGCGATGGCCCCGTGGGCCGCGCTGTTGACCACCCGGGAGCCCAGCACCGGGATTTCATCCACGGTGCACACGCGTTTCCATTCGATAGCAGTTGCCATGGTGCAGGTACTCATTGTTGTGCTCCCGTCGGGGAGAAGTGTTCGGTGCGGATTTCGCAGGCATCGTCCGGATCGCTGCGTCCGGCCCGGCCCCAGGATTCCCATTCGCTCATGGCCGGCTCCTCACAGGCTGATGTCTTCAAACTGGCGGCGCAGCACCGGGGTTTCGGCGTGCTCGATCCAGGGGTCCTTGTAGTCCTGCAGGGCGAACAGCAGGCGCTCATAGAGGGCCTTGCGGTTGGCCGCGTCCTCCACCACCTTTTGCTTGATGTAGTCCAGGCCCACCCGTTGCACGTAGTGGCAGGTGCGGTCCAGGTAGAAGGCTTCTTCCCGGTAGAGCTGGATGAAGGCGCCGGAGTATTCCATCACCTCCGCATCGCTTTTGACCTTGCACAGGAACTCGGCCACCTCGGTCTTGATGCCGCCGTTGCCCGCCACGTAGATCTCGTAACCGGAATCCACCCCGATCACCCCCACGTCCTTGATGCCGGCTTCGGCGCAGTTCCTGGGGCAGCCGGAAACCGCCAGCTTGACCTTGTGGGGGCTCCACATGCCGAACAGCATCTTTTCAAGCTTGACCCCCATGTCCATGGAGCGCTGGGTGCCGAAGCGGCAGTGCTCGGCCCCCACGCAGGTCTTCACGGTGCGCAGGCTCTTGCCGTAGGCATGGCCGGAAACCATGCCGGCCTTGGCGAAATCCGACCACATGGCCGGCAGGTCTTCCTTCTTCACCCCCAGCAGATCGATGCGCTGGCCGCCGGTGACCTTGACCGTGGGCACCTGGTACTTCTCGGCGGCGTCGGCGATGGCCCGCAGTTCGTTGGGGGTGGTCAGCCCGCCCCACATCCGGGGTACCACCGAATAGGTGCCGTCCTTCTGGATGTTGGCGTGGGCCCGTTCGTTGATGAAGCGGCTCTGGGGGTCGTCGATGGCCTCGTGGGGCCAGGTGGACAGGCAGTAGTAGTTCAGGGCCGGGCGGCAGGTGGCGCAGCCGTTGGGGGTCTTCCAGCCCAGGGTGGAGATGGCCTGCTGGGCGGAGAGGATCTTCTGTTCCCGGATGTTCTTGCGCACTTCCCCGTGGGACAGATCGGTGCAGCCGCACACCGCCTTGCTGGCGGAATCCGCCGGAGCGTAGGCCCCCCCCACGGTGGAGGCCAGGATCTGCTCCACCAGGCCGGTGCAGGAGCCGCAGGAGCTGGAGGCCTTGGTGTGCTTGCGCACGTCTTCCAGGGTGAACAGGCCTTGCTCCTTGATGGCCTTGACGATGGTGCCCTTGCACACCCCGTTGCAGCCACACACTTCGGCGGTATCGGGCATGGCGGCGGCAGAATTGGCGCCCTTGTGACCGGCGTCCCCCAGGTGGCTGTTGCCGAACAGCAGGTGGTCCCGGATCTCGTGGATGTCCTGGCCGTCCTTCAACATCTGGAAGTACCAGGAGCCGTCCTTGGTGTCGCCGTAGAGCACCGCGCCTTCCAGCCTGTTGTCCTTGAGCACCACCCGCTTGTACACCCCGGCGCCCGGATCGTGGAGGACGATGTCCTCGGTGCCCTCGCCGCCGCTGAAGTTGCCGCAGGAGAACACGTCGATGCCGGTGACCTTGAGCTTGGTGCTGGTGACCGAGCCCTGGTAGCGGCCGATGCCATACATGGCCAGGTGGTTGGCGCAGACCTTGGCTTGCTCGAAGAGGGGCGCCACCAGGCCATACACCGTGCCCCGGTGGTTGACGCATTCGCCCACCGCGTAGATCTTGGGGTCGTAGGTCTGCAGGGTGTCATTGACCACGATGCCCCGGTCGCAGTGGATGCCGGCCTTCTCGGCCAGGGCCACGTTGGGGCGGATGCCGGCGGCCATGCACACCAGATCGGCGGGGATGGTTTCCCCGTCCTTGAACTTGACGGCGCAGACCCGGCCCGACTCCCCGGCCACCAGCTCGGCGGTCTGCTTGTTCAGCGCGAACTTCATGCCCTTGGCGGCCAGGGCCCCTTCCAGCATCTTGCCGGCGGGGCGGTCGAGCTGGCGCTCCATGATCCAGTCGGCGATATGCACCACGGTCACGTCCATGCCCCGCAGCGCCAGGCCGTTGGCCGCCTCCAGGCCCAGCAGGCCGGCGCCGATGACCACCGCGTGCTTGTGCTTGGCGGCGGCATCGATCATCTCGTCGGTGTCCTTGATGTCCCGATAGGAAATCACCCCCGGCAGATCCTTGCCCGGTACCGGCAGGATGAAGGGGGTGGAGCCGGTGGCCAGCAGCAGCCGGTCGTATTCCGCCTCGATGGGGGCGCCGGCGGCATCCACGGCCTTGACCTTGCGGTTCCGGCGGTCAATCTCGGTGACCGTGGTATTGAGGTGCAGCAGGATGTCGTTGTCCAGATACCACTGCTTGTCGTTGAGGATGATGTCCTGGATGGTCATCTCCCCCGCCAGCACCGGCGACAGCAGAATCCGGTTGTAATTGGGATGGGGCTCGGCGCCGAAGACGGTGATCTCGTACATGTCCGGCGCGATCTTGAGCAGCTCTTCGAGCGTGCGGACGCCCGCCATGCCATTGCCGACCAAGACGAGTTTGAGTTTGCGCATGATTTCCCTCGCAACAAATTTTCCGGCGGGAGCCGGAGGATGAATGCCTGTCGCGTCAGAGGGATCGACGTTGACCCGTGGAGCCGCCCGCCGTTGGACGCCACCGGAGTGCTGATGCGAATGATTTCAGCAACCCTTGCTTGTCACCTGTTCGGTGGGGCAAGGATGTTCGTGGAAGACATTCAGCAATGAGCGTGCCAGTTGGCCGGTAAGCCCGGCGTGGGGCGGAGGATCAGGCTGAAGGCCGTGCCGGGCAAGGTGGTGGGCGGCGGCCAGGGGAAAGCGGGCGTCCGGGATCGGGGGCCCCGGGGGCGGGGGGCGAACTGTTGCGATGCACCACCTTGGGCCGTGATGCACCGGGGCGAGGCAGGGGCGGCCCCGTTGCCGTGGGGCCGGCCTGGCTCAGGCTTTGCGGAACAGGCCGATGAGGGACAGCACGGCGATGAGGGCGAAGCACGCCAGGGACCAATTGGCGATGGACAGGCCCAGGAAGCTCCAGTCGATGGCGGTGCAATCCCCGCTGCCCTGGAAGATCAGGGGCAGGGCGTCCTTGAGGGGAAAACTGTCCAGCATGAATTCCAGGTCCGGCCCGCATTCGGCGAACTCCGGCGGGAAGCGCTGGATCCAGCTCTGGCGCAGCGCCACGCCGCCCCCGGCCAGGGCCGCCGCCAGCAGGGCCAGCCCGTAGGCCTTGCGGGTTTTGCCCCGAGGCCGGTGGATCGCCGCCGCCAGGGCGATCAGGATGATCCCCACGAAGGCGTAGCGCTGCATGATGCACATGGGGCAGGGGTTCAGTCCGCCCCCGGCCTGGAGGTAAAGCCCGTAGCCCAGCAGGGCGGAACACACCCCCAGGAGCAGGATGAAGGGCAGGCGCGGGCGGTCGAGGAAGGCGAGCATGGCGATGACTGGAAAGCCGGAACAGGCCCCATTCTAGCCCGGCGGGATGAAAGAAACAGGGCGCCCGGCGGCCTTGCCGCATCGCCGGGAATAACCTGTTGCAACTCAACACCTGGGTGTCTGTTGGCCTTGGATTCGTGCGACCCCCGAATCCAAGGCCAACAGACCCTAAGCCTGGCGGTGTCTCAGGCCGCTGCCTTGTTGCCGCCGCTGGCGCTGGCCAGGCGTTTGAGCTCCGGCAGGCAGGAACCGCAGTTGGTGCCGCATTTCGTGCGGGTCTGGAGTTGCTCCAGGCTTTCTCCGGCCCGGAAGGCGGCGCTGATGTCGTCTTCCGAGACGTCGAAGCAGTTGCAGATCACCTTGCCCCGCATCACCTTGCCCGCCGGCGGCTGGGTGACCGGGGCGAGCAGCCAGGGGCGCACCGGGGCAGCGGATTCGCCCCGCACCATGAGGTCGGTGAGCCATTCCGAGGCCAGGGCTTCGCCGGCCAGGCGCACGGCGGTGAGGCGGTCGTTCTCCACCAGCGCCTGCTTGGCGATGTCCCGCCGGCTGTCCTTGTAGGAGAGGGCCCGGGTGGGGTCGTCCAGGCCCAGTTCGTGGTCCAGGCTGGCCAGCAAGGCCGGATCCAGGCTTTCGGCCCGGGCCTTGAGGACCACCACCGGGTGCTCCCGGCCGGCCAGGGTCAGGCTGGCGTAGGGGAAGCGGGCCAGCATCGGGCGCAGCCGGTCCATCAGGGCCAGGGCGTTGTCGGCCGGGCCGGCGGCGCCCTGGCCGGTGCTGCGCATGGCCACCAGGGTTGCTCCGGAGGAGAATTTTTCCACCTGCACTGCCGCGTGCTTGAGTTCCGGCTGCTTGGAGTAGGGGTCGAAATTCGGCGGGGTGAGGGTGTTGGCCCCCAGCCCGGCCATGGCGTTGGTCCCCCAGTGCATGGGCAGAAAGCATTGCCCCGGGCGCAGGGTGGTGGTTTCCAGCACCTTGAGGACGATGGTGCCCCGCTTGGCCTTGACCTTCACCAGATCCCCGTTCTTCAGGTTGCGCCGGGCCAGGTCGTCCGGGTGCATGTGGAGCTGGGGTTCGGGCTCGTGGTTGTAGAGGCGGGCCACCAGGCCGGTGCGGCTCATGCCGTGCCACTGGTCCCGCAGGCGGCCGGTGAGAAGATGCAGGGGATAGCGGGCGCTGGGCACTTCCGCCGTGGGGCGGTGGTCGGTGACCACGAAGCGGGCCTTGCCGGTGGGGGTGGGGAAGACCCCGTCCTCGTAGAGGCGGGCCAGGCCGGTGGTGGCGCCCTGGGGGAAGGGCCATTGCTGGGGGCCCTGTTCTTCCAGGATCCGGTAGGACAGTCCGGTGATGTCCAGATCCCGGCCCCGGGTGCTTTCCCGGTGTTCGTTCCAGATTTCCTCGGGGGTGGTGTAGGGGAACATCCGCCGGGCCTGTTCCCCCTTGCCCAGATGGGTACCCAGACGCCGGGCGAAGTCCACCCCGACCGCCCAATCGTGGCGGGCTTCGCCCGGCGCGGGCACGGCTGACAGAACCCGCGTGATGCGGCGTTCCGAATTGGTGACGGTGCCTTCCTTTTCCCCCCAGGTGGTGGCGGGGAGCAACAGGTCGGCGTAATGGCAGGTTTCGGTGTGGCCAAAGGCTTCCTGCACCACCACGAATTCGGCGGTGGCCAGGGCTTCGTGCACCAGGGTCTGGTCCGGCATGGACTGGGCGGGGTTGGTGCACAGGATCCACACCGCCTTGACCTCGCCGCTCTTCATGGCCTGAAACAGCTCCACGGCGCTCTTGCCCGGCTGTTCCGGCACCGCGTCCACCCCCCACAGGGCGGCCACCTCGGCCCGGTGGGCCGGATTGGCCAGATCCCGGTGGCCAGAAAGGAGGTTGGCCATGCCCCCCGTCTCCCGCCCGCCCATGGCGTTGGGCTGGCCAGTGAGGGAAAAGGGCCCGGCCCCGGGCCGGCCGATCTGGCCGGTGGCCAGGTGCAGGTTGATCAGGGCCGCGTTGTTGTGGCTGCCGAAGGAATACTGGTTGAGGCCCTGGCAATACATGGACAGGGTGGCCCGGGAGGTGGCGAACCACTCGGCGGCCTTTTCGATATCCTTCTTTTCCAGGCCGCAGATGGCGGCGGCCATGGCGGGGGTGTATTCCCGCACGATCTTTTTCAGGGCGTCGAAGCCCTCGGTGTGGGCCTCCACGTATTCCCGGTTTACCCAGCCTTCCCACAGCATCACGTGGAGCATGGCGTTGTAGAGGGCGATGTCGGTGCCGGGCATCAGGGCCAGATGCAGGTCGGCGGCCTCCGCCGTGTCAGTGCGGCGAGGGTCGATCACCACCAGCTTCATGGCGGGGTTGGCCTGGCGGGCATCCTCCACCCGCCGGAAGGCGATGGGGTGGGCAAAGGCGGTATTGCTGCCGCTGATGAAGAGGCAATCGGTGTGGGCGATGTCCTCGTAGCAGGCCGGCGGAGCGTCCATCCCCAGGCTCATCTTGTAGCCTGCCACCGCGCTGGACATGCACAGGCGGGAATTGGTGTCCAGATTGTTGGTACCGATCAGGCCCTTCACCAGCTTGTTGAAGACGTAGTAGTCCTCGGTGAGGAGCTGGCCGGCGCCATAGAAGGCCACCGCGTCGGGGCCGTGCTGGCGGATGATGTGGGCAAAGCGCCCGGCGGCGTGTTCCAGGGCCCCGTCCCAGCTCGTCCGCTGGCGGGGCTGGCTGCGATCGGCGCGCAGCTCCGGGTGGAGGGCGCGCACCGCCAGGGTTTCCGGCGCGGCGGACAGATGCAGGGTGGAGCCCTTGGTGCACAGCCGGCCGAAATTGGCCGGATGCTCCGGGTCGCCCCGCACGCCGGTGACGCGGTCGCCCTCGTGCTCGATGATGACGCCGCAACCGACGCCGCAATAACAACAGGTGGAACGGGTTTCTGCCATGCTGGACTCCTTGTGGAGGCTGTTCAGCAGGAATCGTGCCGTTTCGCCGAAAAGCCCGGGTGCTCTCGTTCCCGGGGGCGCTTTGGGCGACGGGATGGTGCGCCGGGGGCTTGCCCGGGCACCATGGCGGTGCCCGGGCGGTGGGCGCCTGCGCTGGCCTGGCACCGTCCAGGGGCATGGTCTGGATCAAGGCGCCCGATTGACGGGTGAGCCAGTGGTTCAACACCGATCAGCCCCTCTCCCTCACCGCCCTGGGGGGCGGGGGCTGGGCACGGTGTTCGAGCACCACGCCGCCAAGACCCCCGCGGCCCCGGCAGCTTTTCTGCATGAGTACCGGATCACCCATTCGGTGGGGGGGACGAAGCGGTGGCGGGGGCGCGGATCCCCGCCACCATGGGCGCCTACGCCGTGCAGGGGACGCCGACCGTGGTGCTGATCGACCGCCAGGGGCGCATCCGCCGCCAGGCTTTTGGCCCCGTGGATGATCTGGATCTGGGGGGGGCGCTGGGCAGGTTGCTGGCGGAGGAGGCTGGCCCCGGCCGGTAGAGGCCGCGCCTCCAACCGGCCGGATGAATCCGGCCCTACGGCCCATCGCCGGATGCGTAGGGCGGGATTCATCCCGCCACCACACGCCTGACTAGCCCCGGGCCAGCGCCACCAGGGCCTTCACCTGGGTCTGGATGGGGGCCGGAATGGGCCGGCTGCCTGCCAGCATGGCCCGGATGCAGGCCGCGTTGTCGGCGATGGCCGGGCTGTCCGGCAGGCCAGCCAGGGGCGGGGCGCCCCCTTCCTCCGCTTCCGCCAGCACCCATGCCCGGCCGGCGGCAAAGCCTTTGAGGCGGGGTTGGCGGCGGGGATTGGCGTAGACCTCCCCCTCGGTGCCCCGCAGCAGCATGGCGCTGCCGCCGCTGCCCACCAGGTAGGCGTGCATCCGCTCCAGGTATTCCGGGTGGGTCACCGCCACCACCCGCACTTCCCGGCCCCGGCAGGGGTTGAGGAGCTTGGCCAGGGTGTGGCCGGAGTTGCGCACCCCCAGGCGGGGGCGCAGGGCCAGCAGGCGATCCAGGCCGGGCACCAGTTGCTCCAGGCCCAGGCAGGCCAGGTGCTGGCCCGCCAGTCGCGCCTCTGCCTCCGCCAGGCTGGCGGCGGGGGCGATGCCCAGTTCTGCCAGCAAGTCAAAGGGGCTCACCCGGGATTCGAAATCGTGGCGCCCCTGGATCAGCACCGGAATCCCTTCCCGGGCCAGGAGCAGGGCCAGGAGCGGCATCAGGTTGGGCTGGCGGCGGGCGCCGTTGTAGGTAGGCAGCACCACGCAGCGGGGGCCGGCGGGCACCGCCAGCTGGGGGGTGCGCTCGTCCAGGGCGGCCATGAAGCCCGCTACTTCCGCCGGGGTTTCCCCTTTGATGCGCATGGAAAGAATGATGGCCCCCAGCTCCAGGTCCGGCACCTGGCCGTCCAGGATGGCGCCGAAGAGTTCATGGGCCTGATGGGCGGAGAGGGGCGCGGCGCCCTTGGCGCCACGGCCGATTTCCTTGATGAGGGGTGCGAAGTTCATGGTGGGTTTGTCAAAGCGGGTTGGATCGGTTCACGGTAGCGGCTCCCGCGCCCGGCGGGAAGGGCCGGGGTGCGGTGGGGCTACAATCCGGGAGGGTGCGCTTACGCGCCAAGCAAATTCACGGCCCCGGAAGCGCAAGCGCACCCTACGGGGCGGAACCGGTATCTGTCAGGAGAAACGCAATGGAAGTGGGATTCATCGGATTGGGGCTGATGGGGCGGCCCATGGCCCTCAATCTTCTCAAGGCCGGCCATCGTGTCCGGGTGTGGGCCCGGCGGGCGGCATCCCGGGCGCCCCTGGTGGCGGCGGGGGCCATGGAGTGCGCCAGCGCGGCGGAGGTGGCGGCCGGCGCCCAGGTGGTGGTGAGCTGCGTGGCCGACGCGCCGGATGTGGCCCAGGTGGCCCTGGGGCCGGAGGGCGTGGCAGAAGGCGCCGGGCCGGGGCTGATTTTCGTGGACATGAGTACCATCGCCCCGGCCGCCGCCCAGGACATCGCTGCTCGCCTGGCGGAAAAGGGCATTCCCATGCTGGATGCGCCGGTTTCCGGGGGGGAGGTGGGGGCCATCGCCGGTACCCTCACCATCATGGTGGGGGGCAGCCAGGCGGCCTTCGACAGGGTGCTGCCGGTGCTCCAGGCCATGGGAAAAACCGTGACCCGGGTGGGGGAGGCCGGCGCCGGCCAGGTGGCCAAGGCCTGCAATCAGATTCTCACCGGGGTGGGGGTGGCGGCGGTGGCCGAGGCCCTCAACTTTGCCCGCCAGAGCGGGGTAGACCCGGCCAAGGTGCGGGAGGCCCTCCTGGGGGGCTTTGCCTACAGCCGCATCCTGGAGAACCACGGCCAGCGCATGCTCGACCGCAACTTCAAGCCCGGCTTCAAGGCATGGATGCACCAGAAGGACATGCGCATCGTACTGGAGGAAGCCCACCGCCTGGGCCTGGCCCTGCCTTCTTCGGCGGCCACCGCCCAGATGTTCAACGCCATGGTGGGCAGCGGCCTGGGTGAGGAGGACTCCATCGCCATGCTCAAACTGCTGGAGCGGATGAGCGGGGGCGAGGCGTGAGGGTCGGCTTCATCGGCCTGGGGGCCATGGGCCGGCCCATGGCCGGGCACCTGCTGGCGGCGGGCCACGATCTGGCGGTGTGGGCGCGCAAGCCGGAATCGGCGGCACCCCTGGCGGCCCTGGGGGCGGCGGTGTGCGCCAGCCCGGCGGAGCTGGCGGCCCGCAGCGAGGTGGTGGTGACCATCGTCACCGCCAGCGCCGACGTGACGGGCCTGGCCTGGGGGCCGGCGGGGCTGCTGGCGGGCTTTCAGCCCGGCGGCATCCATGTGGACATGAGCACCATCGCCCCCGGGGTGGCCCGGGAACTGGCGGCGGACTATGCCGCCCGGGGCCTGGGCTGGGTGGATGCGCCGGTGTCCGGCGGCGAGGTGGGGGCCCGGGAAGCCTCCCTGGCCATCATGGCGGGGGCCGAAATCCCGGTGCTGGAACGGGTCCGGCCGCTCCTCATGGCCATGGGGCAAAAGCTGGTGCACATCGGCCCGCCGGGGGCCGGCCAAGTGGCCAAGGCCTGCAACCAGCTCATCATGGTGTCCGCCATCCAGGCCTGCGCCGAGGCCATGCATCTGGCCCACGCCCACGGGGTGGACCTGGCGGCGGTGCGCGCCGCGCTCCTGGGGGGCTCGGCCGCCTCCCGGGTGCTGGAGGTGATGGGGGCGCGCATGGTGGGGCGGGATTTCGCCGCCGGCATCGAAGCCCGCCTGCATCACAAGGATTTCGGCCTGGCGCTGGCGGATGCCGCCCGCCTGGGGGCGCCCCTGCCGGTGGCGGCCCAGGTCTGGCAGCAACTCAACGCCCTGATGGCCAAGGGCTGGGGGCGGGACGATACCGCCAGCCTGCTGCGGGTACTGGAGCGGGAAGGCAGCAAGGCATGAAGCGGCGTGCTTTCCTGCTGGCAGCGGTGGCCCTGGCCCTGGCAGGCTGCGCGGGCCTGCCCATCGGCCTGGAGGCCCCCAAGGTGAGCCTGGCGGACATCACCCTCACCGGCGGCGGGCTGGTGGAGCAGCGCTTCCGCCTCACCCTGCGGATGCACAATCCCAACGACCGGGACATCGCCATCAAGGGCCTCACTTTTGCGGTGGAACTCAACGGCGCGGAGTTCGCCCAGGGGGCCAGCAACCGGCCGGTGGTGTTGGGGCGGCTTTCCGACACCCTGGTGGAGGTGGAAGGGGTGAGCAACCTTTCCATCCTCCTCAAGCAGGCCCAGCGCTTCAAGCCCGGGGCGGAGGGCCGGGAAACCCTGCCCTACCAGATCCACGGCAAGCTGGTGGGCGGGCCCTTCGGGGATGTGCCCTTCGATCGCAAGGGGGAGATCGCCCTGCCGGAGGCATGGACCGGGATGCGGCGGCGGTAGGCCGATACCCCGCAACCTACCCGGTGGGGCAGGTCTGCAAATGCAGGTCTGCTTCCGACGCCATGATCTCGATACGGTTGCGGCCCCGCTCCTTGGCCAGATACATGGCCTTGTCGGCCCGATGCAGGAAGGCCTCGGGGGTTTCGCACTCCCCGGCAAGGGCTACGCCGATGCTGACAGTCAGCTGAATCGTGCCCTGGGGCATGGGGAGGGGGCTGTCCGCCACCAAAGCCCGCAGGCGCCCGGCGATGGCAGCAGCATCCGGCAGCTCTGAGTCAGCCAGTAAAATGGCGAACTCTTCGCCCCCCAGGCGGCCGATCAAATCCCCATTGCGCAGGCCACTGGCGGTGACGCCGACGAAATGGCGGAGGGCTTCATCACCACCCTTGTGGCCCCAGGTATCGTTGATCGACTTGAAGTGATCCAGATCCACCAGGAGCACGGAGAGGGGCCGGTTCTTCCTGTGGGCCTGACTCAGGGTCTTATCCAGCAGGGCGAGAAAGGAGCGGCGATTGAAAACGCTGGTGAGGGGATCCTGTTCGGCGAGGCGGCGCAGCTCCATGGTGCTGTGCTCGTTGGCCAGCATGAGGGCGCCAAAGGCCATCAGGGTCATGGCGACGATGGATTCGAGGACGATGAACTGGGACAGCGCCAGCGAGTGGGTGGCGTCGAACACCCCTCCCTCGCCGAGCTTGAAGAGCACCGGACGCAGCAACAGGAATATCCCATGCCCCCCGCTGGTGAGGGCAAACAGGTAGCGGGAAGGAAAGCGCCCCATGCCCCCGGTGGCCAGGGTGCGCGCGCTGAGCAGGAATAGTGTTCCAGTCATCATGCTGGAGACCGCGAAGCGAAGCCCTGGATTGGGGGTTTGAACCGTGAAACGGAGGACCAGGATCACCAGGGCCGCCAGTACGCAGACGGCGTAGCGGTGGGGGAGCCGCGGCCTGCCGACATAGGTTCGCGCGGCCACGAAACCCAGATAGGCCGTGAGGAAAATCAGCGCCTGGGAGCCGATCACGAACCAAGGCTCGCTCAGCGCGCCGTGCGCCAGGAGGATCAGGCAATACAGGAAGCCGCACAGATAGGACATCGCCCAGCCCCGCAGGCCGGGGATGGCGCGGTTGAAATACCCCATGGCGACCAGGACCGTCGTCACCAGCCCCATCAGTATCGACGCAATGATCAGCAGAGTTTGGCTATGCACGCACGATTCCTTGCTTTGCTTCCGGATCGTCGCTGGGCCGAGAGGGCTGTCTCGAAGCTAGCGGATGTTTTTCGATGGTCAGGTGATCTGCCTCGCGGGCGGTAAACCCCGAACCCCGGGGGCGCGGTTGATGGGGAGCTTGGGGAATCCCCGCCCCCCGAAACCTACCCAAAATAAAGGGTAAATCATTAAATGTGGTTTTCGTGCGAAAAATAGATTAATCGAAAAGTTTGCATGGAGATTTCGGCCTTGGGAGTCTCGGCTAAATGGGTCGCTGCACGCTGGCTGTTGCCTGACCCGCACGAGCATTTCGGGGCCGGATGCCCCGTCGGAGCGAGCGTGGTGGAATCGGATTCCTCGACTTCAGGAAACCCCCGGTGGCCGCCATCGCCAGCCTGAAATTCGAGTTGGAAATCCCCGCAGCTGCCCGTCCGGGTGATTTCCTGACCCTGAAACCCCGCTGCCCCGGACAGGTGGCCTTCGAATTCAGAGCAAGATCTGGGCCGGCGATGGCTTGCCATAAATCAATGGGCCTGGTGGGAAGGTGGTGATGCGGGTGGGTGGTCAAGCGCGATTCTGGATGGCGTGGTGGCCGCTCCATTTGGAGCCCGTGCGACGGCTGATCGATGGATGCGCTTGGCTCTGATCTCCACTGCAAGGTTGTGGCCGCGGCCGGCCAGGAATGATACGTCTGATGGATGCTCAGCGTCCGCTCGTGGGCGCAAACGAAAGCCGTCCGGCCATGGAGGAGGCGAGCTGAGCCAAATTGGGGCATGGTTCCCGGCAGACCCTCCCCGCTTGAACAGCTCCTGGATTGATTGGGATACTGGAAAATTACTTCATGATAGTTTTATCAAATCACCCCCATTGGCGTAATTGGGCGGAAACGGACATGCTTTATCGCTAAGATTGGTTCAGCGGATACCCGCTTCATTGCAAGAGGAGAGAGCCCATCATGAACACGGAAAGTAAGTGTCCCTTCGCCGGCATGCATGGTGCCCGCACGACTGCTGGCGCCCAGTCGAATCGGGACTGGTGGCCGAAGCAATTGAACCTGAACATCCTTCATCAGCACGGACCGGCTGCCAACCCCCTGGGGGCGGACTTTGATTACGCCGAGGAATTCAAGACGCTGGATCTGGCCGCCCTGAAGCGGGATCTTGCCGCGCTGATGACCACCTCCCAGGACTGGTGGCCGGCGGACTGGGGCCACTATGGCGGTTTGTTCATCCGCATGGCCTGGCACAGCGCCGGCACCTATCGCACGGCGGATGGCCGGGGCGGCGCAGGGACCGGCAATCAGCGCTTCGCGCCGGTCAATAGCTGGCCCGACAACGGCAACCTGGACAAGGCCCGCCGCCTGCTGTGGCCCATCAAGCAGAAGTACGGCAACAAGATCTCCTGGGCCGACCTGATGATCCTGGCGGGCAACGTGGCGCTGGAGTCCATGGGTTTCAAGACCTTTGGCTTCGGCGGGGGCCGGGCGGACATCTGGCAACCCGAGGAGGACATCTACTGGGGCGCCGAGACCACCTGGCTGGGGGACCAGCGCTACAGCGGCGAGCGGGAGCTGGCCAACCCCCTGGCGGCGGTGCAGATGGGCCTGATCTATGTGAATCCGGAAGGACCCAACGGCAACCCGGATCCGGTGGCTTCGGGCCGGGACGTGCGGGAGACCTTTGCCCGCATGGCCATGAACGACGAAGAAACCGTGGCCCTGGTGGCCGGCGGCCATACCTTCGGCAAGGCCCACGGCGCGGGCGATCCCGCCCTGGTGGGCCCCGAACCCGAAGGGGCGCCCATCGAACAACAGGGCCTGGGCTGGATCAACAGGTTCGGCACCGGCAAGGGGGTACATACCACCACCAGCGGCATCGAGGGGGCCTGGAAGCCCAATCCCACCACCTGGGACAACGGCTACTTCGACATGCTCTTCGGCTACGACTGGGAACTCACCAAGAGCCCCGCCGGCGCCCACCAGTGGGTGGCCAGGAACGTGAAGCCGGAGCACATGATCCCGGACGCCCACGACCCGAGCAAGAAGCACCCGCCCATGATGACCACGGCGGACCTGTCCCTGCGCTTCGATCCGGTCTATGAAAAAATCTCCCGTCGTTTCCATCAAAATCCCCAGGAATTTGCCGATGCCTTCGCCCGAGCCTGGTTCAAGCTGACCCACCGGGACATGGGGCCCAAGGCCCTCTACCTGGGCCCGGAAGTGCCGGCCGAAGACCTGATCTGGCAAGACCCGATCCCCGCCGTGGAGCACCCCCTGATCGACGGGCAGGACGTGGCCGATCTCAAGGCCAGGATCCTGGCCTCGGGCCTGTCGGTGGCCGAGCTGGTGTCCACCGCCTGGGCCTCTGCGGCCACCTTCCGGGGTTCGGACAAGCGCGGCGGCGCCAACGGCGCCCGTATCCGCCTGGCGCCCCAGAAGGACTGGGAGGCCAATCAGCCTGCCCAGCTGGCCAAGGTGCTGGCGGTGCTGGAAGGCATCCGGGAGGCCTTCAATAGCGCCCAGGCGGGCGGCAAGAAGGTGTCCTTGGCCGATCTGATCGTGCTGGCGGGTTGCGCTGCCGTTGAAGCGGCGGCCCACGCGGCCGGGCATGCCATCCTGGTGCCCTTCACGCCAGGGCGCACCGATGCCTCCCAGGCACAGACCGACGTGGAGTCCTTCGCCGTGCTGGAGCCCCAGGCCGATGGCTTCCGCAACTACCAGAAGCAGGCCTTCACCGTGCCGGCCGAGGAAATGCTGGTGGACAAGGCCCAGTTGCTGACCCTCAGCGCGCCGGAAATGACGGTGCTGGTGGGTGGCCTGCGGGTGCTGGGCGCCAACGTGGGGGGCTCGCCCCAGGGCGTGTTCACGAAACGGCCTGGCACCCTGAGCAACGACTTCTTCACCAACCTGCTGGACATGGGTACGGTGTGGGCGCCCACCGCGGCTACCGGGGAAAGCTTCGAAGGGCGTGACCGCGGCACCGGCGCGGTCAAGTGGACCGCCTCCCGGGTAGATCTGATCTTCGGTTCCAACTCCCAGCTACGGGCCCTGGCGGAGGTCTATGCCCAGGACGATGCAAAAGGGAAATTCGTGGCGGATTTCGTGGCGGCCTGGACCAAGGTGATGAATCTGGACCGTTTCGACTTGCCGTGACGAAGGGCCAGGAGCCTGTCGGACTTAAGCGGTCATTGCGAGCCGAGGGGGAGAGGGCCGACAGGTTTGCCCGATCTTGAGGCGCATGGTGGCTCCATGTAGCGAAAAGTCGGGTAAAACCCCGCTCCCACCGGCGCAGTAGATCAGTCCCAAGTCCGACAGGCTCCTAGCTCCAGAAGCGTTCAAGCTCTCGCCTGTCCCGTTTGGTGGGGCGGCCCCTCAGGTCTTCCCCCGGGGTGGGGGCCAGCTTGCGCAAGGCCAGGGATTCTTCCCGCCGTTGCCGGCTTTGGGCTGTTTCTTCATAGAGCAACTGGGCTTCGGGGGCGGGGCGGCGCTGGTCGTTGAGGCCTCGAACCACCACTTCCCACTCCTGCTCGCCGGCTCGGATGTGCAGGGTGTCTCCGGACTTGACCTCCTTCGAGCGCTTGGCCGTGACGCCGTTGATCTTGATCTTGCCGCCGTCCAGGGCATCGCTGGCCAGGCTACGGGTCTTGAAAAAACGGGCCGCCCATAGCCATTTGTCAGTTCGCATCGGGTCTGTTCTCCATCGATCCGGGCGGGGCTTTGCACGACCCACGCCGGTGGCCCGGGGCGGACCCGGCCGGGTCCGCAGGCGCGTTTAAAGCCTGCCCCGAGATGGGCCGCGCCTGGATCGGCGCGGCCGCTGCATCACTCGCCCAGCACGTCGGCGGCGATGAACTCTTCCAGGCTGTCGGCATCGCCCCAGGCCAGTTGATTTTGCTTGGCCCGGCGGTAGTAGAGCTGCATGTCAATGTCCACGGTGAAGCCAATCCCCCCCATGACCTGCTGGCCAACCCGGGTGGAGAAGCGGGCGGCATCCGCTGCCTGGATATGGGCCATCACCGCCAGGCGAGCGTAAGTCCGGCCGGTGTCCCGGGCCCAGGCGGCCTCCTGGGCCAGCAGGCGGGATGCCTCGATGACGGTGGCTACCTCGGCCATGGGATGGGCAAGGCCCTGGAAGCTGCCGATGGGTTGGCCGAACTGCTCCCGCTCCTTGGCGTACTCGGCGGCCATCTCCAGGGCGCGATCGCCGCAGCCCACCGCCCAGGCTGCCAGGGCGATCATGCCGTCCTTGAGTACCGCCTGCCAGTCGCTCCAGCCGGCAGTTCCCAGGCGGGCCGCGGCGGGCACCACCACGTCCTTGAAGGTGACGCGGTACTGGGCGTCGTCCGCCATGGTTTTTTGCCGGGAGAGGGTGATGCCCGGGGACTTGGAATCCACCAGCAGGATGTCGATGGCCTCTTCCGCCTCGCCGCTGCGCACCAGCACCAGTAGCTGATGGGCGGCGGCGGCGAAGGAAACCAGGTGCTTGCTGCCCGACAGGGTGTAGCCCTCGCCGTTCCTGACGGCGGCCAGCTGCACGCCTTCCGGGCCGAAGCCGTTACCCGGCTCGAACCAGGCGGGGGTGAGGATGGCCTCACCGCTGGCAATGGCGGGCAGCCACTGCTCCTTCTGGGCCGGGCTGCCGGCCCGGGCGATGAGCCCGGCGGACAGCACCGAACTCACGAAATGGGGCGTGGGGGCCAGGCTGCGGCCCAGTTCCTCGTAAAGGATCGCCGTTTCCAGGGCGCCCAGGCCGATGCCGCCGTGGGCCTCGTCGATGCAGATGCCAGTCAGGCCCATTTCGGCCATGGCGGCCCACAGGGCGCTGGGATAGCCCTTGGGGTCGTTTTCCATTTCCCGCACCACCTTGATGGGCGCGGTTTCGCTCAGCATGCGGCGCGTGGAATCACGCAACATCTGCTGTTCGTCGGTGAATGCCAAATCCATGTTCTGTTTCCTTGAATCGCGTGAATGTCAGGGGCCGCCAGGCCGTCTTGCCGGGCAGGCGGGCGCCGGGGATCGTTTCTGGGTCAGGCCATCAGGTGGGGTTGGGCAGTCCGAGGCCCCGGCGGGCGATGATGTTGCGCTGGATCTCGCTGGTGCCGCCGCCCACCGTCAGGAGGATGGCGGTGCGCCGGATCTGCTCGAACACGCCATCGGCCGGTGCGTCCGGGTCGCCCAGGGCCAGCCAGGAGCCGGGCCCCATGGTGTCGAGGGCGCCGTTGGAGACCGCGTGGGCGAATTCGGAAAGGTACAGCTTGTTCATGGCCGAGGTGATGGAGGCTTGCTGGGGATCCTTGGTGGCGACCACCTTGAGGTTCAGCAGACGCCCCATTTCCAGCTTCATGGTGAGGCGGGCCAGGGTCTTGCGCACGGCCGGATCCTTGCTCACCGGCTTGCCGTCCCGGGTGGCGGTCTTCACCCAGTCCAGGTAGAGGTTGTACATGCGCTGGAAGATGCCGAAGGACAGCATGATGTGGCGCTCGAAGTCCAGGGCCTGGGAGATGTACTGGAAACCCTTGCCCAGTTCGCCGAGCACCTGATTGTCAGGGACGAACACGTCGTCGAAGAACACCTCGTTGGTGCGCTCGCCGTCCATGCACATCATGGGGTTTACCGTGAGGCCCGGCGCGTTCATCTCCAGGATGAACAGGGTGACCCCCTGGTGCTTAGGACCGTCGGAGCTGGTGCGGGCGGCGAAAAAATACCAATCGGCGAAGTGGGCCGAACTGGTGAAGCGCTTCTGGCCATTGATGCGCCAGCCGCCTTCTTCCCGCACCGCCTTGAGCTTCAGGGAGGCCAGGTCGGAGCCGGAATCCGGCTCGGTATAGCCAATGGCCCATTCGATCTCGCCCTTGAGGATCTGGGGGAGGAACTTCTTCTTCTGCTCGTCGGTGCCCCGCAGGATGAAGGTCCGGCCAATGGTGCCCACGCCCTTGCCGGTGCTGGCCAGACCCTGGACGGCCAGTTCTTCGTTGAGCAGGTAGTCATAGACTTCGCTCATTCCCCGGCCGCCGTATTCCTTGGGCCAGCACATGCCCAGGTAGCCCTTCTTGGCCAGCTCCTTCATGAATTGCCGGCGGGGCGCCGTATCCACGTAGCGGGTGCCGTAGTTGTTGTCGTGCCGGACCCCGGGGGTGGCGGCATGCTCGGCGATGAACGCCGCGGCTTCGGCGCGAAACGCCTGTTCTTCTTTGGTAAATTCAAAATCCACAGAATTCTTCCTCCAATGGGATGTGGGCAGGGGCTCGCCGAGTCGTCCCGGGAAAGGTGGCAGGCGAGCGGGAGGCGCAGGCGGCCTTGGGACGGCGAGGGCTTGATTCGATGGGGGGGTGGGCTTCGAAGCCCACCCCCCGATCTTACAACAGGCTTGCAGTGGGATGCAGGGCAGTCTCCGATGGCTTGCCGGGCGGGGGCCGTGGGGCCTTACCCGCCCGCCATCTTGCGTAATCCCGCCGGATCCAGGATTTCGAGCTGTTCCCTGCCTAGCCGCACCAGGCCTTGGGCGGCAAAGCCCTTGAGCAGGCGGCTGACGATTTCCCGCACGCTGCCCAGTTCGTCCGCCAGTTGCTGGTGGGTGGTATGGAGCCGCCGGCCCTTGCCCAGAAGAAGGGCGGCCAGGCGCTGGTCCAGTTTGTGGAAGGCCACTTCCTCGATGAGCTGCATGAGATCGGCGATGCGCTCGGCGAAGAGGTGAAAGACGAAGCCCCGGAAACCCGGCTCCGCCAGCAGTTCGTCGAAGGCGGGTTTGGGCAGGAGCATCAGCAGGGTGTCGCGCTCGGTGATGCCCCGGGCGTTGTAGTCCTCCTGGCCCAGCAGGCAGGCGGAGGAAATGATGCAGGTTTCCCCCGGGCCCACCCGGTAGAGGGGCAGCTCCCGGCCGTTGGGGGCGGCCTTGAGGACCCGGATCGAGCCTTCCACCACGAAGGGAAAGCCTTCGCAGCTTTGCCGGTCGTCGAACAGCACGGTGCCGGCGGGCACCCGCAGCCAGCGGGCCTGGGCCAGCAGGCGGGCACGGGCGGGCTCAGGCAGGGCATCGATCAGGGGGTAGCGCTGGGCGAGGAGGGCGGCGTCGGTCATGGCGGGGGCAGGTGGCTGAGCCAGTCCAGGATCAAGGGGGCCGCGAGGCCGGGGGTGTCAGGGTGGCCGCCGGGGATTTCCAGATAGCGGCGCTGGGGGCCGGCGGGGGTGTGGCCGAAAGCATAGTCCATCCCCAGGGCCCGGGCTGGGTCTTCCGCCCCCACCAGCCACAGGTGGGGCAGGCGGGCGGGTAGCCGCCGGGCGTTGGCGGGCCAGCAGGCCGGGCCGGCGGGATCGAAGTAGCTCAGATAGATGTCCGGACGTACCTTGAGGCGGCGGGGCGCGCCCTGGTTCACGTCCACCACCGCCAAGCGCCGGGTGTCCCCCGTCGCCGTGGCCTGCCGGGCGGCGGCCAGGCTGGCGGTGGTGTGGCCTTCGGCCGCCAGTCGCTCCGGAAAGTGGGCCGGGGCCATCACCACCACGCCGTCTACGGCAACGCAACGGGCCGCCGCCAGGGCGGCGCAGGCCCCCAGGCTGTGGCCGGCCAGCGCCACCCGGGGGTAGCCGGCCTGGCGCAGGTGGGCCACCGCCGCGCCGATTTCCGCCAGGGCGGCTTCAAAGGGGGCGTCGTAGAGGCGCTTGAGGGACCAGGGCAGTTCCGGGTTCATGACCCGGTGGCCAGCGGCGGCCAGGGCCTGGGCCAGGGGGGCGTGGGGATGGGGGGGCTGGCTCCATTTTCCGTGGAGCAGCACCACGCCAACGGAGTCGGCCCTCACCGCGCCAGTTCGAGTACCACCGGGGCGTGGTCCGAAGGGCGCTCCAGCTTGCGGGGGGCCTTGTCCACCCGGCAGGCCCGGCAGGCGGGCACCAGTTCGGCGGAAACCAGCAGGTGATCGATGCGCAGCCCGAAGTTGCGGCGGAAGGCGCCCATCCGGTAGTCCCACCAGGAGTAGCTCTTCTCGGGTTGTTCGAAGAGCCGGAAGGCGTCTGTCAGACCCAGGGCCTGGAGGGCCTGGAAGGCGGCCCGCTCGGGGGCAGAAACATGGATTTCCTCCTTCCACTCCGGGGAGGCGTCCCGGTCCTCGGGGGCGATGTTGTAGTCGCCGGCCAGCACCAGCCTGGGGTGGCGGGCCAGCTCGTCCTTGAGCCAGGCTGCGAGGGCCGCCAGCCATTCCATCTTGTACTGGAATTTATCCGAGCCCACCGCCTGGCCGTTGGGGAAATAGGCGCTGATCACCCGCACTCCGCCCACCGTGGCGGCGATGACCCGCTTTTGCTCATCGGCAAAACCGGGGATGTCCCGGGCCACCTCGGTGGCTTCGGCGCGGGTGAGGAGCGCTACCCCGTTGTAGGTTTTCTGGCCGTTGAACACCGCCCGGTAGCCGGCGGCTTCGATCTCCGCCAGGGGAAAGGCCTTGTCCTCGCACTTGAGTTCCTGGAGGCCCAGGGCATCCGGTTGTTCCATGGCCAGCCAGTCCAGCACGTGGGGCAGGCGGACCTTGAGGGAATTCACATTCCAGGTGGCGATTTTCATCTGCGATTTAAGTTATTGATTAATTTGCGTAAATACTTAGTATTTTTATTTAGCTGCGCAGGCTTGGCCTGCTGGATTCATTGTGCCATTGTCGGGCGGCTGCTTTGCCGTCACAACACTGTTGGCCAGCGCGGAGGTGATCACGAGGTGGCGAGGGGGCTTAAGGTTCCGTTCCACCCCAAAAGGCGCCACTTCCCCTCGATCCTGAATCCGACCTCGCCACGTCTTCGCGAGTGGCAGGCCGGAGCTAGCGTCAGACCATCTCCACGAGATGAGTCTTGCCAATCCAAGCTATTGATAGTTCATAAACGCCAAGGGCTGGATGAAACCGGTTACTCAGAAAAGACGTCGGAGAGATTTCTTGCGACAACATATCTCGCCGGGTTTGCGTCTACCGCCAGAGCTTGGAAATGCGCCTTGCCGCACTCGATCTTGGCGCTCTCCTTGTTGCGCAGGTCGTCGGTGAACAGGCTACTCTTGGTCTCGACCACGAAGTACAGGCGCCTGGTGCCGTCCTTGTTGACCAGCACGGCCCAGTCGGGGTTGTAGCTGCCCAGCGGCGTGGGCACCTTGAACCAGCCGGGCAGCTTGGCGTACAGCACCACGTCGTCGTCCTTCTCCAGCGCATCGGCGAAGTCGCGCTCGGTGGCCGAGTCGTAGACCACGTGCTCGTAAATCGAGCGCTTGGTGTCCCGCAGCATGTTGGTCAGGTAGCCGGTCAGCTCCTCGGTCTCGAACAGCTCCTGGGCCCAGACCGCGTCGTCGCCCAGGCGCTGGTAGCGGATGCCGTCCACCAGGGCCATGCGCTTGCAGCGGTTGATGATCTCGGCCGCCTGCTCGATGAACTGCTGCGGGTTGCGCTTGAAGTCGTCCAGCCGCTCGCACTCGGTCAGGATCTTGACCAGCGTCCGGCGGGTCAGTTGCGTGCGGTCCTGCAGGTCGGTCAGCAGATCCGGCAGCTCGATGTCCGCCTCGTCCAGCACCACCGTCGATGCACCAGCCACCTCGGTGGCCTCCACCCCCGCTTTGCCGATGCCGATTTCCGCCTTGCGCCACTGCAGCCGGGCGCGGGCGATGTGCAGGTCACGGGTCAGCGCCGCCGTGCAGTCACGGATGAGCTTGTCGTTGTCGAACTGCACGCGGTACGTGGTCTTGTGCTTGATGCGGTCCCACAGCGCCTTGAAGTCCTCGCTGAGCGTCACCGCCTTGCCGTCGGCACCCTTGCGCAGCGGCACGGTCTCGCGGTCGTCGCGGTTCTTCACCTCCACGCGGCCAGTCACCTTGCGCAGCAGCTCGGTCACCTGCCCCCGGTACGGCTCGAAGGCCTCCGGCAGGGCCAGCTTGCCGTCCTTCAGGGCGGTCTTCAGCGAGTCCTGCACCTTGCCCTTGGCGTCGATGTGGCCGGCAGCGCGCAGGTGGTCCCACAGGCACAAGGACCGCTCCACGCCCAGCGGGGCCACCTTGCCGTCGGGCGTGGTGATGGCGATGGTGGCGAACTGGTGCTGCTCGACGATGCCGAACCGGATGCCGGTGTCGGCCTCGATTTCCTTCTGGAGCTGGTCGGCGAACTCCTGGTACGACTCGGTCGCGATCACCGTCAGCCGGTTCACATCGTGCCCGTAGACGCGCTGACCGTCCTGGTTGACGCACAGGCGCAGGCCCCGGCCCAGGGTCTGGCGGCGCTCGCGTTCGCTGCCCATCTCGCGCAGGGCGCAGATCTGAAAGACGTTGGGGTTGTCCCAACCTTCCTTCAGCGCCGAGTGGGAGAAGATGAACTTCAGCGGCGTGTCGAAGCTCAGCAGCTTTTCCTTCTCCTTCATGATGAGGTTGTAGCCGCGCTCGGCGTCGGCGCGGCTGGTCTCATTCTTCAGGCCGCCTTCCTTGTCCAGCTCGGGGTCGGCCCAGCGGCCCTTCTTGTCGATGGAGAAGTAGCCGTCGTGCACGGCGGCAGCCTGCTGCGCCAGGTCCACCTCGCCGAACAGGCTCTGGAAGGCCGGCAGCTTCGCGGCCCGCCGGTACTCCTCCTCGAAGATACGGGCGTAGTCGCCTTTGACCGGGTTGCCGTCCTTGTCGTACTGGCGGTACCGCGCCACCGACTCGATGAAGAACAGCGAAAGCACCTTGATGCCCTTGGGCCGCAGCAGCTTCTCCTTCTCCAGGTGCTCCTTGATGGTCCGCCGGATCATCTCGCGCTGCACGGCCAGGGCGTCCACCTCGCCATGGGCCCGCCCCAGGGCCAGATAGACCTCGCCACCGGGGTAGCGCAGCTCCATGAACTCTTCGCCCTTGGCGGTGTTGATCTCGCCCACGCGGAAGTCGGCATACACCGCGCGCTTGGCCAACTGCTCCAGGTCGTCGCCGTCGTTGACGGTCAGCACTTGCGGCTTGGCGCCGGTGGCCGTCTGCACGTGCAGTTCCACCTTGGCCGAGATGCCCTTCTTGTTGCTCACCTCCAGCAGGCGCACGTAGGGCTTGTTGAACGCGTCTTCGATGGTGGCCGCCGCCACCTCGATCTGCTTGACCAGCTTGCGCTCGTAGGCGTCCACCGCGTCCAGCCGGTACACCATGTGGTGCTTGTTGGCATGGGTGGCCGAGTACCGCAGCGTGCACAGCGGGTTCATCGCGTCCAGCGCGGCCTTGCCGGCGCCGCTGAGGCCACCGTCCACGCTCTGGGGCTCGTCCACGATGACGATGGGCCTTGTGGCGCGGATGAGGTCGATGGGCTTCTCGCCGCCGGTCTTCTCGCTGTCCTTGTAGAGGTTGTTCACCTCCTTCTTGTTGATGGCGCCCACCGTCACCACCATGATCTGGATGGTGGCGCTGGTGGCGAAGTTGCGCACCTGGCCCAGCTTGCTGGAGTCGTAGAGGAAGAAGTCCACCGGCACGCCGGCGTACATGCTCTTGAAGTGCTCCTCTGTGATCTGCAGCGACTTGTAGACGCCCTCCTTGATGGCCACCGACGGCACCACGATGACGAACTTGGTGAAGCCGTAGCGCTTGTTCAGCTCGAAGACCGTGCGCAGGTAGACGTAGGTCTTGCCGGTGCCGGTCTCCATTTCGACCGTGAAGTTGAAGTCCGACCGCGACAGCTGGCCGCTTGGCGCAAGCGCATTGCGGAGTTGCACGCCCTGCAGGTTTTCCAGCAGTTGGTCGTCCTGCAATGTCAGCCGGTTGCCCAGGCCCAGATCGGAGAGCTCTTCACCGGCGATGGCCGCCTGTCGGGGCATCGTCACCGTGAACTCGGTGCGGCAGATCTCCTGCCCCCGGAAAAGGTCGCAGACGGACTCGATGGCCTGGAGTTGGTAGTCGAGATTGGGCTCGAAGTGGAGTTTCATTGCTCAGCCATCTCTCATTTCTAGGCTCGTTCGTCAAAAAGAAAACAAAAAAATCAATAAGTTACTGTCTATTCGATTGCTAGCCACGGCTTGCGAGTCGAACTTAGCTTTGAGCATCAGGCTGCCCCGCACCCAAACGCCAGATCGCCGTTGCCTTGGGCCCGGTGCGGTGAATCAGTTCATCACGCCGCATGGCTTGCAGCAGGTTGCGAATCTTGTGTGCCTTCTGGGTGGTATCCAGCACATCGGGCAGCTTCGCCAACAACAGCTCGTCCATGTCCTTGCGAGTGGCCTGCCCGTACTTCTTCAAATAGTCGGTGACCAGCTTGCGGTAGTAACCGTCATCCAAGCCCTTGTTGCGGATGTAGCTGGCCTTCTGATCCGCCCATTCCGCCACTTTGGCAGACACAAAGAAGTTGGGGGAACGCCCCTCGATCAACTTGAGCGCCTTCAACTGGCGAATATCTTCTAGAGCCAAGGGGCGCTTCTTCTGCACCTTGTCGAGCAACAACACCTGGCGCAACTCCAAGTCGGCGCGCTTCATCAGCAACTGGGTGTACTTCACATCCAGAACCTGCCCAGGGATCGTCACTTCCACACGCGGGTGGCCCTGCTCAGTCACTTCAAATACGAAGTCGGGCAACGGAAAGTAGCGATCGCGCTGGGTCTGGAACATGCGTCGAATACCGCTGCCCACCTGGTCAATCATCCGCAGGCGGATCATGCCGTCGATGAGCCACTGGTTGCGGTAGTGCTCAGGCGGCGATTGGTGCTCCAGCATCCATTCCACGCTGGGAGGGATGAACTGCCCCAGATTCGTGAACACCAACTTGTCGGGGTGCTCGACCACGTTCACCTTGCCGCCCAGGCGATAGTCCTGGTGTGCCACGCAGTTGTGCAGGGCTTCCCGAATGACCCAGGAATCGTAACGTTGCAAGGCCACTGGAAACAGCGTGCCGTCAGGCATGGCCTCAATGGCCTCGTTGCGGATGCGCCTGAAAATCTGGTCGGTGGCCAGCAGAAACGGCATGCCGTAGGGGTGCGATGAACCTGTTACGTTCTGTGCGTTACGCGAAATCCAGCTCAGCTTGGCGTCCACGGGCGCCAGAAAGTGGGCGGACTCATCCTTGCCCAGCAACAGCAGCGCCGCGCGCGTGATGCGCCCGGCTTTGGTGATGCGGGCCTTGTTCAGCAGGGTCACGACATCCCAGCCTTGCGCTTCGGCCCGAATATGCTCATGCCGAGCGGTGTCTGGCTCGGCCTTGAGCAGGTATTCGGTAAAGCGTCTGCGTGCGGCATCCAACGCCTCGGGGTCCAAGTCGTCCAGCGTCGCGTCCGCCACAATCTCGCCAGACCAGTCGGACTTTTGCCCCAACAAATCCCAAATGCGCAATTCCTTGTCAGGGTGGTCGCTGAGTTTCGTCTTGTGGCTGTCGATACGGATATAGCGAACCCCAGCGAACGCCAACGGCGCTGTTCGGGGTGTCTTGATATCCAGAAGCACGACCGCCCCTTGAGGGTGCTGCACCTCGTAGAACTCGAAATCCGGCTTCGGCGACGTGGACTGGGTCAGCCACATGATCAGCGGGTGATTGCCGTCCCCCTTGGCAGCGAACGGCTTGAACGTGGTGCCTGTGACCTGGTGTGTCTTGTCATTCACGCCCCATACCAAATAAGCATGGTCGTGTCGCTCCAACACCGCCGAATTGGCCAAGGCAGACAAGTACTCGCCTATGTCACGCGGCAGATCCCAGTTGGACTTGAACTCCACGGTACTGGCTTCACGCCCCTGAGCGCGAAGCTGATCTACCAGGGCGATCAGCACAGCTTGATCCATGGTCAAAGGCTCCGCACGTTCTGAATGCCGTTCTGCTCCAGGATCGCGGCCATGTTGGTCTTGGCCACGTCGTCGGCGAAGGCACTGTCTCGGAACACGCATGTCGTGTCGCCGGCTGGCGCAAGCTCCTTGTGCCAGGCAATGATGCCCTGGGCGAGGGGCTCGACATCGCTGGTTTGAATCTGCGGATGCAGGCAGGCGATGAGCACGCCCCCCGCAACGCTCCGCACCTGCTTGCCAGCGACAGTCCGAGCCTGCGTTGGCACGCAAAGGTCGAGACCGAGCTTCAGCAGGACTTCGGCCAGTATGTCGTCGTCCGTACGGCCCGGCATCAAATGTTCGGCGTGAGCCAGCAGGGTCTCAGCCATACCGTCTCCCGCCGGGTTCCAAGCGCGGATGTTGGACGAGTCCAGCTTCAAGACGCGGAAGCCAGTATCAGTGCCAAGCATAGGGCTATCGGTCCTGATCCTCGAACCAGTTCGCCTGAGGCGTTCTTTCGTAAGCTCCGTTATGAATCGTGGCTTTCCAAGTTCGTCGCAAAGGTCAGCCGCAGCTTTTTGTTCTTGGTTGTCTCTAGCTAGAGGCTCAGGGAGCTGCACAAGGATGAATCGACGTTGTCGAGAGTCTTCTGCGTTAAGTTGCATGACCGCGTGCGCAGTGGTCCCGCTGCCCGCAAAGAAGTCCAAAACGATCTCGTCATCCCCGCCGCCTGCCCATTTGATTAGCTGCTTAATGAGGCGGACAGGCTTTTTCCCGTTCGAGTAAGGAATCCCGCCTTCTTTTGCGACATTCCCCATATCCGAATGGAAGCCCTTCCAAAGATCACCTCGGATGACCGTTCTACCGTACCTAGGCTTGTAGTCGTCGGACATCCTGTAGTTAAGCGACAACGGCATAAGAGCCTGCAGGGTGCCATTTGCAATCGTTGTCAGATAGTAAGTTCGATGATCGACTTCAAAGGCTTGCCATCGACCGACGTCAGTCGACTGTCCAGCAGCAGAGACTGGGGGTCTGTCGACACGGGCAATCTTTTTGACGTTTGACTCGATAAAGCTCTTTGTTTGCTCGGAGAGGAGAAGGAGCTTCGACAAATTGTTGATACTGAAATCGCCACGCTCCAAGAACCCGTACCGCTCTATCTCAGACCGAACTTGTGTATTGGCCAGCATAGCCTCGGACAGCGTACCAATTGTTCCATCATCATTTAGCCATGCAGAATAATGCGTATCGTAGCCATCTATACCATCAAACAGTGGAGTGTGCGGAGACTGATCAAACTTGATTGACTTACGGTAGATATGGACGAACTCAACGTTCTTTACAATGGTTCCCTGTTGGGCATTAACGGTTTTCGGCCCAGAGGTTGTCGACATCTCGACCGCAATGGTGTCGATGAAGTTTTCTTCTCCGAAAACTTCAGAGAGCACAAGTTTTAGGTTCGCAGACTCACTATCATCAATTGAGACAAAAATTACTCCATCTTCGCGAAGTAAATTTCTTGCCAACTTCAGCCGCGGCAGAATCATATTGAGCCAGTCGGTGTGAAATCGGCCGCTTGCTTCTGGGTTGCTGGTGATCTTCCTGCCGCCCTCAGTTTGCCCGGTGAGCTCCAAGTAGTTTTTTATGTTGTCCTGAAAGTCGTCGGGATAGACGAAATCCTTGCCGGTGTTGTACGGGGGGTCGACGTAGATCATCTTGACCTTGCCCGCGTAGCTCTTCTGGAGCAACTTCAGCACTTCGAGGTTGTCGCCCTCGATCATGAGGTTCTTCGTGGTGTCCCAGTCCACGCTCTCGTCCGGGCAGGGGCGCAGCGTGCCGGTGCTGGGCGTCAAGGCCAGTTGCCGCGCCGCACGCTTGCCGTGCCAGTTCAGGCCGTACTTCTCTTCGGCGTCGGTCACCGTTGCGTCGCCCACCAGCGCCTTGAGCACGTCCACATTGACGGCCGGGCCGTTCGGCCCCTCGGTCACCAGCTCCGGGAACAGCGCCCTGAGCTGGGCCACGTTGTCGGCCACCAGGTTGGCTGTCTGGGCCTCCGGGCTGGCTACTTCGATCTTCTGCATCGTCATGTGTTTCCTCCCTGCCATCGCAGGCAATCAGTCTTTCAGGTGCACGAGCCGCGAGACAAGCTCGTGCATGGCTGTGTACGGCAGGGTGCCATCAAAGGCGTTGGTGAGCGCTGCCAGCCGCTGCGCACGCGCCGTGGCATCGTCCAAGCGGGCCTGCGTGACTTGCCAATGGCCGCCGCCGCCCTTCTCGTAGCCGGGCAGATGAGCTTTCAGCCGTTCCAGCGCTTCGTGCCGGTGCAGCGGTGCTAGTACGTCTTCGAAGTGCAGCAGCAGCCAGAGCTCGAAGCACGGCACCGAGGCCACGGCCTCCACCGGCACCGCCACCCCGTTGTCATTGCGAAGCTTGCCGTGCTGCGCTGCAGCCTGGGCCAGTGCGGCGTGGTAGCTCGGGTGCTCGTCGCGGTCGAAGACCACGATGATCCGGTCAAACTCCCGGGGGTGGAGGCCACGATCCCGGTCCCCCTGCTTGAAGACGGTCAGTGCGTACGCCAGGACCTGCTGCGGCTCGGTCCCGAGCTGGCTGTGAAGCACCTGAACATGCGCCGTGGCCAGCCGGTAGGCACGCTGAATCTCACACAGATACTGCGGCTCGGTCTTCTCGCCCTCGCAGACGATCAGCAGCCGCTCATAGGGCTGCCGCACGGCCGCGCGCCGCTTCAGGTCTCGCGCGGCCTGCCGGTGTTTGGGCTGGTTGTCCTTCCCCATCGCGTCAATGCACCCCGGCCTTGGCTGGCGCAGGCCAGTCGCTGAAGAATGGCACGGCGCCGTAGCGGCCAGCCAGGTAGCCGCGCTCCCAGGCCTCTTGCTTGCGGGGGCTGAAGTCAGTCAACGGGTACAGGCGGGTGGCCTGGTCCGCATCCTTTTCGGTGAACCAGATCTGGTCGCGCCGGAAGAGGGTGTGGTCCAGCAAGGACGTGTCGTGGGTGCTGAAGATCAGCTGCGCGCCGTTGGGGTTGAGCTCGGGCGTCTGGAACAGGGTGATGAGGCGCCGCACCAGCAGGGTGTGCAAGCTGCTGTCCAGTTCGTCCACCACCAGCACGCGCCCGTCACGCAGGCAATCCAGCACGGGAGCGATCAAACCATAGAGGCGCTGAGTGCCGTCTGATTCATCATGCAGTTCGAACTTGGCTGAGCCCTTCGGAGCGGTGTGCTCGAACACAGGCGTCAGAAACTCTCGCTCCTCTTGACTGGCCTGCTGTACGCCACTGGCGCTCACCACCAATTGGGCGTGCATGCCCTTGTGGGAGATCGCCTGAACGTCAGCAATCGAGATGTCGGCTGCCGACAGGAACTCGCGGATCGACGTCCGCCCTTGTTCTGTGGCCAGCAGCGCCGTGGTGAAGTCTGGCAACACTCCGGCACCGGCCGGCAGGAAGGTGATGTTGCGGACGATCCAGTTGAACACCGGGCTGAGCTGTTCGCTGTTGAGCTGCGCCGCCATGGACAGGAACAGGGCGTTCGGTCGGGTGCTCTCCTGCCACAGCTTCCGAGGACCGGTCAGATAGGTGCTGAACTCGTAGTCGTCGCCCTCGCCATCGGTGTGTCGACGGCTGAAGAGCTGGGTGGGCTTGCTGCTTCGATAAACCAGCAACGACTCGCTGACGATGCGCTGTGGCGTCATCGCGAACGCGTACTGGTGCCTTACGCCCGACAGCAGGAAGGTGATCTCGAACTCGGTGGGCTGGTGGGCCGTGGCCGGGTCCAGCTTGAAGGGCTGCACGTTGTAGGTCTGGCCCGGCTGGATGACAGTGGCCGACTCGGCCACCACCGCGCGCATGTAGTCCAGGGCGCGCAGCAGGCTGGACTTGCCACTGGCGTTGGGGCCGTAGACCACGGCCGTGCGCAGGGCGTGAGGAGCGGACTTCAGACCCGTGGGTGCCAGGTGCGTCGACGCCAGTTCCTTGTCGCCCGACGCGATCAAGGTCAGCGCCTGCTCGTCACGGATCGAACGGTAGTTCCGCACCCGAAACTCAAGCAACATGACCCGCCTCCTTTTGAATAAAAACCGCATTCTTGCAGAAAATAGGCGAAAAATGGCGATATTTTGTTATCCAGCACACGGCCGCCCTGGGACACGGGGCGCGGCTGACTCGCGGCTTCGCACGGCGAAGGTCGGATCACAGCCGAGCGCGGGCCTCCTTCAAGCCGGCCTCCAAGCGCTGCAGCGCCAGGTTGAGGTCGACCTGCTTGGCAATCTGCCGCTCTTTCGCCGCCAGGTTGCGCAAGCGGGTGGCCTCTTGCTCCAGCTGCTGGCACTTCCGCAAGGCCTCACGCTGGGCCGCGGCTTCGGCACTGCTGGAGGGCTGGTGAAAGTGCCCCGTGATGCGGGCCGCCTGGGCTGCCGTCAGGCAATCCATCCACCCTTGGTACAGGTCCGACAGGTCATGCTGAGGCTGACGATTCAACGCCAAGGCCTCAAGCAGCGCCCGCGTCACGGCAGTCGACGCTGCGTCCATGCCGCCCAGCGCGGAGCGAATCAGCTCGCCATCGAGCACGGTCTTGCTTGCCTCGTTCTGCGATGCCCGCTTGTGCACCAAGCTGATGGCGAGCGGCTCTACGCTGTCTTTGCCGGTGCCTTCCGCTCCCGCCAGCGCCTGCACCAGGAACACGGGGTACGGAACCGCTCGGTGCACGAGTTCGGTCAGCCGCAGCAGTTGCGACGGCCGGACGTGCGAGGCACGCACCTGCACGGCCAGCACCGCCACCTCCAGGTACTCACGCTCCTCGCTGCGGTGCTCTGGGATGGCCACGGTACCGGGCTTCAGCGCCGCGACCCACTGCATTTCTTCAATGCCGTCAGTGAGCAAGCGACGGTCGGCAGAGGTGGGTGCATGCTCGGCCAGCATCTTCTTGGGCACCCGCTGGTCCAGACGCGTCCGGTCGGGCAGCGCGAGGGCGCTGATTACGTCGTCGATGGTCACGGGATGCGAAGCCGTCATGGCGTCAAAGCGGCGCCGAAGGCCTTCACGGTGTCTTCGCTGTCGCGACCTGACACGGCCTTGCCCATAGCCGCCTCGATGAGGCCCAGCAACGCTGCAGCACGGAGCCGAATGAACCCGTCGAAGTCGTCAGCTCGCAACGCCGCCACCGGAATGACATGCGAGGTCAGGAACGCGTCCAGGCTGTCCGCCGGTACCTCCTTGGCCTTCTGAATGCGTCCCAGGTAAATGCTGGGCGCGTCGCCACTGATGAATCGGTTGGTGCCGGCAGCCAGGGGCGCCTTGTTGACCACGCTGTTCCACTTGTCCTTGGGTAGCTTGGGGATCTGCTTTTCGCACCAGACGCGCGGAAAGATGTGGTGGATGTCGATGGCGTTGTTGAAGTAGCTGTTCAGGTCGATGGGCGTGCCACTGACAAAGTCGCGACCGCCATGCTTCATCAGCAGCGCGGCCAGGCCCTTGTAGGCCGCAGCCAGTCTGCTTTGCAGCGATAGCAAGCGCGTAGGTGCGAAGTTGGCATCCCGGACGGTGCGAGGCTCGGCGCCTCCATCCACCCAGGCGACAACGTCCTGCATGTCCATCGCGAAGCGCGTCTCGTTGGCGCCGCCGTACAGCTCGCCTAGCACGCCGCTCCAGTACCAACGCAGCAGGCTTTGCTTGATGCCGTGCAGGGTTGTTCGTTCGCCCAGGTGGGCGCAGATCGCAGCCAGGGGTATCAGCTGTGTGGCGTAGGGCAGGCTTCGTTCGTCAAAAATCTTCTCTTCGGCCAGAAGCTCGGCTGCGCGCTTGAAGCCCAGCTCCAGCGAGGCCTCCAGCGCCTTGAAATCGGCCAGGCCCAGCTTCAGCACGTCGGCGCGCTTGCAGCTCACCGCAGTCTTCAGGGAAAGGTGTCGCCGGTAGCTCGCCAGCAAGGTGACAGCGGTCAGGAAGCTGGTGCCGTCCACGGCTTCCAGCACGTCGTGCTTGGCCGTTAGCCGCTCTCGGCGGGCATCCCAGTCGTCTCGCAGGTTGAACTCGTCGGCGGCGAACGTGGCCGTCATCAGCTCGAACACAGTCAGGGTCACCCCTCCAGTGTTGACCTTCTCGAACACCTGGCAGACCGCTTCGCGGGGGGTGTCCTGAGTCAGCTCGATGGCCGGCACCTTGAACTGCTGGAAGCGCAGCCAGATCTCGTTGCGGAACTTCTGCATGAACTGCATGGCCTCCGCCCCGAACTGGTGGTGGGCACTGAAGCCGCTCTCCCATGCCATGAAGCCCTGGATGTCGAACAGTAGGGCAACCGGGAACAAGCGCTGTGCGTACTGAAGCTCAAGGGTGCTGATGTCCAGATCGATCTTGCGACCGAAGTCTGAGGTGACTTGCCGTGTCTCGGGCACCGAGATGACTGCTTCCTCTCGGTCAGCATCTGGGTCCAGGCACTTGGCCATGTCCAGGAAGTAAAGGCGGCGGATGTCCGCACCCTTCTCGGTTCGCGTTGGCACCGGTTGGCCACTGCGCAACGACAGGTACATCGAGGTCAGGCGTTGCTGGCCGTCCAGCACCAGGGTCTTGGGCCTGGGCGCTGGCTGCAGTTGCACGCCAGCGAACAGCCGGGGCTTGAACGGCACGCCGCCGGCCTCCAGGAACATCACGGCACCGATGGGGTAGGACAGGGAAAGGCTCGCGATCAGCGACCGGATGTGGTTGTCGTCCCAGACCCAGCCGCGCTGGAAGTCGGGGAGCTGAATCTGGCCGGCGGCGATGCCGTCGAGCACGTCCTTCAGCGCGGGTTCTGCGGTACGAAAGCTCACTCTCTTCCTCCCTAAGAGTTCTGGCTCGGAAGCACCACCATGAAAGCCAGCACCTCAAAGTCGCCCACCCCGGCGAACTCGCCCTTCATGGCGTGCGTGCCGCCCGGCGAGAACAGGCTGGCGACCGCACGCTCTTCGTTCTTGCCGACCACCGAGGCCACGGCCGAGGCCAGCAGCTTCTGGGCGTGACGCATGTCTTCGCCGTTGCGGGTCCGCTTGTCGTGTCGGCTGCTCGCGCCGAGGTCGGGCAGCTCGCGGCCCAGCGCCAGACGCTTCAGGCGGTCCAGGATGCGCTTGGCCTGGGGATAGGCCAGTACGGTGGTGCCGTCATCGCCCACGTGGGCCAGGTAGATCGGTGCCAGCGGGTAGTCGCCTGCCCCGGATCCGGCCCGCGCCTTGGCCGCCCCGGGGCCCTCGGCACGCAGGCAGAAGATGATGCCGGGCTCGATGTCGGCGTCGATGCTGGTGGTGACCGCGTGCGCCCCCAGTGGCAGCCCCTCCAGCACGTTCGGGTGGTCCCGAAGGAACTGGGCCAGGTCGATGCGGAAGTCGGTCAGCGTCAGGTCGGTGATGGAGACCCCGCTGCTGAGGTCTTCCATGTCGATGACCGAGTCCTGCAGCTTCAGGAGTTGCTTGCGCCGGTACTCCAGGTCGTTCATCGGGTCGCCGGACTGCTGCTCGATGAGGTTCTCCTCACCGGTGGCCGACACGTCCAGCAGCACCATGCGCCCGCTCACGCGCTGCTCCAGGTTGATGTATTCGTCGAGCGCGATGTTCGGCCAGAAGTTGACGAGCTGGATGCTGCGGTTGGGTGAGCCGATGCGGTCGATCCGGCCGAAGCGTTGGATGATGCGGACCGGGTTCCAGTGGATGTCGTAGTTGATGAGCCAGTCGCAGTCCTGCAGGTTCTGGCCCTCGGAGATGCAGTCGGTCGCAATCAGCAGGTCGATCTCACCTTCGTCGGCCAGGTCGGCTGGGCGCTCCTTGGCCCGCGGCGCGAAGGCCGACAGCACGCTGCCCATGCTCTTGCGCAGGCCTGGCAGTGTGGTCTGGATGCCGGCGCTGCCCGTGACCAGGGCGGACTCGATGCCGAGCGCGGCCTTGGCCCAGGGCGCCAGGTTGGCGTAGAGGTATCGAGCCGTGTCCGAGAACGCCGTGAAGACGATGATCTTGCGGTTGCCGTCGTTGATGGGGTTGCGGCACTTCTCCTCGACCATGTTTCGCAACCTGGCCAGCTTGGCGTCGCGAACGGCGTCTACTTGCTGGGCGGCAGTGAGCAGCGTGTCGAGACGGTTGCGGTCCTCCACCAGGTCCTGGCGCCACCGGATGAGGTCCACGTCGCCCAGCAGCACCTTGACCTTGCGGCCGACCAGCAGCGCCTCGAAGGCTGGGTCGTCGATGTCCACGTCGGCGATGTCCAGCTCTTCGATGCCATCGCAGTTGACAGCCTGGTCAGCATGCTGCTCGATCTGAGCGAGTACCGCTTCCACGTCGCGGAGCTGGCGTTGCACCGTCAGGGCGAACGATGACACCGCGCTCTCCATGCGCTTGAGCACGTTCACCCGCAGCAGGTGGATGAGGCTTTCCTCGCGGTCGGCCTGGCGGAAGAAGCTCTCGCCGCCTCGGATCTCGGTGCTGTACTTGGCGTCGTAGGCTGCCTGCTTGTGCGGCAGCACGTAGCGCAGGGGTGCGTAGGCCGCCAGGTTCAGCCGGCGGATCTCCAGGTTGATGTCCTTGATGGCGCGGAACTCGCCCGCGCGGTCCACGTCGGCCTTGATGTTGATGGGCGGTCGGCGGTCGGGGAAGCGCCCCGTCTCCTGGGTGCCGTAGTACTTCTGGATGTGCCGGCGCGAGCGCGCAATGGTCAGGTGGTCCAGCAGGGTGAAGTAGTCGAAGCCCAGCATCTCGACCAGGCGGCTGGGGGTGCGCTCTCCCTCCTCCAGGCTGAGCCAGCGGTTGAACTGAATCTGTGCCTTGCGCGTGGTCTGCTGGATGCTGTCGATGCCGTAGTCGGCCAGTGCCGTGTCATCCCCCTCGGTGGCGAAGGCGATCTGATTGCGCAGATCGGTCAGCCGGTTGTTCACCGGCGTGGCCGACAGCATCAGCACGCGGGTCTTCACGCCCTCCTTGATGATCTTGCGCATCAGGCGGTCGTACCGGGTCTCGGTGCCTTGCCGGGGCGACTTCTTGTTGCGGAAGTTGTGACTCTCGTCGATGACGACGAGGTCGTAGTTGCCCCAGTTCACGTGCGACAGGTCAATGTCGCCCGAGGTGCCACCGTCGCGTGACAGGTCGGTGTGGTTCAGCACGTCGTAGTTGAACCGGTCCGCAGCCAGCACGTTGCGCTTGTCGTTGGCCTTGTAGAGCGTCCAGTTGTCGCGCAGGCGCTTGGGCGCCAGCACCAGCACGCGGTCGTTGCGCAGCTCGTGGTACTTGATGACGGCCAGCGCCTCGAAGGTCTTACCGAGGCCCACGCTGTCCGCGATGATGCAGCCGCCAAAGCGCGCCAGCTTGTCGATGGCGCCAACGACGCCATCCCGCTGGAACTTGAACAGCTTCTTCCAGACCACCGTGTTGCGGATGCCGGTGGCCGACTTGACGATGCGTTCTTCGTCGAGCGCGTCCTCGCGGTCGCCAAACAGGTGGTTCAGCATCAGCGCGTAAATCGCGAAGGGGGCGCGATGC
This sequence comes from Rhodocyclaceae bacterium, assembly GCA_034004685.1. Taxonomy (GTDB): domain Bacteria; phylum Pseudomonadota; class Gammaproteobacteria; order Burkholderiales; family Rhodocyclaceae; genus JAEUNX01. The sequence continues at coordinate 55,803 of JAVEWG010000006.1, read as the reverse complement.
TCGCCGATGTTTTTCAGCTGCGCCAGCAACGTTTGGCGCGCGGCGTCGGTCGATTCGGCGGCCTGAGGTAGCATCTTCCACTGATTGTCGAACCACTGAGCCAGCATGGCAGCTTCCGCAGGGCTCTCGGACGCTTGCGTCAGGCTCATTGGGTTGCCGGGAGTCAGGCCCAAACCTTCGGTGCTCAAGGCGACCGCGCCCATCACAACCTGCTCGGGCACGCCCAGCGCATTGCGCAGCACGGCTGTGCCCTGGGGGATCCGCCCTGGCGCACGGCGAACGTCTACCTTGTCCTGTAGCCACGCGGCGCACTGGTTGGCCAGCCAACGTGTCTGGAGTCGGTTGCGTGCAGTGCGGTCACCTTCGCCGCCTTGAAGCTCTAAGTCATGGCCTTCAGCGGGCAGGATGAGCTGGATGCCATCGAGGCGATCCAGGGCCTCGCGTAGCTCGGCGTAGGCATGAAGCGAGAAGGTCGGCGTTATGAGCGCCAGCGACTGGCCCGGTTTGAGGTGCGGACGCAGTAGGTCGATGGCGCGGTCAGCGCCGCGGTTTTGAACGAGCCTCATCAAATAACTTTCTGAATCGCCCCGGGTTTCGCGGAGTCCGTTTTGTTTGAGTCAGGCCGCAACCGCCTGCTCAGTTCGACTGCGGTAGTAGTTTGCCTCGGCTTCGGCTGGCGGAATGTACCCGATCGGCTCAAGCAGCCGGTGTTGGTTGAACCATGAGCCCCATTCGAGAGTGGCCAGCTCGACCGCTTCAACGTTTTTCCAAGGTCCTCGCCGCTGGATGACTTCTGCCTTGTAGAGAGCCCGTTGATGGTCTCGGCCAGTGCGTTGTCGTAGCTGTCCCCCCGACTGCCGACCGACGGTTCGATGCCCGCCTCGGGCAGTCGCTCGCTGTAGCGGATCGAGACGTACTGCGAGCCACGATCGCTGTGATGGATCAAAGTGTTGCGTTCCGGTTGGCGCGCCCACAGGGCCTGCTCCAGGGCGTCGAGGACGAATTCGGTGTGCATGGATCGGCTGACACGCCAGCCCACGATGTAGCGCGCGAAGACGTCGATAACGAAGGCGACGTACACGAAACCTTGCCAGGTCGAGACATACGTGAAGTCGTACAGCGGGCGACCTCGATGCCCTTGCGCTGCAACTGCCGCCACACCTTGCGTGCGCCATACACTTGCAAATTCGCCTGCCAGATCCGCTCGACGTGGTCAGCCAGCACCTCGTCGCGACGAGCCCGCGCACAGCGCAAGGCCGGATCGCGGCGGCGAGCCACGGCGCGTCGACAAGCGGACGGGGCGACCTGCAGAACCCTGCAGATCGGCTCGACCCCGAAGCGCTCGCGGTGCGTGTCGATGAAACCGTTCATCACTTGTTGCGGCGGTGGAGCTCCGCCTGTGCGAAATACGCGCTGGCCAGGCGCAGGATCTCGTTGGCCTTCTTCAGCTCACGCACCGCGCACTCAAGCTCCTTGATCCGGACCGCCTCCGCCGTGCCGATGCCATCACGCTGTCCGGTGTCGCGCTCGTACTGGCGAACCCAGTTCGACAACGTCTGCACGCTGCAGCCAATCTTGCCGGCAATCGACTCGATCGCCGCCCACTGTGATCCGTGCTCACCATGCGCACGGCGTGCTCGCGCACTTCGGGGGAGAACTTCGTTGTCTTCTTCATGGCTCCATCTTCTCAAGAGTTGGAGCCTCCGAGAAACCCGGGGCGATTCATTCTGCCTGTTCTATAGCGTTGCATGCGGTTTTGCGAAGAGCGAGAGGCTGTTACGATTCTGGCATATGTCTTGTTGGTGGGTCTATTCCGGAACACGCCTTGGCCGCGTGTCGTGTGCTGTTGTCGCCGGCCGAAAACTGACCATCTATCGGGGTGGATTCCGGTTGAAATTTGACCAGGGTGTTTAACCTCTCTGCCTCTTTTTGAGCCAGAGGAAGCGAGGTGATCACCATGGAAATGTTGGACAAGGTCAGACGGATGTATTACCGGGACGGGCTTTCCCGTTCGGAGATTTCGCGGCGCACGGGTTTGTCGCGCAACACGGTCAAGAAGTGGCTGAAGGCCCCGGAAGGGGCATCGACGGGCTACCGACGTAAATCGGTGGCGGGCAAGCTGGGGCCATTCCAGGCCAGCCTGCAGCAGGCGCTCGAAGCCGACGCACGTCGCCCTAAACGTGATCGCCGCCGGGGCCGGCGCGGGATGCGTGCGCGCCCCGCCAGCGCAGGCTTCCGATCCGGGGCCGCTGTCCGGAGTGGTCGCGGCGGGGTTGACCTGATGTCAGGAGTTTAGGATATTACTGTATTACGATAACACTAAGAGGCGGGGCGATGCGGATCGTGGCGGTGGCCAACCAGAAGGGTGGCGCGGGCAAGACCACGGTATTGATGCAGCTGGCCGCCGGCCTCAGCCGGGCCGGGCGGCGGGTGGCGGTGGCGGATGCTGACCCCCAGGGCACGGCGGTGCGCTGGGCTCGTTCGGCGCCGGTGCAGCACCCTTTCCCGGCGGAAGTGGTGGAGGTTGCCCGGGTGGGGGGCGAACTGGCAGCGCGGGTCGCCGAGCTGCGCGGGCGCACCGACATCGTGCTGATCGACTGCCCGCCCTCGGTGGAGGCCCACCAGACTTCCGATGCCCTGGCCCTGGCGGATTTCGTGCTGGTGCCAGTGGTGCCTAGCCCGCCGGACCTGTGGTCCTCCCGGGGCATCATCCATCTCATCGAGCGCCTCGGCCCCAAGCCCGGCGCCCTGCTGGCCAACCGCTCGCCGTCCCGTTCCAGCCTGGGACGGGACGTGCTGGAACTGTTGACCGAATTCGAACTGCCCCTGCTCAAGACTGTCCTGGGCGCCCGTTCCGCCTATGCCCAGGCGGCGGTGGTCGGCGGCTCGGTGTTTGACCTGCGGCGGGCTGGCGCCTCCGCCGCCCTGGAAATCGAGGCGCTGACCCAGGAACTTCTACCTCTTATCGAAGGAAAAAAATCATGACCCCGGATACCAAGGCAGCATTGAAGAAATCCTTGAGCCAGGAGGACGCGGCCCTGCGGGAGCGGCTGGCTGCCGTCCCCGCCAGCGTGGCGCCCGCCGAGCCCGCCCCTGGCGAGCCCAGTGCCCCGAAGGCGGCGGCCAAGCCGGCACCGGCCAAGGCCACGAAGGCCATACCCGCCAAGGCCGAGGCGGTCCCCGCGCCGGCCAAGAAGGCGCCTGCCGCCAAGCCTGCTGTGGCGAAGACCCGTCCTGCGAAGGCGGTGACTCCTGCGCCAGGGTCTGCCCCCGCGCCGGTCAAGGCCAAGTCCGCCGCCAAGGCCAAGGTAGCGAAGGCGCCGGCGGCACCCTCCCCGGTCAAGGAGGCGCCCGTGGCTGAAGCGCCCAAGGTGGTCAAGGTGAGCCGGGAATCCTTCTCCCTGCCGGCCACCGAGGCCGCCACCCTGAAGGCATTGCGCACTGCCCTGGCCCGGGGCGGGCGGATCACCACCAAGTCCGAACTGGTGCGGGCCGGCATCCAGCTGCTGAACGGGCTGACCACGGCGGCTTTGCTGGCGGCGGTGGACGGCCTGGCGCCGGTGGTGAAGAAGAAAAAGAAGAAGTAAGGCGGGAAAAATGAATCCCCGGGGAACTGCTCGCGGGGACAGCAAAAGGGGCGGGGATGGACCGCCCCTTTTTTCGTGGGTCGGGCTCTTACCGGCTCCAGATTCCGTCCTGCTCCCGGGCTCGCCCGTCGTGCTTGAGCTTGAGGAGGTGGGCCAGCAGGGAGCGGGCGGCCAGGGGGTGGATGTGGGCTGGCACGTCGGCGTAGGCCAGGGGCAGAAAGTGCTCCAGGGGGCCCGGGCCGGCCTGCTGGAGGGCCGTCAGGATCTTTTCTTCCCGCTGCTGGCGGTGGGCCAGCAGGGCGTCGATGAGGCTCTGGTGGTGTTCCATCAGGAAGCCATGGCCCGGTGCCACGTAGTCGATGTCTTCCCGCTGGATCTCCCGCAGGGATTCCAGGTAGGCCCCCATGTCCCCGTCCGGCGGGTTGATCACCACCGTGGAGCCCTGCATCAGGTGGTCGCCGGCAAAGAGGATTTTTTCCTCTTCCAGCAGGTAGCACAGGTGGTTGGAGGCGTGGCCGGGGGTGTGGATCACCCTCAGGGTGCAGCCGGCAATGGCCAGGCGCTCGCCGTGGCCGGGAATCCGGTCGGGCTGGAAACTCTGATCCTGACGCTCCAATCCAGGGGGTGGCAGGCCGATCAGTTCGGCGCCGGTGAGGGCCTTGAGGCGGGCGGCGGCGGGGGAGTGGTCGGAGTGGGTGTGGGTGGCCAGGATCCAGCGGATCTGGCCGGTGCCGTTGGCCCCCCGGGCTTCCTGGATGAGCAGGTCCACGTGCTGCGGCAGGTCCGGACCCGGGTCGATGACGGCGATCTGATCTCCATTCCCCAGCAGATAGCTGTTGGTGCCCGGGCCGGTCATGAAGCCCGGATTGGGGGCGGTGAGGCGACGTAGGCGGGGCGAGAGCCGGACCGGCACCCCTGGGATGATCTCGTAGGAAGCCGTGGCGTGGCCCTCCGGATCGAGCTTGCCCACTTCGGCATAGGCGTAGTCCTGGGGCAGGACGGAGCGCGGGCCGTCCCGGCCGGTGGCCCGGCGGGGCAAGGTCATGGGAATGCTGCGGGATTGCTGGAAGTGGGTCAGCAAGGTGGCGCAGTCGCCAAACTGGGCCAGCAGCTCCAGGGTCTTGGCGGTGGGCAGGATGAGCTGGAACTCCCCCCGATCCCGGCGCGCTAGGGCCTCCTCGGGGCGCAGCCAGGCATGGGCCACGGTTTCGCCCTGGTCGTGGGAGGGCTCCTGGGCCGGGGGCGCGACAGCGACAAAAAAACGGGTATCGAAGCGGGGCTGGGTGCCCTTGGGGGCGAGCCAGTGGCTGAAATAGGCCATGCCTTCGAAGGCGGGCCGCAGCCCCTGCTGGGCCAGGAATTGGCGGAATCCCAGGGTGCCGTCATTGAGCTGTTCGCGCAGGGCGGCAAAGGCCGCGATCCGCTCGGGGGTGTCGATCCGGACGAGTTCGCCGCCGGCCTCCTGGGCCAGGAGCAGGCCGGCTTCTTCGAAGCATTCCCGGATGGCGGCCAGCCAGTAGGCGAAGCCGCCCCGCTCCAGGTTGAGGATGCAGCTGGCCCGGGCGTCGTCGAAGTCGCCGGCCATGGGGACCCACAGGGCAAAGTCGTCGTCGGCATCCACCGCGCCGCCGGGGAACACGTGAAAGTCTCCCAGGAAGCTGGATTTGGGGGAGCGGCGCATCATGAAGACTTCCAGCCCCTGGATGCTGTCCCGCACCAAAACCAGGGTGGCCGCCGGGCGGGGGGGCGCGGGCTGGCTCTTCATGCCGTCACCATGCCGCTGTGGCGCAGGAGGGCGTCCACCCGGGGTGCCCGGCCCCGGAAGGCCTTGAAGGATTCGATGGCCGGGCGGCTGCCCCCTACCGCCAGGATCTCCCGCCAGAAGCGCTCGCCGGTATCCCGGTCCAGCAGGCTGCCCCGGCCGGCGCCGGCTTCCTCGAAGGCCTCGAAGGCATCCGCCGACAGCACCTCGGCCCATTTGTAGCTGTAGTAGCCAGCCGCGTAGCCCCCGGCGAAGATGTGGCTGAAGCTGTTGGGGAAGCGGTGCCAGGCCGGCGGGATGAGCACCGCCACCTCCCGCCGCACTTCCGCCAGGAGCGCCAGCACCCGCTCCATGGGCACCGGGCCGGTGCTGGCGTCCACGCTGTGGTGCAGCAGCAGGTCGAACAGGGAGAACTCCAGCTGGCGCACGGTCTGCATGCCGCTCTGGAAGTTCTTGGCGGCGATCATCTTGTCGAAGAGGACCCGGGGCAGGGGTTCGCCTGTATCCACGTGGGCGGTCATGCCCGAGAGCACGTCCCACTCCCAGCAGAAGTTCTCCATGAACTGGCTGGGTAGTTCCACCGCATCCCATTCCACCCCATGGATGCCGGATACCGCCAGTTCGTCCACCCGGGTGAGCAGATGGTGGAGACCGTGCCCACACTCGTGGAACAGGGTGAGCACGTCGTCGTGGCTGAAGGTGGCGGGCTTGCCGCCCACGGGGCCGGGGAAGTTGCACACCAGGTAGGCCACCGGCGTTGCAATGCCGGTGCGGGTGACATGCCGGCTGCGGGCTGAATCCATCCAGGCCCCGCCCTTCTTGGTGGGGCGGGCATAGAGATCCAGGTAGAACTGGCCCACCAGCTGGCCGTCCCGTTCGATGCGGAAGAAACGTACGGTGGGGTCCCAGGTAGGGCCTTCGTCGGGGAGGATGGCCACGTTGTAGAGCTTCTGGATCACCCCGAAGAGACCTTCCAGTACCTTGGGTTCCGGCAGGTACTGCTTCACTTCCTGTTCGGAGAAGGCGTAGCGGGCCTGGCGCAGTTTTTCCGATGCGTAGGATGCGTCCCAGGGCGCCAGGTCGGCCAGCCCCAGTTCGGTCCGGGCGAATTCCTTGAGCTGGGCATAGTCCCGCTCGGCGAACGGCTTGGCCTTGGTGGCCAGATCCCGCAGGAAGGCCAGTACCTCTTCAGGGGAGTCGGCCATCTTGGGCACCAGGGACACCTGGGCGAAGCTCTGGTAGCCCAGCATTCTGGATTCTTCGGCCCGCAGGGCCAGGATCCGGCCGATCAGGGGGCCGTTGTCCCATTCCGGCCGGGCGGTCTCCCCCGCCACCTCGGAAGCCCGGGTGGCGTAGGCCCGGTACAGGCGCTCCCGCAGGGCCCGGTTGTCGGCGTACTGCATCACCGGCAGGTAGGAGGGCATGTGGAGGGTGAATTTCCAGCCGGCCTTTCCGTCGGCTTCGGCGGCGGCCCGGGCGGCGGCCTTCACGTCGTCCGGCAGGCCGGCCAGATCGACTTCGTTGTCGACGAAGGCGGCGAAGGCGTTGGTGGAGTCCAGCAGGTTTTCCGAGAACTTGGCGGCCAGGCTGGCCATTTCTTCCTGGATGGCCTGGAAGCGGGGCTTCTGATCATCGGGCAACTCGGCGCCGGAGAGGCGGAAATCCCGCACCTCGTGGTCCAGGATGCGCTGGCGGGGGGCGGACAGGCTGGCGTATTCGGGGCTTTCCGCCAGGGCCTTGTATTTGTGGAAAAGCTTGAGGTTCTGGCCGATCTCGGCATAGAAGCGGGAGACTTCCGGCAGTAACTGGTTGTAGGCCTCGCGCCACGCGGGCAGGTCCAGCACGCTGTGGAGATGGCCCACCACGCCCCAGGCCCGGCCCAGGCGTTCGCCGGCCTCGGTCATGGGGGCGACGAAGCCCTCCCAACTGGGGGCGGCGGAGTCGTCCTGGAGGCGGGCGATGAGGGCCCGGTTTTCCTCCAGCAGCTGGCGGATGGCGGGGGCCACGTGCTCCGGCTTGATGATGTCGAAGCGGGGCAGGCCGGTGAGATCGAGCAGGGGGTTGGGGGTGTCGGTCATGCTTTCCTCGGGTTGGTGCGCCGGGCGGGCGTCTTGTAATCGGATTGTAACGCCCCCGCCGGCTTGTTCCGGGTGGTGGGGTGGGGGGACGGGCAGCTGGTCCGGAGCAAGCGGCGTGCCGCTAGCGGGGGGCTTGCCAGATATTGCGGCAGCCGGTTTCCCGCAGCCAGAAGGTCGCCAGCGCCGCCAGGCCGGCCACCAGAACCAGGGGGGCGATGCCCAGCTGGAAAGTCTCCGGCCCGTACAGGCGCACGCCACCGGCCAGGGCCCCGTCCCAGCGGGCGTCCATGATGGCCCCCGCCAGGGGCTGGAGGATCGCCGCCGCCAGGAAGCCGCCCAGGTTGGTGAGACTGGTGGATATGCCCGAGAGCTGGGGCGGATTGACTTCTTTCGAACAGGCCCAGGTCAGGGAAAAGGTGGCAGTGGCCAGGCCCATCAGTCCGAACAGGATGTAGCTGGCCACCAGGGGCAGATGGAGGCCGGACCACACCAGAAGCCACATCAGGGCATAGATCCAGGCGCCCGCCATGAGCACCGGCCGGCGCCGCCCAAGGCGGTCCGACAGGCTGCCGAAGGCCAGGCAGCCCACGGCGAACCCGCCGAAGTAGAGGGACAGGTGGTTGGCTGCCTGGACCCGCGCCAGGCCATGGACCTGCATCAGATAGGGGGTGGCCCACAGGCCGGCGAAGGAGAAAAAGCTGCCGGCGATGCCGAAGTTGATGACCAGGGGCGGCCAGCTGGCCCGGTTGCGGATCACCGCCAGGAGGCCGCCGAGCACCACCGTGCGGTCGAAGGCCGGCCCCGCGGCCTTGCCCTGGTCCCGCACCGTGGCCCAGCAGGCCAGGGCCAGCAGGGCGGAAAGGCCGCCCACCCCCACGAAGATGTTCCGCCAGGAGGTGGCTTGGGCCAGAGCCGCCAGGGGGGTGCCGGCCAGTACCGAACCCAGGTTGCCCACCAGCATGGCCAGGCCCACCATGGTGGCGAAGCGGTTCTCCGGGAACCACAGGGCGATGAGCTTGAGCATGGCGATGAACACCACCGACACCCCCAGGCCGATCAGGGTGCGGCCCGCCAGGGCGGCTGGGAGATCCGGCGCCAGGCCGAAGACCATGCCGCCGAAGGCCGCCAGGGCGCAGCCGGCCACCAGGATGCGCCGCGGCCCCAGGGTGTCCACCAGCACCCCGGTGGGGATCTGCATCAGGGTGTAGACGTAGAAGTAGGTGGCGGCCAGGGTGCCCAGGGACGCGGCGCTGGTCTGGAAGGCGGCCGCCAGATCCTGGGCGATGCCGGCGGGGGCGAAGCGGTGGAAGAAGGACAGCACGTAGGCCGTCACCACCACCCCGAGGGCCAGGTCGCGGTGGGCTGGCCCGGGGGGGCTCATGGTGTCGGCCCGTGCCCGGTCAGGCCAGGGTCTGGCCGGTGAGGCGCTGATAGGCTTCCCGGTACTTGGCGGCGGTGCCTTCGATGACCTGGGGTGGCAGCTGGGGGCCGGGGGCCTTCTTGTTCCAGTCCAGGGTTTCCAGGTAGTCCCGTACGTATTGCTTGTCGAAGGACGGGGGGCTGATGCCCTCCCGGTAGTCGGCGGCAGGCCAGAAGCGGGAGGAGTCGGGGGTCAGGGCCTCGTCGATGAGGTGGAGCGTGCCGGCCCCGTCGATGCCGAACTCGAACTTGGTGTCGGCGATGATGATGCCCCGTCCGGCGGCGTAGTCGGCCGCTGCGGTGTACAGGGCCAAGGCGGCGGCCCGGGCCTCCACCACCAGCTGGGCGCCGGTCTTGCCGGTGCCCGCCAGGGCCTGGGCCAGCTGGGCGTCGGTTCGGGCCTGGGCCTGCTCGAAGCTGATGTTCTCGTCGTGGTCCCCCACCTCGGCCTTGCTGGCCGGGGTGAAGATGGGAGCGGGCAGCTTGGCCGCCTGTTGCAGGCCCGCTGGCAGGGAAATGCCGCAGATGGCGCCGGTGTCCTGGTAATCCTTCCAGCCCGAGCCGATCACGTAACCCCGCACCACCGCTTCGATGGGCAGGGGCGCCAGACGCTTGACCACCAGGGCGCGGCCCCGCACCTGATCCCGTTCCCCGGGGGCCACCACGCTTTCCGGGTCGATGCCGGTGAGCTGGTTGGGGACGATGTGGCCGAGCCGGGCGAACCAGAAATTGGCCAGGGCGGTGAGTACCCGACCCTTGTCCGGGATGGGGTTGGGCAGGATGACGTCGAAGGCGGAGAGGCGGTCGCTGGTGACGATGAGCAGCTTGTCCTGGTCCACGGCGTAGATGTCCCGCACCTTGCCGCGCCCCAGCAGGGGCAGGCTCTTGATGGAGGACTCGAAGAGGGGGGTGGTCACGATGGGCGGGTCCGAATTCGGTAAAGCTGAATTATAGCCGGCCACTACCCACTCAACGGATACCGCGCCCGACGAGTTCAAGTCCGCTAAGACACTAGGGCCAGCAGCGGAATACGGTGGGGAGAATGTAAGAAAGCCTGTCCGGGGCGATGGCCCCGGGGCCAGTCCGTTGATGCCCCGGTCACGCCCAGGCCCTTGGCGATTGCGGCCCGGGGATGGCGGCGGGGCCTGGGGCCGCCCTCAAGACCCGGAAACAATTGGGGTGCCGCCTCGGCAGCAGGGCGCGGTCGGGGGGTGTCAGAGTGAATGGCGGGGTGTCCCCGTCAACTCGAACAATATGGAGTCCCATCATGAAACCCCTCAAGCGTTGGATCATCATTCTGGCCCTGCCCCTCACCACCGGGGCTTGCGCCACCTGGGACCACATGTCGTCCCGGGAGCGCAGCGCCGTGGGTGGCGCCGCCGTGGGCGGCGTGGTGGGTGCGGCGGTGAGCAACGGCGGCGTGCTGGGCACCGTAGGTGGCGCGGCCATCGGCGGTGTGATCGGCGACCAGCTGGGCAAGGACGGCAGTCGCCGGCGCTGATGCCGGCATGCCGTCAGTAGCGGACCACCAGGGTCGGGACGGGATCGTTGTCCTGGCCTGGCACGCAGGTGGTGAGGGTGGCCCCCGCGCCATCCAGGGCCTGGATCGCCCCCTCGGAGAAGGGAGCGTTGGCGCTGGGGGATGTGTCCAGCTTGCGGTCCAGCTCCAGGGCCTGCTCGCAGTCCAGCCCGGTGATGCGGGCAGCGTTCTGGCGGGTGGCGGCCAGGACGCCCAGATCCAGGGTGGCGCCCCCGCTGAGGGGAATCCGGTAGCTGGCGGTGGCGCTGTCGTAATCCAGACGCTGGATCAGCCCGGCCTTGACCAGGTGCTCCAGGGCGCAGCGGCGCTCGGTGGCGGTATCCACCAGGCCGTTGCCCACCTGGCCGGTGGCGGCATAGCTGCACCCGGCGGAGACCCCGCCGTCGGCGGTGAGGATGGCCGCCGCGTTGGGCAAATCCCCCGGCGGGTAGCCGTAGCGGGCCCGGAAATCCCGGGCGGCGGCAGTGAGGTCCTGGATCTTGGCGATCAGGTCGCTGACCTCCCCCCGGGAAATGAGCGCCCGCCCGCCCACCACGATGCCGGCCGCCAGCAGGGCGATGATGGTCAGGACGATGGCCAGCTCGGCCAGGCTGAAGCCGGCCTGCCGGCGCGACGGGGTCATGGGCATGGGGCCAGGCCAGCCTTGACCAGATAAGCGTTGAGTTCGGTCTTGGCGAGGGCGCGGATGGCGCTTGCCACCTTTGGGGTGCATGCGTTGTCCGTGCAGCCGGCTGAGGCGATGCTGAACACGGTAGCAGAGGCGCTGTTGTACGTTGTCGGGATTGGCGTGTAAGGGTTGCCCCAGGGGTCATTTGCCACGGGCAAGGTGATAGTGGCGCTGCCAATGGTGCATCCGGTGGTTGCGATTGTCCCCACGACCTCGTCGATGGCTTGTTGCATATCTTCGGACATTTTCGCCGCCGCGTTCTTCTGGCTGCCCTGGCGGGCCAGGGTGGCCAGGGCTTCGGCGGCCGGGATGTAGGCCACCACATCGTCCACCTCGGGCCGTTCGCCCCGGAAATAGGTGTGGGCGGTCACGGTGCAGGCCGTGGCCTGGCTGTTGTGGGCTTCCTCGCAGCCCAACGGGGTGGCGTTGCGGCTGCCGCCGGTGGTCCAGGCTCCCAGGCCGTTGGGGCCATGGGAAACGATCACGGCGATCACCCCGCTGGCCAGGGCAACGGGGGCCACCGCCGTGCCGTCGTTGAGGGTGATGCCGCCGGACTTGCCTTCGCCGAAGCAGTCGGCATTCTTCCAGTCGATCCCCGGGCCGGGGCAGGAGGGGGTCGCCTGGGCGAACACGGCATAGCTCATCAGGTTGCCCCAGCCGTCCTCGGCATTTTCCCGGCTCAGGCCGAGGGTGCGCCAAGGCACCACGCCGAAGGTGGCACCACAATTTTCGTCGCCGTTGATGCCAGTCACCGCGTCATCGTCGGCGCAGGGTAGTCGCCGGTTGCCCCCCAGATAGGCGATCAGAGCATCCCGCAGGACGGCCTGGCGCTGCTTGGTGAGGGCGGTGGCGCTGGATTGCTGGCGGGCGTTGAGGGCCCCCAGGCCCAGGCCCAGCAGGACGGTGAGGAGTACCAGCACGATGGCTAGCTCCACCAGGCTGAAGCCTCGCGACGGGCGCGGAAGGGGCATGGTTCTCCTCGCAAGATGGGGTGGGCCGCGTTCGACCCGGGCTGGGCCATGATACTCGAAGGCGGTCTTGCTCCCACCCTGGGAAGCCAGGGCGTTGGGTGGTCTAACTTCGATAAAACGGTACCAAATATTCATTTTGGTGATGTTTTGTAGAAGTCTTTGGCCCGCTAGGATAGGGGCTGCTTCAACCAAGGAGTGACCATGAAGATTGAACTGCATTGCGATGGCCTGACCCCGGACGAACGTCTGCGGCATCACGTTCAGCGCCGGCTTGGCGTGGCCCTGGGGCGCTTTCGGGATCACGTCCAGTGGGCGCGGGTCGTGCTGCGGGACGTGAATGGCCCGAAGGGCGGGGCGGATAAGCTGTGTACCCTGCTGCTTCGGGTCAAGGGTGGTTCGGATATCATCCTGCGGGAGCGGGAGGCCGACGCCCTGGGCGCCTTCGATCGGGCTGCCGGGCGGGTCATGCTGGCCCTGGTGCGCCGGCTGGAGCGCCGCCGGCCGGATCACCGCAGGATGGATATGGAACTCCTGCCGGCATAATGACTCTCATTTTTGCAAATCTGAAGTTTCTCTAGGAGGCACGACTGATAATGGACACCCGTACCCTCACCATGACCCACGCCGGCACCTCGGCGCTGTCTACCAACCGGGTTCTTCGCAACACTTATCTGCTGCTGTCCCTGACCCTGGCATTCTCCGCGGTGACGGCGGGGGCTTCCATGGCCCTGGGGCTGCCCCATCCCGGGATGGTCCTGACCCTGGTGGGCTATTTTGGCCTGCTCTTCCTCACCACCAGGTTCCGCAACAGCAGCTCGGGGATTCTCTGCGTCTTCGCCCTGACCGGCTTCATGGGCTATACCCTGGGCCCCATCCTGTCCCATTACCTGTCCCTGCCCAATGGCGGTCAGGTGGTGATGATGGCCATGGGCGGCACGGCGGCCATCTTCCTGGCCCTGTCGGGCTACGTGCTGACCACCCGCAAGGATTTCTCCTTCATGGGGGGCTTCCTGATGGTGGGCATCCTGGTGGCTTTCCTGGCGGGCCTGGGGGCGGTGTTCTTCCAGATGCCGGGTTTGTCCCTGGCGGTGTCGGCCATGTTCGTGCTGCTGATGTCCGGGCTGATCCTGTTCGAGACCAGCAACATCATCCATGGCGGCGAGACCAACTACATCATGGCCACGGTGAGCCTGTACGTGACCATCTACAATCTCTTCACCAGCTTGTTGCAACTGCTGGGAGTGATGGGCGGCGACGACTGATCGAGCCTTCCGTCATCCATCCCGGAACGGGCGTCCCTTGGGGCGCCCGTTCCGTTTCCGACCGACGGTGTACAATGCGCGCCATTTCGTGAATTTGGGAGCAGGCCTCCATGAAGACCACCTTCCTTGATTTCGAGCAGCCGATCGCCGATCTGGAGGCCAAGATCGAGCAATTGCGTTTCGTTCAGGACGATACGGCGGTGGATATTTCCGAGGAGATCGCCCGCCTGGAAACCAAGAGCCTGGCCCTCACCAAGGAGCTCTACGGCAAGCTCACCCCCTGGCAGATCGCCCTGGTGGCGCGTCACCCCCAGCGGCCCTATACCCTGGATTACGTGGAGCACATCTTCACGGATTTCCAGGAGCTCCATGGGGATCGCTCCTTCGCCGACGACCACGCCATCGTGGGTGGCCTGGCCCGTTTCAACGGCCAGTCCTGCATGGTGATCGGTCACCAGAAGGGCCGGGATACCAAGGAAAAGATCCTGCGCAACTTCGGCATGCCGCGCCCCGAGGGCTACCGCAAGGCTTTGCGCCTGATGCGGCTGGCGGAGAAATTCGGCCTGCCGGTGTTTACCTTCGTGGATACGCCAGGCGCCTATCCGGGCATCGGCGCCGAGGAGCGGGGCCAGTCCGAAGCCATTGGCCACAATCTCTACGTGATGGCCGAACTCAAGGTGCCCATCATCACCACGGTGATCGGCGAAGGGGGCTCCGGTGGGGCGCTGGCCATCGCGGTGGGGGATCAGGTGCTGATGCTCCAGTATTCCACCTACGCGGTGATCTCCCCCGAGGGTTGCGCCTCCATTCTGTGGAAGAGTTCTGAGCGGGCCGCCGACGCGGCGGAGACCATGGGCATCACCGCCTCCCGCCTGAAGTCCCTGGGGCTGGTGGACAAGGTGGTGAATGAGCCCGTCGGGGGCGCCCACCAGGATCACCGGGCCATGGCCCAAACCCTCAAGCGGGCCCTCCAGGAGGCCTTGCGCCAGGTGTCCGATCTCTCCCCCGGCGAGCTGGTGGAAAAGCGCTTCGAGCGCCTGATGGGCTATGGCCGCTTCAAGGAGCAGTCCGTCGCCTGATCCCGCCCAGGCCCTGCCGGCGGCCGTTGCGGCCGCACTGGCGGCGGCGGGGCTGGCCCCCGGCGCAAGGATCCGGCTTGCCCTGAGCGGTGGGGTGGATTCGGTGGCCCTGTTGCATCTGCTCCACCGGTTTGCGCCCCGCTTCGATTTCCAGCTTTCCGCCCGTCACGTTCACCATGGCCTGAGTCCCCAGGCGGACCGCTGGCTGGCCTTTTGCGCCGACCAGTGTGCCGCCCTGGGGGTGCCCTTCGAGGGCTGGCGGGTGACGGTGGATCGGGATGATCCTCAAGGCCTGGAGGCGGCGGCCCGCCGGGTGCGCCTGGCGGCCCTGGAAGGGCCGGGCGCCGACTGGCTGGCCCTGGGCCACCATCTGGACGACCAGGCTGAAACTCTCCTGTTCCGCCTGATCCGGGGCACAGGCCTGCGGGGCGCCGGGGGGATGCGGCAACTGGAGCGTCCGCTGACGGGCCTGCCCCGGCTGCGGCCCTTGCTCCAGGTGCGCCGCGGGGCCATCGAGGCCTGGGCTCGGGGCGCCGGCCTGGCCTGGGTGGAGGACGAAAGCAACGCCGACACCCGGTTCGCCCGCAATCACCTGCGCCACCAGGTCTTGCCCCTGCTCGAGGGGGAACGGCCCGGCGCGGGGATGGCCCTGGCCCGGGCGGCGGGGCATTTCCAGGAGGCGAGCGATCTCCTGGACGAGCTGGCGGCCCTGGATGGGGCCGGTTGTGGCGGCGAATTCTGGGGACGGGGGGTGTTCCTGGCCCTGTCCCCTGCCCGTCAGGCTAATCTGGTGCGCTGGCGGATGCGGGCCCTGGGGGGTGCCACCCCCGAGTCGGCAAGGCTGGCGGAGGCCCTGCGCCAGGTTCGGGAGGTGGCCGGGGGCGTGGGGTTGCATTTACCCCTGGGGGAATTGGCCTTGTGCCTGTTTCGGGAAACGGTGTGGCTGGAGCCCGTGGAAGCCGGGGCCCCGGCGCCCCAGCCGGTGGCGTGGCCGTTGGCGGGGGCGGTAGTGTTGCCCTGGGGTCGGGGCCGGGTGGTCCTGGAGCCGGCGGAGGGGGCGGGCTTGTCCCATGCTGCCCTGGGCAGGGCGGTCTGTCGTCTGGTCAGCCGCTGGCCGGGCATGGGCTTGCGCCCCCACCGCAACGGCCCGATGCGCAGCTTCAAGAATCTGTGCCAGGAGGCCGGGGTGCCCCCCTGGCAACGGGACATTCTGCCGGTCCTGGCGGTGGGGAGCGAAGCAGTCTGGGTGGCGGGCCTGGGTATCGCCGCCGGCTTTGCCTGCCTCCCCGGGGACGCGGGCATCGTGCCCCGCTGGGAACGGCGCTGACTCGCCTTGTCCGCCCTGGCGGAACACCGGGCGTCGAGGCCGGCACTAGCGCGGTGCCTGCCAAATGACGACACTCTCGTAGAGCGTCAGTCTGCCAAGGCGGGCTGAAGCCCGCCCTACGAAGGCCGCCCTACGAAGGCTTCCACTATTTCAGACGCCCACGACTAGCGCTGGGCGGTGGTGAGGATCTGGGCCAGTTCCACCGCCGAGCGCACCCCCATCTTGTCAAAGACCCGGGCCCGGTGCACCTCCACGGTGCGCATGGAGATATTGAGGGTGTCGGCGATTACCTTGTTGAATTTGCCCGCCAGGATCAACTCCATCACCTCCCGCTCCCGGGGGGTGAGCTGGCCCAGCCGGGTGGCCACCGAATCCCGGGTGGCGGCCGCTTGCTGGCGCTGGGCGTCGGCATCCAGGGCATGGATCACAACGTCCACCAGGGCATTGTCGTCAAAGGGCTTTTCGATGAAGTCGAAGGCCCCCGCCTTGAGGGCGCCCACCGCCATGGGCACGTCTCCGTGGCCGGTGATGAAGATCACCGGCAGGGTGGATTCCCGGCTCTTGAGGGCGGCGAAGCACGCCAGCCCGCTCATGCCCGCCATGCGGATATCCAGCACCACGCAGCCGCGCCAGTCCGGCTGCCAGGCTGCCAGGAAAGCCTCGGCCGAGGGCCAGCCGGCGCAAGCCACGCCTCGGGTCTTGAACAACCATTCCAGGGCGTCGCGGATCGCCTCGTCGTCATCCACGATGTGGGCGAGGGGGGCAGGGGATGGGCTCATGGTCGGGCGATGGGCAGAGAGAACGTGAAAATCGTACCACCGCCTGGATTGGGCTCGAAGCTGAGCTTGCCCTGGTGGAGTTCGGCGATGGAGCGGCAGATGTTGAGGCCCATGCCCATGCCCTCGGCTTTGGTGGTGTAGAAGGGTTCAAAGAGACGCAGGGCCATTTCGGGAGGGATGCCGCTGCCCCGGTCGGCCACCTGGATGAGCACCTGGTTGTCCTCGGCCCGGGTACGGACCCACAAATGGCGTTCCCGGACGGGGGTGGCTTCCATGGCGTCCATGCCGTTGCGGATCAGGTTGACCGCTACCTGCTCCACCATCACCGGATCGGCTTCCACCGCCGGCAGGTTGGTGGCGAGCCGGCTTTCCAGGTGAGCCTGGCGTTTGCGGATGTCGGGCTCCAGGAGGGCGATGGCTTCCTGGACCACGCCGGTGATGTCCAGCTTCTCGCGCTTGGGTTCGCTGCGCCGGACAAAATCATGGACCCGCTTGATGATCTGGCCGGCGCGCTGGGCTTGCTTGCCCAGCTTGACCAGGATGCTGCGGAGTTCGCCCGGGTCCAGATTCTCGCTTTCCAGCCGGTTGAGGCAGCCCGAGCTGTAGCTGGAGATGGCGGCCAGGGGCTGGTTGAGCTCATGGGCCAGGGTGGAGGCCATCTCCCCCATGGTGACCAGCCGGGCGGTGGCCTGCAGGCGATCTTCCTGCTGGCGGGCCAGGTCGCGCATCCGTTTTTGTTCGGTGATGTCCAGCACCGAACCCATCCAGCCGGTCTGGCAGCCCTCGGCGTCGATCAGGGGGGCGTCGAAAATCAGCACGTCGAAGGGTTCCCCGTTCTTGCGGATCAGGCGGCGTTCGACCCCGGTGACCCGGGCGGTGCCGGCCAGGCTCTGGGCCTGGCGCTCCCCCAGGTCGGGCGGATCCTCCGGGTCCCAGTAGGGCATGGGCGGCGCCTGGCCGATCAGTTCGTCGGCGGAGTAGCCCACCATCTTGCAGAACGCCGGGTTCACGTAGGTGATCCGGCCTGCCAGATCCCGCGCCCGCAGGCCGGTGAGCAGCGAGTCCTCCATGGCCTTGCGGAAGGCCATGGCTCCCCGCAGGGCCTGTTCCGCGGCCAGCCGGCGGATCACGTGGCGCCGCATCCGCAGCAGGCTCCAGACGATGGCGCCCGCCAACAGCACGATGGATGCGGTGAGCAGCAGGGGAATCCAGCGGGTCTCGCCCTTGTAGGCGGTGATGGTGAGGTCCGTGCCATGGCCCGGGGGCTCGAAGGGAATGGCGTAGGTCAGGTTGCTGGCCAGGGGGGCGACCTTGGTTTTGGAGGCCAGCTCGACGCCGTCCTGGCCCACCGCCGCCACCCGGTAGCGCTCCGAGAACCACCAGGGGATTTCCCGGGAGAGGAGTTCCCCCAGGGAATAGATGCCCACCACCGCGCCCCGATAGGCCCCGTCGGCGAAGTAGGGGACATGGACCTGGAAATGGGTATCGCCCCCCTTGGCTGGGTAGGTCGGGCCATAGGTGGGGCGCCCGACGCTCTGGGCGATCCGCAGGAGGTCTTGCGCCGGGGCCGAGGGCGGGGCAATCCCCCGGGCGTCGGATTCCCCGGGCGGGGGATAGGTGCCTGTTACCCGCCCCCCGGTATCTACCCAGAAGATCCGCACCAAGGCACTGTCGGGCGCCAGGAGCTGGCGCAGCCGGACGTCGCTCTGGGGGGAGGGGGCCGTCGGGCTCGACAGCAACTCTTCGGCCAGTTGCTGGAGCTGGCCCTCGTTGCGCTCCAGGTGAAAGCGCAGGTTCTGCTCCATCCACAACACGTCGCTCAACAGGGCGTTGCGCTGCTCTTCCCGGTCGTAGTTGCGGGTCAGCCAGACCAGGGTGGCGATGAGGATCAGGAACAGGGGAATGGTCAGGTAGGGCAGTCGCCAGTACCAGTTCTGGGGGGCGGGGAAGGGGCGGTCCGTTGCGGTTATCACGGATGCGGAACTCCACAATGGTGCTGGGGGGGCGGGTCGGCGAGACTTTTCAACACGCTCGCGGCGATCGGGCGCTTGCGGGATCCGCCGAAACATTTCGGACAAGCGGACCCGATCGTAATCCACAGACCAAGATCCTTGGAGGAGAAAACCATGAAACTTCGAGCGCTTTTGATCGGCCTGGCGGCCATGGGCCTGACGACGGCGAGTTGGGCGGCCGAGCCCCTGGTCATCAAGTTCAGCCATGTGGTGGCCAATGACACCCCAAAGGGCAAGGCGGCGGACTTCTTCGCCAAGCGGGCCGGGGAGCTGACCAAGGGGGCGGTCAAAGTGGAGGTGTACCCCAACAGCACCCTCTACAAAGACAAGGAGGAGATGGAGGCCCTGCAGCTGGGGGCGGTCCAGATGCTGGCTCCGTCCCTGGCCAAGTTCGGCCCCCTGGGGGTGAGGGAGTTCGAGGTTTTCGATCTGCCCTACATCTTCGACAGCTACGCCGAACTCCACAAGGTGACCCAGGGCCCGGTGGGGGCCCAGCTGCTGGCCAAGCTGGAGCCCAAGGGCATCCGTGGGCTGGCCTACTGGGACAACGGTTTCAAGTCCTTCTCCGCCAACACCCCGATCAACACCCCCGAGGATCTAAAGGGCAGGAAGATGCGCATCCAGTCCTCCAAAGTGCTGGAGGAGCAGATGCGGACCCTGGGGGCGCTGCCCCAATCCATGGCTTTCTCCGAGGTCTATCAGGCCCTCCAGACCGGGGTGGTGGATGGCACCGAGAACCCCATCTCCAACCTCTACACCCAGAAGATGCATGAGGTGCAGAAGTACCTGGCCCTCACCGAACACGGCTACCTGGGTTATGCGGTGATCGTGAACAAGAAGTTCTGGGATGGCTTGCCCGCTGATATCCGGGGTCAGCTGGAGCAGGCCACCAAGGAAGCCACCGATGTGGCCAACAAGATCGCCAAGGAAGAGAACGACAAGGCCCTGGCAGCGGTGAAGGCTTCCGGCAGGACCCAGATCAAGGTCCTGACCGAAGCCGAGCGGATGGCTTTCAAGAAGGCCCTGCTGCCGGTGCACAAGAAGATGGAGTCGCGCTTCGGCGCAGACATTCTCCAGGGGATCTACAAGGAGACCGGCTTCGACCCCGCCAAGCTGTAATCACTCCGTGGTGCGTCGTGGGCGTGCCCGGGAGACCCCGGGCCCCGATCTGCCCGCAGGCCGGCGAATGGATGGCGTTGCCACCGGTTCTGCCGGAGGCGGGCTTTTTTCTGGAGTGTTGTCATGAAGATTCTCGACCGTCTGGAGGAGTGGATCATCACCTTCCTGATGGGGGCGGCGACGGTGATCATCTTTGTCGCGGTGGTCCATCGCTTTGCCTCCGGCTGGAGCATCCCCGGCCTGCAGGACTGGCTGTTGTCCCTCAACGTTTCCTGGGCCCAGGAGCTGACCATCATCATGTTCGTGTGGATGGCCAAGTTCGGGGCTGCCTACGGGGTGCGCACCGGCATCCACGTGGGGGTGGATGTGCTGATCAACCGGCTCGACGCGGCCTGGCGGGCCAAGTTCGTGCTTTTCGGCCTGCTGGCCGGCGCTTTGTTTACCGGTATCGTGGCCACCCTGGGGGCCACCTTCGTGTGGGAGAACGGCGCCCACTACCAGTTCTATTCCTGGCTGGGGATCGCCCTGGGGGATCTCTACGAGGGGCCCACCACGCCTGATCTGGAGTGGCCCACCTGGATGGTGTATTCGGCCATTCCCCTGGGGTCCGGGCTGATGTGCTTCCGCTTCCTGCAGGTGGCCCTGGCCTTCTGGCGCACCGGCGAGCTGCCCCACCACGACCACGGTCATGTGGAGGGCATCGAGGCGGAGACCATCCCGGTGGATGTGAACCCCTACGGGATGGATGACAACCTCCATCCCCATGACATCAAGCACAAGCCCCTGGGCGAGGACGACAAGGGAGGCCGCAAATGAGCACCGCCATCATCTTCGGCCTGCTGCTGGCCCTCATGCTCACCGGGATGCCCATCTCCATCTCCCTGGGCCTCACCGTGCTGACCTTCCTGTTCACCATGACCCACGTGCCCGTCGAGTCGGTGGCCCTCAAGCTTTTCACCGGCATCGAGAAGTTCGAGATCATGGCGATCCCCTTCTTCATCCTGGCGGGTAACTTCCTTACCCACGGCGGGGTGGCCCGGCGGATGATCAACTTCGCTTCCAGCATGGTGGGCCATTGGTATGGCGGCCTGGGCCTGGCGGGCGTGGTGGCCTGCGCCCTGTTCGCGGCGGTGTCCGGCTCCAGCCCGGCCACGGTGGTGGCCATCGGCTCGATCCTGCTGCCGGCCATGGTGCGGGCGGGCTTCCCCGGCCGCTTCGGGGCAGGGGTGATCACCACCTCCGGGGCCCTGGGCATCCTGATCCCGCCCTCCATCGTGATGGTGATGTATTCGGTGTCCACCAACACCTCGGTGGGGGCGCTCTTCATGGCGGGGGTGGTGCCGGGTTTGCTGCTGGCCTTCTTTCTGGGCTTCACAACCTGGTACCGGGCGCGCAAGTTCGACTACCCGCGTCAGCCCAAGGCCAGTTGGCCTCAGCGCCTGAAGTCCTTCCGGGAGTCGGCCTGGGGCCTGTTCCTGATCGTGGTGGTGATGGGGGGGATCTACACCGGCATCTTCACCCCCACCGAGGCGGCGGCCATGAGCGCGGTGTATGCCTTCATCGTTGCGGTGTTCGTCTATAAGGATCTGGGGCTCAAGGACGTGCCCAAGGTGCTGCTCAACTCCGCCAACATGAGCGCGATGCTGCTCTACATCATCACCAACGCGGTGCTGTTCTCCTTCCTGATGACCCACGAGAACATTCCCCAGGCCATGGCGGACTGGATGATCGGCAGCGGGGTGGGGGTGATCGGCTTCCTGATCATGGCCAACATCCTGCTGTTGCTGGCGGGCAACTTCATGGAGCCTTCCTCCATCGTGCTGATCCTGGCGCCGATCCTGTTTCCCATCGCCATGAAGCTGGGCATTGACCCGGTGCATTTCGGCATCATCATGGTGGTGAACATGGAAGTGGGGATGTGCCACCCGCCTGTAGGGCTCAATCTGTATGTGGCCTCCGGGATCACCAAGATGGGCATCACCGAGCTGACCGTGGCGGTATGGCCGTGGCTTCTCACCATGCTGGTGTTCCTGGTGCTGGTGACCTACTGGCCGACCCTGACCCTGGCCTTGCCCCGGGCCATGGGCATGCTTTGAGAGCCTTGGCGGCTCCAGCGGAGAACCCGGCGCCCTGCCGGGTTTTTCATTTGATGGGGGGTACCCGGAAGCGGGACGTGAAATACTGTTAAAATGGCCCGTTACGCTACAAAGCCTTATCAACTGGAGTCTGTTTTCATGGCCATCGAACGCACCCTTTCCATCATCAAGCCCGACGCCGTCGCCAAGAACGTGATCGGCCAGATCTACAGCCGCTTTGAAGGCGCCGGCCTGAAGGTCATCGCCGCCAAGATGGCTCACCTGTCCGAGCGGGAAGCCGGCGAGTTCTATGCCGTGCACAAGGAGCGCCCCTTCTTCAAGGACCTGGTGTCCTTCATGACTTCCGGTCCGGTGATGATCCAGGCCCTGGAAGGGGAGAACGCCATCGCCAAGAACCGTGAGCTGATGGGCGCCACCGACCCCAAGAAGGCCGACAAGGGCACCATCCGCGCCGATTTCGCCGAATCCATCGACGCCAACGCCGTCCATGGCTCCGATGCGCCCGAAACCGCAGCCGTGGAAATCGCCTTCTTCTTCCCCGGCATGAACGTTCATTCCCGCTGATCCCTTTTCCGGGAACCCCTGGTGCATCGGCCCGGTCCATCGGGCCGATTGCATTATGGGAACAGGTCGAAGCGCCATGAATGGTCTGGTCAATCTCCTCGATTTTGATGGGGACGGTCTCGTTGCCTGGTTCGCCGGGCACGGCGAGAAGGCCTTTCGTGCCCGCCAGGTGATGCGCTGGATGCACCGGGAGGGTTGTGACGACTTCGACGCCATGACCGACGTGGCCAAGGCCCTGCGGGCCCGCCTGCGGGAGACCGCCTGCGTGCGGGCGCCGGTGCCCTTGCGGGACAGCCTGTCCGCCGATGGAACCCGCAAGTGGTTGCTGGACGTGGGCAACGGCAACGCGGTGGAGACGGTGTTCATCCCCGAAACCAACCGGGGCACCCTGTGCGTTTCCTCCCAGGCCGGTTGCGCCCTGGATTGCGCCTTCTGTTCCACGGGCAAGCAAGGTTTCAACCGCAATCTTTCCGCCGCCGAGATCATCGGCCAGCTGTGGCTCGCCAACCATCTGCTGGGGGCCGCCCGCCAGGAGTCGGCGGATCTTGAAGCCGGCGAGAAGGACAACGGCCGCATCATCAGCAATGTGGTGATGATGGGCATGGGCGAGCCCCTGGCCAATTTCGACAACGTGGTGACCGCCTTGCGGCTGATGCTGGACGACCACGCCTATGGCCTTTCGCGCCGGCGGGTGACGGTGTCCACCTCGGGCATCGTGCCGGCCATGGACCGCTTGCGGGAGGCCTGCCCGGTGGCCCTGGCGGTGTCCCTCCATGCGCCCAACGATGCCCTGCGGGACAAGCTGGTCCCCATCAACCAGAAATATCCCTTGCGGGAGCTGCTGGCTGCCTGCAACCGTTATCTCGTGGCTGCGCCCCGGGACTTCGTGACCTTCGAATACATCATGCTCGATGGGGTGAACGATCAGGACGCCCATGCCCAGGAGCTGGTGGCCATCGCCCGCCAGGTACCCTGCAAGTACAACCTGATCCCCTTCAACCCCTTTCCCAATTCCGGTTTCCGACGATCCCCGCCAGAGCGCATCCGGCGCTTTGCCGGCGTCCTCCAGGACGCCGGGATCGTCGCCACCACCCGCAAGACCCGGGGCGACGACGTGGATGCGGCTTGCGGTCAGCTCGCCGGTCAGGTGCTTGACAAAACCCGCCGGACCATCCTGTTGCGGCAAGGGTCTGCTGGCATGGATGGCGGGGGATCGCGTTGAGTCCAGCTGCTTTCGAAGCAAGGCGCGGGGCCTGTCCAGGGATGGCGTCCCGGGCAGGAAGCCCCATGGGGATCCACTCCCGCGGCGGCACCTCGCCTTGGCCTGAGCGCCAAGGGGCGCGAGCGCGGCTTCCGGAATCCATGTCATCAGACCCTAGCTCGGAGTCCCGCCCATGATTCGCTTCCGTTCCGGCTGGTTATCCCTCGCGGCGCTGCTCGTGCTGGCGGCCTGCACCTCTAACCGGGAGCCTCCCCCGGTACTGGCGACCCCCGGGGTGGCCGGCGTCGGTACCCCCACCACCGAGCGGCCGGTGGCCGACCGTCCCCCCGCCAACGAGGATGAGCGCCGGGCGCGCATCCACGTGGAACTGGGGGAGGCCTACCTCCAGGCCAGCAACTTCGGAGTCGCCCTGGACGAGGCCAGGCTGGCCCTGGGTTATGCTCCCAACTATGCACCCGCCTTCCTCCTGGTGGCATCGGTGCATATGTTCCTGGAGGATCAGGCCGCCGCCCGGGCCAATTTCGAACAGGCCCTGCGGCTGGCGCCCCAGGACCCGGAGATCAACAACACCTACGGCTGGTTCCTGTGCGTCAGCGGCCACGAGAAGCAGGGGCTGGAACGCCTGGCCCTGGCGGCCCGCAATCCTTACTACCAGCACCCCGCCCGCGCCTATACCAACCTGGGCCTGTGCCAGTTGCGGATCAAGGATGAAACCGCGGCGGAAACCAGCTTCCTGCGGGCCCTGCAGCAGGATGCCGGAAATGCCCAGGCCCTGTTCCAGCTGGCCGATATGGCGTTCCGCCGGGGCAATGCGGAAGCCGCCCAGCGCTATCTGGTAGCCTTGCATCGGGTGGTTCAGCCTTCCGCCCAGTCCGCCTGGCTGGGGCTGCGGGTCGAGCGCCGCCTGGGCAACCGGGAGGCCGCCAGCAGCTACGCTCAGCAACTCAAGAGCCGGCACCCCTCATCCCCTGAATATGAATTGCTGATTCAAGGAAAGCTCGAGTGACCTCTGTGCCACCTGATCCGACCCCCGATCTCCAGCCTGCCGCCCCGTCGGCCATCGGCCGCGTTCTGCGGGAGGCGCGGGAGGCCCAGGGCATGTCTCCTGGCGACGCCGCCCACGCCCTGAAGCTGACCCTGCGCCAGGTCGAAGCCCTCGAAACCGATGCTTTCCAGCAGCTCCCCGGGGTGGCTTTTACCCGGGGGTTTCTGCGCAACTACGCGCGTCTGGTGAAGGTGGCGCCGGCCCCCCTGATGGAAGCTTTTGATCAGCGCCATGCCCGGGTCGAGGTAACCCTGGCCCCTGTTTCCAACGCCCGGGGCGCCATGCCCAGCGGGGGCGCGGGGCGCCCGTCCACGGTCATTCCGGCGGCCCTGGTGGCGTTGGGGCTCCTGGCGATCGTGGTGGCCGGCTGGTATTTCGATTGGTTCCGTCCGCCCCCGTCCGAGGCCGAATCCCCGAGGGTGAAGTTGGCCAGTCCGCCGGTTCAGGAAGTCCCGCCCATGGCTGCGGCCCAGGCAGAGTCCGTTGCGCCGGCACCGGTAGAGATCCCCGGGGCCACCCCCGCGCCTGTCGCGGATGCCGCCCCGCCTGTGGCTCCGTCCTCCGGGTTGGTCGCAGTGCCTGCGCAGCCAGCCCCTCCGGGCGCGGCGCCGGCCCCCGACGATCTGGAGCGGCTGGTGTTTACTTTCGACCAGGATGCGTGGGTGGAGGTGCGGGATGGTTCCGACACCATCATCTTTTCCCGCATCAACAAGGCCGGCACCTCCCAGGAGGTGCAGGGCCGCGGGCCCTTTGCCCTGGTGGTGGGCAACGCCCCCAGTGTGAAGCTCAGTCGCAATGGCCAGGCGGTGGATCTGGCGTCCTACACCAAGGTGAGCGTGGCTCGCCTCAAGCTCCAGTGAGCACCGCCATGCCCCTTGATCCTTGTCTCCTGAATGGTCAGGCCCTGCCGCGCCGGGCGACCCGCCAGGTGCGCGTTGGCGAGGTGGTGGTGGGCTCGGCGGCGCCGGTGTTGGTGCAGTCCATGACCAACACCGATACTGCCGACGACTTCGCCACCGCCATGCAGGTTGCCCAGCTGGCCCGCGCCGGTTCCGAGCTGGTGCGCATCACGGTCAATAACGACGAGGCCGCCCGTGCGGTGCCCAAGATCCGCGAGCGCCTGCTGGCCATGAATCTGGATGTGCCCCTGGTGGGAGACTTCCACTACAACGGCCACAAGCTCCTCTCGGACCACCCGGCCTGCGCCGAGGCCCTGGCCAAGCTGCGCATCAACCCGGGCAACGTGGGCAAGGGCATGAAAAGGGATGTCCAGTTCGCGAGCATCGTGGAGATTGCCTGCAAGTACGACAAGCCGGTGCGCATCGGGGTGAACTGGGGCAGTCTGGACCAGTCGGTGATGGCCCGGGTGATGGACGAGAACGCTCACCGGACGGTGCCGCGGGATGCTGGTGCGGTGATGCGCGAGGCCCTGGTGGCCTCTGCCCTGGAGTCCGCAGCCCTGGCCGAGGAGACCGGCCTGCCCGGCGACCGGATCATCCTGTCGGCGAAGGTTTCCAGCGTGCAGGACCTGATTGCCGTGTATCGGGACCTGGCCCGGCGCTGCGACTACCCGCTGCATCTTGGGCTCACTGAGGCCGGCATGGGCAGCAAGGGCATCGTGGCGTCCACGGCGGCCCTGGCGGTACTGCTCCAGGAAGGCATCGGCGACACCATCCGGATATCCCTCACCCCGGAGCCCGGGGGTGCCCGCACCCAGGAGGTGGTGGTAGCCCAGGAGATCCTCCAGACCATGGGGCTGCGTGCCTTCACGCCCATGGTCACCGCCTGTCCGGGCTGTGGCCGGACCACCAGCACCTTCTTCCAGGAGCTGGCCGCGGGCATCCAGGCCTATGTGCGGGATCAGATGCCGGTCTGGCGCAATCAGTATGACGGGGTGGAAAACCTGACCCTGGCGGTCATGGGCTGCGTGGTCAATGGCCCCGGGGAGAGCAAGCATGCCAATATCGGTATCTCCCTGCCCGGTACCGGCGAAACGCCGGTGGCGCCGGTTTACGTGGACGGCGAGAAAGTGACCACCCTGCGGGGGGACAATGTCGCCGCCGAGTTCAAGGCCATCGTGGATCGCTACGTGGCCACCCAATACAAGAAGAAGCTCTGAGGCCGACCGGGTCTCTGGGAAAAACGGAAATCTATGAGTCAAACCTTGCAGGCCGTGCGCGGGATGAACGACATCCTCCCGGACGCGGCTGAAATCTGGGAACAATTCGAGGAACTGGTGCGGGACTGGCTGAAGAGCTATGGCTACCGGCCGATCCGCATGCCTTTGGTGGAACCCACTCCGCTGTTCAAACGGGCCATTGGGGAGGTGACCGACATCGTGGAGAAGGAGATGTACTCCTTCGAGGATGCCCTGAACGGCGAGCATCTCACCCTGCGTCCGGAGGGCACGGCCTCCTGTGTGCGGGCGGTGATCCAGCACTCCATGCTCCACGGCGCCACCCAGCGGCTCTATTACCACGGTCCCATGTTCCGCCACGAGCGCCCCCAGAAAGGCCGCTACCGCCAGTTCCATCAGGTGGGGGTGGAGGCGCTGGGTTTCGAGGGGCCGGACATCGACGCCGAGCACATCCTGATGTGCGCCCGGTTGTGGGATGACCTGGGTCTGGAGGACGTGCGCCTGGAACTCAATTCCCTGGGCAGCGCCGAGGAGCGGGCGGCCCATCGCCAGGCCCTTGTCGCCTATCTGGAGGGCCATCGGGAGTCCCTCGACGAAGACGGCCGGCGTCGGTTGTACACCAATCCCCTGCGGGTCCTGGATACCAAGAATCCCCTGCTCCAGCCCATCATGGAGGCGGCGCCCCGGCTCATGGAGTACCTGGGGGAGGCGTCCCTCAAGCACTTCGAAGGGGTCCAGCAAATCCTCAAGGACGCCGGCATCCCCTACCGCATCAACCATCGCTTGGTGCGGGGGCTGGATTACTACAACCGCACGGTGTTCGAATGGGTGACCGACAAGCTCGGCGCACAGGGCACCATCTGCGCCGGAGGCCGTTACGATGGCCTGGTAGCCCAACTGGGGGGCAAGCCTGCCCCGGCGGCGGGCTTCGCCATGGGGGTGGAGCGCCTCCTGGCCCTGTGGTTGGAGTCGGGCGGGGAAGCCGATCGACCGACCCCCGACGTTTATCTGCTGAATCTGGGCGAGGCGGCTGGCCGGCTGGCCTTCCGCGCTGCAGAAGCCCTGCGGGGCCAGGGCTTTGGCGTGCTCCAGCATTGCGGCGGGGGCAGCTTCAAGTCCCAGATGAAAAAGGCGGACGCTTCCGGCGCCCCCTTCGCGGTGATCATCGGCGACGATGAGGCGGCGGCGGGCGAAGTGAGCCTCAAGCCCCTGCGCAGCGGCGGCGAGCAGCGCCGCGTTGTGGTGGATGACCTGGCTGAAACCCTGGCCGAACTCCTTTATTCGACGGAAGACGACAATGGCAGTGTATGACCTGGAAGAGCAGGAGCAGCTCTCTGAGATCAAGGCCTGGTGGGAGCGCTATGGCCGCCTGGTGACCACCGTGGCGGTGGCTGCGGCCCTGGCTTCGGTGGGCTGGCAGGCCTGGCAATGGCACCAGCGCAAGCAGAGTCTGGAGGCGGCGGAGCTCTATGCCACCGTCCAGCGTGCCCAAGGGGCCAAGGACGCGGTCAAGGCCCGGGAGGCCGCGGGCCAGATCATCGAGAAGTTTGGTGGCAGCTACTATGCTGATCTGGCGGCCCTCCTGTCCGCCCAGGTCCAGCTTGAGGCGGGGGACGCCAAGAATGCCCGGGCCCAGCTCGGCTGGGCTGCGGAAAAGGCCAACGACCCGGCCCTGCGGGAATTGGCCCGCCTGCGCCTGGCCGCGGTCCTGTTCGACGAGAATGCCCTGGATGAGGCCCTGGCCCAGCTGGCCCTTCAGCCGTCCGAAGCCTTCCGGGCCCGCTACGCCGATCTCAAGGGCGACATCCTGGCCGCCCAGGGCAAGAACGACGAGGCCCGGGCTGCCTACCAGGCAGCCGTGGCAGCCCTGACGGAAGATGAGTCGCCCTTGCAGAATTTGATCACCCTGAAACTGGAAGCCCTGGGAGGTGCCCAATGAACGCCGTGACCGGTGGTTTTCGCTCCTGGCCCCGGGTGGCTGCGGCTCTGGCGGGCCTGCTGTTGGGAGGTTGCTCCTGGTTGCCTGCCCCTCCCACTACGCTGAACCCCTTTGCCAGCAGCGCCTCCCCCAAAGTTCCACCCCTGGAGGAATTCACGCCTTCGGCCACCCTGAAGGTCGATTGGCACGGCGAGGTGGGCGCTTCGGAAGGCTTGGGTTTCCAGCCTGCCGTGGTGGGCAGTTCGGTATTCGCGGCGGGGCGGGATGGCACGGTGGTGCGTTTTGATGATGGGCGCCCGGCCTGGAAGGTTCGCGCCGAGGGCAAGCTCAGCGCCGGCGTGGGGGCCAACGCCAGGCTGGCGGCGGTGGCCACCGACAAGGGTGCGGTGATCGCCGTGGATGCGGCCAACGGGCAGGTGAAGTGGACCGCCCCGATCAACGCCGAGGTGCTGGCGCCGCCGGCGGTGACCGACGCCATCGTGGTGGTGCGCACCTCCGACCACCGCTTGTTGGGTCTGGATTCCGCCACGGGCAAGCAAAAGTGGATTTATCAGCGGGCCAATCCACCCTTGGCCCTGCGCAGCTTTGCTGGCGTGGTGGTGGATGGAAACGTGGTGGTGGCGGGCTACCCCGGTGGCAAGGTGGTGGCGGTCAATCTGAACAATGGCGTGGCCTTGATGGAGGTGACGGTGGCCTCACCCAAGGGGGCCACCGAACTGGAGCGGGTTGCGGACGTGACCGGTCTGCCGGTGCTGGGGCGCCAGGAAATTTGCGCGGTCGCCTATCAGGGGCGGGTGGGCTGTTTCGAGGCGGGCAGCGGCAATACCCTGTGGTCCCGGGAACTGTCCAGTACCGTGGGGATGGATCGGGATAGCCGTCAGGTGTATCTGACGGACGACAAGGACGGGGTGCATGCCCTGGACGGCTCCACCGGCGCCAGCGCCTGGAAGCAAGCCAAGTTCAGTCAGCGCGGGGTGACTCGGCCGATGGTCTTGGGGGGCTTTGTGGTGGTGGCTGATCGGGAGGGCTACGTGCACCTCCTGCAGAAGGAGGACGGCAGCCTGGCCGCCCGTCTGCGGCTGGAGCGCAGCGCGGTGGTGGCAGCGCCCCGCGCCCTGGGACCCGGTATGGTGGTGCAGACCCAAGCGGGGGGCATCTACGCCCTGTCCGTGCAATGATGGAAAGAATCGATTCGTGAAACCCACCCTAGTCCTGGTCGGTCGGCCCAACGTCGGCAAGTCCACCCTGTTCAACCGCCTGACCAAGACCCGGGACGCCTTGGTGGCCGATCAACCGGGTTTGACCCGGGATCGCCACTACGGGCTCGGAAGGGTGGGGGATCGGGACTATCTGGTGGTGGATACCGCTGGTTTCGATCCGGTGGCCAAGGATGGGATCGTTCATGAAATGGCTCGGCAGGCCGAGCAGGCCATCGCCGAGGCGGATGTGCTGCTGTTCCTGGTGGATGGCCGGACGGGCCTGACCCCCCACGACGAGCAGATCGCGGCCTTCCTGCGCCGTGCTGGCAGACCGGTGCATCTGGTGGTGAACAAGGCCGAGGGCATGAACCGGGCGATGGCCGCCGCGGAGTTCCACGCCCTGGGGCTGGGGGCGCCCTTGCCGGTTTCCGCCTCCCACGGAGACGGGGTGAAAGCCCTCATCGATATCGTCCTGGCGGATTTTCCCGAGGATGAAGAGGTCGAGGAAGAAGCCGGCGCCGGGCCTCGGGTGGCCATCGTGGGGCGCCCCAACGTGGGCAAGTCCACCCTGGTTAACACCCTGCTGGGGGAGGAGCGGGTCATCGCCTTCGACATGCCGGGCACTACCCGGGATGCCATCGCCATCCCTTTCGAGCGGGGCGGTCGGCGTTACACCCTGATCGACACCGCCGGCCTGCGCAAGCGTGGCAAGGTGTTCGAGGCGGTGGAGAAATTTTCCGTCATCAAGACCCTGCAGGCCATCGAGCAGGCCAACGTGGTGGTCCTGGTGCTGGATGCGTCCAATGAAATCACCGAGCAGGATGCCCACATCGCCGGCTTCGTCGTGGAGGCCGGACGGGCCCTGGTGGTGGCGGTGAATAAATGGGATGAACTGGACGGCTACCAGCGCGAGCGGATCAAGGGAGATATCGCCCGCAAGCTGACCTTCCTGGGGTTTGCTCGCTACCACTACATCTCGGCCCTCAAGTCCGAAGGCATCCCCGCCCTGCTCAAGTCGGTGGATGGGGCGTATGCAGCGGCGATGGTCAAGCTGGCCACGCCGCAAATCACCCGGGTTTTGCAGGAGGCGGTGGCCCGCCAGGCGCCGCCCCGGCACGGCATATTCCGCCCCAAGCTGCGTTATGCTCACCAAGGTGGCAGCAATCCGCCTATCATCGTGATCCACGGCAATGCGCTGGAGCACGTGCCCAGTGCCTACGTGCGCTATCTGGAGCGGTGTTTCATGGAAGCGTTCAAGCTTCAGGGTACTCCCCTGCGGATACACTTCCGGACCTCCCATAACCCCTTTCAGGGCAAGGGTTGAAGGGTTCGTATGAAAGTCCGCCGGGCGGCCAGGTCTCGCGTCGTCGATTCTTGGGCGGAGATCCGGTCAGTCGCCGATGTTGCGGTGCAGCAGGCAATCCTATAAATTGACAACTCGAACGATCGAGGAAAAATCATGAGCAATAAAGGGCAACTCTTACAAGACCCGTTTCTGAACACCCTGCGTCGCGAGCACGTTCCGGTTTCCATCTATCTGGTCAACGGTATCAAGCTCCAGGGGCAGATCGAATCCTTCGATCAATACGTCGTGCTCCTCAAGAACACCGTGACCCAGATGGTCTACAAGCACGCCATCAGCACCGTGGTGCCAGCGCGCCCCGTGAACATTCAGCACGACCAGGGTGAAGGTAACGCTTGATCCCTCTATCTGTCGCCGGGGCGGCTTCCCGGAGGATCGCCTAATCCATGTTTGAGAGACCTGCCGCCGGCGAGCGGGCGGTGTTGGTACAGCTCGACTTGGGCGAACGCGCCATGGAAGAGCGTCTGTCCGAGTTGCGCCTGCTCGCCGGCAGTGCCGGCGCGGACGTGGCGGACGTGGTGGTGGGGCGCCGCAAGGCCCCCGACCCGGCCCTCTTCGCCGGCAAGGGCAAGGCCGAGGAAATCGGCCAGGCGCTACGCAATGCCGGCGCCGATCTGGTGATCTTCAACCACGAGCTCTCCCCCGGCCAGCAGCGCAACCTGGAACGCACCCTGCAATGCCGGGTGATCGATCGCAATACCCTGATTCTGGATATCTTTGCCCTGCGTGCCCGCAGCCATGAGGGCAAGCTACAGGTGGAGCTGGCCCAGCTGGAGCACTTGTCCACCCGGCTGGTCCGGGGGTGGACCCACCTGGAGCGGCAAAAGGGCGGGATCGGTTTGCGGGGACCCGGGGAAACCCAGCTGGAAACCGACCGGCGCCTGCTCGGCCAACGGGTCAAACTCCTCAAGGAGCGTCTGGCCAAGCTGGAGCGCCAGCGCCAGGTACGCCGCAAGTCCCGGGAGCGTGCCGACATGCTTTCGGTATCTCTGGTGGGCTATACCAATGCCGGCAAGTCCACCCTGTTCAATGCCCTGACCAAGGCCGGTGCCTACGCCGCCGATCAGCTCTTCGCCACCCTTGATACCACCTCCCGGCGCATGTATCTGCCGGAGGTGGGGAACATCATCCTGTCGGACACGGTCGGATTCATCCGGGATCTGCCCCACTCCCTGGTGGCGGCGTTCCAGGCAACCCTGGAGGAAACCGTGCGGGCGGATCTTCTTCTGCACGTGGTGGATGGTTCCAGTGAAGACCGGGAGCAGCAGATGGAGGCGGTGGATGGCGTTCTGACGGAAATCGGTGCTGCGGATGTGCCCCGGATTCTGGTCTGGAACAAGATCGACGCCACCGCCCTGGAGCCCCGGGTCGAGCGGGACGAGTATGGTAAAATCTCCCGGGTTTTCCTGAGTGCGCGCACGGGCGAAGGCTTGGATCTGCTGCGTCTCGCCCTCACCGAGGTGGTGCAGGCCCGCGCCCGGGCCGCCGAGCAAGCCTTGGCAAGTTCCGATTCTCCATCCGAAGATTTCGACCCTCTCCATCATTGAACCGGTGATTACGGGCATTCTCATGTCACTCAACGATCCGCGCTGGGGTAACCAGGGCAACGACAACAAACCCGGCGGCAACCAGGGCCCTCCGGACCTCGAGGAATTGTGGCGAGACGTCAATCGCCGGCTGACGGGCTTGTTCGGCCGCAAGCCCGGTCCAGGGCGCGGCGGCTCCGGTGGGGAAATGCCGCCCCTGACCCCCCGCCAGTTCGGTGGCGGCATTGGCGCCCTCCTCGTCTTGGCGGTCGTGGTGTGGCTGGCCAGCGGTTTCTACATCGTGGATGCCAGCCAGCGCGGGGTGGTGCTGCGCTTTGGCCGTTACGTTGAAACCACCGATCCGGGGCTGCGTTGGCGCCTGCCCTATCCGGTGGAGTCCCATGAGGTGGTGAACCTCACCGGCGTGCGCACAGTGGAAATCGGTTACCGGGGTTCGGAGCGCAACAAGGTGCTGCGGGAAGCCCTGATGCTGACCGACGACGAGAACATCATCAACATCCAGTTTGCCGTCCAGTACATCCTTTCCAGCCCGGAAAAATACCTCTTCAGCGACCGCAGCCCGGATGAAACCGTGCTGCAG
Source organism: Rhodocyclaceae bacterium (assembly GCA_034004685.1). Lineage (GTDB taxonomy): Bacteria > Pseudomonadota > Gammaproteobacteria > Burkholderiales > Rhodocyclaceae > JAEUNX01. Next base: position 22,509 of record JAVEWG010000006.1, on the reverse strand, counting down.
GCGGCGGAAACCGCCATGCGGGAGATGGTGGGCAAGAACAAGATGGATTTCGTCCTCTACGAAGGCCGGGAGCAGATCGCCACCACTGCCCAGCAGCTCATGCAGCAGGTCCTCGACCGTTACGAAACCGGCATCCAGATCAGCAAGGTCACCATGCAGAACGCCCAGCCGCCGGAGCAGGTGCAGGCCGCATTCGATGACGCGGTGAAGGCCGGACAGGATCGGGAGCGTCAGAAGAACGAAGGCCAGGCCTACGCCAATGATGTGATTCCCAAGGCCCGGGGCACTGCCTCCCGGTTGTTGCAGGAGGCCGAGGGCTACCGGGCGCGGGTGGAATCCGCCGCTGCCGGCGAGGCCAGCCGCTTCAAGCAGGTTCTGGCCGAATACAGCAAGGCGCCGGAAGTGACCCGCAGCCGCCTCTACCTGGATACGGTCCAGCAGGTTCTTTCCAGCACCACCAAGGTGATGGTGGATGCCCGTTCGAACGGCAATCTGCTGTTCCTGCCCCTGGACAAACTCCTGGCTTCTTCGTCCGCCCCGGTGGCGGCGGAGGAGATTCCCTCGGCGACCGGGGCGGCCACGCCGCCCACCGTGGTGGCGCCGCCGCGCCAGGAACCGACCCTGGATCTGCGTAACCGGGATGCCGGCCGCAACCGTGAGCGGGGAGACCGCTAATGAATGACAAGTTGCCCCTGATTGGCGGCGCCGCGCTGCTGGCGGCGGCCATCGGTTCCATGGCCCTGTTCTCCGTGGATCAGCGCCAGCATGCCTTGGTGTTCCAGCTCGGCGAGATCAAGGACGTCATCTCCGCGCCGGGCCTCCACGCCAAGTGGCCCCTGATCCAGAACGTGCGCTACTTCGACAAGCGCATCCTGACCATGGATACCCCGGAGCCGGAGCGTTTCATCACTTCCGAGAAGAAGAACGTGCTGGTGGACCTCTTCGTGAAGTGGCGGATCGTGGATCCCAAGCTCTACTACATTTCCGTGGCCGGTGACGAGGCTCGGGCGCGGACCCGCCTGGCCCAGACCGTCAACGCTGGCCTGCGGGAAGAGTTCGGCCGGCGGACCGTCCATGAGGTGGTTTCCGGCGAGCGGGACAAGATCATGGACGACATGCGGATCAAGGCCGATCTGGATGCCCGCAAGATCGGCGTGCAGATCGTGGATGTGCGCCTGAAAAGGGTGGAGTTGCCCCAGGAAGTGTCCGAGTCGGTCTATCGCCGCATGGAAGCGGAGCGCAAGCGGGTCGCCAACGAGCTGCGCTCGGAAGGCTCCGCCGAGGCCGAAAAGATCCGCGCCGACGCCGACCGCCAGCGGGAAGTGCTGATCGCCGAGGCCTACAAGCAGGCCCAGACTATCAAGGGCGAAGGGGATGCCAAGGCCTCCGCCATCTACGCCCAGGCCTTCTCCCAGAACCCGGAGTTCTACAATTTTTACCGGAGTCTGGAAGCCTACCGGCAGACTTTCCGCAGCAAGGGCGATGTCATGGTCCTGGAGCCCAACTCCGAGTTCTTCAAATATTTGAAGAATCCGGGCACCCGCAGCGGAAAGAACTGATGCGATGGGCAGTACCCTGCTCATCGCCCTGGCCCTGATGCTGGTGATAGAAGGGATCCTTCCCTTCGTCGCCCCCGCCGCCTGGCGAGAGGCTTTTTCCCGCGTCACCCAGATGGGGAATGGGCAGATCCGTTTCATCGGGCTGTCCTCCATGCTTCTGGGCCTTCTCCTGCTTTTCATTTTTTCCTGAGTCTTGCCAATGCGCTGGGTCTTGCCCGAATCCATCCAGGACATTCTTCCCGATGAAGCCTACCGAATCGAAGCCTTGCGCCGGCATCTGCTGGACCTGTTCGCCTCCCGGGGATATCAGCTGGTGGCACCGCCGCTCCTGGAATACCTGGATTCCCTGCTCACCGGTGCGGGTCAGGATCTGGATCTGCGCACCTTCAAGCTGGTGGATCAACTGTCGGGCCGGAGCATGGGGCTGCGCGCCGACATGACGCCCCAGGTGGCGCGCATCGACGCCCACCTCCTCAATCGCCGTGGGGTGAGCCGGTTGTGCTATTGCGGTAGCGTGCTGCATAGCCTGCCCTCGTCCTTTCATGCCACCCGGGAACCCCTGCAGCTGGGGGCCGAACTCTACGGCCATGCCGGCCTGGAGGCTGACGACGAGGTGATCCGCCTGCTCGCCCAGGCCCTGAGGGAGGCCGGCTTGCCGGCCCTGCGTCTGGATCTGGGGCACATGGGCCTGTTCCGGGCCCTGGCGGTCCAGGCGGGCTTGGCTCCGGAACGGGAGGTGGTGCTGTTCGATCTCCTCCAGGCCAAGGATCTGCCCTCCCTGCGGGAACTGCTAGCCGACGTGCCGGCGGTTCCCCGGGAGGCCTTGCTGGCCCTGCCCACCCTCTACGGGGACGAGGCGGTGCTGGCGGAGGCCCGGACCCGTCTGCCCGTCTCTCCGGAGGTGGATCGGGCGCTGGCGGATCTGGAGCAACTGGCCGGATCCCTGGCCGGGCTGCCGGTGAGTTTTGACCTGGCCGACCTGCGCGGTTACCACTACCACAGTGGGGTGGTGTTCGCCGCCTATGGTGGCTGCGTTCCCGGCGCCATTGCCCTGGGTGGGCGCTACGACCAAGTGGGCCAGGCTTTTGGCCGGGGCCGGCCGGCCACCGGCTTCAGCCTGGATCTGCGTCAGCTGGCGTTGGCGGCCGGGGGCGGTAGCGCGCCCGGGGCCATTCTGGCGCCCTGCGGGGCGGATGACGCCCTGGCTGAGGCAGTGGCGCGGCTGAGGGCCGCGGGCGAGGTGGTATTGGCGGCCCTGCCGGGCCATGACGGAACTTGGCGGGAGGCTGGTTGCGACCGGCGGCTCGTCGTGCGGGACGGCCACTGGGTCGTCGAACCGCTAGAAGGAGATTGATTCGAATGGCAAAGAACGTGGTAGTGGTCGGCACCCAGTGGGGTGACGAGGGCAAAGGCAAGATCGTCGATTGGCTGACCGACCATGCCCAGGGCGTGGTGCGTTTCCAGGGGGGACACAACGCCGGCCATACGCTGGTGATCGGCGACAAGGAATACAAGCTCAACCTGGTGCCTTCGGGCATCGTGCGGGAAGGGGTGAAGTGCTACATCGGCAACGGCGTGGTGCTGGACATCCACCACCTCCTGGCCGAAATCGCCAGCCTGGAAGCCGGTGGCATCGAGGTGCGCAACCGCCTGCGGATCAGTTCCGGTTGTCCGGTGATCCTGGCCTGCCACTCTGCCCTGGACCGGGCCCGGGAGGCCGCCAAGAGCGCCTCCGACAAGATCGGTACCACCGGCAAGGGGATCGGCCCCACCTACGAAGACAAGGTGGCCCGGCGTGCCCTGCGGGTCTACGACCTGTTCGACCGGGACCGCTTCGCCGCCAAACTGAAGGAAGTCCTGGACTACCACAACTTTGTGCTGACCCAGTTCCTGAAGGCCGAGCCGGTGGATTTCCAGACCGTGTTCGACCAGGCCATGGCCGACGCCGAGGTCATCCGTCCCATGGTGGCCGATGTGTCCGCCGAGCTGTCGGCGGTGAACAAGGCCGGCGGGAGCCTGCTGTTCGAGGGCGCCCAAGGTACCCTGCTGGACATCGACCATGGCACTTATCCCTTCGTCACCTCCAGCAATTGCGTGGCGGGCCAGGCGGCGGCGGGATCCGGCGTCGGGCCGGGGCGGCTCCATTACGTGCTGGGGATCACCAAAGCTTACTGTACCCGGGTGGGAGGCGGCCCTTTTCCCACCGAGCTGGATATCGAGACTGTTGGCGTGCCGGGCTACCAGATGTCTACCAAGGGCCGGGAATTTGGCACCGTCACCGGCCGTAAGCGGCGCTGTGGCTGGCTGGATCTGGCGGCCCTGAAGCGCTCCATCATCATCAACGGGGTGTCCGGCCTGTGCATCACCAAGCTGGACGTGTTGGACGGGCTCACCGAGTTGAAGTTGTGCACTGGCTACATGCTGGATGGTCAGCGGGTGGATCTCCTGCCCATGGGGGCGGACGAAGTGGCGCGTTGCGAGCCCATCTACGAGACCCTGCCGGGCTGGAGCGGCACCACCTTTGGCGCCCAGACCTGGGACGCCCTGCCGGCCGAGGCTCGGGCCTACCTGCACCGCATCGAGGAAATCTGCGAGATTTCCATCGATGTGATCTCCACCGGTCCGGAGCGGGACGAAACCATCCTCAAGCGTCATCCCTTCGGCGCTTGAACGGGTGGATGAATCTGCCCCGGGGTTCGGGTTCTCCCCTGGAGTGCTCGCCATTTGCCATGTGCGGCGAGCCTGCATCCTGCAGCGCAGGGCGCGAACCCGTGCAGCCTGCCGGGATGCCTGCGCAAGCGCCGGGAGAAATGAAAAAAGCCGGTCATGAGACCGGCTTTTCCTTTGACTTGGTGCCCAGAAGAGGACTCGAACCTCCACGCCTCGCAGCGCTAGTACCTGAAACTAGTGCGTCTACCAATTCCGCCATCTGGGCAACGACTGCAATTTTACCTGCTCAACTACTTTGGGGAAAGCTTGGCGAAGCGGCCTGGGCTAACCACCAGCAAAGCACCAACAAAAAACCGGCGATTTCCGCCGGCTTTCTGATTATGCTTGGTGCCCAGAAGAGGACTCGAACCTCCACGCCTCGCAGCGCTAGTACCTGAAACTAGTGCGTCTACCAATTCCGCCATCTGGGCAAGAGCCGCGCATTATAAATATCAAGAACGGAAAGTCAATGACTAGATCGACCCGAACAAAAACAAAACCCGCTGGAGCGGGTCAGGCTCCCAAGTCTGAGCTGAGCGCCATCCGGCGCGCAGACCCCCATTTCGCCAGGGAATCGGAGCGCTACGAGCTGCCCCTGCCGAGCCGGGAATACATCGCCCAGATCGTGGCGGAGCATGGCGTGCCCGCCGGCTTCGACGAGCTGTGCCAGTTGCTGGGCATCCAGCCTGACGAGCGGGAGTTCTTCGAGCGCCGCCTGATGGCCATGGAGCGGGACGGCCAGCTGATGCGCAACCGGCGCGGCGCCTTCCTTCTGCCCAACAAGGCCGATCTCATCACCGGCCGGGTGGAAGGTCATCCGGACGGCTACGGCTTTCTGGTGCGAGAGCCCAAGGGGGAGCCAGATATCTTCCTGGGCCCCAAGGAAATGCGGGAACTCCTGCACGGCGACCGGGCCATCGTCCGGATCACTGGTTCCGACCGGCGGGGACGTCCCGAAGGCAAGCTGGTGGAAATCCTGGAGCGGGCCAACCATCGGGTGGTGGGCCGGGTATTCATCGAGCACGGGGTGGTCTTCGTGGTGCCGGAGAACCGGCGCATCGGCCAGGACATCCTGGTGCCGCCTGGTGGCAAGCAGAAGCTGGTCACTGGCCAGGTGGTGACGGTGGAACTGGTGGAGCAGCCCACCCAGGTCTCCCAGCCTATCGGCAAGGTGGTGGAAGTGCTGGGCAGTTACGCCGATCCGGGCATGGAAATCGAGATTGCGCTGCGCAAGCACGAACTGCCTTTCGAATTCTCCAAGGAGGCCAAGGAGCAGAACCGGCGCCTGCCCGAGAAGGTCCGCAAGATGGACTGGAAGGGCCGGGAGGACATCACCAGGCTGCCCCTGGTGACCATCGACGGGGAAACCGCCAAGGACTTCGACGATGCGGTCTATTGCGAGCGGGACGGCCGGGGTTTCCGCCTGGTGGTGGCCATTGCCGACGTGTCCCATTACGTGACCCCTGGCTCGGCCCTGGACAAGGATGCCTATGACCGGGGCAACTCGGTGTATTTCCCCCGGCGGGTGATTCCCATGCTGCCGGAGAAACTCTCCAACGGCCTGTGCTCCATCAATCCTCAGGTGGAACGCCTGGCCATGGTGTGCGACATGGCCATCTCCCCGACCGGGGTGATCAAGCAATACCGCTTCTACCCAGGGGTGATGTTCTCCCATGCCCGGCTCACCTATAACCAAGTGGCCGCCGCCCTTTACGATCAGGATCCGGCCGCCCTGGAAGTGGTGGGGGAGCTGCTGCCCCACCTGGAGAACCTGGACAAGCTCTTCCGGGTGCTCCTCAAGGCCCGGGGCAAACGGGGCGCCATCGACTTCGAAACGGTGGAGACCCGCATGGTCTTCGACGAGCAGGGCAAGATCGAGCGCATCGTGCCCGAGGTGCGCAACGACGCCCACCGCCTCATCGAGGAATGCATGCTGGCGGCCAATGTGTGTGCCTCGGAGTTCCTCCAGGGCCGGGAGCATCCCGCCCTGTACCGGGTCCATGAGGGGCCCAGCACCGAGAAGCTGGAGAAGCTGCGGGCCTTCATGGGGGAATTCGGCCTCCAGCTCGGCGGCGGCGACGAACCCCGGGCCAAGGACTACGCTGCTCTGCTGGCCCAGGTGAAGGACCGGCCGGACATGCAGCTGCTCCAGACGGTGATGCTGCGCTCCCTCAAGCAAGCCATGTACAGCCCGGAAAACGTGGGCCACTTCGGCCTGGCCTACGAGGCCTACACCCACTTCACCTCGCCGATCCGGCGTTACCCGGACCTGCTGGTACACCGGGCCATCAAGGCCGCTCTTCTGGGGGAGGAGTACAAGCCCGGAGAGTGGGAGACCATCGGCCTGCACTGTTCCATGACCGAGCGCCGGGCCGACGATGCAACCCGGGATGTAACTGCCTGGCTCAAGTGCTACTACATGCAGGACAAGATCGGCCAGGAGTTCGAGGGCTGCGTGTCGGCGGTGGTGCCCTTCGGGCTGTTCGTGGCCCTGGACGACATCTTCATCGAGGGTCTGGTGCATATCTCCGAACTGGGCCACGATTACTTCCACTTCGACGATGCCCGCCACGAGCTCCTGGGAGAGCGCACCGGTAGCCGCTATCGCCTGTCCGACCGGGTGCGGGTGCAGCTGGTGCGGGTGGATATGGAAACCAACAAGATCGACTTCCGCCTGCTGGCGGGGCCCGACAAACCCACCGAGCGTGCCGGCAAGACCGAAAGGGACAAGGGCCGGGGCAAGGCCAAGGGGGCGTCCACCCCTCAGCCCCAGGTCGAGGAGGGTCAGGCGGCAGTGGCCGAGGGGGAACAGCCCCTGGAGTGGCGCAAGCTATACTCGCCGGCCGATGCCCCCAAGGCGCCCAAAGCCCAGGACAAGCCCCCCCGGAGCGGCAAGGCCGGGGCAGGCCGCAAGAGCACGGCACCCCAGGCGGCCGGTGCCGGCGCCCAGGACAAGCCCTCTTCTTCCCGCAAACCCAAAACCGCCCGCAAGGGCCGCTGAAACGTGTCCGAACCGACCCAGAACCGCCTCATTTACGGATTCCATGCCGTCCTCGCCAAGCTTCGCCACGACGCTGGCGCAGTGCTTGAACTTTACGTGGATGCCCAGCGCCAGGATGCCCGGGCGCGGGATTTTCTCAAGGTCGCCGAGGCGGCCGGGGTGCGCATCCTGCCGGTGGACGGGGCCCGCCTGGACAAGATGGTGGGCACCCGCCGCCACCAGGGGGTGGTGGCCAAGATCGACGGGCGCCGCCGGGAGCTCAAACTGGTGGACATCCTGGACAACCTGGATCCCGCCGACCCGGCCCTGATCCTGGTGCTCGATGGCATCCAGGACCCCCACAACCTGGGGGCCTGCCTGCGGGTGGCTGATGCCGCCGGGGCCCATGCCGTGATCGCCCCCAAGGATCGCGCCGTCGGCCTCAACGCCACTGCCGTCAAGGTGGCCAGCGGCGCCGCCGACACGGTTCCCTACATCACCGTCACCAACCTGGCCCGCAGCCTGCGGGAGATGCAGGAGGCCGGGGTGTGGACCATCGGTGCCGCCGGCGAGGCGGAGCAGAGCCTCTACCAGGTGGACCAGACCGGTCCGGTGGCCTGGGTGTTGGGGGCGGAAGGAGACGGCCTGCGCCGCCTCACCCGGGATACCTGCGACACCCTGGCCCGGATTCCCATGCATGGTACGGTGGAAAGCCTCAACGTCTCGGTGGCCAGCGGTATCTGTCTGTTCGAGGCCCGCCGCCAGCGGGTCGCCAAGGCAGTCTAGGGTCTGTTGGCCTTGGATTCGGATCCCCCGAATCCTGGGGCCGCGCCGGAGGGCAATAGGCCTTCCAGGAAGGGCGGATCGCCCTGGACCATGGTTGCCGGCTGACCATGGGCGTAGAATGGACTTCCATTTATCCGGAATGCCCGGTGCGCAAGGGGTATTTTGTGAGTCCATTCGTCCTGCACGGGGTAGAAGCGGAAATCAGGGAGCTGGCCGCCGAGGTGGGCCTGAGGGCGGAAACCTCGGAGCAGCTGATCCAGCTCATCGAGGCGGGGGCGGAGGAGTTGGCCCATTTGCCGGAGGGGCTGCGGGAGGCGTTGCAGCACCTGTTGGCGCTGCGGGCGGATCTGGTGGCCAACCCGGGGTTCTGGGCCCGGGCCCTTACCGACAAACCGGGCTAGGGGCTTGTCGGACTGAGGGCTGATCTACTGCGCTGGTGGGTGAGGGGTCCATATTTGCCCGATTTTTCGTCGCATAGGTTCACTATGTGCTTCCAGATCGGGCAAATCTGTCCTCACGCTCCCCCTCGGCTCGCTACGATCGCCTAAGTCCGACAGGCTCTTAGGGTCTGTTGACCTTGGATCCGCGGGTATCAGCCTTGGTCTTCCTCGTCCTCCATCTGGCGGCGGGGCACCGTCGCTGGATCGCAGGTGATGGCCCGGTAGATTTCCACCCGGTCCCCCGGCCGCAGGGGAGCGTCAGCCTTGACCACCTTTCCAAACACCCCGATCTTCTGGGCTTCCAGATCGATGTGGGGAAACATCGCCAGGATTCCCGACTGGGCGATGGCCGCGCCGGCGGTGGCATCTTCGGGGACTTCGATCCGCAACCAGGCCTGCTGGCTGGGTTCCGAATAGCAGACGCTCACTTGCATGGTCGGCTCCTCCTCAAGCCAGGTTGGGGGTGGTGGCTGGGGACGCGGCGGCCTTGCGGGCTGCCATCCGTTCGTCAAAGAGGCGCTTGGCCACCAGGATTCCCGCCAGCACCAGGAAGCCCCCGGGGGGCAGGATCATCAGCAAGGCGCCGGAGCCGGCGCTGGGCAGTTCCACCTCCAGGAAGGTGAAGGCCGGTCCCAGTAGCAGGTGGGCGTTGGCGAACAGGGTGCCGCTGCCCAGGACCTCCCGGATGCCGCCGATGACCGTGAGGGCCAGGGTGAAGCCCAGCCCCATGAACAGCCCGTCGAAGGCTGAATCCAGCACCGGCGCCTTGGAGGCGAAGGCCTCCGCCCGTCCCAGGATGGCGCAGTTCACCACGATCAGGGCGATGAAGAGACCCAGCACCTTGTAGAGTTCGTGGAGCCAGGCGTTGATGGTCATGTCCACCACTGTCACCAGGGACGCGATAAGCACTACGAAGATTGGGATCCGCACCTCCGCCGGAATGAAGTTCCGGAGGCTCGCCACCAGGATGTTGGAGGCCACCAGCACGGCGGTGGTGGCCAGGCCCATCCCCAGGCCGTTGGTGGCGGTGGCGGTGACCGCCATGGTGGGGCACATGGCCAGCAGCTGGCCGGTCACCACGTTGTTGTCCCACAGCCCGTCCCGGGCCAGTTTGCCGATTTCCATGGATGTACTCCTCAGTGTCCCGCCGGGGGCGGGCTGGCCAGCCAGGTGTCCTTCTGGTGGGCGAACAGTTCCAGGCCGCCCTTGACGCCCTTGACCACCGCCCGGGGGGTGATGGTGGCGCCGGCGAACTGGTCGAAAATGCCCCCGTCCTTCTTCACCGCCCAGGAATTGGCGGAGGGCGTATCCAGGCCCTTGCCCTCGAAGGCCAGCACCCAATCGCCCTTGGCCCGCTCGATCTTGTCTCCCAGGCCGGGGGTCTCGGTGTGGCGGGTGACCCGTACCCCGGTGATGAAGCCCTCCCGGTTGATGCCCACTACCATGCCGATCTCGCCGCTGTAACCCCGCTCGGTGAGCTCCAGCACCACGGCGGTGACGCCGCCGGCCTTGCGGGCCAGGTGCACCACCACCGGCTTGCCGTTGCGCTCCGCCTTGAGGGTGTCGGCTCCCACGTCGTTGTCGTAGCTGCCTTCGGGCAGGACCTGGGCCAGGGAATTGATGGTGTCCTGGGCCTGGGCCTGGGCGATGGGATCCTTGGTCTGGCCGTAGATCAGGGCCAGGATGGCGGTGGCCACCGCCACCGAGATGGCCAGGGTGGCGGACTGGAAGCCCAGGGTGGGGCGCAGGGCGTCGAGGGAGACGGACTTGGCGATGCTCATGGGGTGGTCCTCAGCGGGCGCCGGCGGGTTTGCCGTGGCCGTAAATGCGGGGCCGGGTGAAGCGGTCGATGAGGGGCACGCAGGCGTTCATCAGCAACACCGCGAAGGCCAGGCCTTCCGGAAAACCAGCGAAGCTGCGGATCACCCAGGTGAGAAGCCCCACCCCGAAGCCAAAGATCAGCCGTCCCGAGGTGGAGGCCGGGGAAGTGACCATGTCGGTGGCGATGAAGAAGGCCCCCTGCATCAGGGCGCCGGCGGCGAGGTGGTGGCCGGCGGAGAGGTAGGCCTCCGGCTGGAGGGCGTGGGCGATGGCCGCTGGAATGGCGCAACCCGCCAGCACCGCCACCGGGATGTGCCAGGTGATGAGCCGCTTGGCCAGCAGGAACAGGCCGCCGGCCAGGATCAGCAGGGTGGCGGTCTCCCCCATGCTGCCGGAGTGCCAGCCAAAACCGTAGGGGGCGCTGCCCAGCAATTCCGCCAGGGCATGGGGCACATCCATCCCCCGGGTGGCCTCGGTCTTCACGTGGCCCAGGAGGGTGGCGCTGGTGAGGGCATCGGGCACGCCGCTGCCGAACAGGGTGATGTGCAGCCCCTCTGCTGGGCCCGGGCTGCCGGCGGCGAACAGGGGCACTGGCCTGACCCAGGTGGTCAGGGGCAGGGGGAAGGAGATCAGGAGCGCCACCCGACCCACCATGGCCGGGTTGAAGGGGTTCTGGCCCAGGCCACCGTAGGCGTGCTTGGCCACCACGATGGTGGCGAAGGCGCCGATCACCCCGATCCACCAGGGCGCCCAGGGGGGCAGGGTCATGGCCAGCAGCCAGCCCGCCAGCAGCGCCGAGCCATCCCACAGGGTGGCGGGGCCGCCCCGGCCGGTGAGGCGCAGGCAGGCCACTTCCATGATCAGGCAGGCCCCCACGGTGATCAGCCACAGCCAGATGGAAGGCCAGCCATAGAGATAGAAGCCATACAGAGTGGCCGGCAGCAGGGCCAGCATCACCGTGCCCATCACCCGGCTGACGGTGGTGCCGCTATGGGCGTGGGGCGCGTGGGCCGCGCTGGAAGGCAGGGTGCTCATGAACTCACCTCTTCGGTGGCGGGTTTGCTGGCCTGGGCCGCCGCCGCGGCGGCCTTGGCCTTGGCGGCTTCCCGTTCGGCCTTGCGGCGGGCGGCGGCTTCGGCCTTTTCCTGGGCTTCCCGCTCCAGGCGTTCGGTGCGGGCTGTGGTGAGTTTCTTGATGGATTCGCTCTTGAGGGTGGCTCGCTCGTTGTTGGATAGCGCGCCCTTGGCGTAGCTGAAATAGTGGGACAGGGGGACGCTGGAGGGGCATACGTAGCTGCAGCAGCCGCAGCCGATGCAGTCATTGAGGCCCAGCTGGAAGGCCCCGTCCAGGTCATCCACCCGGATGTGGGCGGCCATCTCCAGAGGCATCAGGTTCATGGGGCAGGCGGCGACGCAACTGGCGCAACGGATGCAGGCGTTGACGCCGCTGTCTCCCACCTCGGCGGGGGTCAGGGCCAGCACCCCGCTGGTGCCCTTGATCACCGGAGAGGCGCAGGTGGCTAGGGGGTTGCCCATCATGGGGCCCCCCATCACGACTCGGGCCGGCGGGGAAACGAAGCCTCCGCAGTGGTCGAACAGGGCTTGCACCGGAGCGCCGATGGGCACCAGCAGATTCCGGGGGGCGGGCACCGCGCCGCCACTCACCGTCACCAGCCGCTCCACCAGGGGGTGGCCCTTGCGCACCGCCTGCTGCACCGCCCGGCAGGTACCCACGTTGTGCACCAGCACCCCCACGTCGGCGGCCCGGCCGTCGAAAGGGACTTCCTTGCCGGTGAGCACCTGGATCAGCTGCTTGTCCGAGCCCATGGGGTAGTGGGCCGGCACCGGGATCACCTCCACCGCCGGGTAGGGCGCGGCGGCGGCCTGCATGGCGGCGATGGCTTCCGGCTTGTTGTTCTCGATGCCCACCTTGGCTTGCCGGGCGCCGATGGCGTGCATCACGATGCGGATACCGTCGATCACCTCATCGGCGTGGTCTCGCATCAAACGATCGTCGCAAGACAGATAGGGCTCGCATTCGCCGCCGTTGACGATCAGGGTGGTGACCTTGACCCGCAGGCCCAGGGCGAACTTCACCGCCGATGGAAAGGTGGCGCCCCCCAGACCCACCACTCCGGCTTCCGCTACGATCTTGGCGATGGCGGCGGGCTCCAGGGCAAAGGGGTCGGCGGGGGGGGAGGTGTTCAGCCAGCGGTCCTCCCCATCCGGCGCCAGCACGATGACGGGCTGTTCCAGGCCGGAGGGGTGGGGGGCGGGATAGGTGGTGATGTCCTGGATCACGCCGGAGGTGGAGGCATGCACCGGGGCCGAGATGTTGGCGCTGGCTTCGGCCACCAGCTGGCCCTTGGCCACCCGGTCGCCGATTTGCACCACCGGCCGGGCCGGCGCCCCCACGTGTTGCTGGAGGGGCAGGAACAGCAGGGGGGGCAGGGGCATCCGCTCCACCGGCAGGTCCGCCACCGGGCGCTTGCGGTCGTCGGGATGGACCCCCCAGCGGATCAAGGTGCGCTGGAGCCAGGGTGGCAGGGCGGCGATGACGGGTTTGGCCATGGCGATGTTCTCAGGCGTTCAGGGTGGCCGGCTGGGGGCGGTGCCAGGCCCAGCTCTGGAGGGTGAGGGGCACCGGGGAAAGGCTCAGGGCCTCGGTGGGGCAGACATCCACGCATTTGGCGCAGCCGGTGCAGGCCTCCTTGAGGACGCCGTGGATCTGCTTGACCGCGCCGTGGATGGCATCGGTGGGGCAGGCCTTGAAGCATTTGGTGCAGCCGATGCAGATCTCTTCCCGCACACCGGCCACCATGGGCACCACCTCTCCCATGCCGGAGAGGTCGGCGCTGATCCCCAGCTTGTCCGCCAGGGCCTGGGCCAGGGTTTTTCCGCCCGGGGGGCAGACCGTCACCGGCGCCTTGCCGTCCGCCAGAGCCTGGGCGGCTCCGGCACAGCCGGGAAAGCCGCACTGGCCACACTGGGAGCCCGGCATCATGGCTTCCAGCTCGGCGACAACCGCATCGGCTTCCACGTGGAAGCGGCGGGCGGCGATGCCCAGGCCCAGGCCCAGGGAGGCGCCCAGGACGGAAAGACTGGCGACGGCGGCGAGCATGGCGGCTCCTTTCGTTTAGCCGAGGTTGAGGCCGGAAAAGCCCATGAAGGCCAGGGACAGCAGGCCGGCGGTCACCAGGGTGATGGGCGCGCCGGCCAGGGCCTTGGGGAGGGCGGCCAGGGCCAGGCGTTCCCGAACCCCGGCGAACAGCACCAGCACCAGGGAGAACCCCAACGCCGAGCCAAAGCCATACAGGGTGGCGTGGAGGAAGTCGGCGCCTTGCTGGACGTTGATCAGGGCCACCCCCAGCACCGCGCAGTTGGTGGTGATCAGCGGCAGATAGATGCCCAGCACTTGGTAGAGCTGGGGGCTGGCCTTCTTGATGGCCATCTCCACGAACTGCACCGCCGCGGCGATCACCACGATGAAGCCGACGATGCGCAGATAGCCCAGGTCCAGGGGGGCGAGCATCCAGTGGTCCAGCATCCAGGTGGCGATGGAGGCCAGGGTCAGCACGAAGGTGGTGGCCAGGCCCATGCCGATGGCTGCGTCGATTTTCTTGGAAACCCCCAGGAAGGGGCACAGACCCAGGAATTTCACCAGGATCACGTTGTTCACCACGGCGGTGGACAGGAGCAGGAGCAGGAATTCAGTCATGGGGGCCTCGACCGGTTACGGCCCTCTTCTTGCACGTAGCGTGCCAATTACCCCTCCCGGTGCATGGATTTCCCGGGAGCCCCGAAATGGCGCGCCATGCTGCGCTGCGGACGGCGGGGCGGGCCCGTGATCAATGGGATCGGCTATGGCGTAAATCAGCGGTGAAGGGGGGGCTTGTCGGATTTGCGACAGCCCGTCCGGCGGTGCTTTCGGCGGCTTCGGCGGGGCCTGCCGGGATTCCCCGGGTTGCGACGGCGGGCCGGGATGGGCGGCAAGGGAATGGATCTTGCGTGGTGCACCGCGAGATTCACCTATCAGCCCCCTTTACCTGGATGACCCGGCGCCCCTGCCGGGTGGAGACCGAGGATGACCGAGGCCCTGCGGAGCAAGCCCCCCCTTTCCTGTGAAACCCTGCGCCAGATCCTGCTGGACATGAAGGACGCCAGCGCCGAGCGGGTGGCCGTCGAGATCGAGCGCTGCCTCAACGGCGGCTACGGCCTGCCCCCCAAGGTGTTCTTCGAGACCACCGAGCAGGCTTCGGTGGCCATTTCCATCACCGATCCGGACGCCAACATCCTCTACGCCAACGCCGCCTTTGCCCGGGTGACCGGCTACAGCGCCGAGGAAGTGGTGGGCCGGAACGAATCCATCCTCTCCTACAAGACCACGCCCCGGGGCTACTACGAACGGATGTGGTCGGCCATCAAGGCCGGCGAAACCTGGACCGGGCGCCTGGTGAACCGCCGCAAGGATGGCTCCCGCTACCTGGCGGAGCTGACCATCTCCCCGGTGTTTGGCGACAGTGGCGGGATCCAGTATTTCCTGGGCATCCACCGGGACATCACCGAGATGCGCCACCTCCAGTCCCAGGTGGCCAGCCAGAAGGCCCTCACCGAAACGGTGCTGGACCTGGCTCCGGTGGCGGTGGCCCTGCTGGACGACAGCGACGCGGTGGTCCTGGACAACCACGAATACAAGAAGCTGGCCAGCCTGTTCCCCGGCGGCGAGCCGGCCCGCCATGTGCTCACCGCCCTGTTCGGCGCCGACGGGCAGCGCCTCAAGATCCCCGGCGACAGCTTCGCCGAGCGGGAATTCGTGGTGGAGCGGGGCGGCAGCCCGGTGCGCTGGTTTTCCTGTTCCGGGGTGTGGTTCGACCGGCGCGAGACGTCCGCCGAGGACTTCCTGGATTCCCAGCGGCGGCGCTATCTCCTGCTGGTGATGGACGACATCACCCCCCACAAGCGGCGCCAGGAGGAAAGCCGCATTGCCACCCTGAAGGCCTTGCTGGCCGAGGGCGAGATGGTCCAGAGCCTGCGGGAAGCCATCGCCGGCGCCATCTTCCAGCTCCAGGGGCCGGTGAACATGATCGAGGCGGCCCTGAAGGTGACCGAAAGGCGCGGCGGCGTGGGGGATCCCGCGGCCCTGCTGGGCATGCTGCGGGAGGCCGCCGAAACCGGCCGGGCTGCCCTGGACCGGCTGGCCAAGTCCATGCCCGGGGAAAACCAGGAATCCGCCGCCCCGGTGAACCTCAACGAAACCGTGCGGGACGTGCTCTCCGTGTCCACCGCGCCCCTGCTGGCGGCGGGGGTCTCGGTGGAATGGAAGCCGGCCGCCGTGCTGCCCGCCATCCCCGGCCAAGTCACGGCGCTGCGCACTATGCTTAAGCAACTGGTGGATAACGCGGTTCAGGCCATGGTGGGGGCCCGCTCCACGGAGCGGGAGCTGCGCATCGTCACCGAGGCCGCCGCCGACGGGGTGCTCCTCAAGGTGGAAGACACGGGTCCGGGCATCCCCGAGGCGCTGCGAACCCGGGTCTTCGAACCCTTCTTCACCACCCAGCGCCCCTCCAGCCGCAATGCCGGCATGGGCCTGGCCCTGGCCCAGGAGGTGGTGACCCGCCACGGCGGCTGGCTGCGCATCGATCCCCAATACACCCGGGGCTGCCGCTTCGAGGTGTTCTTTCCCCGCAGCAACCGGGAGGGGGCGTGACCATGGGCTCCCTTCCTTTTCCCCGCCCCCTGTCGGAAAGCGAGCGCCTCCACGAACTGGAGACCGCCCTGGACACGGTGTATGAAGTGGGCCGGGTGCTATCCCGCTCCCTGGAGTTGCGGGAAACCCTCTCCGGCGTGCTCAAGGCCCTGGACCACGGTGGCCTGCGCAACGGCATGGTCACCCTGCTGGACCCGGAAACCCAGGAACTGGTGGTGGACGTGGCCCTGGGCCTGGAGCACCGCCGGCCGGTGCGCTACCAGCCCGGCGAGGGGGTCCTGGGCCTGGTGATGGAAAGCGGCCGGGGCTGCCTGATCCACTCCATCGAGGACGAACCGCGCTTTCTCAACCGCACCGGCCTTTACGACCCCTCCGGCCCCTTCATCGCCGAACCCATCCGGGTCAGCGGGGAGGTGATCGGGGTGCTGGGCTGTCAGCCCGATGTCACCCGGGAGGCAGCGCTGCAGGAACGGGTCCGCCTGGTGCGGATGGTCTCCCAACTGGTGGGCCAGTCGGTCCAGCTGGCCTGGCAGGTCAAGAGCGAGCGGGAGGATCTGGAGGAAGAGCGGGACGGCCTGCGCCGCGCCGTGCGCAACCAGTACGGTTTCTCCAACGTGGTGGGTCATTCCATCCGCATGCAGCGGGTCTTCGAGCAGGTGCGCCAGGTGGCCAAGTGGAACACCACCGTGCTGATCCGGGGGGAAACCGGCACCGGCAAGGAGCTCATCGCCCACGCCATCCACTACAACTCACCCCGCTCGGCCAACCCCTTCGTCAAGCTCAACTGTGCCGCCCTGCCGGAGAACCTGCTGGAATCGGAGCTCTTCGGCCATGAGAAGGGGGCCTTCACTGGCGCGGTGGCGACCCGCAAGGGCCGCTTCGAGCAGGCCGACGGGGGCTCTTTGTTCCTGGATGAAATCGGCGAGGTGTCTCCCGCCTTCCAGGCCAAGCTCCTGCGGGTGCTGCAGGAAGGGGAGCTGGAGCGGGTGGGGGGCAACCGCACCATCAAGGTGGATGTGCGCCTGGTGGCCGCCACCCACCGGGACCTGGAGCGGGCGGTGGAGGAGGGGGTGTTTCGGGAGGATCTGTACTATCGCCTCAACGTCATGCCCATCGCCCTGCCGTCCCTGCGGGAGCGGGTGGAGGACATCCCCGAGATCGCCCGCTTCCTGGTGGAGAAGATCGGCAAGCAGCAGGGCCGGCCGGTAGCCATCTCGGACGCCGCCCTGCGGGTCCTGACCCACTACGACTGGCCCGGCAACGTGCGGGAGCTGGAAAACTGCCTGGAGCGGGCGGCGGTGATGAGCCTCTCCGGCACCATCGACCGGGACGACGTGCTGGATCTGGGCCTGGACGAGCGGGTCACCGAAACCCGGGGGGCCACCAGCGACGTGCGCTCCACCGTGCGGCTGGACGACCCCAACCTGGATGAACGGGAGAAGGTCATCGCCGCCCTGGAGCAGTCCGGCTGGGTTCAGGCCAAGGCGGCGCGCCTCTTGGGGATGACGCCAAGGCAGATCGCCTACCGGATCCAGACTCTGAACATCAAGGTGCGCCAGTTCTGAGGGAGGCCAGCGTCGCCGCGTCTTGCACCGGGAGCGAAGGGACGTGAGTGCGCCCACGAAGCCGGGTCAACAGACCCTTTGGTGTGTGTTGGCGGGATGAATCCCGCCCTACGGGATCCTTTGATTCGCGGTAGGGCCGGATTCATCCGGCCTGCATGAATTGAGCGCATCGGCCGCCGCTCCCGGGCCGGGCAACGCCACGCCGCCACCTCGCCAGTCGCTGGCCATGCGCGCCTTGCTGCGTGCAACACCTTACTAGTGGGGCACGTCGCCGCAGAAGATCTCGTCGCCCCCATCGGCGGGCGTGAGGCGGACCTTGATGGCGAAGGGGGTGGTCCGGAACTGTTCGAAGGGCAGCTCCATGGTTGCGGAAAGCCCCAGGGGCCCGGCAAACGCGGCCATGGCTCCGGGATGGCCCGGGGAGTCGGCCAGGGCCGGGGCGTCCAGGGGGTATTCCCGACCTCCTGGCTTGCCGTTGCAGGCCCCTTCCACCAAGGCCGCCCGAATGTGGATCGGGCGCGTCACCCCCGCCGGTACGCCGCTCAAGGTAATGGTGATGGCGGTAGCTTGGCCGACGGCGGCCAGGGTAGCCCGAGCGATCTGCCCCGGGTTGTGGCGGGTTGCGGCCAGGGGCACATGCAGGGTGTCCGCGGCCATGGCTTGCGGGACGTCAGGGCGACTGGTCCCCGCCACACCAAGGACTAGCAGGATTGCCGCGAGCACTTTTCTTGCCATCATGAAACCTCCTTTGGGCGTCAAGCCCGCGCCGCGCCGGTGGCCCCGGACAAGGTGGTCAGCCTTCGAAACGGGCCTTGAATGGTGCTGGTACCTCGGCCACTTTGCGGGCCGCCGGGTCGATGAAGATGATGCCCTGCTTGCCCCGGGCCACTTCCCGGCCCGTCACCGACTCGGTGGCGCGGAACACCAGGTCGCAGCCGTATTTGTGGAAATCCATGGGGGTCATCTCCAGGATCAGCACTTCCGGGTAGAAGGCCTCCGACTTGTATTGCACCGCCACGTCCGCCACCACGTAGGCGAGCCCTTCCACGTCGCCCCCGCTATAGCCCAGATGTTTGAGGAAGCGCGAGCGGCATTCCCCCACCAGGGCCACCAGCTGGGCGTTGTCCAGGTGCTTGCCATGGTTGATGTGCTGCACGTAGAGGGGGATCTCGGTGCGGAAGAAGGGGGTTTCGGGCAGGTCGATGAGGATGCGGGCCATAGGTCGTCCAAAACGCTGTTTGAAAAGCTCAGGGTAACCCAAAGCCGCCCTCACGAAAATTTCCCCGTTCCTGGCGTCTCGGGTCATTGCATCGTCATCTATGCTTAAGGCATTCCTTCCGGTGGGCGGGGGGTTCAAGGAGATGGCAAAGATGACGCTCGATGCTCAACGGTTCTTTGATCAGGCGGCCCCGGTGGTGGCTGAATTGCGGGCCCTGGGGCTCGCCCACCGGGCGTATAGCGACGTAATCGACGATGCCGGCCTCCAGTACGTGGATCTGGTGATGGAAGGGGGCGGCGGGCTGGGGGTGGCCCTGCTGGGTTACATCCAAGTTCTGGAGGAGTTCCTCAAGGGCTGCGACTGGCGCCCCCGGATTCTGCCCGCCTGATCATCCAGAGGAACCCGCCGATGCCCTTCCTTGCCGTGACCCAAAAACGGGCAGCCCAGGCCACCCCGGCCTTCGGCAAGCTGCGCCAACAGCTTCTGTAACGCCATGGCGCCAATGCCGGTGCCCATCCGGCAGCCTGGCCGGCGGTTGGACGAGGCCCTGGGGCGGAGTTGGCTGTGACATACCCGACAGACCCCCTGTGGCCTAGCCGACAAACAGCCTGGATAAGAATGGTTATCAAATAAAAGTCTATTTAAATCAATGTGATATACGCAATCTTGAAGCGGGCACGGGCCTTGCGAAAGGGGAAGCCGTAACCCCCCCCAGCGAGGACCCCGAAATGGAACTTCCCGTATTAGGACAAGACGCCAACCCATCAAGCGGTGGCGGGTGCAGTTCTCACTCCTGTGGTTCCACCGACGACCAGCTTGGCCATCTCTCCGATGAGATCCGGGCCAAGGTCCAGGACCACCCTTGTTACTCCGAAGACGCCCACCATTACTTCGCTCGCATGCACGTGGCGGTGGCGCCGGCCTGCAATATCCAGTGCCACTACTGCAATCGCAAGTACGACTGCTCCAATGAGTCCCGTCCCGGGGTGGTGTCCGAGTTGTTGACCCCCGACGAAGCGGTGATGAAGACCAAGGCGGTGGCCGCCGCCATTCCCCAGATGACGGTCCTGGGCATCGCCGGCCCCGGGGACCCCCTGGCCAATCCGGAGCGCACCTTCGAGACCTTCCGCCGCCTTTCCGCCGAGGCGCCGGACATCAAGCTGTGCGTCTCCACCAACGGCCTGGCCCTGCCGGAATCCGTGGAAGAACTGGCCAAGCACAACATCGACCACGTCACCATCACCATCAACTGCCTTGACCCGGAGATCGGCGCCAAGATCTACCCCTGGGTGTTCTGGAAGAATAAGCGGATCTTTGGGGTGGAAGGGGCCCGGATCCTCATCGAGCAGCAGCAGAAGGGTCTGGATATGCTCGCCGCCCGGGGCATCCTGGTGAAGGTCAACTCGGTGATGATCCCCGGGGTCAATGACCAGCACCTGAAGGAAGTCTCCAAGGTGGTCAAGGCTAAGGGCGCCTTCCTCCACAACGTGATGCCCCTGATCGCAGAGGCCGAGCACGGCACCTTCTACGGCCTGATGGAGCAGCCCAGCCCCACCGCCGAGGAGTTGCAGGATCTTCAGGACGCCTGCTCCGGCGACATGAACATGATGCGCCACTGCCGCCAGTGTCGGGCCGACGCCGTGGGCCTGCTGGGGGAGGATCGGGGCGCTGAGTTCACCCTGGACAAGATCGCCGAGATGAACATCGACTACGACAAGGCGATGGTCATGCGGGCTGCGGTGCGGGAGGGCATCACCGCTGAACTGGACGCCAAGCGGGCCGAGAAAGCCGCCAAGGCCGCCTCCGTCGAGCCCAGGGAGAAGAAGGGCTTGCGGCCGGTGAAGATGGCCATCGCCACCAGTGGCGGCGGGGTCATCAACCAGCACTTCGGCCATGCCAAGGAGTTCCTGGTGTACGAGGCCTCCGAAGAGGGGGTGCGCTTCGTCACCCACCGCAAGACCGATCTTTACTGCTCCGGGGATGAAAGCTGCGGCGACGGGGAGTCCGTCCTCCAGAAAACCATCAAGGCCCTGGCGGACTGCGAGGTGGTGCTGTGTTCCAAGATCGGCTTCGAGCCCTGGGGAATGCTGGAAGAAGCCGGCATCCAGCCCAACGGTGAGCATGGCATGGAGCCCATCGAGGAAGCCGTGGCGGCGGTGTATGCCGAGCTGGAAGCTGCCGGCAAGCTGTCCCCCAAGGCCGATGGCGCGGCCTGCGCGGCGTGAAAGGGTGCCGCGGGGCCGGCAGCAGTAGCCGGCCCCGCGGTCTGGTCAAGGGATGGCGGGCCAAAGCCCGCCCTACGAATCTTCAGGAGCCTGATATGGCACTCCAGATCAACGAGCTGTGCGTCAACTGCTGGGCCTGCGAGCCCCTCTGCCCCAACGACGCCATCATCGAAGCCAAGCCCCACTTCAAGATCATTGCCGACAAATGCACCGAATGCCTGGGGGACCATGACGACGCCCAATGCGCCAGCATCTGTCCCATCGAGGGGGCCATCGTGGATGAGTACGACGAGCCCCTCAATCCCCCCGGTTCCCTCACTGGCATCCCCTACGAGCTGGCCCTGACCCTGATCGAAAAGGGCAAGGCCGCCGAGGCCGCCGCCGCCCTGCGGGGTCCGGTGGAATACCCGGACTAGCGGGCCAGAGGACGCGCCATGACCCGCATCACCTTCTGGGAAAAGCCCGGCTGCGGCGGCAACGCCCGGCAGAAGGGTCTGTTGCTGGCGGCCGGCCACGAGCTTGTGGTGAGGAACCTGCTGGCTGAGCCGTGGACGGCCGCCCGCCTGCTGGAATTCCTTGACTCCCTGCCGGTGGCCGAGTGGTTCAATCTGGCCGCCCCCCGGGTGAAATCCGGCGAGGTGGTGCCCGCCCGCCTGGATCGGGAGGAGGCTCTGTCCCTGCTGCTGGCCGAACCCCTGCTGATCCGCCGCCCCCTCATGGAGCGGGAGTGGGATGGAGAGTGGGAGCAGCATTCCCCCCGCATGGTGGGCTTCGATACCCCCCGGGTGGCGGCCTGGGTCGGTCTGGCTCCGGCCGCGCCCCAGTTGGGCGAGGGCTGCGCCGCGGCCGCCGGTCATGGCTGCGCCGCCCAGGAGGGAGCGGCATGAGCGCCCCCATGGACAGGAGGGCCGTCCGGTGAGCCATCCCGCGGTGGTCCAGCCTGGCCAGCCGGTGGAGTTGGCCCCCGGCGTCCATTGGATTGGCGCCCTGGACCCGGCCATGCGCAAGTTCGACATCATCCTCAACACCGCCAATGGCACCAGCTACAACGCCTATTGCGTGCGGGGGGCGGAGGGGGTGGCGGTGATCGATACCGTCAAGATCGAGTTCGCCCACGAATTCTTTGCCCGCCTGGAGGCGGTGGCCCGCTACGACGAAATCCGGGCGGTGGTGCTCAACCACCTGGAGCCGGATCATTCCGGCGCCCTGCCGGAGCTGATGCGCCGCGCCCCCCAGGCCCAGCTCATCATCTCCAACCGGGCCCCGGCCATCCTCAAGGCCCTGCTGCGGGAACTGGGCACCGAACCGGAATTCACTGCCGTCGACGACGGCGACGGCATCGAGCTGGGGGGGCGGCGCCTGACCTTCTACAACACCCCCTACCTCCACTGGCCGGACACCCAATGTACCTATCTGGAGGAGGAGAGCATCCTCTTCTCCGGCGACGTGTTCGGTTGCCACTTCTGTGACGACCGGCTGTGGAACGACGCGGTGGGGGA
>JAVEWG010000039.1:12155-34377 GCA_034004685.1 Rhodocyclaceae bacterium | reverse complement strand
GCCTTGATCGCCTGCTGACGCATGACCTGAAGCGAGTGGTGGTCGAGCGCGCGACCGTCCGAGTTCCGTTTGCATTTCATGCGCGTATTGTCTCATGCTATGACAATACTTACGAAAAGGTTAGTAACTTGACTGACTTGACATCGACATGGGGTCGACCATTCGAGATCGGCATCGTAACAGCGCCCCCCGGCCCTGCCATGACTCTTTTGCCGCAGCCACCAACATCAATCAACATCTCCATGTAGTTGTCTGAAGTGAGGTTTTTGACAATCACGGATGTCGACGTGGTCTGTACATCGAAAACAGGCGGCGACGCTAGCGCGATGGCGGGGACCAACAGGCTTGCACAGAAAAGGGGGGCCTGAAGACTTTTCACCGATGATTTCCTTATGCGCTTCGAACATGCCCGACGTCGAAGTAATCGGCCTGCGCGGCTTTTCGCGCAGGTCCGCTCGAATGAAGGGTTGGGCGGATCAGATGCAAAAGACCTCCCGTACCCATGAGTCGGTGTTTTGAAACGGCCCATGAACTGAAGCGGTGCAGCCTTTGATCGCAACTTTGCGGCTGAACGTCTCATCGGTGATCCAGGTTACATAGGCGCGCCACTCTTCCGTGTCTATCGCCTTTACGATCCCAAGGGCGCGAATCTCAATTTCTGTCGCGCCTTGACCGAGCATTTTCTTAACTGCAATTCGGTCTCCCTCTCGAATCTTGAGAAAGCGCTCTCGCTGCGATTTGACGGAGTTGCCAGCATCGGAATTTGAGTCAGATGCGACTTTTGGATCCCAGCAGTACCAGTAACCACGCTTTAGAAATGTTCCCAGCACATCTTCTGTACCGCCCCACATTGCGCCAACTACCCAGTAGTTATTCATGGTTTGCCTTGGGTGATAAGAGTGATGATTGAGACGCCCAACGCCCAGGTTAACCGGCAAAAATGCGGAGCATTTTTGTCCGTGTTGAACCTACAGTTAGGCTGGTGACAGATGTGAAATTCGTTGCGACGCTCATAGCGGTGGTGGCATGCAGTCTGGATATTGTGATGCAAGGCTCAGAATTTCACGTTGGAGTGGTTGAACGCCCGAAAGCACTGCGGATTGCATGGCTGCAACTACGGCTAAGCCATTAGCGTTCTTCGCAACGCTTTCTAGAAGTTGTATTGGATATCCTTCGGCATGCCGCTTGAGCGGATGGATGCCTGCATGAGCGTAAGAGTTAAGCGCCTTCCATGAGTTCTCTTTGAATCTGCTTAGCGCATCAAAAGCCTGAGGTGGGCCCTTCTTCTGTATGGCGCTCATCATGTCGGCGACCTGAGGAAGGTTTTTTGCGTTTTGTTCTGACTCGCTTGTGAGTTCTGCCGATAGTTTGCTGAGATGCTCGTCTGAGGCTGCATAGAGGGCCCAAACAGAACGCAGCAGGACCTCAAATTGAGCGCGATGAACTACTGCAGCTGATGGCAAGAGGCCAGCCCGTAAAAGATGAAGGGCAGCTTCCCAATGCTCAAAGCACATGGAGCATGCGACGTTGCTGACTTCAAGCCTCTTTGAGTCATCAAAGAGAGGCAGATCAATCAAAGGAAGTAACCTAGAAATCAGCTCTTCCGTAGCGTCGAAAATGTTGCGTGCCATGGTGTTTGCGAAAAGCCTAACGTAAAGTTAACTGCACTCAGTGCAGCATAACGGATATTCATTTGACGGATAACATGGTTCTCCGTGCGCCTGGCTTCTATGTGAATTCACATGATTTGTCGTTCGGATTGATTGGACGAATATGTGTTTTAGCGTGCATGCACCAACGGCATACTCTAAAGACATAGAATATTTGAATTAGACACCGCATGCATGTTATGCGGCAAGCCTTGTGGGCGGTGGGCGCGACAAACTGAAAGGGGGCAGACCCTGGCAGGCCTTGGGGTGGCTGCCCTTGCCCGGGGGCCGGCAACTCCGGGCCGGTTTTGAGGGCCGCCAGGACCGGCGCGGGCAAAGGGCCATCATGGGGATGGCGCTGATTGGGGGGTCAAGACCTTTGGGAAGGCCCTGGATCAGCGTCCCGCGGTCCGCTGCGCCCTTCAGGATTCGGCCAGGACCGTTACGCCGTCGAAATGGATCGCCAGCAGCTCCACCAGGCGGGCCAGGGTGAGGTCTTCACCGCCTTCGGCCACCGCCGGGTCCGGGTGGGGGTAGGACAGATGCACCCCGTAGCGGCCTTCCGCCTGACCATAGACGAAGACGAAGGCCGCCAGGGCGGGTTCCCCGGGGCGGCACAGGGTCACCGCCTCGTCCACGTCCAGCCGGCTGGGCAGGAGTTCCACTGCCCCCGGGCCCAGGGCCGCCTGGAGATCAATGAGCAGGCGCTTGATGCGCCGGTCCTTGGCCACCGACCAGGGATTCATGATGCCCCTCGGGCGGCCACCACGCCGGCGGCCAGCGCCGGGGTGATCTGTTCCAGCCAGGCGGTCAGGCGGGCTTCGGTGTCGGCGGCCTGGTTGTGCTGGTCCAGGGCCAGGCCCAGGAAATGGCCTTCCACCACCGCTTCGGACTCGATGAAGTCGTAACCCTCGGTGCTCCAGTAGCCCACCACCCGGGCGCCCCGCTCGATGGCCCAGTCGTGGAGGGGTTTCAGGGCGCTGACGAAGTGCTCGCCGTATTTGTCCTGGTCCCCCAGACCAAAGAGGGCCACCACCTTGCCGGTAAGGTCCAGGTTAGCGGCCTTGGGCAGGAACTCCAGCCAGCTCTCGGTGGAGCAGCCCGTGTCCAGCCCCGGTACGGCCCCTTCCCCCAGGGTGGGGGTGCCCAGGATCAGGGCGTCGAACGCCAGCAGGTCCTGGGGCGCCGCCTTGCTGATATTCACCGGGGCCGCAGCCCCATCCCCCAGGCGCTTGGCCAGATCCTTGGCCACCCGCCGGGTGCGGCCGGTGTCCGTGCCAAAAAAGATCCCGATCCGGCTCATGATGTGGCCTCCAGCAAGGCCTTGGCCTCCACCTCGTCCTGGGTCAGTTCTTCCGGCAGGACCCCCACCGGCAGGCCTAGGTTGCCTTCCCCGTCTTCGAAGCGCACCAGGTAGATTTCTTCCCGCTCGTCCAGTTGGGCGTGGCCAAAATTCACCACCACCCCCCGCATCCCGGGCCGGGCCAGCAAGGCGTCCGGGGCCACCCCGGGAATGTGGCCGTCGTTCTCGATGGCCACCCGGCTAAAGACGATATCCCCCACGCCATATTCTTCTCGCATTATTCACCCCCACACCGCGGCGGGGGCCAGCAGGCGCTCCACCGGTTGGTCCAGCAACAGGTGTTCGTCGATCAGGGCGGGCACGTCTTCCGCCTTGACCCCGGCGTACATCACCCCTTCGGGGTATACCAGCACGCTGGGGCCGCTGCCGCAGGGGCCCAGGCAGCCGGTGTTGGTCAGCGCGAACTGGGCCCACAGGTTGCGGCTCTGGAATTCGTTGAGAAAAGCGTTATAAACGTCGGCGCAACCCTTCTGGCCGCAGGAACCCCGGGGATGGCCGGCGGGGCGGGACTGGACGCAGACGAGGACGTGCTTCTTGGGCTTGGGCATAGCGGGCTCCGCGAGGGAAGGGCTGATCACGCCTATTGCTGAGCAAATCCGGGGCCAGCTCGCAATACCCTGAATCCAAAGGAAAACAACTCAGCCGCCGGCTGTCGGCTTTGCGACAATCGGCCGCCGCGGGCCACACCCCCTACGGGGCATCGATCATCACGTAGCGCTTGGTGACCGGCTCCAGCACTTCGAAGACCCCCTCGAAGCCGGCCGGAATCACGCAAGCCTCGCCGGGGCCGATCTCCCGGGCCGGGCCGCCGGTTTCGGTGATGCGGATGCGCCCGGTCAGCACCTGGAAGAACTCGTGGCGCCCCGGGTGGAAACGGATCCGCCAGGCGCCCGGCTCGCAGGCCCAGTCTCCGATGGAAATCTCCCCCTGGCGGGCGGCGTAGCGTTCCATGGTGAGGCGCCGGGGCGGCGCTCCGAGGGCCCGCTCCGGGCTGGGGCGGTCTTCCTGGGCGGGGGGCGGGGGGTCGGAAAAATGGATCAGGGGCATGGCGCGAATTCGAGGGGCGGTTGACCTTGGATTCGGAGGACGCGAGCGCGACCCCCGGGATTGCTGGGAACACGCCCCAGGCTCGGGCCGAAACAGCCGCAATTTAACGGTATTTCGGCCCCGGCGCTAAACTGCGGAACATGCCCTGCCTGCCCCACGCCCCCCTCGCCCTGCTCCTGGCGGCCCTTATCGCGGGCGGGTCCGGGGCGGCGCCCGCCGCGCCCCGGGTGGCGGTGGACGTGGGCCATACCCTGGCCGCCTCCGGCGCCCGCTCCGCCCGGGGCCGCAGCGAATTCGAGTTCAATCTGGCCCTGGCCCGAACCCTGGCGGACAACCTGGCCCGGCGGGGGATGGGGGTCACCCTCATCAACGCCGACGGCGGCATCCAATCCCTGGCGGCCCGCCCGGTCCAGGCCGAGGGGGCGGATTTGCTGGTGTCCATCCACCATGATTCCGTGGGCCAGGACGAGTTGCTGCCCTGGCAGTGGCAGGGCCGGGATCTGGACTACAACGACCGCTGGCAGGGTCACTCCCTGTTCGTTTCGGGCCGCAACCCCTGGCCCCGGGAAAGCCTGCTGTGCGCCTCCGCCATGGGGGCGCGGCTCCAGCGGGAAGGCTTCACCCCCACCGACAAGAACGCCCGCCACCGCCCCTGGGCGGACCAGGCCGACACCGTTCATTGGTACGACAATCTGGTGGTCCTGCGCCTGGCCCGCCAGCCGGCGGTGCTGGTGGAAGCCGGGGTCATCAAGCACCGGCAAGAAGAATTGCTGCTGGCCGACCCGGCCCGCCAGGCCCGCATGGCCGACGCCCTGGCCACCGGTATTGCCGCCTGTTTGCAGGTGCTGGACTGGGAGCGCCGGAGCGAACCCCGTGGCTGATGGGCGCACACCCCGCACACCCTAAGGCCGGACCATCATCTCCGCCAGAATCTGGCGGATCACCGCCCCGGCCAGCTCCTCCTCCGCCACGAACACCCGCTCGACCCCCAGGCCCCCCAGGGCGCCGGCCTCCTGGCTGCCCAGGGCCCGGGCCAGTACCTTGACCTCCGGATTGAGGGCACGGGCGGCTTCCACCATGGGGCGGACGGCCACGGGGTCCGGCACGGTGATCACCAGCAGGGCGGCCCGGGCAATGTGAGCCTGGATCAGCACCGCCGGCAGGGCCGCGTCGCCGCACACCGCCGCCAGGCCCCGGGCCCGCAGCTTTTCCACCTTTTCCCGGTCCTGCTCCGCCACCACGAAGGGCAAGCCGGCACCGGTCAGGGCCTGAGCGACCCGCGCCCCCAGCCGGCCTTGGCCCACCAGCACCACCTGGCCCGCCAGGTAGCGCGAATCGGTGCTGGCCGGCAACTCCGCCAGGGGATCTTGCCGCCGGGCCAGCCAGGCAGCCTGGCCGCCCCGGGCGGCGAGGGCCGCCTGGAGGGGGGCGATGGCCCGGAACACCACGGGATTGCAGGCGATGGAAATCAGGGCGCCAGCCAGGATGAGGCTCTGTCCCTCCACCGGCAGCACCCCCAGGGCCACCCCCAGGCCCGCCAGGATGAAGGAAAATTCACCGATCTGGGCCAGGCTCGCCGCCACGGTCAGGGCCGTATTGAGGGGATAGCGGAAGGCCAGTACCAGGACAGCGGCGGCGATGGATTTGCCCACCAGGATGATGGCCACCACCGTGAGCACCCGCAGGGGCTCCGCCAGCAAGATGGCGGGATCAAAGAGCATCCCCACCGAAACAAAGAACAGCACCGCGAAGGCGTCCCGCAGGGGCAGGGTTTCGTGGGCCGCCCGGTAGCTGAGGTCCGACTCCCGCAGCACCATGCCAGCGAAGAAAGCCCCCAGGGCGAAGGACACCCCGAACAGCTTGGCGGCGCCGAAGGCGATCCCCAGGGCGGCGGCCACCACGCACAGGGTGAATAGCTCCCGGGAGCCGGTGCGGGCCACCATCCACAGCAGATGGGGGAAGAACTTGCGCCCGCCCACCAGCATCAGCACCACGAAGGCCGCCACCTGTCCCAGGGTCATGGCCAGGGCCCGCCACACCTCGCCGTCGCCCGCTGCGCTGCCGGACAGCACCCCCGCCAGGGGCGGCAGGAGTACCAGCACCAGCACCATCACCAGGTCTTCCACCACCAGCCAGCCCACTGCGATGCGTCCATTCTCCGACTCCACCGCCCCCTGACTCTCCAGGGCCCGCAACAGCACCACGGTGCTGGCGACCGACAGGGCCAGGCCGAAGATCAGGGCCGCCGCCAGGCTCCAGCCCCACAGGCTGGCCGCCCCCATCCCCAGCAGGGTCGCCACCCCGATCTGGACCACCGCCCCGGGCAGGGCGATGCGCCGCACCGCCAGCAGATCCGCCAGGGAGAAATGCAGCCCCACCCCGAACATCAACAGCATCACCCCGATCTCCGCCAACTGCCCCGCCAGGGCCACGTCCGCCACGAAGCCGGGCGTGGCCGGACCGATGGCGATCCCCGCCAGCAGGTAGCCCACCAGGGCCGGCAAGCCCAGGCGCACCGCCCCGTAGCCCAGGATCAGGGCCAGCCCCAGGCCGGCGGCGATGGTGGAAATCAGGGAAATATCGTGGGGCATTCAGGCTCCGTGTCGAGAATTTGCATCCGAGGAGCCTGTCCGGCTTGGCCGATCGCCGGGCGCCGAGGGGGAGAGGGCGGGCAGATTTGTCCGATCTTGAGGCGCATCTTGGCGCCATGTAAGGAAAATCCGGCAAATTCGGAACGCTCTCCCAGCGGCGCGGTGGATCAGCCCCAAGGCAGACAGGCTCCTGGAGCAGACAGGCGCCGGCCCCGGGAGGTTCAAGCCAGAGGCATGCCCGGCTTGAACAATTGGCCGGAAGGTTCCAAAGTGTTCCCTTCCCGACCCCGCCCGGAGTCCTCGTGCACACCTCCCTTTTTCCCCGCACCCCGCTCCTCGACGGCCCCGATCCCGCGGCCAAGCGGGCCGAAATCCTGGCCTACTTCCAGGCCACCTGGGATCGCTACGAATCCCTTTTCGCCACCCTGGCGGGGGACGGGGCCTACTACAAGAAGCCCATCCCCCTGCGCCATCCCCTGATCTTTTATCTGGGCCACACCGCCACCTTCTTCATCAACAAGTTCCTGCTCGCTGGCCTGGTGGACGCCCGTCTCGATCCCCGCCTGGAATCCATGTTCGCCGTGGGGGTGGACGAGATGGGCTGGGATGACCTCAACGACACCCACTACGACTGGCCCGCGGTGGACGCGGTGTGGGCCTACCGCCGCCGGGCCCGGGGGGTGATCGAAGGGGTCATCGCCCAGGCGCCCCTCAAGCTGCCGGTGGGCTGGGACGACCCCTTCTGGGCGGTGCTGATGGGCATCGAGCACGAGCGCATCCACCTGGAAACCTCCTCGGTGCTGATCCGCCAGCACGCCCTGGAACACGTCCGGCCCCGGCCGGAGTGGCCGCCCTGCCGGGACTGGGGCCCGGCCCCGGCCAACCGCCTGGTGGCCATTCCCGCCGGCCGGGTGGAATTGGGCCGGCCCTTCCACGAGCCGATTTACGGTTGGGACAACGAATACGGCCATCACGGCGCCGACCTGCCCGCCTTCCAGGCCAGCCAATACCTGGTGAGCAACGGCGAATTCCTCGAATTCGTGGCCGCCGGCGGCTATGCCGACCCCACCCTGTGGCAGGAAGAAGGCCTGGGCTGGCGCGACTTCGCCCGGGCCGAACACCCCAGTTTCTGGGTGCCGGCGGGCCAGGGCTGGAAACTGCGCCTGATGACCGAGGAAATCCCCATGCCCTGGAACTGGCCGGTGGAGGTGAACTACCACGAGGCCAAGGCGTTCTGTAACTGGAAGGCCCGCCACACCGGCCAGCCGGTGCGCCTGCCCACGGAAGACGAATGGCAACGCCTCTACGCCCACTGCGGCCTGGCGGATGTTCCCGCCGACGCCCCCGCCCGGGCCAATCTCCACCTGGACCACGGGGCCTCCCCCTGCCCGGTGGACCGCCACCCCCACGGCGAACTCTTCGACGTGGTGGGCAATGTCTGGCAATGGACCGAGACCCCCACCTACCCCTTCGACGGCTTCCGGGTCCATCCCCTCTACGACGACTTCACCACCCCCACCTTCGACGACCGCCACAACCTCATCAAGGGGGGTAGCTGGATCGCCACCGGCAACGAATCCCGCGCCGCCGCCCGCTACGCCTTCCGCCGCCATTTCTTCCAGCACGCCGGCCTGCGCTACGTGGTGGCCCCGGCGCCAGCCCGGCCGATTTCATCGGTGTATGAAAGCGATGCCCTGCTCGCCCAGTACGCCGAGTTCCACTACGGCGAAGACCACTTCGGCGTCCCCAACTTCCCCAAGGCCCTGGCGGAGTTGGCGGTGACCGCCTTCCAGCGCCACGCCCGGCGCCCGCCCCGCCACGCCCTGGACCTGGGCTGCGCCACCGGCCGGGCCAGCTTCGAACTGGCCCGCCACTTCGACCAGGTGACGGGCATCGACTTCTCCGCCCGCTTCATCCAGGCCGGGGTCAAGCTCCAGGAACAGGGCAGCCTGCGCTACACCTTCCCGGACGAAGGGGAACTGGTGTTCTACCGGGAGCGCCGGCTGACGGACCTGGGCCTGGCCGAAACCGCCGGCAGGGTGAGCTTCTGGCAAGGGGACGCCTGCAACCTCAAGCCCCTGTTCACCGGCTTCGATCTGATCCTGGCCGCCAACCTGATCGACCGCCTCTATAGCCCAGGCAAGTTCCTCGACCAGATCCCTGCGCGCCTCCACCCCGGCGGCCTGCTGGTGCTGGCCTCCCCCTATACCTGGCTGACGGAATACACCAGGCGGGAGGAATGGATCGGCGGCTTCAAGCAAGACGGCGAAAGCCGCAGCACCCTGGACGGCCTCAAGGAACGCCTCGCCCCCCACTTCGAGCTGGTGGAGGGCCCCGCCGAGCTCCCCTTCGTCATCCGGGAGACCCGCCGCAAGTTCCAGCACACCCTGTCGGAGGTCACCATCTGGCGGCGTAGGTAAAGAAACTCAAGAAGATCAAGAAGCAATGGATCGGGCGCGCAAAGGCCACCCCCGGCGCCCCCATCCTCCGGCCCATCCCACCATCGCTGTCTTCAAACCGTAATCATTCCGTCACACCACCCTCCCAGACTTGCTCTCCCGGGAAGGAGGAAAGCACGGTGGAAAAGACGCAAGCGGTGGAATCCCTGGGGCAACGGGGCCTGTTGCTGCCCGCCTGGGTGAAGGCGGCGCTGGCGGCCAACGACCGGCTCAAGCTTTACCTGACGGTCCTTCAGA
Organism: Rhodocyclaceae bacterium; assembly: GCA_034004685.1. Classification (GTDB taxonomy): domain Bacteria; phylum Pseudomonadota; class Gammaproteobacteria; order Burkholderiales; family Rhodocyclaceae; genus JAEUNX01. Next base: position 25,031 of record JAVEWG010000039.1, on the reverse strand, counting down.
CCGCCACGGAATGGGCCCGCCACGGGGGGCGCGAAATTCCCGATCTGGGACGGGAGATGACGGTGGCCGGGATGACCGAGACCTGGCTGCGGGCGCTACCCGCCAACGCCAGCGCCCTGGGCCACCACTACCATCTGCCTGATCTACCCCGTCTGGTTCATGCCCTGGCCGAGGATCTGAGCATCATGGCCAGGCCGGTGGTGGATGGCCTGCCCGCCGACCAGGAACCCGCCCCCCGCTTGCGCCACTGGCTGGACTGGCTGGCCACCCTCCAGGGGGAAGAGCTCAATCCCGACCAACTCGAAGCCCTCACCCACGGCAAGCGGGGCAAACAGGACAGCCTTCATCTCCTGGTGATGGATCTCCACAAGGCCATCAACCATCTAGCCGGAGAACTGGCCAGCGAAGTGATCGACGGCGCCCACGCATGGCAACTGACCGACTGGGACCGGCTCCGGGTGCGGGCCTTCATGGCCGGCCTGAACCGCACCGCGCCCCTCAAGTTCGACCACCCAGGCCTGGACACCGCCGCCACCCGGGATGGGGAACGGCTCCTGATCCAGAACGACATCGGCACCAACGACGCCCATGTCCTGGTCATCCAGGTTTGGGAGCGGTCCATTGCCCTCACCTACTCCGACCTCCACCGCCCCCGCTTCGAATTCTTTCAGCGCCTTCTGGCCCCTATCGGCGCCCAATGGTCGGGGGTGGAATCCCGGGTCACAGCGGGCCTCAACGAAGGGAGCGCCTACGTGGTGGGCACCGCCACCTTCCTCTGCGACGATGAGGCGGCCCTGGACGCAGCCCTTTCCCTGCTGGCCGCCCGCATTGTGTTCCTCATCGACTGGAACCGGGCCAGGAAGCGCCTCCAGCTCTTCGTCGGCAAGGCCGAAGCGGTGGCCATCCTGGAGGAGGCTGCCCGCCACGAGGTGGGCCACCGGGGCTGGCTCCAGGCCGGCGGCGAGGCCCTGATCTTTGGCGCCATGCAGGCCGCCGGCGAAGGCGCCTTCCGGATCGGCGACCGGCTCGATGAAGTCCTCGGCCCCGCCGACGCCCACGCCTTTCTGCTGGCGGTGATGCGCCTGGCTTGCGAGGCCCTGGGGCGGGGTCAGCCACCCGCCCTGGTGGCCGACGAAACCCGCATGCTGCTGGCCCGCCAGGCACGCCGACGGACCCGGGAATTCGATCTCCTTACTGAACACGCCGCCTACTGCCACACCCTGGCCCAGGCCGTCAGCGACGCCCTGGCCCACGGCCACGAGGAAGACCGGAACGAAGCCCGCAAACTGGCCGCCCGGGCCAAGGCCTGGGAGCGGCGGGCCGACCACCTGGTGATGCAGGCCCGGGATCTGGCCGAGCGACTGCCCCGCTGGCGCCCCTTCGCCAGATTGCTGGAACAGGCCGACGACGTGGCTGACGCCCTGGAAGAAGGGGCCTACCTCATCAGTCTGGCAGCCGATCATCACCATCGAGGCTGGACCAGCGAGGTCCGCAAGGCCCTCGCCCACTTGGCCGCCACCGTATTGGAAGCCACCCAGGACCAAGTCAAGGCCCTGGCCATCGCCCGCACCCTGGGAGCGGAAAGCGAACTGGCCGACAATGACGCCTTCCTGGCAGCCAACTGGCGGGTTTTGCGCGCCGAACGGGATTGCGACGAGCTCCTGCGGGAGGCCCGGCGGGTAATCTTGTCCGACGTGAAGGACGCCGCGGCCCTGACCCTCGCCAACGACCTGGCGGGAACCCTGGAGCAGGCCTCGGACAGCCTGCTGGCCGCTGCTTACGCCCTGCGGGACGTGGCGTTCCAGGCTGCCGGAGCGGGACGATGAAACCTCTTCTCTACGAAACGGCCCTGGCGCCCCCCAGCAGCCCAGCCCTGGGGGAGGACATCCACGCCATCGGCTGCGGCTGCGGCGGGGACGACCGAACGTCTGCCTCGGCCCAGAGCATGGGTTTTAAGGCCTGGAATCTGTTGCGCATGGCTGCGCTAGGCCTGCCGGTGCCGCCGGCCATCGTCCTCGGGACCTCGTTCTGCGCCGACCCAGCCCGCCGCGCCCAGGCCGCCGATCCGGCCCTCTGGCGGCCCGCGCTGTGTACCCTGGAAGCCGCCACCGGCACCCGTTTGGGGGATCCCAAGCGGCCCCTGCTTCTATCGGTGCGCTCCGGTGCGCCGGTGTCAATGCCGGGGATGATGGAAACACTGCTCAATGTGGGGCTGTGCGACCGCACCGTGGAGGGACTCACCCGGCTCACCGGCAACCCGCGCCTGGCCTGGGACGCCTACCGCCGGCTGGTGGCGGGCTACGGGGAGGTGGTGGCGGGCATCCCGGCCACGCGCTTCGAGGCGGCCCTGAACTGCGCAGCCCTGGACCGAGAGGAACCGGACCTGGATTTCGCCGAACTACGCGCCCTCACTCGCAAGTACCTGGATATTTACGTCCAGGAGGCGGGCCGCCCCTTCCCCCAGGACCCGGCGGAACAGGTGACCGGCGCCATCGCCGCCGTACTGGACTCCTGGCAGTCTCCCAAGGCCCGGGAATATCGCCGGATCAACGCCGTTCCTGACCACATTGGCACCGCCGTGACCCTCCAGGCCATGGTTTTCGGCAATGCCGGCGGGCGCTCCGGCTCCGGCGTGGGCTTTACCCGGGATCCGGCCAGCGGCGAGCCCGGCCTATGGGTGGATTTCCTGTTCAACGCCCAGGGGGAGGACGTGGTCTCCGGCCGGCGCAACGCCCATGGCCACGACCAGTTGGCCCAGGTACTGCCCGCCGTGTGGGAAGAACTCCGTCAAGCCGCCCAACGCCTGGAGCAAGCCTTGGGTGACATGCAAGACTTTGAATTCACCGTGCAGGAAGGGCGGCTGTTCCTGCTCCAGACCCGCAGCGGCAAGCGCACGCCTCTGGCCACGGCGCGGATCGCCCTGGACCTCTGGGAGGAAGGCCTGATCAGCGCCGACCAAGCCCGTGCCCGCACCGCCAATCTCGACCCTGGCCAACTCCTTCAAACCCGGCTCGTGACGCCCGATGGAGCCCCCCCTCAGCCCCTGGCCCGAACCGCCAGCGCCTGCAACGGCATCGCCCAGGGCGAAATCGCCCTGGACGAAGCCCGCGCCACCGCTCGGGCCCAGGCCGGCGCCCCGGTGATTCTGGTGCGCCAGGATGCCGAGACCAGCGACATTACCGCCCTGGAGCAGGCCGCAGGCCTCCTCACCCAACGGGGCGCCCGCACCGCCCATGCCGCCGTGGTCGCGCGCCAGCTCGGCAAGGTCTGCCTGGTGGGCTGCCAGAACCTGACCATCGACCTGGCGGCCCGCACTATCCAGATCGGGGAGCGGGTGCTGGAGGAGGGGGCAGTGCTGACCCTGGACGGCAATACCGGCGCGGTCTTTGCCGGAGCCGTCGAAACCGAACAGGAAGCGGATCAAGCCCTGCTGGAGCGCCTTGCCCGGCTAGGGGAGGCGCCCTAGGCGTGTTCTCATTAACCCCGGAGGTCGCCCCCGCGGTTAATGAGAATATGCCCGAGTGTTTGTCATGTTTCACCGTAACAACCAAGGCTATTACTTTCGTTAGGCTTGGCCCGGATTTCTCACCCAAGGTAACCCATCATGCTGTTCTTCGACCTGTTCCGCCACGATCCGAATCTCCTGGACCTCCCCGCTGGCGCCGCCCTATTCCGGGCAGGCGAATTGGGGGACGTGATGTACGTACTGGTGTCTGGCCGCGCCCAAGTCTGGTTCAACGGGGTCGCCCTGGAGGAAGTGAAGCCGGGGGACATCCTGGGGGAACTGGGAGTGATCGACACGGCCCCCCGCACCGCCACCGTGACCGCCCTCACCGACTGCACCTTCGCCGTCATCGACCAGAAACGCTTCCAGTTCCTGGTGGAGCAGACCCCCAACTTCGCCGTGGAGGTGATGCGGGTGCTGGCCCGCCGCCTGCGCCAATGCGACCAGCGCCTGACCGGCGCGCCGGTGCTCGACAGCAGCCGGCTCCCCGACGGCAACATCAGCGCAACACCCTTGTGACATCCCTGTCACGGACCCTGGCGACACTGGCGGCACCCCCCGCCAGGAGTTCGCCATGCCCCCCAGCCGCCGCCAATTCATCCGCAACCTGAGCCTGGGGGCCGCGGCGGCCTCCGCCCTGCCCCTGGCCTCCCTGGCCGGGGCGAACCGTCCGGAACCCGCCCCCGGCCTGGCCAGCCCCTTCCTCCACGGAGTGGCCAGCGGCGACCCCCTGCGGGACCGGGTGATCCTGTGGACCCGGGTCAGCCCGCAGCGCCCCGGCCGGGTGCCGGTGATCTGGGAGCTGTCCCCCAACCCGAAATTCCGATCCATCCTGCGGGCCGGGGTCTTCGTCACCGGGCCGGAGCGGGACTACACCGTCAAGGTGGATGCCGGCGCCCTGGCCGCCGACGCCACCTATTACTACCGCTTCCGGATCGGCCAGCACTACTCCCCGGTGGGCAAGACCCGCACCCTGCCGGTGGGGCAGGTGGGCCGGGTGCGCCTGGCGGTGTTCTCCTGCTCCAACTATCCCGCCGGCTACTTCCACGCCTACCGGGAAGCCGCCCGCCTGACGGACGTCCACGCCGCCGTCCACCTGGGGGATTTTCTCTACGAATACCAGCGGGGCGGCTACGCCTCGGCCGATGCCGCCACCCTGGGCCGGGAAGTCCTGCCCCCCACCGAGCTCAACAGCCTGGACGATTACCGCCAGCGCCACGCCCAGTATCGGGGCGACCCGGACCTCCAGGCGGCCATGGCGGCCCTGCCCTTCATCTGCGTGTGGGACGACCACGAAATCGCCAACGACACCTGGCGGGACGGGGCCGACAACCATGACCCGGCCACCGAGGGGGACTTCACCCAGCGCCGCAACGCCGCCCTCCAGGCCTATTTCGAGTGGATGCCGGTGCGCCTGGCGGACCCAGCCGAGCCCCTGGCCATCCAGCGCTCCTTCGACTTTGGCAACCTCCTTTCCCTGCACATGCTGGAAACCCGGCTCAACGCCCGGGACAAGCCCCTGGCCTACGGCGACTACTTTTCCAGCACCGGTAGCTTCGACGCCCTCCGCTTCGCCACCGAACTGGCCGACCCCACCCGCCAGCTCCTGGGGGGGCCCCAGCTGGCCTGGCTGGCGGACCAGCTGACCCAATCCAGCGCCCAGTGGCAGGTGCTGGGCCAGCAAACCCTGATGGGCACCATGCACCTGCCCGCCCCCCTGGTGCTGGGCCAGATCGGCTTTGCTGCCTATGCCGCCCTGCTGGCCAAGGCCCAGGCCAACCCAGCCAGTCTCAGCGCCCAGGAGCAAGCCCTCCTGGCCCAGCCCCGGATCCCCTACAACCTGGACGCCTGGGATGGCTACCCGGCGGAGCGGGAGCGGGTCCTGGCCCTGGCTCGCGATCTGGACAAGAACCTGGTGGTGCTGGCCGGCGACACCCACAATGCCTGGGCCAGCAACCTGGAAGACGGCCAGGGCCAGCCGGTGGGGGTGGAGTTCGCCACCGCCAGCGTGTCTTCCCCCGGCCTGGAGGAATACCTCCCCGACGAAGACCCGGCGGCCTTGGCGGCCGCCCTGCCCCGGATCATCGAGCCCCTGGAGTACGCGGAAACGGCCCACCGGGGCTTCCTGCTGGTGACCTTCACCTCCCAGGAGTGCCGGGCCGAATGGCGCCTGCTCAGCACCGTGAAAAACCGGGACTACCACCCCCTGGCGACCGCCAGCCTGGCGGTGCAGCCCGGCCCGGCCCAGCGCCGCCTGGAGGCGTGAGGGATCGCCAAAATATTACGCGTCACAAAACCGTCATCAAAAGCCCCCAAACTGGGCATCAAACAGAAGAGCCGGCCCATCCAAGCCGCGCCACGATATGACGGAGTAGCGCCTCATGGTGACCAGCACGCCCCCCGCCGCCCAGCTGCGGGAAATCCTCCAGAACCGGGCCCTGGATTATTTGTTTCAGCCCATCTTCGATCTTTCCCGGCAGCAGCTCCTGGGTTATGAAGCCCTCATGCGGGGCCCCGCCGGCAGTCCGCTCCACGCCCCCGAGGCCCTGCTGTCGGTGGCCCGCGCCGCCGGCCTGTCCCTGGAACTGGAACTGACCGGCGGCGCCATCGCGGTGGAGCGCTTCGCCCACCTGGGCCTGCCCGGCAAGCTGTTCCTCAACGCCAGCGCCGGGGCGATCTGCCGGGTCGCCCGGGATCTGGGGGGGCCCCTGCTCCACTCCACGGTGGGAGCGGGCTTCTTTCCAGGCCGCCTGGTGGTGGAGCTCACCGAGCACGAACGGGTGAGCGACTTCGATGCCATGACCGAGGCCGCGGCCACCCTGCGGGGCCTGGGCATCCAGCTGGCCCTGGACGACTTCGGCGACGGCCGCTCCAGCCTGCGCCTGTGGGCCCAGATCCAGCCGGAAATCGTCAAGGTGGACAAGTACTTCACCCACCACTGCCACCGGGACAGCCGCAAGGTGGCGATCCTGCGCAGCATCCACCAGCTGGCCAGCGCCTTCGGCACGCCCCTGGTGGCCGAAGGGGTGGAGGAGGCGGCGGAACTGGAGATCCTGCGGGATCTGGGCTTTGCTCATGCCCAGGGCTATTTCCTGGGCCGGCCCGTAGCCGATCCGCCCCGGGAACTCCACCCGGAAGCCCTGGCGGTGCTGACCTGCGCCAAGGTGGCGGTGCTACCCGTGGTCCCCGCCCTGCCGGAACCGGGAGAGCCGGTGGAACGGCTGCTGGTGCATGCCCCCACCGTGGCGCCGGAGATGACCAATGACACCCTGGTCCGCCTGTTCGTCCAGAACCCCCGGCTCCACGCCGTGGCGGTGGTGGATCGGGAGGTGCCGGTGGGCCTGGTCAATCGCCGCGACTTCCTGGACAAGTACGCCCAGCCCTACCACCCGGAACTCTACGGGCGGCGCCCCTGCACCCTGTTCATGAATGCCCAGCCCCTGCGCGTCGAGGCCCACATCCCCCTGGCCGACCTGGCCACCATCCTCACCGGCGAGGACCAAAGCTACCTGCGGGACGGCCTGATCATCACCCGGGGCGGGCGCTACGCGGGGCTGGCCACCGGCGAGAGCCTGGTGCGCAAGGTCACCGAGCAGCGGGTGGAGGCGGCCCGCCACGCCAACCCCCTGACCTTCCTGCCGGGCAACATCCCCATCACCGAGCACATCCGGCGCCTGCTGGCCCATGGGGCGAGCTTCGCAGCCGCCTATTTCGACCTCAACAATTTCAAACCCTACAACGACCTCTACGGCTACTGGCGGGGCGACCAGATGATCAAGCTGGCGGCCGCCACCATCACGCGCCACTGCGAGCCCCGCCATGACTTCGTGGGCCACGTGGGGGGCGATGATTTCGTGGTGTTGTTCCAGAGCGAGGACTGGCAGAGCCGCTGCCAGTCCATCGTGAAAGCGTTCAACCAGGCGGCCCGGGACCTCTTCGACGCGGCGGAGCTCGCCCGGGGCGGCATGGAAGGCGAAGACCGGCGTGGCGTGCGCACCTTCTTTCCCCTCACCACCGTGGCCGTGGGGGTGGTGCGGGTGGCCGCCGGCGACTGCCGCTCCCCGGAAGACGTGGCGTCCTCGGCGGCGGCCGCCAAAAAACTCGCCAAGGAGCAGGGGGATGGCTTCTACCAGCTGGTGGAACAAGCCTGCTGTGCCAATCTGGAGGATTGGCCCCTGTCGCAAACTCAACTCTATCCGGAGGCCCGGGCATGAACCCATCCTTCAATCTGCTGGCCCGCCTGGGTTTTCGCGGCAAGTTCGCCCTCATCGGCGCGGTGGCCCTGGTGGCCGTAGTGGCCCTGCTGGGGCAGATCGTGGGGGACCACCTGGCGGTCCTGGCCCACCTGGATCGCCAGGCCCGGGGCCAGGCCGCCCTGGCGCCGGCCTTCGACCACCTCCGGGCCCTGGGGGAATTCCGCCAGGCCCTGCTGGTGGCCGGCGCCGGCGAGGGCGAGCCCAGCCCGGCCCTGGACGCCGCCCACCAGCGTCTGGCGGCCACCCGGGGAACCGGCGAGGCCCTGTTGCGGGAACCTGCCGACTCTGATGACGCCACCGCGCCTTCGGCCGAGCTGGCCGAGATCCTGGATTTCACCCCCGCCACCAGCGTGCGCGCCGCCCAGCGCCAGCTGGAAACCATGAACCACCATGCCGAGGCGGTGGTGAGCGCCCTGCGTCGGCTGGGAGACCGCCACGGCCTGGTGAGCGATAGCGACCTGGCCGCCCATTACCTGGGCCTGGCCCAGACCCGCCAGCTGCCGGTGCTGCTGGAACAGCTCCAGCTGGCCCAGGCCCTGGCCGCCCAGGCCAGCGCCGCCGGCGCCCTGCCGGAACGCCAGCGTCCCCTGCTGGCCGCCGCCGGCACCCTGGCCCAGCGCACCGAGGGCAGCCTGCGGGAGAGCCTGGCGGCCATCGCCCCCCTGCTCCCCGCCGCCCAGGCCAGCCTCCAGCCCCTTCTGGAGCAACTCACCCAGGACGTGGAGCTGGCTTCGGTGCTGGTTTCCGGGGCGGTGCTCTCCAATGTGGCCTTTGGCCAGGAAGAGATCACCCGCGCCTTCGCTCCGGCGGCGGCCAGCCTGGACGCCCTCGGCGAAGCCCTGCCCCGGGTCGCCAGCGATGAAATCGCCCGGCGCCGCGCCGAAGAATGGCGGCGCATCGCCGGCTCGGCCCTGCTGGCGGGCATCCCCCTGGTGCTGGCGATCCTGATATTCCTGGTGGTGTATCGGGCGATCCGGCGTACCGTGGCCGACCTCACCGAACGGGCCGCCAAGATCGCCCGGGGCGACCTGACCCCCGGCGGCGCCCCCGCCGGCCAGGACGAGCTGGGCCAGATGGCCACCCTGCTGGACCATATCGCAGATTCCCTGCGGGGCATCATCGCCGCCATGGCCGACAATGCCCACGCGGTTTCCAGCAGCGCGGGCCTGATGGCCGGCGGCGCCGCCGGGATGGAGGCGGCCAGCGCCGACCAGATCGCCGCCGCCGGCGAAATCGCCAGCCGGATCCAGAACCTCAGCCAGGCCACCGCCGGCATCGCCGCCTCGGCCGAACAGGCCGAGGCCCTGGCCGCCGCCGCCGACCGCTCTGCCCAGGCCGGGGAAGAAGTGATCGGCCAGGCCCGCCAGCGGATCGAAGGGCTGGCCCGCCAGGTGGCCGCCACCGCCGATGGGCTGGGGAAGCTGGAAGAACTGTCCCGGGAGGTGAGCAAGGTCGTGGCCCTGATTTCCGACATCACCGAGCAAACCAATCTGCTGGCCCTCAATGCCGCCATTGAGGCCGCCCGGGCCGGGGAGGCGGGCCGGGGCTTCGCGGTGGTGGCCAACGAGGTGAGGAAGCTGGCCGACCGCACCGGCAGCTCCGCCCGGGAGATCGAGCGCAGCATCCAGCATATGGCCGAAGTCACCAGCGCGGCGGCCCAGGACATCCGCCGCCAGGCCGGCGACGCCCGCCAGACCGCCGCCTTGGCGGATCAGGCGGCTACAGCCATCGTCGCGGCCCGGGCCGACGTGGCCCAGAGCGCCCAGGCCGCCCGGGAAATCTGCGCCGCCCTGGCCGCCCAGCGCAGCGATGCCCACGGCATCGACACCCGGGCCGGCCACATCACCCAGGTGACCCACCAGACCCACGAGGCCATCCGCAAGACCGCCCATTCCGCCGAAGCCCTCTCCAGCCTCTCGGAAACCCTGCGGGCCTCGGTCTCCCGCTTCCGCTTGCCAGGCCAGGGCGGCGGAGCCCGGCAAGCGGTGGAGATGTTTTCCTGAGCACCGGGAATCGTGGCGCCTTTAGGGCGGGCTTCAGCCCGCCAGGCTGACTGGCGCCGGCGCCACACCGGATTGCGGCGGAGCGCTGCCCTGGCTACCCTAGCCGCCCAAGCAAACACCCCGGTCCATCGCCATGTCCGCCTTCCCCGCCTGCCCCCAATGCACCCTGGAGAACACCTACCCCGACGGGGATCAATACATCTGCGCCGACTGCGGCTTCGAATGGCCCCAGGCCGCCGCCAGCGACGAGGAGGGCGGCCGGGAAGTGCGGGACGCCAACGGCAACCTGCTCGCTGATGGGGACGCGGTGGTGCTGGTGAAGGATCTCAAGGTCAAGGGCTCCTCCATCACCCTCAAGCAGGGCAGCAAGGTCAAGAGCATCCGCCTGGTAGGCAGCGGCGACCACGAAGTGGATTGCAGGATGGACGCCGGCAACTTCATGCTCAAGGCCTGCTTCCTGAAGAAAGTCTGAGGGCCCGCGCCCACCCCGCCGTGGACGTCCCCGCCCGCCGCATCGCCCACCTGGACATGGACGCCTTCTATGCGTCCGTGGAACTGCTGCGCTACCCGGAACTGAAGGGCCTGCCGGTGGTGATCGGCGGCCGGCGGGTGGATCAACCGGTGCGGCAAGCGGACGGTAGCCACCGCTTTGCCCGGCTGCGGGACTACGCCGGCCGGGGGGTCATCACCACCTCCACCTACGAAGCCCGGGCCCTGGGGGTGTTTTCCGCCATGGGGCTCATGAAGGCCGCCCGGCTGGCCCCCGACGCCATCCTGCTGCCGGTGGATTTCGACGCCTACCGCCACTATTCCCGCCTCTTCAAGGCGGCGGTGGCGGCCATCGCCCCCAGGATCGAAGACCGGGGCATCGACGAGATCTACATCGACCTCACCGATCTACCGGAGGATTCCCCCACCCTGGGGCGCCGCCTCAAGGCCGCGGTCCTGGCCGCCACCGGGCTCACATGTTCCATCGGTATTACCCCCAACAAGCTGTTGTCCAAGATTGCTTCCGACCTGGACAAGCCCGACGGCCTGACCCTGCTCGGGATGGAAGATGTCCCCCGCCGGATCTGGCCCCTGCCGGTGGGCAAGGTCAACGGCATCGGCCCCAGGGCCGGGCAACGGCTGGCGGCCCTGGGCATTCAGGCCATCGGCGAGCTGGCCCGGGCCGATCCGGCCACCCTGGTGGAGGCCTTCGGCTCCAGCTACGGCCAGTGGCTGCAGCGGGTGGCCCGGGGGGAGGACGAGCGGCCGGTGGTGACCCATTCCGAACCCAGGTCGGTGAGCCGGGAGACCACCTTCGAGCGGGATCTCCACCCCCGGGATGACCGCCCGATCCTCACCGCCCAGTTCACCGCCCTGTGCGAGCGGGTAGCCGCCGACCTCCAGCGCAAGGGCTACCGGGCCCGCACCATCGGCCTCAAGCTGCGCTTCGACGATTTCCGCACGGTGACCCGGGATCTGACCCTGCCCGAGCCCATCGACAGCCCCACCGCCATCCGCCAGGCCGCCGGCCAGTGCCTCAAGCGCATCCCCCTGACCCGCCGCCTGCGCCTTCTGGGGGTGCGGGCTGGGAGCCTGTCCCGGCTTCAGGATCCACCGACCGAGACTGTTGCACCCCGGGCCATCCAGGGGGCGCTGCCCTTCTGAGACGCCGCCCGGCCCCCTGTCACAACAAAATCCCTTGGCAAACCAGGTATTTGTTCCTGACTGGGTGATTTTTCTCGAATCCGCGCTTTTTTTTCTCGTATTACCTTGGTAATAGCGTTAACGTTTCGCTCCTTTGAGCCGTAACCCATTTCGGGCTTGCGGTTTTTCCGAGGCATGGCCGCCATGCCCCGGGAAAAGAACAGGGACTCATGAAAGGGAGCGAGGATGGCGGGGTGCAAGGCGCCGGCCCGGGACGGCCGGGCTGAAGGGCAAGCCGGGCATGGCTGAAGGGGCAGTCCGTCTGTGGGAGCGGGTTGGCCTCGTCCAGCGGCTGTTGCTGGTGATCGGCCTCATCGTGATTCTGGCGGCCGCCGGGGCCGTGGCCCTTTCGGCCCACCACGCCACCCAGGACGCCCGGGCGGACCTGGCACGGGAATTCGACCAGCAGGCTGAGATCCTCAGCTACGCCCTGGCGCCGGCCATGAACACCCATGATCCCGAGCGTTTGAGCCAGGCCCTGAGCCAGGTCCGGCGCGAGCCCTCGGTGGTGCGGATCGGCTTCCGGGACGTGTCCGACTCGGCCGAATACACCCAGACCAGCCCGGTGGAGCTCCGCGCCCCGCAGTGGTTTGCCCGCTGGTGCGGCACCTCGGAACTGGAGGGCACCCAGCCGGTTTTCATCAATGACACCTATCACGGCATCCTGACCCTGGCCCTGACCCCGATACCGACCATCAATCACGCCTGGGAGCGGGTCGTCCGGCAACTGGGAATCCTGGGCTGGCTGCTAGGCCTGGTAACCCTGGGGGTGTGGCTGGTGTTACAAAGCGGACTCAGGCCCCTGGGCACCCTGGCCAAGGGTAGCCGCGCCTTGAGCGAGGGGGATTTTTCGGTCCGCCTGCCCCTGCGGGGTAGCCCCGAACTGCGCCAGTCGGTAGCCGGATTCAATCGCATGGCCGCCGCCCTGGAATCCCTGGTCAAGGAACTCCAAGCCAACAACGCCGCCCTGGCCCACAACGAGGAAAATCTGCGGGTGACCCTGCGCAGCATCGGCGACGGGGTGATCGTCACCGACGCCAGCGGCCTGGTGGTCATGCTCAATCCGGTGGCGGAAACCCTCACCGGCTGGCCGGAGGCCGAGGCCCGGGGCAAACCGGTGCGGGAGGTCTTCCACATCATCAACGAGAGCACCCGCCGGGAAGTGCAAAGCCCGGTAACGGAAGTGCTGCGCCACGGGGTCGTGGTGGGCCTGGCCAACCATACCCTGCTGGTGACCCGGGACGGGGAGGAGCGGCCCATCGCCGACAGCGGCGCGCCGATCCGCCTGGGGGAGGACGGGGAGATCCAGGGGGTGGTGCTGGTGTTCCGCGACCAGACCGCCGACCGGGATCGAATGCGGGCCCTGGAGGAGCGGGAGCGGCGCTACGCCAGCCTGGCCCAGGCGGCGCCGGTGGGCATC
>JAVEWG010000039.1:0-12055 GCA_034004685.1 Rhodocyclaceae bacterium | reverse complement strand
GGACGGGGAGATCCAGGGGGTGGTGCTGGTGTTCCGCGACCAGACCGCCGACCGGGATCGAATGCGGGCCCTGGAGGAGCGGGAGCGGCGCTACGCCAGCCTGGCCCAGGCGGCGCCGGTGGGCATCCTGCGCATGGACAAGCAGTCCCGGGTGGTGTTTTGCAACGACCGGCTGGGCGAGATCGTGGGCATGTCCAAGGAGGCCATCGCCCGGGAAGGGGTCGCCTGGGTCAGCAACCACACCCATCCGGAGGACCGGCCGCGGGTCGATGCCGCCTTCAGGGCCGCAGCCCGGAGCGGCGAGGGCGTGAAGCTGCTCTTCCGGTCGATCCTCCCGGATGGATCCGTGGTGTGGGTCAAGGTGGTGATGGCCCCGGAGCGGGATGGGGAGGGCCAGATCGAGGGATTCGTGTTGATCGTTGCGGATGTCACCGATGACCAGCGCCACCTGGAGCGGATCGACCATCTGGCCAAGCTCTACGCCACCCTCAGCCAGATCAACCACGCCATTGTCCACAGCGCCGGCCAGGAGGCCCTGTTCCAGGAAGTCTGCCGGGTGGCGGTGGCCTCGGGAGGGGTCTCCACGGCCTGGATCTTCAACGCGGACCAGGCCGGCAACCGCCTGATCCTGGGGGCCATGGCGGGGGAGTGGGTCACCGACGAACTGCGCCAGCGCCTCCAGACCATAGACCTGGACCCTGCAACGCCCATGGCCCAGACCTTGACGGCCCGGGTGGCCCGGGAAGGCCGGCGCCACTTCAGCAACGACAGCGGCGCCAATTTCGAGGCTGCCGGGTTTACCCCAGGGACCCAGGCGTGCGGTTCCGGCTCCCTGGCGGCGGTGCCCATCAAACAGGACGGCAGGACGGTGGCGGTACTGGGCCTGCTGGCCATGGAAACCGGCTACTTCAACCCGGACATGCTGGCCTTGATCGACGAGATCGGCGAGGACATCAGCTACGCCCTGCAGAACCTGGAACAGGAGCAGCTGCGCCGCGCCGCCGAAGAGCGCCTGCGCAACCAGGAAGAACGCCTACGCCTGGCCCTGGAGGCTTCCGGCCTGGGATGCTATGAACTGGACGTGACCAACGACCGGGTCCTCCTCGATGGGGTCTACGCCCGGATGCTGGGTCTGGAGCCCCAGGCCCAGGAAATGCCTATCAAGACCTACCTGGACTACTGTTTCCCTACGCCCGAGCAACGCCAGATAGTCCGGGAGGCGCTGAGTGCCAGGAAAGATGGACGCTTCTCCGCCGAACAGAAATTCCTGCGCCCAGACGGCAAGCTCATCTGGATCCAGCGGCGCGGCGCGGTGGTGGCGCAGCAGCCCGACGGCGCCCCCCTGCGCATCCTGGCCACCGCCGCGGACATGACTGCCCGCCACGACATGGAAGAGCATCTGCGGATGATGGCCATGGTCTTCGAAAACAGCCGGGACGCGGTCATCATCACCGATGCCGACGCCAACATCGTGATGGTCAACCCCGCCTTCAGCCAGGTGACGGGTTACACCCCCGCGGAAGTGATGGGCAAGAACCCCCGCATCCTGGGCTCGGGGCGCCAGACCCAGACCTACTACCGGACGCTCTGGCGCAATTTGCGGGAGAACGGTTTCTGGCAGGGTGAACTGTGGAACCAGCGCAAGAACGGCGAGCAGTACCCCTCCCTGAGCGCCATCTCGGCGGTGCGCCAGGGGGATGGCACCCTGACCCACTACGTGGGCCTGTCCCGGGACATCACCCAGCAAAAGGAAAGTGAAGCCCGCATCACCAAGCTGGCCTACCGGGACGCTCTGACCGATCTGCCCAACCGCCTGCTGCTGCGGGACCGGGCCGACCTGGGCCTGGCCAGCGCCCACCGGGACGGCCACACCATGGCGCTGCTGTTCGTGGACCTGGATCACTTCAAGAACATCAACGACTCCCTGGGCCACGCCATCGGCGACCGCCTGCTGGTGGAAGTGGCGCGCCGGATGCGCGCAGCCCTGCGGGAGATGGATACGGTGGGCCGCCTCGGGGGGGACGAATTCCTGCTCCTGCTACCCGATGCCGACGCCGACGCCGCCGCCCACGTGGCCCAGAAGCTGCTCACGGAAGTGGCCAAGCCCGTGCGGATCGATGCCCACACCCTGACCGTCACCCCCAGCGTTGGTATCAGCCTCTTCCCCAAGGACGGCCGCAGCTTCGACGAACTGATGAAATCCGCCGACACGGCCATGTACCGGGCTAAGGAGCGGGGCCGCAACACCTACCACTTCGCCGACGCGGAGATGAACCAGGCGGTGTTCCAGCGTCTGGTGCTGGAGAGCAGCCTGCGCCGGGCCATCGAGGGGGGCGAACTGGTGCTGTTCTACCAGCCCCAATACACCGTGGCCGATCAATGCCTGATCGGGGTGGAGGCCCTGCTGCGCTGGAAACAGCCGGAACTGGGCTTTGTCTCCCCCGGCCAGTTCATCCCGGTGGCCGAGGAATCAGGCCTGATCGAACCCATCGGCGCCTGGGTGCTGGGGGAAGTCTGCCGCCAGGTGGTCCGCTGGCGCAACCAGGGGGTCTGCGCGGGACGGGTCGGGGTGAATTTCTCGGCCCGCCAGTTCGCCGCCCCCAATCTCATCCAGGTGGTGGATCAGGCCCTGGCTGCATCCGGCCTGACCGGCGACTGCCTGGAGGCCGAAATCACCGAAAGCCTCCTGGTGGGAGATCTGGATTCCGTCCTGGAGGTGCTCCACGCCTTCAAGGCTCGGGGCATCCACGTGGCGGTGGATGATTTCGGCACCGGCTATTCCAGCCTGAGCTACCTCAAACGCTTCCCCATCGACCGCCTCAAGATCGACCAATCCTTCATCCGCGACCTGGACGACCGGGCCATCGCCACCGCCGTGGTCACCCTCGGCCACAGCCTGGGAATGCGGGTCATCGCCGAAGGGGTTGAGACCACCGAACAACTGGCCATCCTGCAGGAAATCGGCTGCGACGAGGCGCAGGGCTTCCACCTGGGCCGCCCCATGCCGGCGCCGGAGCTCTCCAGGCTGCTCAGCCCCCTGGAAATCCCAGCCTGAACCCGCGCCGGCCCCCTTCCCGGAAAGACCCAACCATGTTGCGCCCATCCCTCCAGACCTTCTTGATCCTGACCCTAACCACCGGGCTGGTAGGCAGCGCCCAAGCTGCGGTGACGGCCGCCGAGGCTGCCCGCCTGGGAACTCAGCTCACCCCGGTGGGGGCCGACGCGACGGGCAATCCGGAAGGGACCATCCCCCCCTACACCGGCGGCCTGCCCGCTACCACCCGCCCGCCTGGCTACCAGGCCAATTCCGGACGGTGGGCCGACCCCTATGCCGGCGAGAAGCCCATTTTCTCCATCACCGCCGGCAACATGGAGCACTACGCCGACAAGCTCAGCGAAGCCAGCAAGGCCCTGCTCCAGCGCCACCCCTCCTACCGGATGGATATCTACCCCAGCCACCGCAGCACCGCCATGCCCCCGGCGGTACTCGAGGCCACCCGCAAAAACGCTACCAACGCCCGGCTGGCCAAGGATGGCCTGGCCCTGGAGGGGGCCTACGGCGGCGTGCCCTTCCCCCTGCCCCGGAACGGCCACGAGGTGATGTGGAACCACCTGGCCCGCTACAACGGCCATGCCAATGAATTCAACAGCCGCAACTGGTACGTGGATGCCAGCGGCCGGGCCGTCAATTCCGGGGAGATCCACGCCCACCAGCAGTCCCCCATGTTCGATCCCAAAGGGGACGAAACCGCCCTCAAGAAGAATGGCAACTTCCTGGCCCAGGCCACCTGGAACTTCACCGGCCCCCCCATGGTGGTGGGCAACGCCACCCTTTATCTGGACACCCTGGACCCACTGACGCAGCCCCGCCGGGCCTGGACCTACAACGCCGCCAGCCGGCGCATCCGCCTGGCGCCGGACGTGGCCTACGACACCCCCATCGCCTCCCAGGGGGGCGTGACCACCTACGACGACATCTACCTGTTCGACGGGGCGATGGACTTATTCGACTTCAAGCTGCTGGGCAAGCGGGAAATGTTCATCCCCTACAACAGCTACGCCGTCACCTTCCACGCCACCGCCCAGCAACTGCTCACCCCGCGCCACCTCAATCCGGATCATGCGCGCTGGGAGCTGCACCGGGTCTGGGTGGTGGAAGCCAGCCTCAAGCCAGGCAAGCGCCACGGCTACGCCCGGCGCCTTTTCTATTTCGATGAAGATCTGGGAGGCGGCGGCATGAGCGACAGCTTCGACGCCACCGGCCGGCTGATCAAGGGTCTGTTCCTGGCCTCGGTGCAGCTCTATGACAGCCAGACCCCCCTGGTGCGCACCTACTGGGGCTACGATCTGCGCTCCGGCCTGTATTCCCTGGCCAACCACATGGGCGACCCGGGCATGGGCTTCAAGAATCTGCCGGAGGGCGCCCCCCCCTTCACCTTCACCCCCGACGCCCTGGTCAGTCGCGGCAGCCGACGTTAGTGCCCGATTGCGCGCGGCAAGGCGCGTAGGCTCGCCCCGCCTGGGAGCAGCCTCCCGTCCAGCAGGCCGGATTCATCCCGCCATCCCCGCCTGCTCCGCCCCAAATGGGGCACGACGCCAGGCATCCCGCAGCGTACGTCCTTCGCGGCACAATGGCGCCTTCCGAGCCCAATCGCCGCCATGCCCCGCCTCCGCCACCTCTTCCTCTATTGGAGTTGTCTGCTCCCGCTCCTTGCCCAGGCGGCAGACAGCCTGCCGCCGCCGGTAGCCGCCGCCCTGGCCCGGAGCGGTGTGCCCGCCTCCGCGGCGGCAGTGTGGGTCCAGGCCCTGGACGCTCCCCGTCCGCGGGTCGCCCATAACGCCGAGCGACCCCAGAACCCCGCCTCGGTGATGAAATTGCTCACCGCCTGGGCCGCCCTGGAAAACCTGGGCCCCCAGGCCAGCTGGACTACCCGGGTGGCCGCAGACGCAGTGCCCTCCCCCCAGGATCGCCTGGCGGGCAATCTCTATCTGGTGGGAAGCGGCGATCCGGTGTTGAGCCAGGAGCGACTGGGGCGGCTCCTGCGCCAGATCCGGGGGATGGGGGTGAAGACGATCGGCGGCGACCTGATCCTGGACCCGGGAATTTTCCCCCTCCCCCCCTTCGACCCCGGCGCCTTCGACGGCCGGGGAGACCGTCCCTACAACGCCGGGCCCGCCGGTCTGATCCTCAACTTCACCGCCCTGCGGATCACCCTGGTCACCCAGCCCGGTAGCCCCCGGCCCTGGCTGATGGCGGACCCACCCCTGGCCGGCCTGAGCCTGGAGAACCGGGTCAGCCAGGAGCCCGGCCCTTGCGAGGCCTGGCACCGCCAGCTGGTGGCCCGCCTGGAACCCAAACGCGAAGGGGGCCAGAACCTGGTGGTGGAAGGCCGCTGGCGGACCGACTGCGGCCGGCGGGACTGGAACTTGTCGCCCCTGCCGCCGGAAGCCTTCAACCCGGCCCTGGTAGAGGCCCTCTGGCGAGAACTGGGGGGCGAGCTGGAGGGTCGGGTGCGCCTGGGCTCCACGCCCCCCCAGGCCATGACCCTGCTGGAAGACCGTTCCCCACCCCTGGCGGAGGTGGTGCGGGATATGAACAAATGGTCCAACAACCTCATTGCCCGCCAGTTGCTGCTCACCTTGGGCCAAGGCGCCGCCGAACCGGGAGAAGACTTGACCACGGCGGGCATCCGGGTGGTCAACGACAGCCTGGCCCGGACCGGCATCGATACCCGGGGCCTCATCATGGAAAACGGCGCGGGCCTGTCCCGCAGTGCCCGGGTGCGGACCACCACCGTGGGCCAGGTCTTGCTGGCAGCCTGGCGGAGCCCCTTCATGGCCGAGTTCATGGCGGCGCTGCCGGTGGCGGGGCGCGACGGCACCGCCAGGAGGCGCCTGGAGGGCAGCCCGGCGGCGGGATACGCCCACCTCAAGACCGGCAGCCTGGAGGGGGTCGTCAGCATGGCGGGATACGTGCTGGATCGTCAGGGCCGCCGCCATGGGGTGGTGATGGTGGTCAACCACCCCAACGCCGACGCCTCCCGGGAGGCCCAGGATGCCCTGGTGGAATGGGTGTGGGCCGGCAGCCCACGGCCCTAGGTCCGGATGAACCCAAAATAACTCACCACGGAGACACCGAGAAGGGTAAGGAATCAAGACTTGTTCGGTCTTGCCGCGCCACCCTTCGGGTGAACGCTGGTACTTGCTCAATCCCTCGGTTTTTTCTCTGTGTTCTCTGGGCCTCTGTGGTTCAACCGAGGTTTTTAGGTTGAATCAGGCCCGGCGCAGGGCCAGGTGGTGGTCGATGAGGGCGGGCAACTCGGCCCGGAAGCCTGGGTTGGCCGGCTCGGCCAGCCAGCACTGGAGAAAACCCACCACGAAGGCCATGGTGTCCTGGGCCGCCAGGTGGGGCACCACCCCAGCCCGCAGGAGACCCTTGGTCGCCGCCCGCTCGTAAGCCCCTTCCAGTTTGCCGGAGAAGCTCCGCCAGGACTCGGAGATGCGCGCCAGCACGGCGGCAAAATCATCCACGTATTCGCAGCGGAACAGAACCACCTGGAGCATTTCCCGGACGGCCCGGTTCTCATCCAGGTCCAGCAAGATCAACATCAGGGCCTGGCGGATGCCGTCCAGGGGATCCGCCAGGGTCGGGTCGATCAACTTGGCATCCACATGATCGATCACCGGCAGGGTGGCTTCATCCCGGGTAGCGAACAACAAATCCGTCTTGTTGGCGAAGTGCCAGTACAAGGCCCCCCGGGAGACCCCGGCAACATTGGCAACTTCTTCCAGACTGGTGCGACTCACACCTCTGGAAAAGAAAACCTTACGCGCTGCATCAATGAGCTGCTGCCGAGTCTTTTCTGCTTCTGCCTTGGTCTTGCGGGCCACTAAGGGTCTCCCACACTTGTCGCTATTTATACATACACGTATGATTATAAAAACTTAATTGAAAAAAGTCATCGGGAGCACAGCGCCATGACAACCCCAACCTCCCAACGCTTGCCCGTCCCGGGACGCCTCTTTACCCATCTGGCGGCAGCCATTCTGGCCCTGGCTGGCTGCGCCAAGTCCGCCCCCCCGCCCGCGGCCCTGCCGCCCCTGCCGGTCACGGTGCGGGTGGCTCAGCCCGCTCGGCTGCCCATCGCCCTGGAAGCGGTGGCCCAGACCGAAGGGGTGCGGGAGGTGGAAGTCCGTGCCCGGGTGGCGGGCATCCTGGAAAAACGCCTTTACCCGGAAGGGGAGGCGGTGCGGGCCGGCCAGCCCCTCTTCCAGATCGAGCGTGCGCCCTTCGAGATCGCCCTGGCCCAGGCCCGCGCCCAACTGGCGGAACAGCAGGCCCGGGCAACCCAGGCCGCCCGGGAAGAAGCCCGTCTCAAGGCCCTGCTGGAACAACGGGCCATCAGCAGCAAGGAATACGACGACGCCACCTCCAGCCTGGCGGTGACCCGTGCCGCCGTGCTGGCGGCCGAGGCTGCGGTGCGGGATGCCGAGCGCAACCTCTCCTACGCCACGGTGACCGCCCCGGTGGCGGGCATGAGCGGGCGCGCCCAGGTTTTCGAGGGGGGCTTGGTGAGCGCCAGCAACGCCAGCCTGCTCACCACCATCGTCCAGCTGGATCCGATCCGGGTGCGCTTCAGCCTGGCCGAGGGGGATCTGGCGCGCCTGCCCGGCGGCCCCAAGGGGGTGCGCAAGGTGGAGATGGTGCTGCCCGACGGTTCGGTGCTGAAACAGGCGGGCAAGCTCGATTTCGCCGCCAGCCGGATTGACCCGGCCCTGGGCACCCTGGAACTGCGGGCCGAGTTCCCCAACCCGGGCGGCACCATCCTGCCCGGCCAGTTCGTGCGGATCCGCCTGATCTCCGGGGAACGGGAGCAAATCTTCCTGATGCCCCAGGCGGCGGTGCAGAACAGCAGCCACGGCCAGACCGTGATGCTCCTGGGGGCCGACGGCCAGGCCCATCCCCAGCCGGTGACTGTGGCCGAATGGCATGGGGCGGAGTGGATCGTCACCAGCGGATTGAAAGCCGGTGACAAGGTGATCGTGGATAACCTCATCAAACTGATGCCTGGCATGGCGGTCAGCGAAAACCCGCCCTCCTCCGGCGATCAGCCCAAGCCTTGAGGGAGCCGCCACCATGACCCGCTTCTTTATCAGCCGGCCCATCTTTGCCTCGGTGATCTCCATCGTGGTGGTGATCGCCGGCCTGCTGGCCTCCCTGACCCTGCCGGTGGCCCAGTACCCGGAGATCACGCCGCCCACGGTGGTGATTTCCGCCACCTACCCCGGCGCCAACGCCGAAACCCTATCCAAGACTGTGGCGGCCCCCATCGAGGAACAGCTCTCGGGCGTGGAAGGGCTGCTGTACTTCAATTCCACCAGCGCCTCCACCGGCGCGGTGACCATCACCGTCACCTTCCAGGTGGGTACCGACCCGGATACCGCCCTCATTGCGGTGAACAACCGGGTCAAGGTGGCTGAACCGCGCCTGCCCGACGAAGTGCGCCGCACCGGCGTACTGGTCCAGAAGCGTTCCAACAACATGCTGCTGCTGATTGCCCTGCGCTCCCCCGGCGGCCAGCATGAGTCCCTGTTTCTATCCAACTACCTGGCCACCAACGTGGTGGAGGAAATCCGCCGGATTCCCGGGGTTGGCGCCGCCGAGCAGTTCGACCCCCAGTACGCCATGCGGATCTGGCTCAAGCCGGACGTGATGGCCCGCCTGGGGGTCACCACCAGCGACGTCACCGCTGCCGTGCGGGCCCAGAACACCCAGAATGCAGCGGGCAAGATCGGCCAGGAGCCGATCCTGGGCAACCAGCAGCTGAGCTATACCGTTTCCGCCAAGGGTCGTCTGCTGACGCCAGAGGAATTCGCCATGATCATCGTCCGCGCCGACGGCCCGGGGGGCGTGGTCCGCCTCAAGGACGTGGCCCGGGTGGAGCTGGGGGGCGAGCACTACGACCGCAGCGCGGCGGTCAATGGCAAGCCGGTATCGGCCATGGCGGTGTATCTGCAATCCGGCGCCAACGCCCTATCTACGGCCAAGGTCGTGAAGGCCCGGATGGACGAGCTGCAAAAACGCTTTCCGAAGGATATGGAGTATTTCATCCCCTATGACACCACCCGCTTCATCCAGGCCTCCGCCCACGAAGTGGTGGTGACCCTGGTGGAGGCCGCCCTCCTGGTCCTGGTGGTGGTGTACGTCTTCCTGCAGAGCTGGCGCGCCACCCTGATTCCCATGGTAGCCGTGCCCATCTCCCTGATAGGCACCTTTGCCGGACTGTGGCTGTTCGGCTTTTCCATCAACACCCTGACCCTGTTCGCCCTGGTGCTCTCCATCGGCATCGTGGTGGACGACGCCATCGTGGTGCTGGAAAACGTGGAGCGCCTGATGCGGGAGAAGAAGCTTTCTCCCCGGGCAGCGGCCATCGAAGCCATGCGGGAAGTATCCGGCGCGGTGGTGGCCATCGTCCTGGTCCTGTGCGCAGTCTTCATCCCGGTGGCCTTTCTGGGGGGAATCGCCGGCAAGATGTACCAGCAATTCGCGGTCACGGTAGCGGTCTCGGTGGTGATTTCAGGTATGGTCGCGCTGACCTTGACCCCCTCCCTGTGCGCCCTCATGCTCAAGCGCACTCACGAAACACCGGCCTTCTTCCGCGCCTTTAACCGGGGCTTCGAGGGGATCACTCGCTTCTATACCGACCTGGTCGGCCGCATCCTGGCCAACAACGCCCTGGGTGCCCTCGTGTTTGCGGCAGTGGTGGGAGCGGTCGCCTTGCTGATCCGAGTAGTCCCGGGCAGTTTCGTGCCGCCAGAGGATCAGGGCTACCTGTTCGGCTTCGTTACCCTTACCGACGGTGCCTCCGCCCACCGCACCCAGGCCACCGCGGAGCAGTTCCGCGGGACCATCATGTCGGACGACATCGAGAACATCTTTTTCATTTCCGGGATGGACTTCATCACCGGCAACAACCGTCCCAGCGTGGCCACCACCTTCATTGTTTTCAAGCCCTGGGAGGAGCGCACCGTCACCGCCGATGAAATGGCCCACAAGTTCACCGGGGTGGGCATGGGTCTACCCGATGGCCTCGGAATGGTATTCAACCCCCCCCCCATCGACGGCCTGGGTACCGCCGGCGGGTTCGAGGTATATCTGCAGAACCGTGCCGATGGCGATCCGGCACGACTGGCCCAGGTCGCCAACGAACTGGTAGCAGCCTTGGCCAAGCGCCCGGAGTTGGGCAGCGTCAACAGCTTCTTCCGGGTCACCTCGCCCCAGCTCCAGGTGGACGTTGACGAGGCCAAGGCCCTGTCCATGGGCATCAGCCTGGAGAGCATCTACGCCACCCTGCAGGCCACTCTAGGCAGCCTGTATGTGAATGATTTCAACCGGGCAGGCAAGACCTACAAGGTCCAGCTGCAAGCCGATGCAGCCTACCGCATGTCCCCGGAAGACATCCTCAAGCCCCACGTACGCAGCGCCACCGGGGCGATGGTGCCCTTGTCGGCGGTGGCCCGGGTCAGAACCCTTACCGGACCGGAAATGGTGGAGCGCTTCAACGGCTTTGTCTCGGCCAAGATCATGGGTTCTGCGGCCCCGGGCCACAGCTCCGGCGAAGCCATCGCCGCAGTGGAGGCCATGGGTGCGCAAATCCTGCCGGAAGGCTTCCAGCTGGAGTGGGTAGGCCAGGCCTTCCAGGAAAAGCGCAGCGGCTTCGCCTCTGTAGTGGCCTTTGCCTTCGGCATCATCATGGTTTTCCTGATTCTCGCCGCCCAGTTCGAAAAATGGTCTCTGCCCCTGGTGGTGGTGATGGCGGTGCCCTTCGCCCTCCTGGGAGCCTTGGTGGCAGTACTGATCCGGGACATGCCCAACGACATCTATTTTCAGATCGGTCTGGTGGTCCTGGTGGGTCTGGCAGCCAAGAACGCCATCCTGATCGTGGAGTTCGCCTCCCAAAAAATGGAGGAGGGCCTTTCAACCCTGGAAGCGGCCAAGGAGGCGGCGCGATTGCGCTTCCGCCCCATTGTGATGACCTCCCTGGCCTTCGTCCTGGGTGTGTTGCCCCTGGCGATCTCAACCGGCGCCGGCGCTGGCGCCCGTCGCTCCATGGGCACTGGCGTAGTCGGTGGCATGCTCGCCGCAACCTTCATCGCAACCCTGTTCGTTCCCCTGTTCTTCAAATGGTTGGCCCGGGGCAAGCAAGCCATCCCCCAGGAAACCCTGGCCATCGGGCAAAAACAGAACAACCGGTAATCCTCTTCCCAAGGAAGACCTCCGTTCTCCACTTACGGCCCGGCGCTGCTCGGGCCGGCGTGGGAACCGGAAGGCCGCCGGTTGTCCCGGACCCGCCCCAAGCCACCAGCAGTCACTGAATCCCCCCGGGTTTCGCGGAGGCTCAACACGCTGAGAGGATTGAGCCATGAAGAAGTCGAACAAGTTCTCGCCTGAGGTGCGTGAGCGCGAAGTAGGGATGGTGCAGGAACAGCGCTGGGAGTACCCGTCCCTGTGGGCAGCCATCGCATCCATAGCCCCCAAGATTGACTGCGTACCGCAGACCCCGACGCCGAAGTTGACGCAGGCACGCGAGACGGTGTCGCCACAGCCGAAGCCCAACGGGTCAAGGACCTGGAGCGCGAGGTCAAAGAATTGCGCCAAGCCAACGAGATACTAAAGCTAGCCAGCGCTTTTTTTCGCCCAAGCGGAGCTCGACCGCCGGCTCAAGTCTTGAGGGCCTTTATCGACCAGCAACGTAATGCTTTCGGGGTCGAGCCGCTCTGCAAGGTCTTGCAGGTTGCCCCGTCAGCGTATCCGCGCCACGCCGCGCTGGTGCGCGAGCCTCACAAACGCTGCACCGGAGCCAAGCGCGACGAATTGTTGATGCCGCAGATTCAACACGTCTGGCAGGCCAACAGGTCTATGGCGCCGAGCGTGAGAGGCTTTGGTGCTATATGATTTATGTGTATTGGAAAGCCGAACGCCCGGTCGATGTTGAGTCGAGCGGGCGCTGGTGTTGAGGGGTAGTCTGACGATGACCTACTTTCACGGGGGAGG
>JAVEWG010000038.1:0-34534 GCA_034004685.1 Rhodocyclaceae bacterium | reverse complement strand
CCGCCTTGCGCCGGGACGCAATAGCGCGGATTGGTAGCCTGTTACCAATTGATACCAGCGGCGAGCACGGAAAATCGGGGAAATAATGGGCAAAGACCGACTCTTCGGGACGCTGGGGTCGGAGGTTCAAATCCTCTCTTCCCGACCATTTACAACGCATCCGGAGGGAGGGGCGGGCTACCAAAAGCTACCAGCTCTCAGCCGGGTGAATGGGCATAAAAAAAGGGCTACTCGGAGTGATCCGGGTGGCCCTTTTTTTTTTACTCGCGGGCGATTTGGGATTTTTTTTGCTGGTCGATGTGGCGGAGAAAAGCGGCCTGAATTTTCGTCGGTTGGCGGTCGCCCGACTCAATCCGGGCGATATTGGTCGGGAGCATGCCCATAATCTCGCCCAACTCGGCTTGGGTGAGCCCGAGGGATATGCGGAGGGCGCGGAACTCGGCTGATGTCATGCGTCCTCTGCCCGAAACTGACCGTCGGTGATGTATGCCCACCTGTCGCCGCCGCAGCGCTCTTTTTTGAGCGCTTTGCGGATAGCCGCGACGGTGCGCGGCCCATCGTAATCCTCCCGTGTCCCCTGCTCGCCCTCACCGCTGATGATGGACAGGTCTTCGTCGCCGGTGATGATCTGTTCGATGCTTATCTTTTCCATATCGTTCTCCTTGTTTTTTTTACTCGGCCATTGCCCTGGTGACCTTGGCGTAATGCTCGCAGTATTCTTTCTCCTCGGCGATGGCGCGGGCGAAGTTCGCATCGCTCTCAATCTCCCACCCTGCAAAGATCTCCGCAGCTTCGGCCGATGCCGGCACTTTCAGGCGGACCGGACGGCCGCCGATGGTGGTCAGGCCCAGGTCAAATATGCCGTCAACCAGCTTTACTGCGTTGGTGTAGATGCCAAGCCCTTCGATTTCGATGGTCAAGCGGCTGGCGTCGGCGATCACTGTGACCTTTTTTCCGGTTTTGCTCTGGTAGCTGGTGCGCTTTTCCATTTTATCCTCCTTGGTTAGGGCTTGATTGCCCTTTTGTTGATTGTATAGTAATCCATTGGATAACATGAGGCAACAAAAAAACGATGGTTTGGGCAAAAAAAAACACCTGGGCGAGATGGGTGGAGGGGGAGATTTCTCGCTGCGCTCGAAATGACGGTAGAGGGGAACGAGCGGATAATAGCGGATAACAGCGGATAATAGCGGATAATAGCGGAGAATGCGCGATTATTCCGCCACCGCTGAATCGTCCGGATCGGTGGAGGTGGGCAGCTCGGCCTCGTAGTTGCAGACCGGGCAGAAAATATTATCGTAGTCCCAGCCGCACCCGTAGACAATGGCGCAGTCGGCTCCGCAACGCGGGCAGGGTTGGGGCGGGAATTCGGGCATCACACCGACCACCGCAGGCGCAGGAACCAGCCGGGCCAGCTCTCGTGGGCGGCGAGGCTGGCGTAATGGCGGTACTGCTCGCCGGTGTAGCAGGTGAGCAGGAGGCGGCGGGCGTTGTCGGTGCTGCCGCCGTAGGTGGTTTGGAGTTGGCGGCGCAAGGTGTGCATGGTGGCGGCACCGAGCAGGCCGTCCACGGGAATATCCGGGTAGGTCTGGCCGTGGCGGTTAAGGCGATTGAGGGCAGTTTGCAAAAACTTGGTGGCCTGATGGACGCCGCAATTGACGGCGGCGTCGAAGATCCGGCAGGCCAACTCCAGATCAAGCGCGGCCAGCTCGTTGCCGCGGATGCGATGCCAAAAGTTGACCCGGTAGAAGTCGCGCACCGGATCAACCAGGGCGGTGTCGCGCTGGTGCTCGGTGATGATGCCGCCACGCCAATCGTCAACGATCATCCATCCCGGCCAGCCCGGCCAAAAACGGCGGTCAATGCCGCGATAGGTCGGCCCGCTCTCGGTATAGCCGCCCTCGGCCTCCATGGTGCGGGCAAAGGCAACGAGGAAGGGATCAGCGCTCATGGTCGGCCTCCTTTTGTTTACGGTCCAGCTCGATCCGCTCTTGCATGTCCTTTTTCGCGGTCTCCATTTTACTCGGCGAGATCCACATAGCTCGGCGGCGCAACCAGCGGAAGAATCGGCGGATCATGGCCATTCCCCTTGATAGAGGATTTCGAAATTTTTCCAGCGGACCCACTCATCGGCGAGCGTGTCGGGATTAACACCGGTGTAGGGCTCGCAGCGGGCGGCGATATAGACCAGGTATTTGGCCACCAGCTCGGAGCAGACCAACCAGCGGCCGAGGTGGCAGTACTTGGCCAGGGGCGGGACCAGGTGCAGGGGCAGCCGCCAGACCGGATAGATACGGCCGAGGTGCTCGGCGGCGATGGCATCTAGCGCCATTTTGACCACCACCGGGTTGATGCTGGCCCCGGAAAAGATGGTGGCGGTGGGCCGGGCAATCAGTATCAGTTGCCCGGAGTAGCGGGAGAGGTGGCCCTGGCGCACGGTCCAAAGGGCCTCCAGGGTCCCGCCGGATATGTCGGTGATAATGCCCGCATGGCCGTGGTGGGCCTCGTTGTCGGCCGACCAGAAGCGTTCGGCGGCGCGGATCGCGGCCGAGACCAGGCCCATGGAGCCCTCGACCACGAAGACATCGCCGGGTTGGAGGCTCGGTTTACTCGACATCATCTTTCCTCCGGCGGTAGGGGGTGAGCCGGGCCAGGGGTTGGTCGTCGCCGCGGCGGTTGAGCCGGCCGAAGATGGCCTCGACATCCTCTTGGATCTGCCGCATGGTCTCGGCCTGCACGGCCAGTATCTTGTCGAGGTTGGCCAGGTCCCGCAGATGGGTAATCACCATGTCCTGGATCGCGGCGCGGACAATGCCGCCCACCTCCTTGCGCAGGTCGTCCATGATGTCCTCCCGCTGACTATCACAAAACTCGGTACGCTTGGCCTGGCAGCGCTCCACCACGGCCAGGCGGGCCTCGATATCGCGCTGGTTGGAGCGGGCTGCCGCCGCCCATCCGGCAATGGCCGCGGCCACGGTCGAGGCAATCCCGACCAGCCACTGCCAGAGGTTGCCGCCATCGTCCGGGGGTTGCATGGTCAGGCTCCGGGCTTGAGGGTCTGGGCGAGCTTGCCGCCGAGCAGAGCCACCAAAAAAGCCTGGACCTCTGGTGGGGGCACGTACATTGCCCCGGTGCGGTAGGTCAGCCAGGCCTGCTCAATCCCGAGGATGGCCACGCAAAACAGGCAAATCAGGCGGTAGGTGCGGCCGGGCATGTCAGACCTCATAGGTGCGGGTTGAGCGGGCCGGGCCGGCCGGTCCGAGGATGCGGCCAGCGAGCACGGCGACGCGGTCGCCAATCCGCCAGGCCTCGCCGCTGTCGGCGCGGAGGCTGCGGCCGGCGTCGTCGCGCACGGTATACCAGCCGGAGCCGATGGCGGTCACGGTGGCGGCCAGGGAGCTGGTGGCGCCGGGCGCGGCCGGCTTGAGCAGATCGGTGAGGGTGGTCATAGCTCGCGTTCGACCTCCAAGGCGAGGTCGGCCTGGAAGCTGTCGCCCTCGCGGGTCAGGGTGAGGCCGCAACGACGGACCAGGCCCCGCCAAGGACCACGGCGGCCGGCCACGGCCAGGAGCGAGCCGGGAGCAATCCACTGGCGATAGGGTCCAGTGAGGCTGACCATGGCCCGATTGGTCGAGGCGCGGTCGATCTCAACGCGGCCTCGTTCACGCGCGGCCAGGTCAGCGGTCAAGAGCGGCTCGGTGATGTCCGGACCGGGCCGGTCGGCGGGGGCGCGTTGGACGGTGACGGCAATCATTGGGCGGCCTCCATGTAGATGACAATCACGCTCCGCCAGGTCTGCTCGCCACTGAGGGACATCGGCGGGGGCACGTAGCGGTACAACTGCACCTGCAAGGGGATGGCGGCGTCAGCGGTGCAGGGCAGGCCGCCGGTGAGGCTCAGCTTGCGGCCGGCGCGGCTGAGGCCCTGGCCGACATTGCCATACCAGCGCAGGGTGGGGTTACCGCTAGGGATATGGCTCAGGTCCTGGCCCTCATCGGCGGTGGTCCAGGTCAGTTCCTGGTCGCGGGTGCGGCTCACGCTCCCGGCCGGGACCACCATGCCGCTGGTGCAGGCAATGCGGTCGATGCGCAGGGAGGGGTCGTGCTGGACCCACCACCAGACCTGATCGCCGGGGACAAACTGACTCTTGACCTCGCCCTCGCTGTCGCGGTTGAGGACATCGTCAAGCTCGACCGCGACAAAGGCGCTACTGTCGGCCCCGGTCCCGAACTCGACCACGATGGTTGCACCAATACTCATAGATCCGCCACCAGTTGGAGCTGCTCGTTGTTGGGGTCGCGCACCCGCCATTTGCGGCACCGGGTGGTGTAAGTCAGGGTGAGCAGCGATTCCCCGGCCACGCTGGCCGATAGGGTGCCGTCCTCGCTAAAGGTCACGGTGCCGAGGTTGACCTGGCCCCAAGTGACGGCATCGCGGCTGACAATGGGGTATTGGGTGCGGCCGCTGCCGGCCACGATCTCAATAGTCTCGGTCTGCTGCCGGGTCTCGATGCCGAGCGGCTCAATCTGGACCCAGGCCCCGCCGGTGTGGCGCAGGATGAAGGCCCCGGTCCAGGGGGTCTGATAGCCGCGCACCAGCTTAGTGGTGGCGGTCAGGGCCTCCTCTTCCAGGCGCAGGGTGTCGGCGCTGGTCATCTGGTCGCCGATGAGGAATTTGTTGTGGCCCTGGCGGATGTCGGGGGTGGCGGCGGTGGTGAACAGGTCGAGGGTCTCGGTCAGGCTCTGGTCCGGGCTGGCGGTCGGCCAGGCGGGCACGGCCAGGGGATATTCGGGCAGGACCCGGAGGGAGCCGTCAGGCAGGCTCTGGACCACGGCCCCGACGGCAGCAGCCACCTGCTTGAGCAGGGCGAGCGGGGTCTGTTGGCTGGCAATCAGGGTGGCGGCCGGTATAGACCAGTCCACGGTCTGCCAGGAGAGGGTCAGGGGTGCGGCCAGGCTGGCGGCGATGGCCGAGGCCAGGCCGGAATGCTCGCCGTCGATGGGGGTGGCCCAGGGCTCGCCCAGAAGCACGGCCGGGCTCATGGCCTCGACCACGTAGCGGGTCTGGCCGTGCTGCTCATCGATGCGGGGGGCGGTGACGACAAACTGGAAAACGCTGGTGGCCTCGGCGCTGGTGACGGTGATTTGCAGGGCCGCGCCCAGGGCGCACAACAGGTACTCGCCCTCGGTCTCGGGATGGACCTCGCAGGAAAGCACATCCTGGCCGAGGTCGCCCTCAATATTGAGGTGGCTGACCCGCACCGGCTGGCCCGCGGCCAGGACCTCAACGGTGTAGCGGAGCAGGCTGGCATCCGCGCCGATCGACCAGGGCTGAGTCAGGGCGGCGGCCAGGGTGTCGCGGCCGGGCAGGTCCCAGGGCTGGGCGAGCAGGCCCTGAGCAGCGGCCCCGAGGATGGCCCAGGGCTGGGCGAGCGCACCAGCCACCGGACCGCTGATCTGCCAGGGCTGATCCAACTCGCCCCGGATCGCGGCCAGGTCCTGCCAGCGCTGGGCGAGCGGCGCGACCAGCATCCCGGCACTGTCCCAGGGCTGGACCAGACCGGCCCGGCGCACCAGGGCATCGGCCCAGGGCTGGACCAGGTCTGCTCCCATGCGCAGGCCCCAAGGTTGAGTCACCGGCCCCGTACAGGTAATCTCGTAGAGCCGCCAAAATTCTTCCAGGGTGCTTTTTAGGCGATCCTCATACAGGCCGAGTGGCTGGGACAACATCCAGATGACGGGGGTGGCGAGAGTCAAGACCCCCATGGTGCCGTAGTTTTGGCCGCTGGTGGTGCCCTCGGCCGTGTAGCCATCAATATCCAGGGTGGCGACCACATTGTCTGCGGCGTCCAGGATCTCGACCGAGGTAACGGAAATGGACCAGGTGCGAGCGGTATACTGGCCATATATCCGCCAGAACAGGGTGACCTCGGCACCAGACGCACCGGACAGATCGAGCGCGGCCGAGGTAATAGTGGAGGTGTTGACGTAGGCATAGGTCTCCTCGATCAGGGCCAACCGGCCGTTACCGAGGTTGGCCCTGGGCGCTCCGCTGGGCCAATGGGTGGCGCTGGCGCGATCATAGGCCCCATCCATGACCTCGCACCAGATCCATTTCTGCTTGCTGCCGGAGCTGCCGCCCAGGGTGCGGGTATAGCGCACCTTTTTTCCATGCAGATAGCTCGCTGGCAGAACCAAGAAAGCGTCAATTTCGCTGCCCAGGTTGGCGGCTTGGATATAAAAATTAGTGTTATCCGCCGAAGAATATGACGAAGACCCGCCGGAAATATAGTGCTGGCGCAGTTGCAACTCAGGCATGGTGGCCTCCGTCGAGACGGCTATAGCGGCACAGCCGGCATCCGAGGATGCGCAGGCCCTCTCGGTTGGCCACCGGAGCAAGCACCCCGCGGCCACAGGAGGGGCAGGTCGAGCCGGATGGCCCCGGCCCTGCCGACGAGCGGCGATCAGAAGGCCCTGAGACCGGGACCAGGGCCCTGACTCGATCCTCGATCAGGGCCCGCAGGGAGGAGAGGTCCAGCCCGGCGGCCTGGGCGTCCGCTAACAGCGCTTGCGCGGCCTGGAGCTGGGCGGCGGTGTAGCTGGCGAAATCCATCAGCATCCCCACTCATAGAAATACAAGGAACTGTTTTCGGGCTGCGTGAAGTATACGCGGTAGGCATCAAAGCCACCCCCTACCCATTCCGTCGAGATGACCGCAATCCAAGAAAAAGTAGCGAAGACGGGGTCGAGAACCGTCCGATTTGGTATTATCGGTATGGGGGAGCAGAGATTGCCCGACACCTTGGGCATGGTCGCGGGCGAGGCCGGGTCCGGATTGGCACCCATTTCGCTCATCATGCGGCCTCCCTGGACTTGGGTCGAGCGGATGGTGGTCTCTGTGTAATATGAGTTGGTTACGCACGCATACAGTTCGGGGATGGCATCGAGATAATATTCACGGGCATTGACACTGCCCTTGAGTATCCATCGGCCCTGGGTGCAGCGAATCTCAAACTGGGTGGTTGAGCAGCCGTCGGTGACCGATATTGTTGCGGTCCCACAGGCATCGGAGTCGGCGACCAGATGCACGGTTGGTCCGCCGGTGGTGATCCGCTTCGACGGCCCGTTAAACCAAAATCCCTCGCCGAGGACCAGCCATTGATAGGGATATTTCCCGCCGCCAAGCACCCCCACCGTTACCGTGGTCGAGGGCGCGACCACCTCGGGATTGATGCTGACATCCGGGGCGAGCGGCTCGACCCCGTCGCAGCAGTTGTTGCCCATGAGCCGTTGCTCAATGGTCCAGTCGCCGCAGATGCCGCCCGGCGGCGAGACTGGAACGATCCGGGTCAGGGCGCCATAGAGGCCTCGGTAGTGCTCAGGCCCATGGATCAATGCTTTGCCGCCGCGATAGGTGCGGTGGCGGGTGACACAAGTTGGCAATGGACCTGTTGGCCACTCGCAACATTTGTCAAAATAAAATTCCGGGTCGCTCAGGTTGCCGTCGAAATCGCCGCTGCGATCCTGATCGCCGCAACTGACATAGGTGGTAGCACTCGCTGTCCCAACCAGGTGCATGCACCGGGTCTCGTTGTTGGCGCAGTGCATCTCGCCAGGACAGGGGACAATTTCCTCGTAGCGCAGGGTCTCGACCTCGTGCAGGCTGCACGAGCAGACCCTATGCACCACCACCTCCTGGTAACAGGTCACCTCATCCTCGCTCTCCGGGCTCTCGTAGCTGGTCGAGGGGCAGAGCGAGCGGTCCACCTGCTCGGCCTCGGGTGGGGTCAGGGTCTCATCCGCCACCAGTCCATGGTGGAAGGCTAGGGTACGGCATTCGCCGGGCTGGCCCTCCACGCCCAGCACCTTGATGGTGGCCAGATCGTAGTGGGTGCGATAGGTGGCGCGCAGGGTCTGGCCGTCCAGGGCGGGATCAAACAGGAGGGTATTGCCCACCCGTTTGAGCGGCTCAGGCGAGCAGGCAAAGCCGCTCACCACCGGATAGTCGAGGGTGGTCGGGCCGCTGATCTCCAAAGTGCGGGTGACTTGTTCGCTCACCTGGAGGGTCTGGATCAACTCGCCGCCCTGGAGTTGGAGGCGGTAGGGCTCGGCCCGGTGGGAGCGGATGATGCGGATATCCATCTCGACACTGCCGTCGTATGCCTGGTCGCAGTAGCTCAGATCGATGGTGGCCGCGACCGTGGGGGCATAGTCCTCCTGCTCGACCAGGTCGCCCTGGTCCTCGCTCTCGGTGCAGGGATCGATTTGATAGAGGGCATCCAACAGGTTGGCCGCGTCGCTGACCGTGGCTGTTTCCGGCTCCTGGCCGACCGGCTCAAGCCTGATCCAGTAGGGATCGGTGAGGCGGTCGATCTCGGCGGCCTGATATTGGATGGTCAGGGTATGGGCGCTCATGGCCGCTCGTAGCGCAGGGCCAGGACCTGGCCGGTACAGGTGGAGTAATACACCACGGGCACGACATCTTCGTCCGGATCGGTGACTGAGCCCAGCGCGTGGGCGCGCTCGGTGATGCCGTCCGGGCAGAGGGCCATCAGATCGGTGAGGCAGTCGGGCAACTCGATTTCCAGCCGCTCGGTCTGCTGACCCTGTTCCGGATCGATCCAGGCGGCGGTGATCACCGGGACGATATTGGAGAGGGATGAGCCCAGATCCTTGGCCATCTGGAAATGGAGGGCGTGGCGGAAGCCCAGGGCCTGGCCGCGCACCCGGAGGACGCCAAAGACCTCGGCCGAGAGTTCCAGGGTGGCCCCGTTGATGGTGATGGCCGGAGGACTGGTCTGCTGGCCGAACCGGTTGTAGCAGGGGGTCTGCCAGGTGAGGGAAAGGCTGTCCATTAAAAAGGGCAGGTCCACCCGTGTGGCCATGGGGACCACCAGGTCAAAATCACGCTCCTGGCGCAGGGCGGTGACCTGGCCCAGATCAACCAGCAGGGGGGTGAGGGTATAGGCCAGATCGAGCGCGCTCGGGTAGGCATAGACGGCCAGATCGGCGTGAGCGATGTCCCCTTGCACGTAGGCGACGCAGTCGGCCGGGCGGTAGGCCTTGGCGCTGGTCCCGGCCTGGACCAGGGCGAGCATGGTCAGCAGGTCGGTTTGAGTGAGGTCACCGGAGCGGACTGGCTCTTGTTCTAGCCGGACCCAAGGCGAGGGCGGGGCGCTGGCGGCCTCGGCGGGCTGGTATTGGAGGGTCAGGGTCGAAGCCATCAGTAGACCTCATCGCTCGCCACCTGCTGCGAGCAGTAGTCCACCACGGTCTTGCGGTCATGGCCGCCGTCCTCGACCGGCGCGGGTTCACGGTCGGGCGCGGTGATCGAACCTTGGGAACTACCCCAGCCGCACTCGGCGTCCGGGTCGGCCTCGAAGGCATCGATGCCGGGGGGCATCTCGATTTCGAGCCAGTTAAGGCCTCCGGAGTAGACCCCATAGACGGCCGCGCTGTAATGGTTGTCCAGGGCCTCTTCGCGGCGCGGACAGGTGAGCAGGTAGGTGTGGCGCTCGGTGGTGTAGCGGACATTGACCGAGCCGTAGCAGGCCACGGCGGCCCGGATGCTGCCGCCGGCGATGGTCAGGGCTGGCGGGGTGATGACGT
The DNA here is from genome assembly GCA_034004685.1 of Rhodocyclaceae bacterium. Classification (GTDB taxonomy): domain Bacteria; phylum Pseudomonadota; class Gammaproteobacteria; order Burkholderiales; family Rhodocyclaceae; genus JAEUNX01. The sequence continues at coordinate 24,926 of JAVEWG010000038.1, read as the reverse complement.
TGCCGTTGAGGTCGTAGCACTCGGCCAGCCACTCGGCCGAGGTGATGGTGCGGGCCGGGTAACGGGGCTGGGCCTCGGCCTCCAGGGCAAAGTTGCAACTCTCCTCGATCTCGGCCAGCTCGACGCTGCGCTCGGAGAGAGTCCCGTGCGAGGTGTGGAACTGATAGACCAGCCCGGCCACGCGGGGATAGACGTTGATGCCGCAGACCAGGTCCTCGCCGACAAAGCCGCAGTCCACCCGGCTCTGGTAGTCCTCGCCATACAACCAGTTAGCGAGCGCTCCCACCAACTCGGCCTTGGTCACCAACCCTGTCCCGAGCCGCCAGTCCTGCTGCTCGATCAGCAACAGGTCGAGCGGCTCGCCCTCGGTCGAGGGCGGGGCGGCATAGGTGAGGGTCAGGGCGTTGGTGGGCATGGTGGCTTGAGGTTGAGGTTGCTGCGCTGCACTCGCAAGGACGGACTAGATTTACGCGGTCTCGCCCTCCAAGACGGCGGTGATGCCGTTGCCGGCCATGCTGCCCGCTCCGGCCGGGACCACCCGAGTCTCCCAGATGGGGATGGCCGGGGGGTGGGTCTGGAAAACGATAGTCTCGCCATTGGCCCAGGTGCCCCCCCATCCGGCCGACTCAAGGGTAAAATAGGGCTTGCTCACGGCGCTGTTGGTGGGGGCAAAGTCGCTGCCAATGGTGCCGCTGCCGACACTGCCGATGGTGTCGCCGACCACGGTGAAATTGGTGGCGTCGGAAAAAGTCAGGGTCCAGGTCTGCTCGGCCGTGCCGATGTGGTCGGGGATGGCTGGATAGGTGGTCTCGTCATAGGTCCCGGCGCTGCTGGTCTCGACCCAATTGTCCACCGTGGCGACCAGGTCGGCGGATGGGTAGTAGAGCGACTGGACATAGGTGATGGGCGCGGCCAGGGTCCCGCCGGTGTAGCCGTTGGTCAAGGTCTCGGCCACGGTAATGGTGACCTCGGTGCCGCTGACGCTGGGCGCGCCGCTGATGGTCAATTCTTCCTCGCTGCCAGTGACGCTGGTGGGGGTGGCCTTGTCGGTGATGCGGATCTTGTCGCCGTTGACAAAGATGCCGGTCAGGTCGGCATGCTCGACGTAGACCACCAGGGTGGAGCCGCCGGCGGTGACCGTGGTTTTGAGCACACCGGCCCCGTACTTGCGTTCGCTGCCGGTCAGGTCGCCCTGGGTGTTGCGCTGGCTGCCGACCCGGAAATAGACGTAGTCATCTCCGGGCGTGGGCGCGTGCAGGCGCACCGAGGGGGCAAACAGGGTCTCATCGGCATCGTTGATGTTGCGGAAAAAGAGCTTGCGGTGCTTGGTGCTGCCCGCCACCCGCTCGGCCCGGAACACATGCGGGAAGACGTTTTGCAGGGCCGCCGAGGTGATCTGGTTGAAGCTGATGCGGCCGCCGTTGGCCGAGGCATCGGAGATGGTGGCCGGGTAGTAGGCGCGCAGCTCGGAATCGAGGATGGTCATGGTCTCAAACCTCTAGCAGGGTGATTTGTCCGCTGTACCAGTCGGCCGCGGTGGGGTTAGCGTAGTCGATCGATGGGGTCAGCTCGCTGGTGTCGAGGATCAGCACCGAGAAGATGCCGCGATGATGCACCAGGGTCTGAGCCAGGCCGAGGCCCTGGAGGGCGCGCAGGGCCTCGACCTGGGCCAGGGTCCAGTGGTGCTCGCCGCTCAGGATCAGTTCCCGGCCGCCGCTCGACCCGTCGGCCTGGATCAGGCTGGCTCCGCCGATCAGGCGGCGCTGGGAGTAGCCGGGCGCGTTCTGGCCGATGGCCAGGGTGAGGTGGTCGCTCAGGGTGATGCCGCCCAGGGAAACGGTCATCGGCTCGACCTCATGGCCCGGCGGGCAAACTCCCGCTCAAGCAGGACCGCCTGTTCGCGGTTGCCGCGCAGGCTGGCGACTGGCTGGCCGCCGCCAAAGGCGAAATTGATGGTCATGGACTCGCCGCTGCCGACCTGGCCGCCGGCGGCAAAGCGGGGGATCTCGGGCAGGCGCAAGGAGTTGAGGGCATGGAACAGGCCGGCCCCGAACTTGGAGACCGCCTCCTTGCGCACGACAAACTCACCGGCTTCGAGCAGGGCTGAAATTCGATCTCCGCCGCCGTAGCCGGGCAGCTTGCCGCCGGTGGCAAGGCGATGGACCAGGCCGCCGGTGGCTTTTTTCACTTTTTCCTCGACCCAAATAGTGACATGGCGGTCCTCGACCATGGCGTCAATGCGCTTGCGCACGGTCTCGACCGCATCGACCGCCTCGGTCTCCATGTCCTTCCAATTCTTGAGCCACTGTTTTTCGGCGGCGTCCATGCCGGCGGTGAGATCGGCAAAACCGCTCTCGCCCAGGAGCGAGTCCATGCCTGCCTTGGCCGCCTCCTGCTGTTGCTTGAGGATCTCAATCGCTTGCTCGCCCGAGGCCTTGACCCCGTCCATGGCCGTCTTGAGCGCTTGTTGCTGGCTGATCAACACCCGGTCGCCGTCCTTGACCTCGGTGTTGAGGGCTTTGTAGCTGGCCTTGGCCTGGTCGGTGAGGGCCACAGCCTCTTTCCACTTGGCTTGAGCGGTGACGGTATCTCCGGCCTCCATGGCCCGCTTGGCCTCTTCGGCGGTGCGCTTGGCTGCCTGGGCGTACTCCTCGGCCTCGCGTTTCTGGTCCTGCCAGGCGCTGGCGTCGCTCATGCCGGAGCGGGCCAGTTCGCGCAGTTCCGAGGCCAACGAGCGCTCCCGCCCGGCAATCTCATCTTGCAGGCGGCGAACCTCGGCGGCATAGGCCTGGTATTTCTTTTTCATCTCTTCCAGGGCCGCTCCGGTGGCCTGCTTGACCGTTTCGGCCGTTTTTTTGCCGGAGGCGGCCACCTGGTTGTCTGCCGCCGTGGCCACGGCGGCCATCTGCTTGGCGGCCTCGGCGTCCTTTTTCAGCCAGGTTTCCAGGTCCTTGGCGTTCATGGTGGCAAACTCAAAAAAACTGAGCTTGCCCTCGAAAACCGCGTCCCAGCCGGAGAAGGATTGGCCGATGTTGCCCACGGTCTGGGTGAGCTTGATGATCTTGTCGGTCGCGCCGGCGGCCATGTCGATGATAAACGAAAACAGGCTGACAATGCCTTCCCGGTTGGCGTCAATGGTCTGGGCCAGGCCGACAATCGAGGTGGAGACCTTGCCCGTCCCACCACTGGCCTTGTTGGAGTCGTCCACCTGGCGTTTGAAACTGTTTTCCAGCATTTTCAGGGCTCGTTCGACCGTGGGGGCTATTTTGCCAAACTCGGTATTGACCGCGGCGGCCATTTTTGGGAAAGCCGCGCGCAGGGCGTCCGTGGTCAACAGGCCCGCCTTGGACATCTTGCGCAGGCCGGCGATGTCGGTGTCCAGGGCCTTGGCCAACTCCGCGGCAAAAAAGCTGTTTGATTCCATCATGGCGCGGAACTCATCGCCCTGGAGGACCCCGGATCCCATGGCTTGAGCGAATTGGAGCATGAACGAACTGGCCATTTCCGCGCTCGAGCCGTTGACAATCAGAGACTTACTGACCATCTCGGTGATATCCAGGGTCTCTTGCGAGTCGCCGCCCATGTCGCGCACGGCCCGGCCCAATTTGGCATAGGCATCGGCGTTGGCGGCGTAGGCGGTCCCGGTCTCCTGGCTGATCTGGTAGAGGCGTTCCCGTACCATGGCCAGGTCGGATTCTCCGGCGGTGACCAGGCGAAGGCGGGACTCAAGGTTGGTGTATTCGTCCGCGACCTTGCGCACCTCGTTGGCATAGTAGGCGACCGCGCCGCCCACCGCCAGCCCGGCCAGGGGCAGCTTGATCGAGGCGAGCTTGGACAGGGTGCTCTGCGCCTTGCGGCCTTCGCGCTCGGCCGAAGCGCCAAAGGCTTTGAGGCCGCTTTGGCCGCGACGCAGGCCGGCCACCAGCGGCCCTTCGTTTGCGGTCAGGAGGACTTCAATCTTTCCTTTTGCGGCCATGGCTCGACTCCAAAAACTTCAGGGTGGCAAAAAAGCAACTCAAACTGTACTGCCAAACGTGGTGATGCCCGAGGGCGATGCAGACAAAGGCCTGCTCCCGCAGCACCTGCAAGGGCGAGCCGGTTACCTGGCCAGGGCGGCCGCCCTTCGCTGATCGAAGTGGGCCATGGCGGATAAAAAATCCGGGTGTGCCTCCTTGACGACCTCCACCAGGGGGCGGAGGTCGGAGGCGGACACGGAGCGCAGATCCTCGGCCGGGATGCCGGTAGTCACCGAGAGCATGCGCTCGGTGACCAGATCGGCATCAAACAACCGATCGATCATGGACATCTCGCCGGTGTTGGCAAGGATGTCGTCCAGTTCGGCGACGGTCAATTCCCGGACCTGGACATCCGCGCCTTTGAATTTTGCGGGCTTGACTATAGGCATGGGCCGGCCTCCTTACATCGGCACGCCGTCGATGCGGCCGGGCGAGCTGCTGCCGGTGAGGGTCTCCAGGGTCATGCTGAACTGGATTAGCTCGCCGGTGGAGTCTTCCTCGCTGATAAAGTTGATCTCCTGGCTGGCGGCGAGGACGACACTGTCCAGCTCCATGGTGTAGTGGGCCTGGCGAAACTCATCATAGAGGTGGGCGAGGATGGCGACCCGGATCTGCACGTTGCTGCCGATGTCCACCTGATAGTTGGTCTTGGCGGCATAGGTGTAGGTAATGAGCACGTCCACGGCTCCGGCGGCCAAGGGGCGGCCGGCAATGGGGGTGATCAGGCCGAGGGTGGTGTCGAGGGTGTAATCGGTATCGAGCACATAGGTGGTCCCGGCCGGATCGCTAGTGACCGTGACCGCGCTGATGTTGCGGCGCGGAGTGGCTCCGCCGATCTGGATCCACTCGCCCGCCTCGCCCATCTCATAAGCCTCGGTACTGACCGTGGCTCCGGCGGTGGTGGTCTCGGTGGCGGACCCGGACAGCGCCCAGGCCAGGTTGGCGGCGTTCCACTCGTGCAGGGTGAGGTTGCCGGTGATGCCTTCGTCGCCGATCTTGGTGCGGGCGGCGATGATCTGGCCGGAGCGTTCGACCATGCGCGACTTTTTCTTGATCTGATCGGTGGTGACCTGGATCGACAACGGGTAGGCGTCGCCCACCTGGCGGAAGGGTCCGGTCTTGACTCCGGCCTCATCGACCGGGGCCATGTAGACCGTCCCGGTTCCGGCGTATGCTTTATAGCTCATGGAGGTGCTCCGTAGGGTTAGGCCGCGTCGAAAAGGACCGTGACCGGGATGAAATAGACCATTTCCCCGGTCGATTCGACGCGGAGGGTTTCGATGCTGTTGGCCTGGAGCTTGCGCGCGGCGATGCCAGGCAGGCGGGCATCGTGCAGGGCGGCCTTGGCCGTGGCCAGCAGTTCCAGGGTGGCGAGATAGGCGGTCTCTGAGTCATCGCCTTCGGCGCTGCTGATCTGCACCACCAGGCTGGCCTCTTCCACGCTCCGTCCGGCCACCGGCTTGGAGCGCTGCAAGACCACGTTGGCGAGCGGGTAGGCCCCGCGCGCGGTCCCGCAGACCACGGCCCCGAACGCGCCGGTGGCGGTGAGCAGGGCGGCAACCAGGGGCAGGAGGGTGTGGTACATCAGGCGGCCTCTTGCAGGGTGAGCAGGGCAATGCCGCTGCGGCCAGGTTTAATCGCCAGCACGGTGTAAGCCGTGCCGGCGACAGTGAGGGTGTCGCCCTCGTTGCCCGCCTCGACATCAATCGCCTGGACCTGGGCCATGACCGCCAGGGCGGCCGGGCCTTGGTGGTCCACCACCTCGCCCTCGAACACGGTGGTTCCGGGGGCGAGGAAGACCACAGCCAAATCGGCGAGGTTGATAGTGGCCGTGGTGGTGTCGCCGATGGCGTCAATCATCGCGGCCAGGTCGTCGTGGTCGAGCAGAGCCATGGGTCAGCCGATCAGGATGGCGATGTGTTCGGGCTTGACCGCCTTGACGCCCCAGGCCAACTGAATAGCGATCTGGTTGGCCATGTAGCCGCGGTAGAGCGCAATCCGGAAAGGCAGGCCGCTGACTGGGTCGATCATGATCATCTCATCATCGGCAGCGTCGCCGCCTTCGGGCGTTTTTGGCAAGCGAGCGAGCAGATGGATGGCCGAGCGATCAAAGGCCAGGTTGGCGGTATAGTTGGCGGTCAGGGTGAGGGCCTTGGAATCGCCCACCGCGGCGCGCAAACCGGGATCCTGGATAACCAGATCACCTTCGACCGCACCGGCTCCGGCATCATAGCCGGTCTTAACCACGTACTTGCTGGCCGGGGACTCATCGGCAAAGCTGATGATATCGCCCGCAACCACCTCGTTGGTGCCGGTATCGACATGGATGGTGGTGGCGCCGATGGCATAGCCGCCGCCGTTGTCGGTGAGCAGGCCGGCGGCATCGCCCTTGGTGTGCAGCTTGATCTGGGCGCTCTCCCGGATCTTGCATCCGGCGATTTGCAGGAGGATGCCCTGCTGCTGGAGCATGCCGACGTTGCTGCCGATAATGTCGGCGCGGGCCTGCTTGCCAATCAAGTTGACCCCGGCCGCGGTGTTGATCACCAGTTGCAGATCGGAGATCGGGGCGCCGTTGTCCTTGAGGATTTTGACCACGTTGGCCGCGTCGGTGAAATCTCCGGCCGTGCCAAAGGGTGCTTGGGCCGCCGTTCCGTAGGCGCGCGACGCATTGACATAAAGGGCGGCCAGATCGGCCTCGACCTCGTTGGCCAGGGTGCGGAAGGCCTGGGCGAATTTGTTGTTTTCGATGGCTGAGCGCTTGGAGCCGAGGGCTCGCTCATCCTCGCCGGTCCAGTAGAAGCGGACCGCCTTGGACTTGGTGAGCTTCATGGTCCCGTAGCCGGTGGTCGTGTCCCCCAGGGTCGGTGGAACGGCCGCCGGGGTGATCGACTCTGAGCTCATCGTCGGCACCACATCATAGGTGATGTCCTGGTTGACCGCGGCCATTTCGGCGGCGGAGTTGATGTAGACGCTAGGGATCAGGCCGGTCAGTTCGCGGCTGACCACATCGGCGGACTCATAGATGTAATCGATCAGGCCGGTAATCGTGTTTGCCATGGGGTGTTCCTCGTTTTGTGGGGGTTGGTGGTTAGTCCACTATCTTGATGCCGGCCTTGAGCGTTTGCGCGCGGGCGGGCAGATCCAGGTCGTTGAAATCGGCCCTGGTCATGGTTTTGGCGGTGGTCTCTTCCGGGCGCAGGCTGCCGCCCACGGCCCGGTTGCTCTCGGTGTTGATGCGGTCAGCGGCGGCGGTGCGCAGATCGCGCTCGGCGGCGATGATGGCGCGGGCCGCGTCGTCGCCGGTGGATTCGCCATCGGCGGCCAGCCGCTCGATCAGCGCTTCGTGTCCGGGCAGGGACTGGGCGCGAACGCTGGCCACCCGGTCGCGCTCGGCCTGGGCACCATCGGTGCGGGCCGTGGCGAGGTGTTCATCCATTCCGGCCAGGGCCTCGGCGCGGATGGCCTCAACCAGGTCGGGGTGGTTCTCTTTCAATGCGTGCAAATCCATAATCGGTTCCTCTTGAGTTGCCTGGGCGACACCGGCCCTGGGAATGGATAGGGAGGGACGGGCCAAGGCCCGCGCCCGGTCAATGGCAGCGGTCAGGGTGGCGACACCGTCCACCAGTCCGGCCTCGACAGCCTGGGACCCGTTAAAGGTCCGACCGTCGGCCATGCGGTTCAAAACGTCCTCGACAGTGGCCCCGCGATTGCGGGCCACCGCCTCGACAAACACCGAATAGGCGTGGTCCACCGCCTCCTGGATATAGGCCAGCCCCTCGGCGCTGAGCGGCCCGTACTGGCTGGCGATGCGTTTGTAGCGGCCGGCGAAGATTTCGGTGGTCTTGATGCCCTGCTTGGCCTCGGCGGCGCTCAGGTCCACATGCTTGGTGACCACGCCAATTGAGCCGGTCACCGCCACCTCGCTGGAAATAAACACCTGGTCCGCGGCCGAGCCGATCCAGTAGGCGGCCGAGGCCATCATGCCATCGGTCACGGCCACGATCGGCTTTTGCCCGCGGGCCTGGAAGATCAGATCGGCCAGTTCCGGGGTGCCGTCCACGGTCCCGCCAGGGCTGTCAATGGCGAGGACAATGGCTTGCACGGCCCGGTCGGCCAGGGCGGCCTGGAAATCCCGGCCGACCAGTTCGCTGCTGGTCCCGCCGGAAATCTTGGTAAACAGGTTCATCCGTTTGGCGATGACGCCATCGATCGGCAGCACCGCCACGCCGTCTTCCACCCGGTAGCCCTTGGGCTGATTGTCAAAGGCAATGCCGGTGGCCGCGGACAGGCTGGCCAGGTCGATCTTGTCGCCGCGCAGATGGCGGCCGTAGATGGACTGGATCTCGCCCAGCATCTCCGGGGTGATGGCCCAGGGTGCGTTGATGATGTCAAGCAGCCGCATCGTCTTCCTGCTCCTGTGATGGTTGTTCGGCCGGGGCGGGCACGGCCGCCGGCGCGGGGGTGAGGTGGTGTTGTTCGAGCAGCTCTTGTTCGCGGCGCATCTGGGGCAGGCTGGCCTCCCAATCGCCGCCGACCAGGCGGGCGCGTTCCTCGGCGCGGGTGGTCAGGCGCAAATCGATGCGGGCGCGGGCGGCCTCGATCTCCTTGACCGGATCCAGGGTCGAGGGCGCGTCGCCTTGCCAGAGGGTGCCCAGCCAGGCGTGGCGGAGGCGGGCGTCGGCGAAAAAGCCCGGCGCGGTCAAGCGGCCGCTGGCAATGGCCTCGGTGAGGATGGCCTCATAAATGGGTTGGCACAGTTGGCTGGCCAGCCAGGCCCGGCGGCGCTGGAAATAGTCCCAGGCCTCTTCCAGGGCGGCGCGGCTGGCCGAGTAGCTGGAGGTGAAGTGGCGCACCAGCAGCTCGAACGGGATTTCCAGAGCCATGCCGATCTGGCGGAGCATGGCCAGGACAAAGGGATCAAAATTGATGTTGGGCCGTTTGCCGTCGATCACTTCGATGCGGTTGCCCGCTCCGGCCGGCAGGCCGATAATGGAGCCATTGCCCAGGGTCATCCGGCTCATGTCGCCGCTGGTCGAGGTACGCTGCTCGCCCTCGGACAAGGTGTCATCCTCTTCCTCGCCCAGATCCGGGACGCCGGTGTCGTTGTAGACCACCGCGGTGAGCATGCCGTTGATCACCGCGGCCATGACTTCGGCGTCGGTGTAGCGGCCAAGCTGTTTGATCAGTTCGATCACCGGGGCGAGATAGGCTACCCCGCGCGGCTGGCCCGGCCGCTGCTTGTCCATGAGCAGCAGGGCGAGCGGATGTCCGCCGCTGTCAAAGGCGCGCAGTTCCTGCCAGGTGATCGGCTCGGCCAGGGCGCCCCGGCGCAGGCTGCCAGGGTGGCGGCTGGCGACGTAGTAGGTTGCCGGACCGCCGTGCGCATCCACGCGCACGCCCTGGACCAGGGTGGCGGTGTCGGCTTGGCCCTTTGGGTTGCAGACTCGGGCCGCCTCGATCAGCTCGACTTTGAGTCGGTAAGGGGAGCCGGGACGGGCGAAGCGGGGCAGGTTGACCAGCACGTCCCCATCTTCAAGCACCTTTTGGAAGGCCAGGCCCTGCAACAGGGCGAAGGGCAGGCAGCGCTCGGCGTCGATTTCGCGGGTTCCGGTGGCCAGGTGGTATTCTCGCTCGGCATTGCGTTCCCAGGCGTCGGCGGCCTCATCATCCAACCCGAGCAGATCCCGGTCGATTTGGGCCTTGGGCACCAGCCCCCGGCCCACCACCTTGGTCACGTTGAGCTTGATCGCGCCTCCGCCCACGGGCGAATTGCGCACCATGTCCTGGCTTTCGGCGCGGAGGGTGGCGGCATCGGCGGCCACAATAGAAGCGGCGTCCCGCTCGCTCCGCCAGCCGCGCTGATTGACGGGCCGGTTGCGGTCGGCGGCGTTGTAGCCGCCCACCATGGCCATGCGCAGGCGAGCCTGGTAGCGGGCCGCCCCTTTGATCGGGTCGCGCCAGTTGACCAGGCGGTCGATCAGGGTCGGGCGCACCGCAACGGTACGGCCTCCAACGGTCACGGTGGTGGGCAGGCGGCTCATACCGGCACCATCCGCCGGACCTGCACCTTGCCGGCTCCGGTCAACTGCGAGACCTTGCCTTGCCATAGTTCAATGCCGCGCTGGACCGCGGCCAGGTCGGCGCGGGTCAGGGCCTGGCCGTCCAGGTCCACCCGCTGGCCCTTGAGGATCTTGGCCTCGGCGTCGAGGTAGGCGGTCAAACGGGCGTTGGCAATCTCCACGGTGATTCCGGCCATTAGATCTCAACTCCCTTGCTGTAGACGGTCACTTCCGGCCGCTTGCGCTTGCGGCGGCGGTCGCGCAGGCGCATGATATCAATGGCGGCGCGGCCATAGACGCCCAGGTCCCAATGGTGATTGGGCCGGTTGCGCGGACAGATCCACCAACCGCGTTCGTCTTGGTACTCGGCGCACATCTGGCCGGCATAGTCGGCGCGGGTGTCGGCGTGCAGGCGCAGGCCGCCCGGTCCGCCGGGCTCGACCAGCAGGACGTGGGCCAGGTCGTTTTTGTAGTCGGTGACGTTGATGGTATAGAGGTTGATCCCGCCCGGCAGCGGGACCTTGCGGCCATCGCGGCTGGGGTAGTAGTCGAGCCGGGTCACCCGCCAGCTTTGGGCTTGGGTGCGGCGGCCCTTGAGCGGCTTGAAGCGGGGATTTTGCCGGCAGAACTCATACACCTCGGCGGTTCGGCTGTGCTTGGGGTGGTCCGGGTTGGTGCCGCCGCCGGAATCGATAAAGGCAGCCTGGCAGCGGTAGCCCTTGCCATCCGGGTCGAGCCATTCCCGCTCGGACAGGTCGGCGAGGTGGGCAAACCGCTCGACAAAGCCGTGGTCGATCAGGCAGGTGGCCACGTCCGGCCCATAGCCGCAGGCCAGCACCTGATAAAAAAAGCCGCGACGCTGCGTATCCACCAGCAGCAGCAGGGTGGCGGTGTCACGCGGCACGATCCCGCGTGGCTGGCTGGGATCGACCAGGCGGAGAATCTGGTCTTCGTCGCGGTCGCGCTGCTCATGGACATAATCCATGGCCTCATAGCCATTGGCCCAGGCGATCTTGTCGGCCAGGCTGCCGGTCTGGGCCTTGATCCAGGCCGCGGCGATCTCGTTGAGGGGGATATCGAGGCAGTCCCAGGCGCGATGGTGGAAGCCCACCCGCGCCGGCCGGGTCAGGTCGCCGCCCTTGGTGGCAATCCAGGCCCCGGTGCGGATAGCCCGCAACCGCTCGGCCTCGGTCCAGAGCGCTCCGCAAGTGGGGCAGCCGACCTGGCAGCCGTCGCGCTCGACCGTTTCCACGGTGTCGGACTCGGCCAGGGCGAGGTGCTCGGCCGCCAGCCGCACCAGGTGCTGGCAATGGGGGCAGCGTTCGCGGTACTCCCAGATTTGATGGCAGGCGGCCAGGCCCTTGCTGATAAACATCCCGGCGGGGGTGCTGGCAAAAAAACGCTTGTAGCGGCCGCGATAGGTCCGGTTCCGTTTTTTGATCAGGGTGATGGGGTCGGCTTCCTTGCCGGCCATGGCGGGGTATTTGTCCACCTCATCGCCAAAGCAGTGCTTGGCGGCCCAGGTGGCCATGCTGCTGGCCGAGTTGGCGTGAGCCGGAAACAGGGTTACGCCGTTGCGCAAATGGATGCGGGAGAGGGTGGTGTCATCTTGGCGGGGTGAGACCAGCCGGGTGAGGCGGCCGGAGCGGTGCAGCAGGGGCTTGATCTTGCCGCCCACGATCTTGGCGGCGGTATCCTCGGTGGGCATGAGGTAGTAGATATTGCCCGGATCGCAATCGATGGCCCAGCCCAGGCAATTCATCATGGTGTTGGTTTTGCCGCTCTGCTCGACCCCGCAAAACCAGATCTCCCGCACCCAAGGCTGGGCATAGGTGTCCATGATCTTGATGGTATGGGGGGCATACTCATGCCGCCACGGACCCTCATGGGGGCCATCGGCAACGATACGGTTGGCCAGCGCCCAGTCTGAGACTTTTATTTTTTGGGGGATACGGGCGCGGCGCAGCACCTGGCCGGGAACGCGCAGGGCGGGCAGGGGTTGGCCGCTCAAGCGCGCGCGCACAGATGGCGGCAGCACCGACAGCAGCGGCACACGGCGGGGAATCAGGCTGGTTTGAGCGGCAGCAACGGACATGGACCGGGCCTCGGAAGAGGGCCGGCCGCCATGCCGCTACGGGAGAAGTCTGCGGGAGGGGCGCAAGGGCACAGGGGCCGGCTGGGCCTATCCTACCCGGTGTTTTTGGGGTGGGGCGGGGACGTGCGGAGTTGATGCGGAAACGTGCGTTTTTAGCGCGATGTGGTGGCGTTTTAGGGGTTGACGGGTGGCGGCTGGTCCCGATGCTCCACCAGGCGCCGGCGCCAGTCGCGCAGCAGGGAGGCGTCGGAGTGGAGGCCGCCGTCTCGGCGGATGGGGATGTCGGGGTGCTCCCGCATCCATCGGTTGACCACCCTCCGGCTGACCTTGAGGTAGGCGCAGATCTCTTTCATTCCCACTAAGATATCATCATTGCTCATCGTCCACCTCCTCCTCGGCAAAGATGCCCTGCACGGTGGGCTGGATATCGGCCATGGCCCGGCCGATCACCTGTTCGCACTGTTCGTACAGCTCGGGCGCTCGTTCCGGCTCGCCTCCGGCCAGGTGCACCAGTTCGGGCGCGGCCTGGTGGAAGTGGTGGCGCAGGTTGTCGAGCACCTGGCCCAGCAGTGCCGCCACCGCGGCCCAGGCCGTTTCGGCGCGGAGCCACTCAGCCTCGGCGGCGCGGTGCTCCATCTCTCGCTTGGCCACCTCTAATTCGAGCCGGCGGATTTCCAGGGCTTCTTTGCGGCTCTGGCGGTCAAGCAATTGCAGATCCGGAGTCACCTGGCGTTGGAGCGAGCGCAGGTATTCGCTCACCTCGAACTTGGAGACGGTCTTGTCCGGAGCCACCATGACCCGGCCCGCCTCGCAATCCTGATAAAATTTGCCCTGGCTGATAGTGGCGCCCTGGTCGCGCAGCCAATCCAGCGCGGCCTTGCGGGTGCGGAAGCGGTCGGCTGATCTTGCTCGATCAGACCCGCCACCAATATACCGATCGACCAGCTCGCCGACGAACTCTGCCTGGGCTGACTCGGCGTCGGCCAGGTTGCGGCGGTTGCTCAAAGAGGACTCATCGTTGAGCGCGACCATGGCCCGCTTGACATCGTTGGTCAGCAGGCCGGCCTTGCGCAGCTCGGCCGGGGTGGCCCCGGCCTGCTTGATGGCCTCGATGGTCTCGTTGGCGAGCAGGTCGATCATGGGTTAGTTTTTGCGTTGGGGTTTGCGGCGGCTGATTTTGCGGAGGCTGGCTGCGGTTTTCCCAGCTTTCCATGAAGGTCTGCTGCCTTGGTTGTTGGTCGTTCCGGTAGAGTCTGCCATAGTTTGTCTCCTCTGAGCGATTTGGGGTTTGCGGAAAATTCCGCCAGGAGGTGATTGATCCAGGCGGCGTTAAAATCATGCAATGGTTCGGAACGCTCGATCATGAGCTGCTCCAAATTGCGGGAACTGCGCAGGTTAGCGGACCCATGCAGGACCAGGGAACGGCCGCAACTGGTCCGCAAACAGGTGATCTTGGTGTGCAGACCGGCGGCGGCGAAGCGGAAGCGGGGATCAGTCCCAAGGGTGGCCTCGATATAGGGCACACCGCCGCCGGCGCGGCGCTCATGGGCGTACCAAAAATCCGAGACCACCAGGCCGAGGTCGCCGACATAGTTGCCCTGCTGGAGGTTGCGCAGGCTGTCCACGTTTTCCAGGCCGAGGCTGAGGGTGGCAATGAGCAGGGAATCGGCGTACCAGTTGCGCTCGACCAGGAGGGCCTCGATCAGATCGCCAAAAATAAAGTTGCCGCTGACCAGGGCAAAGAGGGCCTCGCCCTCGTCCAGGTCGGGCAGGCTGGCCGCCAGGTCCACCGCTCGCTCGTAGCGGACCAGGTGCGGGGCAGGCCGGGGATAGCGGCGGATGCGGACGGTGTCGGTGACCAAGGCGGCGGTATCGGGCGCGGGGGTGAGGTCGAAACCGGGGATATCCTGGTCGAGGTCGAATTCGAGCAGGTCGTTATCAAAATTGAGGTCTATTTTTTCCATGTGTTTTTTTTAATTTTTTCTGAGGCAGAAATAGCCGAGGTCCTCGACCCGGCGAGGTTGATCCGGGTCGGGGATGGGCTGCCAGTCGTCCGGATTGTAAACGGCCGGGTCGTCGTCGCTCTCGATGGCGGCCAGCGGCGGCGGACTGGCCTGGCGGGCCGCCCTGGCGACCTGGCGGCGGCGGGCGATGAGCAGCAACACCAGGTATCCGGTAAGATCGAGCAGGGGGTCTTCGAGGTCGTCGTCGGCGGCGGTGCGGATGCGGCTGAGCTTGTCGTCGATCCGCACCCGGAGTTGTTCGGCCGGGTCCGCGCTGCTGAAGATGCGCACCGGGTTAAGGGCGCTGTCGCCATACTGGCGGTTCTTCTCGATCAGGATTTCGGCCAGAAAATCGCACTGCTCGACGATATCCAAGGCGGTGCCGGTGAGGTGGTCTCGGTTCATTCGTTGTTTTCCTCGCAGGGGGGGCAGAGCGGGGCGTTTGCTGGCAGCAGAGACAATTTATCCATTTTGCGGGCGTTAAAAAAACTCAATTTCGCTTGTGCGTCCCGGTTCTCTGCCTGCTCGCTGGCGCTGAGCATGGATATATTCACATGCCGCACCCGGTTGCTGGCTCGGTCGATTTCCCGCCGGATGGCTTCCTGGGCCATCTGCATAGCATAGTCGGTTTGTTCCGCCGGCCGCACCACCTCTTGGCCCACGCCGGCCACCGTGCGCAGCAGCAGCTTGCGCTCGATCAGCAGCCGCTTGCGCAGCTTGCCCAAACAGTCGGCAAAATACATGCGATTCCGGTCTACGTCCTCGGGCCGCCGGGGCGGGTCGATATGGAACACCTCACGAAACCATTCCGTTGGCACCACGTCTCCGTAGCCGTGCCCGGACGCCACAAAACGAAGCAAGCCTCGCTCCACCGGGTCGCTTGGCTCAAGCAGTTGCTGGTCTGGTCCAGCCGGGCCAGTAGTGCCTATCTGCTCGAACGGAGCATCAATGGCCGATTCGTGCGCGTCTTTCATGCCGCCACCTCCACATGGAACCGCCCGAAATCGCCGCCACGCTCCACCCGATAGTCCCCGAGGCCGACCATTTGCCCGGTGGTCTCGGCTATCCGCAGCAAATCACGCTGGTCGATCACCGCCGGGTCAAACACCACCTCAAAACGCGCCGACCACTCCGGGAAGATCGGCCGGCAGCGCATTAGTCGAGCCCGCTGCACCACCACGGACCGCATGTCGGTCCATGTGCCCAGTCCCCACAGCGCAGCCTGGTCGCGCGGGCCGTCGTACTCCAGCGGAGCCTTGTCGGTGAGCACCACCGCGCCGGTTTTTATTTTAGGACCGTCCTTGCTCTTGGTTGCGCCGCGGATAAGCGCGCTTTTCAGCATCCGGCCCGGCAGATAGGGGCCGGCCTTGACATCCCAATACATGGCCGCCTTCCACTCCAGAAAAGCAATCATTTCATGGTCTTCGTCAGTTTTTTTGCGCTTTCCGGTGTAAAGGGCCATTTCCTTTTTCAGCGGGTCCAGCGGATTTGCCAGCCGGTCCGAGTGCATTAGGATGGGCGAATCGCCGATGATGCGCAGTTGCAACGTTTCCATTGTAGCCTCCCGATTAACATTGATTGTTTGCCCCACCGCGACCCCTCCGGATGCGTTGGGGATTCCTTGCCTTGCCGCGCCACGCCACGCCGTGCCATGCCTTGCCAGGCCCCGGCCGCCTTCCGGCAGGCGGCCACCGCCCTTGAGCGGCAGCCGTCTAACGGAATGCCCTTGCCTGGCCGAGCCTAGCCATGCCGCGCCCTGATTTATTTGTTGTGCTCCATTTTAACAGGCCAAGAAACTTCCCCACTGGCGATCTGTTCCTCGCAGGGGGGGCAGAGCGCGGCCGAGGCCATGTCAAGCAGGTCCTCGACATGGTCGGCCGGGAGTTGGATTGCCGCACCGCACCAGGCGCAGAGGGTGGCTGTTGAAAATGTTGATTTATTCATGGGATTGGGGGAACTTTGTCTGATCTGCACTGTTATGCCACCGGAAGCAAATCCTTGAGGCGGGTGTTTCCATCTCCACCATAAGGAATGCACTGAACATCCCACTCGGAGGGATTGAGGTCTTCTTGGCTCAATACCTCTTGTTCAAATTCAACATGGTAATTTTGCCAATCAAGTTCCGTGATACAGTCTTTGGCAACTTGGTGGGCGTGAATACTGTCATCTGCTTCGACAAGTATCGTTTGCGATACTGTAAATTCAAAAATAGGCATAACAATACGCTCAAGCCGACTGGAAATAAGCTGGTTCCGAAAGCGGCTAAATCTCAGGCCAGCGGCTTAGCTCACCGTTATCTCCCCGAGAATGTCAGGCAGGCTTCGCCCCGGAGGACGCGGAGACCAAAATCGGCCATTGCCTGACGATATGGGTCAATATAGTCGGCCACGGTCTCGTTTTGGGCGGCGAGCAGGTCGTTGAGGCGATTATTTTCGGCGGTCATGGCCTCGGCCCTGCGTTCGGCCGCGCCGATCCGCGCCTCGCTCTCGCCGTACATTTTATCGAGTTTGGCCAGGGCGACCATGCGGCGCTCGGCGACCTCGATCGTGGATTCGTCCGACTCTTGCGCTTGCAGGGCTGCCCGGATCGCGGTGACCTGCGCCTCAGCAACATCCGCACGCTCATCGGCCAAGTTTTTCTCGGCAAGGAGCAGATCGGCCGAACTTTGAGCCTGCTCGGCCGCCTGGGCAAACCTGTCTGCCCGCTCATCAGCCCCCGCGGCCAGGTTACGGAAACGGCCCAGGGCTTGGGTTAGTTCGGCGATAGCGCCGATGATCTCGCTCACCTCGGCATCTTCGAGCAGACCGATGGCGGATTTGATGGCGATCAGTCCGGCCGCCTGATCCCGTATCACATCGTTTTTGCGCAGGCCCAGACGGCGCGTGTAATCCAACTGTCGCTCGGCTTCTTCCCGCAGGGCCGCTGTCTGCATCGCCGCCCGCCAGATATCCTCCTCGGGCGTTTCGGTGGTGGCGGGCAGGCCCAGGGCGCGGGCGAGATCGAGCAGCCCACCGGCCATTGCTTCGCTGCGCTCGCAAGGCCCTTCCACCGGTTTGGCTGTTGCCGCCTCGATCGCGGCAATCAATCCATCCCCATCCTCGCCGGTGTAGCCGACGATCTCGGCGATGCGGGCAAGAGCCTTGCTCTCCACCTCGATCTGGACCGGCTGGCCAAGCAGCTCCGGTGCGGTCTTCCTGATAGCTCGCAACACCGCCTCCGGACGGTGACGGATCGATCCAATCACGGAGGCACAGGACGAGCACACTTGTTCGCCGCCGCAACTATTGGTGGCGGTGGGTGATTTGCCGCAATTGGCGCACTTGTTTCCCTTCTTCCTGGCTGTCGTTCCCATTGTTTTCCCCTCCCGTTGTTTGATGGTGGCGGCCAGTTCGACCGCATCGATAAATTCCAGGCCAGGAGGCAGGTGCTTGCCCTGGCATTCGGCGCACCAGTTGAGCCGCCGGCGGTGACCGTGCGTGTTTTTGGTGCAGCCCAGCTCGCTGCGCACGGCTCCGGCCTCACGCTCTTGGGTGGACCGGCAGAGGGCATCCCAGGCCGGCCGGGTCATGCGCGTGGGCAGGTTGCTGGTGGCCGGGCAGATGCGGACGCGGATGCCGCCGGCATTGAGCGTCTGCTTGCTGCCGTGGCTGTTCTTGCTGCGCAGACCGAGCGGCGCGGTGGTGGTGCGGAGCGCGGCCGGCAATCCACCCGACCAGGAGGTGCGTTGCACGGTCATGTTGCTGCCTCCATCAGCCGGGCGATCATAGCTGAGGCGCGGGTGCAGACCATCTCCACCACCTGGCGCAGGTCGGCCTGGTCTGGCCGGTTTTCGTGCGGGACCGTGGCGGTGATCGAGGGCACCCCGTTTTCGAGCACCACCAGTAGGTAAAAATTTTCGCCACCCAAGCTGATGCGTTCGCGCTCGCCGATCCCGGCCAGGTTGTCCGCTGCCATTATTCGGCCTCGGCGGCTTCGGTCGCTGGCGCTTCGGCCTCGGCTTCCGGTTCATCGGCCGCCGGGGTGGCGGCTGGCGCGGCCTCGTGGATGGTCTCGTTGGTGCTGTTATCCGGTCCGCTGACGTTTGGGTTGGTCAGGTCAACGTTGCCAGTGGACTCATCGCCGGTCTTGATATTGTTTTCCACGTTGCTCACCACCTGGTTGTGCTCATGGCTGGTGGAGTTGCCGTCGCCGGTGATGGTGGTGGCGGTGTGGTTGCCGCTCTGCTTGAGCGCGGTCTTGACCACGTCCGCGCCCTCGACAATGCCCAAGCCAATCAGGGTGGTGCGGGCGAGCGAGCCGATAATGCCATCGGCCGCCTTGTTCTGGCTCTCGGCGATGCGCACCCGCGCCTCCTGCGCGCCCATGCCGCTGGCGCAGCGGTCTTTCCCGGCCAGGGCCTCGCTCTGCCTGGCCATGGCATCGGCCATCATGGCCAGGGCCTGCTGGCTCTCGGGCATGCGGGCGATGGCGTCGGCGCGGGCCTGCTCGGCTGCGGCTAGGGCCTGTACGCAGGCAGTGCGGCTATTGACTCGGGCAATCTCGCCATCAAGGTCGTATTGGGTCAGTACCGGGCCAGGGCAGCCGGTAAGGGTGGCCAGGATCAACAGGGCTATCAACAGTTTTCTGGACATTACACTTTTTCCTCCTCAAGGGGTTGCACCACCGCGCCCCGGCGGATCCAGGCCGCGCCAAACACTTGCTTCAACTCGATCACCCGTTGCACCGCCTGCCGCCGGGCTTCGCCTTCCAGGCCCACCAGGGCCACCTTGAGCCGGGCCAGTTCGTTGGTGGAAAAAACCACCTTGCCCTCGGCGGCCAGGGCCTGCCACTCGGCCTGATCATCGGTCAGCCACACCTCGAACCCCTCGATCGTGCAGGTATAGACAACAGCCTCCCCCTTCCCCCCGACCAACGAACAAGCAGGTGAAAGGGCAACATCCGGCTGCGGGACGACCGGAGGGGATAAAACGGCAGAAACCGGCGGTTTGGCGAGGGAGAGCGCTGGCGGCAGCCCCTCATTGATCCAGGCGCGCAGATTGCCCTGGTGGTCGCGCACATACTCCCCCGGATCTTTTCCCGCGGGCATGGGCCAGTACCGCGCTTGCCGCCAGGTGGCCGCCCAGCGCTGGGCCGCGCGTTGCCCTGGTCCGGGCTTGCCGTCTTTGTCCTGGTCGGCGTCGAGCGCGACCAGGATCACCGGGGCGGCCGAGCAGATCCGGTGCAGCCAGTCCGGCAGACCGGCGGCGACCGTAGTTAGGCCGATGACCACCACATCGGGGCAGGCCGAGGCCACGGCCAGGGCGTCTAATTCGGCCTCGACCACCACCACCCCGCGCGGCCGCTCCAGGCCAGTGCCGATGACCAGCGGACCACGGCCGCCGCCCTTGATCTCCTGATACTTGCGCTCCGGCAGAAACCGAGCCTGGGCCTCTGGCGTGCGGCGAACGCGCAGGCGCAGGAGCCGGCCGTTACGGTCGCGGATGGGGATGAGCAGCCCGCCAGGGATCCACAGCTCGGTTTTTCCATCATCGGCCACGGGCAGGCCCAGGCGGGCGAGCGGGATCTTGCGGTCCGATGGCATCCAGCCCAGGCCGGCCACTCCCGCGGCCTCGGGGCTGACCCCGCGACCGGCCAGCCAGGCGATATCCTCCGGCCGCTTGGCCAGGCAGGTGATAGCCTGGGCGAGCAGCTCTTCGCCCCAACATCGCCAGGGAGCAGGGGCCTCGGCCTCTGCGCTCACCGGAACGGTGGTGGTGCGTTGGGTCGCCCGTTGCGGCTGGGGCGACCGGCGGCGCGGCACCACCGTGGGCTTGCCCTGGCGACAGGGACCATACTGCGGGCAGGAGGGCGAGCAGGACAGGCCCTCGTGATCGTGGGCCTCGCGGCAACTCATGCCCTCCATTTCGCGAAGCCAGGTGATGCGATCGCCGGCCCAGCCACAGGAGAAGCACTTGAATCCGCCATCGGCAAACAGCACAAACCTGTCGGTGGCGGCCGATCCTCCGCACTTGGGGCACCGTCCCGACCATCGCTGGCCGGATCGGCGCAATCCATGTTGTTCGGCCAGGGAAACGAGGGTACTCATAAACTCATCCTGCTATCCTGGTGTTTATCCTGCTTCATCCTGCTCATTTTATACATATATATTAGTACGTTACGTATATATCAGGATGAAAGGATGAATATATGACGTGCGCGCATAGAGTTTTCCGTTTTTTTGCTTGGGGTAAAAGGCGCGTACGCGTACGCGCGCAAAAAGCATCCTGCTATCCTGCTTAGGCTCGTTTTGCTCGAAACAACAAAAAGATGCGTTGCAGGATGGACCAGGATGACAACCAGGATAGCAGGATGACTTAACGGGCACGGTTCAACCTCTCGGCCACGGCTTCGATCTCGTGGATGTTTATATCCTGGTGCAGTTTGAGCCCGAAGAGCTTGATGTTGCCGCCTTCTTTGCGCACGTCAATACCGCGTTCGCGCAACTCTCTCGCCACAGTCGGCTTTTTTGGGCAGCTTTTGGTATCGCCCCGGTTGTTGTCCCACCACCAGTAAAATGCGGCGTAGATGATGGCAAAATAGCTGTAGCTGCCGGCAATATTGTCCGCCTGGAGGCAATCCTCGACAAACAGCCCAATGTAGTCGGCATCGCGCTGCATCTGATCAACCGCGGCCTGGATCGAGACCGGGGGATCCAGGCCCACCTGCTGCCACTCTCGGCAGCCATCTATCAACCAGCGGAGGATACCCTGCCTGTTGGCCATGAGCCGATCTTTGAGGTGGCGGTCTTTGGGCCGGAATGATCCCGCCATTTTGGGGTTTTTACGGGCCTCGGCCTCTGGATCATCCACATAGGCCCAGGGGAAATCGATGCGCAGCAGCCGCTGGAGCAGGCTGAACTCGGCTCCTATCCCCACCGGCATGTGGTTGGTGTGCAGGCAGAGGGTATGGGTGGGGTCGAAGTTTATGGTCTTGCCGAAGTTGGGCCGGCATTCGATGCGGTCGTCGCCGGTCAGGCCCTTGATCTGGCCGGCGTCGATGCGCTGGCCGCGTTTGTTTTCGCCGGCGACGACCAGGCGCTTGCGCATGAGAGCATACTTGTGCTCGCTGGTCGCGTTGGGGCTTGGATCCACCTTTTGCTCGGTGAGCATGGCCGGGGAGATGACGTGGTAGTAGGGCCCGAGGACGGCCGCCAGGCAGGAAAAGAGCACGCCCTTGCCGTTGCGGCCACCGCCGATGAACACGGCAATGTTTTGCTCGTAGCTGTGGCCAGTGACGGCATAGCCAAAAAAGCGGCGCAGGAAGGCGGCGACCTCATCTGATCCGGTGACCTCGGCGACAAAGGCCGCCCACTCGCTACTGTCCGCGTGCTGATCGTAGTCGATATCAATGGCTCGGGTCATCAAGTCGGCCGGATGGCCCGGAAGGAGCACGCCGGTGCGGAGATCGATCACCCCATTGCGGCATGGGAGCAGCCAGGGCTGGTTATCCAGATCCACCTCGCGGCAGGCCATGGACAGATCAACCACCGGAGCCCAGGCCAGGGCTTTTTTTGCGCCGTTTTCGGTACGGAGACGATCGACCCGCGACTCAAGTTTTTTGTGCAGGCTGATGCGCCAGTAGTCTTCATCGGTTTTTTTGAGTGACCAGTCGTCGATCTCGGACGCTATCCGGTCGGCATAACCTTGGTAGGCCATAGCCACGGCCTCTACCGCTTCGAGCGACGACCGAAACTCATCCACCGCCCAAACATGGCCCTGCCAGGAGAGCCACTCGCCATCCTTGGGCGTAGTGTTGTAGAGGTGTCGGCCCTGGTTGATGGTGGCATACAAGATGCCGTCGCCACGCTCGTTGGCATCAAGGCACTGGCGGATAAAATCATCCGGGAGGTCTACACCGGCGGATGGCTCCGGCATCAATTCCCTGGCCCGCTGCTCGATCTGTTTGGCCAACTCGCTCACGCCGTTTTCCACCCATAAAGTTTCATTTTTTCACCGGCGGCCCATTTTACAAATGGACCCATCCGCCGCGGCGCGAAATGCCCGCAAAGCGTAGGCGGCCGGGAGGACCCGACGCAGCCAGGAAGGGGGCAACTCCGCCCTGATTGAACCCTGGAAGGGGTGCAAGGGGTGTGTGTGCTCATCGTGACAACTGGCGATCAAGGTGGGTCCAGAAGATAGGCATGAAGACACGCTTGAAGGTGGCATGCGCAACCCCATAGAAGTCAAGTCGAGGGAGCACAGCATCACCCTGCTTGCCTCGCAGCAGGATCGGCTTGAGCCCACGCGCCAACACCGCCGAGGTGTACCGACCGCGTGACTGACCCCTTTGCAAGGGCGCCTTGCGTAACCCCTTGCCAAAGCCCTTGCCGGTCTTAAATCGCTGATACAAACCAGGCGGCAAGGTCTTGTGGTGCTTGATCACCACATAGGCCCTGCTATCCTTGCGCATGCCCTCAAGCGCCGCCTTGAGCGTCCGCACTGGCACGTTGCCGTACCGATCGAGCTTAACGCTCTGGCCCGGCACCATCTCGCCCATATCAACCCCACGCTCAAAGCCCTTGAGCTTGCGCTTGCCCCCCTCTACCTGGGGGATCAGGTAATGCTGGGCCATGCGCTCCGGTTCCTTAAACCCGACAATGGCCACCATATTGTGCCCTCGAGTTGGTGTAACCTTGAGCGAGTTGATGGTATATGGGACCGGCGAGACAAACACCTTGCGCATCTCGTCTTTCTCATCCTTGCGGATAGCATAAGCGGTGCGATCAAGCGCCTGCTCGGCCGCTCTCCCAGCCTGCTTTGGCACGTCCGCCAGCATGGCGGCAACCTGCTTGTCGCCCTTGACCGTGATCTCAATCATGGCCGGCCTCATCTGCCTGATAGCGCGGCAACTCGGCAATGCGGCAGGCCACGAACACGCCGATCTCCTCCGGGGTCAGGCCAAGCCGCCACATCTGCGCGGCCATGCGGCAGATGTCCCACAACTCCTCGCCACCAGGGGTGGCGGCGTCCGCCCCGCTTGCTCGCTGTGACGCCGCCAGGGTGTTGTCGTGGCGTAAGGAGGTCAAAGGTGGGAGGTCGGGCGCGGAACTCCCGTTGCCGGCAGCAGGGCCGCACCAGCGCTGGGAGGGGGGGAACGGGTGACGGGCTGGCATGATCACACCAGCCGGGTGATATAGAGCAGGGTGCCCATGAGCATGGCGCACCAGAGGACCACGGTGGCAACCCCGGCCAGGGGGGAGCGCTCAAAACGGCGGATGGCGTTAGCTACCTGGTGCATGACTCCTCCTTGGCCAACTCGACTAGCGAGCGGCGCTGGCGTTTTGGTTGGGTCGGACGTTTGGGCGCGGTGGCCTCCAAGGCCTCGGCCTGGCGCAGCAGGTCGGCCGCCAGGGCGCGCAGCCTGGCCGCAACCACCTCGGCCTCGGTGACTTGTGGCAGGGCGGGAATGGGTTGCCCGGTGATCATCCGGCAAACTCCCGGTTGGGATCGGTGGGCAGGGTCGGTAAAATAGCGATAAGGGAGGGTCGGGCCATGAACACCGGCAGACTGAGCGAGATACAAGACCGCACCAGATCGGACGGGGTTAGATCGCAGGCAAAGGCCAACCGGCCCAGATCGGCCTGCATGGCCTCATCGATCATCACCGTCATCTTGATGTCCTTTTTTGCCGCCACGTTGCCCTCCATGTTTCCCCTTGTCAAAAACCCGAACCCTGATAGATTGGTGATGCCGCCAAGCATCGCACCCAAGGTCTGCCCAGGGTCCGGGGGTTTTTGCGTCTAAACATCAAAAAAGAGGCCAGCCATGACCAACGAACCAGCCATTGCCAATGCAATCCATCACCTCGCCAACGAGATGCGCCTTTTGACCTTTGGCGGCGCATCAATCGACCCCACAGGGCAGGGGGCGATTGAAGGCTTGACCATGACCGTGCACGATACTGGCCGCGACATTGCTTCGGCCCTTTCAGACATCGCCTCGGCAATCAACAGGTTGGCCGATGCGGTTGCCACCAGCAATAGCTAGGCGGTTCCAACAGTTCGTCTCCGTTGTCGAGCACCAGGACGGACGACCCTTGATGCGCGCGGATAGAAACAACCGTCCCCTGCTTCTTGGCGACCTGGAACGGCAAACGATAGGTGATATTGGCACCGACAAAGTTTTTCATAACGACTCCTGATCCGGGAAGACCTCGGCCACTGGCCGGCCGATGGCGTCGGCGATGGCGGCCACGACCGAGATGGTTGTCCTCTTGCCAGAGACAACTTGATTGACGAATTGCGGGGTAACCCCACATTTTTCGGCAATTTGTTTTTGTTTTACGCCAGCTATTTTGAGTTGACGTTTTATTTCTGCTTTATTCATGATTGACTTTTAATCGGTATTCAAATGGAAATCAATCGGAAAACAACTGCCCCATGAAAAATATCCCAGCCGATATCGTTTATGACCGAATAATGGATGCCGCAAAAGTTGAACAAGATGTAGATTTAGCGGCGTTTTTAGGGATATCAGCGCAAGCAGTGGGAGCGGCAAAAAAAAAGAAGGTTGTCCCAAAAACTTGGTGGCCAATCATTGAGGGAAAAACCGGAAGGACACGCGAAGAACTCACCCGCCCCCTCGAACCGATCGAGGCCGGGGTGCGGTTCAGCCGGTCGGCGACAGAGGACCAGGAAATCAGCATATCCACCTCGGAAATGCTGATTATGACCGCCAAGGTGCTGGAGTCGGCAACGGTGTACCGCTCCGCCTTG
>JAVEWG010000005.1:0-124875 GCA_034004685.1 Rhodocyclaceae bacterium | reverse complement strand
AAGCCAGCGTCCGCGCCAGCGCCCGCGCCGCCTTCTTGCGCTCGACGTGCGGATCATCATCGCCCACCTGTACCAGCCGGAAATAAGCTTCGTAGGTCACGTAGTGCTTCAGCACATCGAGAATGAAACGTTCCTCGATGGCCTGCCGCATCATGTACAGATGAAACGGTGCCTCGCCGCTCGGCCCCGGTTCGTCGAAAATTTTCTTCGTCTTGTATTTCGGGGTTGCCGTAAAGGCGAAGAAACTCAGGTTGGGCTGCTTGCCGCGCTTCATCATCTCGCGCACCACGTCGGCCATCTGGTCCGCTTCGTCGTCCTCGTCCACGCCTTGCTCAAGGACGTAGCGGGCCGCTTCTTCCTGCACGCCATGCGCGTTCAGCACGCCTTTCAACTCCATCGCGCTTTCGCCCGACTGCGAGCTGTGCGCCTCATCGACAATCACCGCAAAGCGCTTGCCCTGGGTCGAAATCGACAGCCCGTCCTGCAACTCGGGCGGCAATTCCTCGCGCAGCTTGTCCAGCGTTTCGGCAATGAAGGGGAATTTCTGCAAGGTGGTGATCACAATCGGTGTCCCCGACGCCAGCGCCTGCACCAGCTGCCGCGTGTCTTCGTCGATCTTCTGCACCACGCCCTGTTTGTGCTCGAACTGGTAAATCGTGTTCTGCAACTGCTGGTCGAGTATGCGGCGATCCGTCACCACGATCACCGAATCGAAAACCTTGCGATCCTCGGCGTCATGCAGGCTGGACAAGCGATGCGCCAGCCAGGCAATCGAGTTCGACTTGCCCGATCCCGCCGAGTGCTGCACCAGATAATTGCGCCCCGGCCCGTGGCTTTGCGCATGCGCCACCAGCCGCCGCACCGCATCCAGCTGGTGATAACGCGGGAAGATCATCGTTTCCTTGCTGATCTTCTTGATCCCCTCGTCGCTGAGGATGCGTTTTTCCTCCACCTGCAAATGCATGAAGCGGCCAAAGATGTCGAGCAGGCTGTCACGCTGCCACACCTCGCGCCATAGATAAGCCGTGCGGTAACCGCCATCGGCCGCCGGCGGGTTGCCGGCATGGCCGCAGTTGCCCAGGTTGAAGGGCAGAAAATACGTCTTGTCGCCGGAAAGCCGCGTCGCCATGAAGACCTGGTCCTGATCCACGGCAAAATGCACCAGCGCCCGCTTCTTGAATTCAAAGATCAGCTCGCGCGCATCGCGATCCTTCTTGTACTGCTTCTTGGCATCCTCCACCGTCTGGCCGGAGAGCGGGTTCTTCAACTCCGCCGTCACCAGCGGCAAACCGTTCAGAAACAAAACCAGATCGAGGCTCTTGGCGTGCGATTCGCCATAAAAAAGCTGTCTTGTTACGGTCAACCGGTTTTTTTCGACCAAATCCAAGGTCTCCGGATTCATCCGGTTGCTCGGCGCAAACACCGCCACGCGCAGCTTCTTGCCGTAACACTTGAAGCCCTGGCGCAAGACCTTGAGCATGCCCTTGGTGTCCAGCTCCTTGACCAGATGATCGAGCACCACCTTGCCCGTCTCCGCGCCATGAATCGCGTTCAGGCTCTGCCACGGCTTGGGCTGCGTCGCGGCGATGAAGTCCAGTACCAGCACCGGGTCCAGCGCCCGCAACCGGTCGTAACGATCCCTGGCCGGGCCTTCGCGGTAATCGACGAAGGTATAGCCGCCCACCGAACACAACTGATCGACGATGGCATCTTCCAGGCGGGCTTCAGTGTGCTTTTTCATGACTGGCTCAGGAATGGGCGGGGATGGCGACGTTGCGGACGTCGATCTGGCCGGTGGTGGCAGCGGTGATCAGGGCGGTGCGGTATTCGGTGAGGCGGGCGATTGCGTTATTTATCTTTTCATGCATTTTGTCGAGTCGACCAAGCACTTGATCGAGAAAATCAACAATATCCAACTGTTCGTCCTCAGGTGGTTGAGGGAAACGATAGCGACGTAGTTGATCGGCGGTTAAATGAGCGATCGTTGACGCACCTTCTACCGAAAACACGCCTGTGCCAACTGCCCATAGCAAGGTGTAATAGATAAATCGAGGGCTTTCATTGCGCTTCACTGCGCGGAGACGGTGCAACGCCTTCTGATAGCCAAACACTTCATCACACTTACCGACAATAGCAGCTCTACCGACTTCTCCACCCTCGCAAACAAGAACGTCGTCTTCACGGATCGTATAACGCTGATATTCCTCTTCAGAAATATCCATTTCGGGCAATTCGTCAAAATTGATGCGATCCCATTGAACATCCGTATTCCTGAGATAGGGAATAAGTTGATCACCAACGATCTTCTTTTCATCCAGCATTTTCCCAAGCTCGACGGTGTAGCGCATTTTCAGCGAAGGGATATCCCAATGCTTCGGCACCTCACCCAGCCAAGGAATATGGGTATCTTTAAGCGGTGCAGAGGGATCAAGCCCCTTGGTCACGGCTTGGGTAATCACAGCCAGCCGCTTTTCCTTCAGTTTCTCGATCAACGCCTGTTTCTTCGCTATCAGCGCGTCGACCTGGCCGGTTTTCCAGTCGAGGAAGGCGGCAATCCTTTCCTGCTCGGAAAAAGAAGGTATGCCAACCCGCAAGTTCCGAATGAATTCTTCCGGCAATCGCTTCTGGCCTCCGGCCCCAAGCATCTCCGATCCACCGATCTTCCGGAAGAAATCACATTTGGTGAGGTAATACAGCCACCGCTCGGACATCCCCTGAAGTGGACGCAGCACATGAAATTCCGTCGTGCCGAAACCAACGCCGTTTTTCAAACCTCTGGCAATGGCACCTTTGCCATTCTCGAAACAGGGCGTGATCTTTGCGATGAGAATGTCATTTTCCAGGAAGTAGGTGTATCCGTTGTAAACGTCGGCCAGTGGCTTTTCCTGTGACGGATCAATTTCACCCTGCTCGCCAACCGCATCCATCGGTACAAAGGAAACAGCGGTTTCGTCATCCCAATGCGCAACTTCGGAACGTACCGGATTAGAAAGGATCGAGAAACGCAAACGCTCAACGGGCCATCCGCCCGGAAAGGCAATTCCAGTTGCAGCAACCGAAGAGCCGTATGCCGGATAGGGTTGGTAATTCACTTCCCTTTCCCCTTCGCCTGCTTCTCCAGCGACTCCAGCATCCGCAAATCCTCGGCATCCGCCGCCAGCGCCTCGGCGCTGCGCCGCCGCGCTTCGAACACCTCGTAGCGTTCGTGGGCGATGTCCTTCGCCTGCTCGGCGCTGATCCGCCCGGCGCCTTGCAGCACCGGGCGTTCGTTGAATTCGAGCAGGCGGTCCACGTTCTGCCGCCAGTAGTCGAGCGTCAGTTGCTTGCGTTCCTTGACGCGCAGTTCGGCCTGTTCGAGAAAGATGACGACCAGGCGATTGAGGGTATCCACCTCGTCGGCGGTCAGGTAGTTCTTGGCGACGATGACATCCTGCTTGCGCACGCGGCTGCCGCTCCAGGCGGTTAGCGCCATGTTCGGGGCATCCGAATTGCTGCGGTCGATGATGATTTGGGCTGCGGTTTTCTGCGTCACGGCGTAGAGCAGCTTGTTTTGCACTTCGGCAAAGAACAGCTGGGCGGCGCTGTCGTTGGCCCGGTAGTCGTCGCTGAGGGCAAAGAGATCGCGCACCTTCTGGTAGAAACGCTTTTCGGAAGCCCGAATCTCGCGGATACGGGCGAGCAGTTCATCGAAGTAGTCCCAGCCACCGGGGTTCTTGAGGCGTTCGTCGTCCATGACGAAGCCTTTGACGAGATATTCGGCGAGATAGGTGCTTGCCCACTGGCGGAACTGCGTGCCGCGTGGGCCTTTGACGCGGTAGCCGACGGCGAGGATCATTTCGAGCCGATAGAGTTTGGTGCGGTAGCGTTTGCCGTCGGCGGCAGTGATTAAGGATTCCTTAATCACTGAATCCGCATCCTGTTCGCCTTCTTTCAGGATGTTGCGTATGTGGATGTTGGCATTGGGGACGGTGGTTGAAAACAATTCGGCGATTTCGGCCTGGCTGAGCCAGACACTGCCATCTTCCGCCCGCAGCTTGACCTGGGCCTTGCCGTCTTCAGTTTGATAGAGGATCAGCTCGCTCATGATGTGACTTCCTTGAGCATGGCCATGATTTCGCCTTCGAGTTGCTCGATATCCGCCTCGATGGCTTCCAGCGGGCGCGGCGGCTCGTATTCGTAGAAATAGCGGTTGAAGGGGATTTCGTAGCCGATCTTGATCTTGCTGTGCTCGATCCAGGCATCGGGACGGTAAGGCAGGACTTCGGCTTCGAGATAGGCTTGGCAGTGTGCCTTTACCCGCTTCAACAAGGGTTCGACATCGACCTTGCCCTTGTTCGTCTTGCTCTCGTAATTGAGGGGCAGCGGCAGTTCGATATCTTCCGGCAAGGGCACGTTTTCGGTGTCGCGCAAGTCGGCGTCGGGTTCCGGATTGCCCTTCCGGTCGCGGCAGATTTCGGCACCGGGGTCTTTTTCGCCCAGCGCACCCGGCGCCAGCAAGGCGGTTTTCAGTGGCAGGTCGAGGGTCAGATCAGCGGCCTTGAAGGCATCGCTCAACTGCGCCTCGAAAAG
Organism: Rhodocyclaceae bacterium; assembly: GCA_034004685.1. Classification (GTDB taxonomy): domain Bacteria; phylum Pseudomonadota; class Gammaproteobacteria; order Burkholderiales; family Rhodocyclaceae; genus JAEUNX01. Next base: position 120,306 of record JAVEWG010000005.1, on the reverse strand, counting down.
CTTGCGGTCCTTGACCCGTCCGCCATCGGCAAAATCTGGCTTCATGGCGTGCAGCACGGCCAGGATGGCAGCTTGCGCGGCTTTGCCTTCGAGAATTTCTTCTTCGATTTTGGCCTTGTTCTTGCGCTTGAGCGAAATGGCCAGTGATTCGAAAAAACTGCCTTGCTGGAAGCGCGTGATGCGTTCGTCGGTCACCGCAAAGTTGAGCCGCAACGGTCGTTCGACGGTGATTTTCAGATAGCCGAACTCGCGGTTGTCGAAAATCTTGCTGACGCAGAGCGACTTTGTCTGGTCGCGCTTGGGCTCGATGTTGGTTTCAATCTCACCCAGGGTCATCCGGACATCGTGCTGGAACTCGGCGTAGAGACGGGTAAGGACGGCGATGTGGTTCGGTGAACCATCGGGTTGGCTGGTGGTGCCGTCGGTGCCGTCACCCAGCCGCTTGCGCTTGTCGCCCAGGCTTTTCTTCATCTTGCGGGCGAATTCGGTGGCGTTGATGAGCTGAATCTTGCCGGCCCGCTCCGGGCGCTTGCGGTTGGTAACGATCCACACGTAGGTGGAGATGCCGGTGTTGTAGAAGAGCTGGTCGGGCAGGCCGATGACGGCTTCGAGCATGTCGTTTTCAACGATCCAGCGACGGATGTTGCTTTCACCGCTACCGGCATCGCCGGTGAAGAGGGGCGAACCATTGAAAACGACGGCAATGCGGGAACCGTCACCGCCCTTTTCCGGCGCCGGTCGCATCTTGGCAATCATGTGCATCAGGAACAGCAGCGCACCATCGTTGATACGCGGCAGGCCGGGGCCGAAACGGCCCTTGAAGCCGAATTCGTTGTGCTCGCGGGTGACGTTGGCCTTTTCCGGCTTCCATTCGACACCAAAGGGCGGATTGGCCAGCATGTAATGAAAGCGCTCGTCCGGATGGCCATCGCCATCGACGAATCCTTCCTTGCTCTTGCCGGTGCCCAGGGTATTGCCGAAAACGATGTTCTTGACCTCTTCGCCCTTGATCATCAGGTCGGAGCCGCAAATGGCGTAGGACTCCGGGTTGTACTCCTGGCCGAAGAGTTGCAGGTTGGCGCCCGGATTGAGGCCGGTTTCAGGGTGCAGAATCAGCTTGTCGGATTCGGACAGCATGCCGCCCGTGCCGCAGGTCGGGTCGTAAATCTTGATGACCTTGCCTTCCCGGTAAACCAGATCGTCGTGGGTGAACAGGATGCTGACCATCAGCTTGATGACTTCGCGCGGCGTGAAATGGTCGCCGGCCTCTTCATTGGCTTGTTCGTTGAAGCGACGGACCAGGTCTTCGAACAGGTAGCCCATTTCGATGTTCGTGATGCGGTCCGGATGCAAATCGATCGCCGCGACCTGCTTGACCACCTCGAACAAGCGGTTGGCTTCGTCCAGCTTCTCGATTTCTTCATCGAACTTGAATTTCTCGATGATTTTCCGCGCTCGCGCCGAAAAACCGGCGATGTAGTTGTTCATGTTAGCCGCGAGTTTGTCGGCATCGCCCAGCAGGTTCTGAAAGGTGAATTCGCTGGTGTTATGAAAGTTGAGCTTGAAGCGATGATTGATCATCGTCTCGATGGTTTCAGCATCGTATTTGCCATCGGCCTTGAGCTTGCGGTGATATTCGATCACTTGATCCTTGCTGTGCTCCAGGACGCAATCGAGACGCCGAAGCACGGTCAGCGGAATCATCACCCGGCGGTACTGGGGTGGGCGGTAGGGGCCACGCAAAAGATTGGCGATGTTCCAGATTACATCGCCTTGCTGTTTGAGCGCTTCGTAGTTTTTCATCGATTATTTTTCTTCCTGAAATATCAGGTCGCGCAACCCGCTGTGCGTAAAAGTAAAAATGGTATTCCAAAAAGCAGAAAGAGGCGTGATTAGCCTCTTTCTTTGGGTTATTTCACTTTCTGTGTCAGCAATTTTCAGTAACTTGGCACAGTTTTCACTTTCTCTGTCATCCGACAAACTCAAATATCGATGTTCTGGGCATACAGGGCGTTTTCTTCGATGAAGGCGCGGCGGGGTTCCACGTTGTCGCCCATCAGGGTGGTGAAGATTTCGTCGGCGGCGATGGCGTCTTCGATCTGCACCCGCAGCAGGCGGCGCACGGCCGGGTCCATGGTGGTTTCCCAGAGTTGCTCGGGGTTCATTTCTCCCAGACCCTTGTAGCGCTGCTTGGAAATGCCCCGTTCCACTTCGGCGAGCATCCAGCGGATGGCGTCGGCGAAGCTGGTGACGGCCTGGGCCTTTTCGCCGCGGCGCATGATGGCGCCGGGGCCGATGAGGCCGGAGATGGCGTCGGTGGCCTGGCGGATGGTGCGGTAGTCGCCGGAGCGAAGGAAATCGCCGTCGATCCGGGTGAGCTTGCGGTTGCCGTGGTGCATGCGGACGATGTCCAGGGCCCAGGCTTCGGCGGTTTCGTTGTAGCTGGCCACAATGGTGACTTCACTGCCGACGGCGGCCTGGAGCCGGGCGGCGGAATCCCGGGCGGCGGCTTCGTCATCCACGGCCAGGGGCAGGTCGTTGGCCAGCAGGGCGTGGAGTACGGCCGGGTCGATCCAGTCGGCCAGGCGGCGGATGATGGCTTCGGCCAGCAGGTAGGTGCGGGCCAGGCCGCCCAGGGCGTCGCTGTGGATGGCTTCGGCGCCCTCCCGGGGGGTGAGGGCGGCGCCTTCCAGGCCGAGCTTGAGCAGGTGGGTGTTGAGCTCGTTGTCGTCCTTGATATACATCTCGGTCTTGCCGTGCTTGATCTTGTAGAGGGGTGGCTGGGCGATGTAGATGTGGCCGCGCTCTACCAGTTCGCGCATCTGGCGGTAGAAGAAGGTGAGGAGCAGGGTGCGGATGTGGGCGCCGTCTACGTCCGCGTCGGTCATCAGGATGATGCGGTGGTAGCGCAGTTTTTCCGGCTTGAAGTCTTCCACGCCGATGCTGGTGCCCAGGGCGGTGATCAGGGTGGCGATCTGCTCGGAGCCGATGAGCTTGTCGAAACGGGCCCGTTCCACGTTGAGGACCTTGCCCCGCAGGGGCAGGATGGCCTGGAACTTGCGATCCCGGCCCTGCTTGGCGGAGCCGCCGGCGGAGTCGCCCTCGACGATGTAGATCTCGCACAGGGCGGGATCCTTTTCCTGGCAGTCGGCCAGTTTGCCGGGTAGGCCCACGCCATCCAGCACCCCTTTGCGGCGGGTCATCTCCCGGGCCTTGCGGGCGGCTTCCCGGGCGCGGGCGGCTTCCACGATCTTGCCGCAGATGGTCTTGGCGTCGATGGGGTTTTCCTGGAGGTAGTCGGAGAGCTTGGCGGCCACCACTTCTTCCACAGCCGGGCGGGCTTCGCCGGAGACCAGCTTCATCTTGGTCTGGGAGGCGAACTTGGGGTCGGGCATCTTGACCGAGAGCACGCAGGCCAGGCCTTCCCGCATGTCGTCGCCGGAGATGTCCACCTTGGCCTTCTTGGCGATTTCGTTTTCGTCGATGTACTTGTTGATCACCCGGGTCATGGCGGCCCGCAGGCCGGTGAGGTGGGTGCCGCCGTCGGACTGGGGAATGTTGTTGGTGAAGCACAGCACCTGTTCCTGGTAGCTGTCGTTCCACTGCATGGCCACTTCTACCGTGAGCTCCACGTTCTGCACCTGGCCGGTGGTCACCAGGGTGGTGCCGGCGGCGTAGAACACGCTGGGGTGGAGCACGCTCTTGGCCCGGTTGATGTACTCCACGAAGCCCTTTACGCCGCCGGAGAAGGCGAAATCCTCTTCCTTGCCGGTACGCTGGTCGATGAGACGGATGCGCACCCCGTTGTTGAGGAAGGACAGCTCCCGCAGGCGCTTGGCGAGGATTTCGTAGTGGAATTCCACGGTGCCAAAGATTTCCTCGTCCGCCAGGAAGTGCACCTCGGTGCCGCGCTTGGCGGTGTCGCCAATGACCTTGAGGGGGGAGACTTCGATGCCGTTGTGGACTTCGATGACCCGGTCCACCGCATGGCCTTGGCGGAATTCCAGGAAGTGTTTCTTGCCGTCCCGCCGGATTGTCAGGCGCAGCCATTTGGACAGCGCATTGACGCAGGACACCCCTACCCCGTGGAGGCCGCCGGAGACCTTGTAGGAGTTCTGGTTGAACTTGCCGCCGGCGTGGAGCACGCACATCACGATCTCGGCGGCGGAGCGCTTGGGCTCGTGCTTGTCGTCCATCTTGACGCCCACCGGGATGCCCCGGCCGTTGTCGGTGACGGAGATGGAGTTGTCGGTGTGGATGGTGACCACGATGTCGTCGCAGTGGCCGGCCAGGGCTTCGTCGATGGCGTTATCCACTACTTCGAAGACCATGTGGTGCAGCCCGGTGCCGTCGGAGGTGTCGCCGATGTACATGCCGGGGCGCTTCCGCACCGCTTCCAGTCCTTCGAGCTGCTGGATGGAAGATTCGTCGTAGCCGCTGTTGTCGGCGGGGAGGGCGGGGGTGGGTTCGGTCATGGTCATCTCTTGGGCTTGGCTACCAAGGCTTGGTGCCGGGTACAACATGGGAATGACAGGCGGGAAGCTACGCGGAAAGCCTGGCGAGCCCGCCGTAGCCGGGACGGGAGGCGCAGCCGTGGTTAGAACGGGCAGGGCTTCCCGGGGCCCGGATCGGCGGGCGTGGCGGGTTGATGGGCGTATTCCTAAATGCGCATGGGCATCACGACATACTTGAAGTGCTCGTTGCCGGGCAGGGTGATCAGGGCACTGGAGTTGCCGTCGTTGAGGCGGCATTCCACGGTTTCGTTGGCCACGTTGTTGAGCACGTCGAGCAGGTAGGTGACGTTGAAGCCGATATCCAGGCCCTCGCCGGCGTAGTCGATTTCCAGTTCTTCCTGGGCTTCTTCCTGCTCGGCGTTGGAGCTGATGATCTTGAGGCTGCCCTCGGAGAGCACCAGACGCACGCCGCGGAATTTCTCGTTGGAGAGAATGGCCGCCCGCTGCAGGGAGGACAGGAGCTGGGTGCGCTCCAGGGTCAGGAGCTTGGGATGGTTCTGGGGGATGACTCGCTCGTAGTCGGGGAACTTGCCATCGATGAGCTTGGAGATCAGCTCGATGGGGCCAAAGCGGAAAACGATCTGGCTGCCGGCGATGGTGACCTCCAGGGGATCGTCGCTGTCGGAAAGCTGGCGGGCCAGTTCGGTCACGGTCTTGCGGGGCAGGATCACCTCGGTGCGGGGCAGGTCGGCGGCCAGCTCGCCGCTGGCGAAGGCCAGGCGGTGGCCGTCGGTGGCCACCATCCGCAGTTCGGAGCCGATGGCCACCAGCAACAGGCCGTTGAGGTAGTAGCGGATGTCCTGCTGGGCCATGGCGTATTGCACCAGGGCCAGCTGGCGCTTGAAGGCCCGCTGGGGCAGGGTGAAGCGCACGCCGTCATTCTCCGGCACGCTCATCCGGGGGTAGTCGGCGGCGGGCAGGGTCTGGAGCTGGAAGCGGCTCTTGCCGGCCTTGAGGGTGAGGCGCTTGTCGTCCAGGGCCAGGCTGACTTCGCTGGCTTCCGGCAGGGCCCGCAGGATGTCCTGGAGCTTGCGGGCGCCCACGGTGATGGCCAGGTCCTCGGCGCCTGCACCCTGGGCGCTGGTCTTGATCTGGATTTCGATGTCGGTGGCCAGAAGGGTCAGGCGCTCTCCCTGCTTTTCGATCAGGACGTTCGAGAGGATGGGCAGGGTGTGACGCTTCTCGACGATACCGGACACGGATTGCAGGGGGGCCAGCAGGGCATCGCGGGTGGTGGTGAGGAGCAACATCGGCAGTTCTCTCCAGGAGTCGTGGTCCAGGGGCCTCAGGCCCGGTTGGGGGTTGGGGTGCTCATCCGCGCAGAACCTGGGTGAGCACGTGCAAATCGTGATTGAGCTGCTGGTCGCCAAGGCGCAACTCGGCAATGGTGCGGCAGGCGTGAAGCACGGTGGTGTGGTCCCGGCCGCCAAAGGCGTCGCCGATGGCGGGCAGGGACAGGGGGGTGAGGTCCTTGGACAGGAACATGGCCACCTGGCGCGGCCGGGCGATCACCCGGGTGCGCTTCTTGGAGTGCATGTCCGCCACCTTGATCTTGAAGTAATCCGCCACGGTCTTCTGGATGTGCTCCACGGTGAGCTGGCGGTTGAAGGCGTTGAGGAGGTCCTTGAGGGCTTCCTTGGCCAGTTCCAGGGTGATTTCCTTGCAGTGGAACTTGGCGAAGGCCACCACCTTCTTCAGGGCGCCTTCCAGCTCCCGCACGTTGGAACGGAGGTTCTTGGCGATCAGGAAGGCCACGTCGTCGCACAGCTCAATGCGGTCGACGGCGGCTTTTTTCTTCAGGATCGCCACCCGCATTTCCAGTTCGGGGGGCTCGATCTGTACCGTCAGGCCCCAGTCGAAGCGGGAGATCAGCCGGTCTTCCAGGCCCTGGACGTCCTTGGGGTAGGTGTCGCAGGTGATGATGATCTGCTTCTTGGCCTCGGTCAGGGCGTTGAAGGCGTGGAAGAACTCTTCCTGGGTCCGGTTCTTGTTGTTGAAGAACTGAATATCGTCGATCAGCAGCAAGTCCAGGGAGCGGTAATAGCGCTTGAAGACGTCGAAGCTCTTTTGCTGGTAGGCCCGCACCACGTCGGCGTAATAATCTTCGGCATGGACGTAGCGGATCACCGCCCGGGGGTTGTGGCGGAACACCGCGTTGCCGATGGCGTGGATCAAGTGGGTCTTGCCCAGGCCCACGCCCCCATAGACGAACAGGGGGTTGTAGGAGGAGCCGGGATTCTGGGCCACCTGCATGGCAGCGGCCCGGGCCAGGTCGTTGGCGCGGCCGGTCACCAGGGTTTCGAAAGTGAAATCCGGGTTGAGGCGGGTTTTGTCGTAGGCAATGGTCTCGGCCGAAACCGGGGCCTCGTTCGCCCCGGGGCCAAGGCTGGAGGTCGGCCTGGCTGTCGGGCGAGGTTCCTCGCCCTTGGGTGGGGCGGCGGCTGGCTTGGGGGGGCTGAGCACGGTGGCGCGGCTGCTGCCGTTGGCGGGCAAGCCTAGCTCCAGCTTGAGCGGACTGCCGTAGTATTCCTCGCCCAGTTCGCCGATGCGTCCCACGTAACGTTCCCGTACCCACTGCAGGACAAAACGATTGGGCGCGATCAGCCGCAGGGCCGGGCCATCCGCCGTTTCGTCGTCGGTAGTCTGGAGGGCCTTGATCCAGGTGTTGAACTGCTGGGGGGGCAGCTCGTGTTCCAGGCGGTTCAGGCAGAAGGACCAGAAGTCTTGGGTCACGGAATGGATTGCGTCACTCGAGTGCGTGGATGAGTCGATCAAAAAAGCTCCCCCCGGCGCCAGATCCTTGGAAAAGGCGCGCTCAGACATGGAGTGGGGGCTTTCCTTTGGGTGGAACCGTGCACGGCCGGGCCGGAAACGGGTGGAACCATGTTCCGGGCGGGCTTCGGTTTCTTTTTGGTGGGAGGATTGTACCCCCGTCCCCGGCGAGTTATCCACAAGGCGGCCCAAAAAATGGCCTTGACAAACATGATGTTATGGAATTTAATCTTTCGTTTGACCTTTCATTTGGCCAACCATCATGAAGCGTACCTATCAACCCTCCGTCGTCCGTCGCAAGCGCACCCATGGCTTCCTGGTCCGCTCCCGGACCCGTGGCGGCCGTAAAGTGCTCGCCGCCCGCCGCGCCAAGGGCCGCCATCGCCTCGCCGTCTGAGGTGCTTGGTGTAGCGGTAGCCGATCAGTGCTTCCGCAATGCCTACCGGTTGCGTAAAACGGATGAGTATTCATCCGTTTTTGCTTTTCGGCGGGCCGTCAAAGGGCGCTTCTTCACGGTGCACTACCGCCCGGCAACCCTGCCCACTGCCCGTCTTGGGGTGGTGGTGGCGAAGCGGCTTGCGCGGCGTGCGGTCGAGCGCAATCTGGTGAAGCGGATCGCACGGGAGGCCTTCCGGATGGATCGGGCCGCATTGCCCTGCCTGGATCTGGTGGTTCGGTTGTCGGCCCCTGTGGGGGAGGCCAGCCGGGCTGAGATTCGGGCGGATTTGCTCCGCCTCCTGGGTCGTCTGCCGCGATGAAAACCCTGCTGTTGGCCCTGCTTCGTTTCTATCGCCTGGCAATCAGTCCTTTTCTGGGCCGCAATTGCCGTTTCCACCCTTGTTGTTCCGAATACGCCATCGAAGCCGTTCAGCGCCATGGTGCCCTGCGGGGTGCCTGGCTGGGGGTGCGCCGTGTTTCGCGCTGTCATCCCTGGAATCCGGGCGGTTATGATCCGGTTCCCTGACCCGTCGTCCAACCTTCCGAAAGTGTCGCCCTAATGGAAAACCGACGCCTGTTCCTCTTCCTGGCCTTTGCCTTTTCCCTGTTCATGCTTTGGGAGGGGTGGCTCAAGCACAATCAACCCGCGCCAGCCCCGGTTGCCCAGCCCGCCGCCGAGGCGGCCGGGCAGTCGGCCGCGCCGACCCCTAGCGTGGCCCTCGCCGGTAGCCCGGCGGCAGCGCCCGTTGACACCAGCCGGGGTGCGGCCAATGCAGCCAAACTGGTGGTCCGCACCGACACTCTGGTGGCCACCGTTTCGGCCCAGGGGGGCGATATCGTCCAGCTGGAGCTGGCGACTCACCAGGACAACGCCGACCGCAGCCAGAATTTCCTGCTGCTCGATCAAGGGCTCAAGCACTTCTACGCGGCCCAGAGCGGACTGATCGGCGAGGGGCTGCCCACCCACAAGACCCTTTTCAGCCTCCCCGCGGGTGAGCAGGTCCTGAAGGACGGGCAGGATAGCCTGACCTTGCGCCTGGAGGCGCCCGCCGCCAACGGCGTCAAGGTGACCAAGCTGCTGACCTTCCGCCGCGGGAGCTACCTGGTGGATGTGGCCTACGAGATTACCAACCAGGGCGTGGCGCCCCTGGCGCCGTCCCATGGGTACTTCCAGCTGACCCGGGACGGCAAGCCGGCGGAAGCAGTGAAGGCTTTTGGCGTCCATACCTTCACCGGGCCGGCTTTCTACACCGAAGCGGGCAAGTTCCAGAAGGTGGCCTTCGAGGACATCGCCGAGGGCAAGGCCAAGTTCCAGAAGGAGTCCGCCGACGGTTGGGTGGCCATGGTCCAGCATTACTTCGTCAGCGCCTGGTTGCCAGCGAACGGCCTGCAGCGGGAGTTCTACACCCGCAAGCTGGCGGACGACCTCTATTCGGCGGGTGTCATCGTGCCGGTGGCGGCGGTGGAGCCGGGTCAGACCGGGCGGGTGGCGGTGCCCCTCTATGCCGGCCCCCAGGAGCAGGACAAGCTCGAGGCCATCGCCAAGGGGCTCGACCTGGTGGTGGATTACGGTTGGCTGACGGTGATCGCCGCGCCCTTGTTCTGGGTGCTCCAGTGGTTCCACAAGCTCACTGGCAACTGGGGCTGGGCCATCATCCTGGTGACCATCGCCATCAAGGCGGTGTTCTTCCCCCTCTCGGCGGCCAGTTACAAGTCCATGGCCAAGATGCGCACCCTGGGGCCGCGCCTGCAGCAGCTGAAGGAGCGCCATGGCGACGACAAGGCCAAGATGCAGCAGGAGATGATGGAGATCTACCGCAAGGAGAAGATCAATCCCCTGGGGGGCTGCCTGCCTATCCTGGTGCAGATCCCGGTGTTCATCGCCTTGTACTGGGTGCTGCTGGGCAGCGTGGAAATGCGTCATGCCCCCTGGCTGGGCTGGATCCAGGATCTTTCCGCCCAGGATCCGTACTACATCCTGCCCCTGATCATGGGCGTCACCATGTTCATCCAGACCAAGCTCAACCCCACGCCGCCGGACCCGATCCAGGCCAAGGTGATGCTGGCCATGCCCATCATCTTCACGGTGATGTTCCTGTGGTTCCCTGCCGGCCTGGTGCTCTACTGGGTGGTGAACAACACCCTGTCCATCGCCCAGCAATGGCAGATCACCCGGATGATCGAGAGTGGGAAGTCCAAGGCCGCGTGACACCATCGCGGCCATCGCCACCGCGCCCGGCCTGGGGGGGGTAGGCGTTGTCCGGGTCTCCGGCCCGGATCTGAAGGATCTGGCCCGGGCCTTCGCTGGTCGGGATCCCCTCCCCCGGCAGGCCACTTTTTCCCGCTTTCCCGGGGCGGATGGGGCGATCATCGATGAGGGGCTGCTGCTGTATTTCCCGGCGCCCCGCTCCTTCACCGGCGAAGATGTGGTGGAACTCCAGGGCCACGGCGGCCCGGTGGTCATGCAGATGCTGCTGGCCCGCTGTCTGGAACTCGGGGCCCGGCTGGCGGAGCCCGGGGAATTCACCCGCCGGGCCTTTCTCAATGGCAAGCTGGACCTGGCCCAGGCCGAAGGAGTCGCCGACCTCATCGAGGCCTCCACCGCCGCCGCCGTGCGTTCGGCCCTGCGCTCCCTCTCCGGGGCTTTTTCCAGCGAGGTTGGTCGGCTGCGGGACGGCTTGATCGACCTGCGCATGCTGGTGGAGGCGACCCTGGATTTCCCCGACGAAGAGGTGAATTTCCTGGAAGCCGCCGATGCCTTGGGGCGCCTGCATACCCTCCGGGCCAGTTTGGCGGATCTGCTCGACCGGGCACGCCAGGGCGCCTTGCTGCGCACCGGCTTGCACGTGGTGCTGGTGGGCCAGCCCAATGTGGGCAAGTCTAGCCTCCTCAACCGGCTTACCGGGGAAGAGCGAGCGATCGTCACCGAGGTGGCGGGGACCACCCGGGATGCGCTGCGGGAAACCATCCAGATCGAGGGCATTCCCCTCCACATCACCGATACCGCCGGCCTGCGGGAGACTGCGGACGTGGTGGAGCGCCTGGGCATCGAGCGGACCTGGGCCGAAATCGGCAAGGCCGATGTGGTGGTGCGCCTGGTGGATTGCCGGGAGGGGATGGGGGAGGAAGACCTGGCCATCGACCGGCGCCTGCCCGAGGGGGTGGAGCGGATCACCGTGGTCAACAAGATCGATCTGCTGGACCAGGCCCCAGGCAGGGACGAACTGGACGGCCGGGTGGTGATCCGCCTGAGCGCCAGGCAGGGGCAGGGGATCGAGTTGCTGCGCCAGGAGTTGCTGCGGGTGGCGGGCTGGCACGTCCATGGGGAGGATGTGTTCCTGGCCCGGGAGCGCCATCTGGATGCCCTGCGGGCAGCCCTGGCCCATCTGGCGGAGGCCCAGGGTCAAACCCACGCCCTGGATTTGATGGCCGAGGAGCTGCGCCTGGCGCAGGATCGGATCTCCGAGATCACCGGCGAGTTCACGCCCGATGATCTGCTGGGGGTCATTTTTTCCCGTTTTTGTATTGGTAAGTAATCCGCCCGCACCCAGGGGCGCTGGGGCGGCGTCCGCAAACCCTTCGTGATAGGGGAGCATGTGAATCAGCTGGTGTTGGATACGGGGCGAAATGGGGTGAGCGCCCCCACCCTAGAACACAATGCGCGGCCCGCCTATCGGGCCGACATCGACGGCCTGCGGGCCGTGGCGATCCTGGCGGTGGTGGTGTTTCACGCCTTTCCATCAGTCCTGCGGGGCGGCTTCGTGGGGGTGGATATCTTTTTCGTCATCTCCGGCTACCTGATTTCCCGGATCATCTTTGATAGTCAGCAGCAGGGTGACTTCAGCCTGGCGGAGTTTTATGCTCATCGCATAAAACGGATTTTCCCCGGCTTGTTGGTGGTGCTGGCCAGCTGTTTTGTAATGGGCTGGATCCAGCTCCTGCCGGACGAGTTCAGTCAGCTTGGCAAGCACATGGCGGGTGGCATGGGCTTCGTGGCCAACTTCCTGCTGTGGGGCGAAGCTGGGTATTTCGATACCGCATCGGAGTTCAAGCCGCTGATGCATCTGTGGTCCCTGGGTATCGAGGAGCAGTTCTACCTGTTCTATCCCTTGGTGGTGGGCCTGGCCTGGGGGCAGCGCCGACGGGTCGTCATCGTGGTGGCGGGGCTGGCCGTGGTGTCATTTGGCCTGGGCCTGGTGGCCTTGGCGAAGGATCCGGTGGGGGGATTTTTCCTACCCCAGCATCGGTTTTGGGAGTTGTTGGCGGGGGGCTTGCTGGCCCTTGGCTTGGGCCGCAATGGTTGGGGTGGATTGGCTTTCCCATGGCGGCATGGCCTTTCTCTGGGTGGGTTAGGGTGCCTCCTGGCTGCGGTGAGTTTGCTCCATTCGGGCTTGGATTTTCCTGGCTGGTGGGCGGTGCTGCCGGTGGCTGGTGCAGCATCGCTCATCGCCGCGGGCCCGGAAGGTTGGGCCAACCGGTGGGTGTTGGCCAACCCGGTGATGCGCTTCATTGGACTCATCAGCTATCCCCTTTATTTGTGGCATTGGCCTTTACTTTCCTTCGCCCGCATCACGGCAGGAGGCGAGCCGGGTCTGCTGGTCCGCTGGGGCGCGGTGGTCCTCAGTGGGGTGCTAGCCTGGGCCACCTGGCGGCTGGTGGAGCGCCCCATCCGCTTTGGCGCGCCCTCCCGGTTCAAAACCCTGGCCTTGTGTCTGGCGGCGGTGTTGGTGGGCTGGGTGGGGTATCACACCTTCGAAAGGGAGGGCTTTCACTTTCGGCTGAGGAACTTTGGTGAAGGGGGCGATGGGTTCGCGGTGGGGGACGCCGCCAAGTTTTCCCCCGAGTGCCGGCAATCGTTCGACCCTCCGGCGCCCGAGTATTGTTTGCAAACGGCGGGTGGCAATCCCCGGGTGGCCTTGGTGGGCGATTCTCATGCCAATTCCCTGTATCCCGGTCTGGGGCCTGCTCTGGCGCAGCGGGGGGTGAGCCTGCTCCATTTGGGCGGCCCGGGTTGCGCCCCATTGCTGGATACGGTTCCTGTGGCCGGCGATAACCGGAGCGAGCGGGACTGTAAGGCGATGGTGAATCAGGTGATTCATAGCGCGGCGAATCATCCCACGGTGGAAACCGTAGTGTTGGCCTTGCGGGGGCCTCGCAATATGTACGGTACCGGTTTCGGGCCCATCGAGGCCTCCATGAAGCGCAAAGAGATTCGCTGGTTGGGCGCCAGGGAAGAGGCATCCCAGCCGGAGATGTTTAGCGGTGCGTTGAAGGCTACCGTGGAGGTACTCCTTGCCGGCGGCAAGCGGGTGGTGATTGTGGCGGATTGGCCCGAACTGGGTTTTGATCCTCGGGGTTGTCTCGATGTGCGTCCGTTGCGCTTGTCCCAAGGTTTGGTGAGGGCTTGCGAGGTTGGATTGCCGGAGGTGAGGGAGCGGAATCGAGCGTATCGGGCTTTGTTGGAGTCCTTGGCGGGTCTCCACCCGGAAGTGTCGGTTTTCGATCCATGGCCCCTGCTGTGTGGAGAGAGGGCTTGTCGGGCACTTGAGGATGGGCGGCTTCTCTATCGGGACAATAATCATCTCTCGGTGGAGGGTTCCAGGTTGTTGGGCCGCAGTCTGGCTGAACGGCTTCCCTGATGGCTAAGGATTGCCCGGGGCCGTTTCACGTGAAACGAAGGTTCCATGGAATTTGAACTGACTTGGCTGGCCCTGGGGTTTGCGGCGCTGGCAGCGGGCTTTGTGGATGCCATTGCCGGCGGCGGCGGTCTAATCCAGATTCCCGCCCTCATGGCGGCCTACCCTCAGGAGTTGCCGGCGCGCCTCTTCGGCACCAACAAGCTTGCCAGCATCATTGGCACTGCCAGCGCGGCGGTGCGGTATGGCCGGCGGATACCCATTCCCTGGTCCGTGGCCCTCCCCGGCGCCCTGGCAGCCTTGGTGGGCGCATGGCTTGGTGCTCGTTTCGTGAGCGCCCTGGACCCGGCCTTGCTGCGCCCGATGGTGATGGTGCTTCTGCTGGTGGTGGCGGCCTATACCTATTTCAAGAAAGATTTCGGCCGGGATGACCTGGATCATGACCAGCCAGTCGCTCCCTGGGTGCCCATGGGAATTGGCGGCGCGGTGGGCTTCTATGACGGTTTCTTCGGACCCGGCACCGGCAGCTTTTTCATCTTCCTGCTCATTCACCTAGTGGGGCTTGATTTTCTGCGGGCCTCGGTGACCGCCAAAATTCTGAATGTCGCCACCAATCTGGCGGCCATCAGTTACTTCGCAATGACGGATTCCGTGATGTGGCGCCTGGGCATCCTAATGGCCTTGTGCAACCTGATTGGAGCCCAGCTGGGTAGCCGGCTGGCCCTGGCCCGGGGCACCTCCTTCGTCCGCCAGGTGTTCCTGTTAGTAGTGCTGGTGCTGGTGGGTAAGCTGGGCCTGGATCTGCTAGGTTGATCCCAAGGCGGATCCATTCCCGGCGCGGAGATTGGCAGCCGGGCGACTACAATAGGGGCTTGCTCCCAACCGCTGCCCCTGGGGCATCCTCGATTGATCCACGTGAAACATACATCTCCCAAAACCTTCCCCCACGTGCCATCTCTGCGTGCCGGCGCCCGTGGCCCCCGCCCGGGGGCCTTAAACCCGGACAGCCTGGCCTTCGCCATGCAGCAGGCCGCCGGATTGGTGGCTGCGGTGCGCGAAGGGCGTGCCCTGACTGAAGCCCTGGAATCCCTCTGGGCCAGCCGGTCCGATTGGACTCCGGGCCAGCGGGGCGCCATCCAGGATCTGGCCTACAATTGCTTGCGCCACTATGGTCGGGGGGACGCATGGTTAAAGCGTTTGCTTGCCAAGCCGGCACCGGCGCCGGTCCATGCCCTGTTGCTGGTGGCCCTGGATCGCCTCGAGGCGGAACCTCTCGCTGCCTATACCGTGGTGAATCAGGCGGTGGAGGCGGCGGGCGTGGTGGCGCCGGGCCTCAAGGCCCTGGTCAATGGGGTCCTGCGCAATGTGTTGCGGGCCGCTCCGGAGGAGAGTCCCCAGGGCGTGGAGGCGATCCATTGCCACCCGGCCTGGTGGGTGAGCCGACTCAAGAAGGATCACCCCGCCGACTGGGAAGCAATCCTGGCCGCCGGTAACAGTCATCCGCCCATGGCCCTGCGGGTCAATACCCGATGCCAGCGGCCGGAGGCCGTGCTGGAGGCGCTGCGCAGGGAGGAGCATGACGCGCGCCTGCTCGGTCCGGAGGGCTTGCTGTTGACCCGGCCGGTAGCTGTGGCCCGTCTGCCCGGTTTTGCCGAAGGCTGGATTTCGGTTCAGGATCTTGGGGCCCAGCGCTGCGCCCATTGGCTTGATCTGGCCCCTGGCCAGCGAGTGCTGGATGCCTGCGCGGCACCGGGGGGGAAGGCCGCCCATATTCTCGAACAGGCCGATGTTTCCCTGTTGGCCCTGGAGAAGGACGCCCAGCGCAGCCGGCGCATTTCCGAGAATTTCGCCCGCCTCGGTCTGGCCAGTGAGGTCAGGGTGGCCGATTGCGCGGATCTGCCGGCCTGGTGGGATGGCCGGCCTTTCGACCGGATTCTGGCGGATGTGCCTTGCTCAGCCTCGGGCGTCGCCCGCCGGCATCCGGACATCAAATGGTTGCGCCGTCCCGGGGACATCGCCAGTTTCGCGGCCCAGCAGGCGCGCATCATGGATGCCTTGTGGCAGGTCCTCGCACCCGGTGGCAAAATGCTTTACGTGACATGCTCCGTCTTCGCCGAAGAAAACAGCCTTCAAGTCGCCCGCTTCTGCGGCCGTCATTCCGATGCCAGGCGCATGGAGCTGGAGGGCTGCCTTGAGCAACAACTGCTCCCGGATGAAACCCACGACGGCTTCTATTACGCCCTCCTCCAGAAGCGCGTCTAAGGTGCTCCCTGCCCGACTTGGCCGTATTCTGCTGGCAGGGGCCCTGCTCCTGGCCTTGGCGGGGACACCCCTGGCGGCGGAGAACCAGATTCGCAGCGCGGAGATCCTGTCCACCGAGGACGGCTACGTGCTCAATGCGGATATCGATCTGGCCCTCACCGGTCGTCTGGAGGAGGCGATCCGCCGGGGGGTGTCGGTGTATTTCACCACCGAGTTGGAGATCAGCCGTCCGCGCTGGTACTGGCTGGATGAAGAGGTGGTGCACCGCACCCTGGAGTACCGGCTCTCCTATCACGCCATCACCCGCAGCTACCGGCTTTCCGTGGGCAGTCTGCACCAGAGTTTCGAAACCCTGGAAGAGGCCATCCGTACCATGCTGCGCCTGCGCAACTGGAGCGTGGCCGAGCGGAGCGCTCTCTCGCCGGGGCAGTCCTACAAGGTGGCTCTGCGCATGGCCCTGGATACCACCCAGCTGCCCAAGCCCTTTCTGGTCACGGTGATCGGCAGCAAGGACTGGAATCTGGCTACCGACTGGATGCGGTGGACCTTCCTGGCCACGGCGGGGGAGGCGCGATGAAGCGCATGGCCCTGGTGGTGGCCGCTGCGGTCGCCGCCATATCCCTGTTCCTGCTGGCTTCCGCCAGCGTCGATACGGAGCTGTTCGCCCGAGGCTACCCGATTCTGCTGGCCATCAACGGCTTTATCGCGGTGGCCCTGGCGGGTCTGGTGTTTGTCCAGCTGCGGGGCTTATGGCGTGAATATCGGGCTCGCCAATTTGGCTCCCGTCTGAAATACCGGCTAATGCTGATGTTCGCCCTGATGGCGGTGCTGCCAGGGGTGCTGGTCTATGCCGTGTCCCTGCAATTCGTGGTCCGCAGCATTGAATCCTGGTTCGACGTGCGGGTCGATGCCGCCCTGGAGGGTGGCATCGCCCTGGGCCAGAATGCCCTGGACTTCCTCACCGGGCAGATCGAGGCCAAGGGGCGGGAGTTGGCCCTCAGCCTCCCGGATGGGGAAGCCGTGGCGGTTCCCCGCCTCAACCGGCTGCGGGAGCAGCTGGGGGTGGATAGCGTCACGGTTCTGAACGGCTCCGGCCAGGTGCTGGCCACCTCTTCGGTGATGGTCCAGGCCCTGGTCCCCGCCTTGCCGCACCCCGGGCAACTGAGGGAGGCCCGCCAGACCCAGGGGGTGCACCAGGTGGAGGCTGAGGAAGACGGTAGCCTGTCCATTCGGGTGATTCTGCCCGTGCCAGCCCGCACCCTGGCCGGCGAGGAACGTTTCTTACTGATTACCCAGGGGGTGCCCGCCACCTTCGCCCGCCATGTGGAGAGCGTTCAGGAGGCCTACCGGGAATATCAGCAGCTCACCCTGGGCCGGCTGGGCCTCAAGCGCATCTACTCCCTCACTCTCACCCTGGCCCTGCTACTGGCCTTGCTGGCGGCCCTGGCGGTTGCTTTCCTGCTGGCCCGCCGCCTGGCCGCCCCCTTGCTGATCCTGGCGGAGGGCACCCAGGCCGTGGCCCAGGGCGACTTCCGTCCCCGCCGGGCCATGCCGGCCCGGGACGAGTTGGGAGTCCTGATCCAGTCCTTCAACCAGATGACCCGTCAGCTCCAGGATGCCCGGGCCAGCGCCGACCGCAGCCGGGCCACGGTGGAGTCTTCCCGGGCCTATCTGGAAAGCGTGCTCAACAACTTGTCCACCGGGGTGCTGGCCTTCGCTGCCGACAGCACCCTGCGGGCGGCCAATCTGGGGGCGATGGCCATTCTCCAGGACAGCCTGGAAGGCTTCGAAGACCTGTCCCTAGCCCAATGGCCGCGCCATCCCTCCTTTCGGGAAGCCCTCCTGAAAGGCCTGGCGTGTCAGGAGGCGGACTGGCATGACCAGGTGGAGCTACCCCTGCCGGATGGCAGCGTACGCACCCTCCTGATCCACGGCGCCCGCCTGCCGGAGGTGGCCGGTACTGGCCAGGTGGTGGTGTTCGACGACATCAGCCAACTCATCTCGGCCCAGCGCACCGCCGCCTGGGCCGAGGTGGCGCGGCGCCTGGCCCACGAGATCAAGAACCCCCTGACGCCGATTCAGCTCTCCGCCGAGCGCCTGGCCTTCAAGCTGGCGGATCGGCTTGACCCGGAAGGCCGGGAGATGCTTGAGCGGTCCACCCGGACCATCGTGAATCAGGTGGAGGCCATGAAAAACCTGGTCAATGCCTTCCGGGACTATGCCAAGCTCCCCTCCCCCATCCTGGTGCCCCTGGACCTCAACGCCCTGCTGCGGGAGGTTCTGTTCCTCTACGAGAGTGGGCCGGTGCGGCTGCGCGCCGAGTTGGCCACCGGACTGCCCCTGGTTCTGGGGGATGCCTCCCAGCTCCGCCAGGTCATCCATAATTTGCTACAGAATGCCCAGGAAGCCCTGGGCGATAATCCGGCTGGCGAGATCCAGTTGCTCACTCGGCGGGAGGGGGAGCGCGTGGTCCTGTTGCTGCGCGATAATGGCCCGGGTTTTCCGCCTGAACTCTTGAGCCGGGCCTTCGAGCCCTACTTCACCACCAAGGCCCGAGGCACGGGGCTTGGCCTGGCAATCGTAAAAAAAATCATCGACGAACACGGCGGAGAGATCCGTCTGGCCAATCCCGAGGCCGGGGGCGCCGAAGTGCGCATCCGCCTTGGCCTGGCCCCGACCACGACCCCTGTGACGAATTGATCCATGGCGAAAATACTGATCGTTGACGACGAAATCGGCATCCGCGAACTCCTTTCCGAGATCCTGCGGGACGAGGGCTACGACGTGGCCCTCGCGGAAAACGCGGCCGCCGCCCGGGCCGCCCGCCATGCCGGCCGCCCGGATCTGGTCCTGCTGGATATCTGGATGCCCGATACGGACGGCATCACCCTCCTCAAGGAATGGGCCGCCAATGGCCAGCTCACCATGCCGGTGGTGATGATGTCCGGCCACGGCACCATCGATACCGCCGTGGAGGCCACCCGGGTGGGGGCCGTGGACTACCTGGAAAAACCCATCTCCCTCCAGAAGTTGTTGTCCACCGTCAAGCGCAGCCTGCAGCATCGGGAAGCAACGACCCAGGCCAGCCCCCTGACCCTGGCGGCCTTTCCCCGCTCTCTGCCCCTGCGGGATCTGAAAAAGCGTCTGGAGCAGATGGTCGCCCGTTCCAGGGTCGTCCTGCTGCGGGCGGGGGGAGGCAGTCTGGCCGAGTTGGCGGCCCGTAGCCTGCAGGCACCGGGGGCGGCGTGGATGGACGTTTCCAGCGTCGGCGAGCCTCTGGAGGTGGCCCGCCTGCAGGCCCTCCATGGCGGTGTGCTGTATGTGCCCGAGCTCATCCGCCTGTCCCGCGCCCAGCAGAAGAATCTGGTCTTTGCCGCCGATCGCCTGGAGCGCCATGACTTGCGCCTGATCATGGCCACCGAGCATGGGCCCGAGGCCTTCGTCGAAGAAGGCTGGGACGAAATGCTGCTGGCCCGCCTGTTCGAAGTGAGCATTGCCCTGCCCTCCCTGGCGGACGTGCGGGATGACATCCCCGAACTGGCCGCCCAGATTCTGCTGCATCTGGTGGAATCCGGCGAAGTACCCAATCGGCATTTTTCCAGCGCCGCCCTGAATGGCTTGCGTACCCATGCCTGGCCAGGGGGCTACGGCGAGCTGAGGGGGGCGGTGAAGTCCCTGGCCCTGGCTTCCCTGGAAGAGGAGATCGGCCTGGAAGCGGTGCAGGATCTGCTGTTCAAGGCGCCCGCCATGGCCCAGGGGCTGCCCCTGGACCAGCCCCTGCGGGAGGCCCGGGAGGCCTTTGAGCGCATGTACTTCGAGCACCACCTGCGTCTGGAAGGGGGCAACATGACCCGCCTGGCCGAAAAGAGTGGCCTGGAGCGCACCCATCTCTATCGCAAGCTCAAGCAGCTGGGCTTGTCCGTCGGGCGCCGCCACGAAGAGGTCTGAACCCGCCGGGGCCTTCCTCCCCGGCTGAGGGAAGCGTCACCGGCGCGGTGTCGGGGACCCTGAAAAGGCGGATAATCCCGGTTTTGGCCGAGCACCGGCCCGAACCGGGGACCTTTACCGTGAGCCACCTTCGCAACGACACCTTCCTGCGCGCCCTGCTGCGCCAACCCACCGATTACACCCCCGTCTGGCTGATGCGCCAGGCCGGCCGCTACTTGCCGGAATACTGCGAAACCCGCAAACGCGCCGGGAGCTTCCTGCAGTTGTGCAAGAGCCCGACCTTGGCCTGCGAGGTAACCCTCCAGCCCCTGGCGCGCTATGACCTGGACGCCGCCATCCTGTTCTCGGACATTCTCACCGTGCCTGACGCCATGGGCCTGGGGCTGTATTTTGCCGAAGGCGAGGGGCCCCGCTTCGAGCGGCCGCTGCGGGATGAATGGGAGATCCGCAACCTCTCCGTTCCCGATCCCCACGCCGAGCTTCAATACGTGATGGACGCGGTGTCCGAGATCCGCCGCGCCCTGGATGGCTCGGTGCCCCTTATCGGCTTTTCCGGCAGCCCGTGGACCCTGGCCTGCTACATGGTGGAAGGCGGCTCCTCCGACGACTATCGCAAGGTCAAGACCCTGGCCTACAGCCGGCCAGAACTGATGCACCACATCCTGGAGGTTACCGCCAAGGCTGTGGTGGCCTATCTCAACGCCCAGATCGAAGCCGGTGCCCAGGCCGTGATGATTTTCGATTCGTGGGGCGGGGTGCTGTCGGAGGCCGCCTATCGGGAGTTCTCCCTGGGCTATCTGGAGCAGGTGGTGGCCGGGCTGATTCGGGAGCGGGAAGGGCAGCGGGTGCCGTCCATCGTGTTTACCAAGGGTGGCGGGCTGTGGCTTGAATCCATCGCAGCCATCGGCAGCGATGCGGTGGGGCTGGACTGGACCATGGATATTGGCCGGGCCCGCGCCCTGGTGGGGGACAAGGTGGCCCTCCAGGGCAACCTGGATCCGGCAGTGTTGTTTGGCACCCCCGAAGCCGTGGCGGCCGAGACCCGGCGAGTGCTGGATTCCTTTGGTCCCCATGCCGGCCATGTGTTCAATCTGGGGCATGGGATCTCCCAGTTCACCCCGCCGGAGAACGTCTCGGTACTGGTGGATACCGTCCACGAGCACAGCCGCCGTCAACGGGCCTAGGCGCCCTTTGGGGAGCAGGTTTTTTCGGGCAGCTCCCCGGGGCGTCAAGCAGAAAATTTTTTGTCGGACCCCTTGACTTATACACATGGGGAACAGTTTTCTGAGCTTCCCCAGGCCCGCCGGGGTGTTCAATCTGGGTAGTTTTTAAGATATTGATTTTTAAGTGTTTTAATCTTGCCTAGAGAATAGGCAAAGTAGGTAAAAGCCAGTCATTTCGGCCTGTTTGGACACTTTCACCTACCTTACCCACATAGTTATCCACAGCTGGTGTGGAGAAGGTCGGAATCCCCAGAAGCTTCGGGGCGTTAGCTTGATTTTCCACAAGTTTTCTCAGGATGCATTGCTAATTTGTTGATTATCAACAGTATTAGAACTAGCTAAAGCTGTGCCATGATCATCCTGCGCGTTGCCCTTCCTGTTCCTGTCCCCCAACTCTTTGATTATTCAACAGAAGATGGAACGGAAGCGGACGTCGGGCGATGCGTTCGGGTCCCCTTCGGAAAGGGGGCGCGGAGTGGTCTCATCCTGGCGGTGGATACCCACAGCGAAGTTGCTGGGCAGGCCCTCAAGCCCGCCGGTCAGATCCTGCGGGATGTGGCACCCCTGCCGCCGGACTGGCTGGAACTGGTGCAATTCGTCGCCCGCTACTACCACGCACCCCTGGGGGAAGTGATTGCCCTGGCTCTGCCGCCCCACCTGCGCCGCGCTGATGGCGTGGATGGCCGGGAGGTGGACCCGCTGTTGACGCCAACGGCCGCTGGCCTGGCGGCCCTGGCGGCGGCCCGCCGTTCCAGCCGGGCCCTGCGGCTGCTGGAAGCGCTGGCGGCCCGAGCCAACTGCCGCCGCAGCGACTTGCGCGGCCTGCCTGACGGAATGGCCGTGGGAGAGCTATTGAGGCGGGGCTGGGCTGGGCCGGCGGATAGGGCCTCGCCCCTGCTGGATGGGCCGCCGGGGCCCGATCTCACCCCTGGCCAGGCTGCGGCCCTGACGGCCATCACCGGAGCCCCCCCGGGCTTCCAGGCCTGGCTGCTTCACGGGGTGACCGGCAGCGGCAAGACCGAGGTTTACCTGCGTCTGGTCCGCCACGTGCTGGCCCAGGGCGGCCAGGTCCTGATGCTGGTTCCGGAGATCGCCCTGACGCCCCAGCTGGAGGGCCGGGTGGCGGACCGCTTTCCCGCCGCCCGGGTGGTGAGCCTCAACTCCAGCCAGGCGGAAGGGGCTCGCTCCCGGGGTTTCGTCCAGGCCCTGAGCGGCCAGGCGGACATTGTCCTGGGCACCCGCCTGGCCCTGTTCACGCCCCTGCCCCGCTTGGGGTTGATCGTGGTGGATGAGGAGCACGATACCTCCTACAAGCAGCAGGAGGGCGTACGCTACTCCGCCCGGGACATGGCCGTATGGCGGGCTCGCCAGCGGGGGATCCCGGTGGTGCTGGGTTCCGCCACCCCCAGCGTGGAGAGCTGGCACCACGCCCAGACCGGGCGCTACCGTCTCCTGACCCTGGCTGAGCGGGCGGTGGCCCTGTCCCTGCCCGCCACCCGCTGGCTGGATACCCGCCGGATCCGTCTGGACGAAGGCCTCAGCCCCCAGCTGGTGGATGCCCTGGGCCAGCGCCTGGCTCGGGGGGAGCAAAGCTTGGTATTTCTCAATCGGCGGGGGTACGCCCCGGTGCTGTCCTGCCCGGCCTGCGCTTGGGTGAGCGACTGCCCTCATTGTTCTGCCCACCTGGTGGTGCACCTGGCGGATCGCCGCCTGCGTTGTCACCATTGCGGCTGGGACGCGCCCGTCCCCCGGGCCTGTCCCACCTGCGGCAATCTGGACATCCATCCCCTGGGACGGGGCACCCAGCGTCTGGAAGCGCGGCTGGCCGAATTGTTTCCAGCGGCGCGGATCCTGCGGGTGGACCGGGATGCGGTGCGCACCCGCAGCCAGTGGGAAAGCCTGCTGGCCAAGGTGGAGGCGGGGGAAGCGGACATCTTGGTGGGTACCCAGATGATGGCCAAGGGCCATGATTTTCCTGGCCTCACCCTGGTGGCGGTGGTGGGGGCCGATGGGGCCCTGTTCGCGGCGGATTTCCGGGCGCCGGAGCGGCTCTTCCAGCAGCTCATGCAGGTGGGGGGCCGCGCCGGGCGGGCCCATCTGCCCGGGGAGGTGCTGATCCAGACCGAGCACCCGGAGCACCCCCTCTTCCCCTGCCTGGTGCGCCATGACTACCCGGCCTTTGCCACCCGGATCCTGGCGGAGCGGCGGGGCGCGGGTTTCCCCCCCTTTTCCTACCAGGCCATGTTGCGGGCCGACGCACCGGTGCTGGAGGACGCGCTGACTTTCCTGGGGAGGGCGATAGAGGGGGCCCAGGCCTGCCAGCCTGGCCCGGTGCGTCTCTTTGATCCGGTGCCCATGCGGCTGACCCGGCTCGCCCGGCGGGAGCGGGCTCAGCTCCTGCTGGAATGCCCGGAGCGAGGGCCCTTACAGGCGTTTCTGGGGCGCTGGGAGCCGGTGCTCTATAAGCTGGGACGCGCCCGCGAGGTACGCTGGCACCTGGATGTGGATCCGGCCGATGTATGAAGGGGGCCGGCAGGCCTGAAAGGGCGGAGCAGGTCGCGCTCCAGGCAATCGCCGGCGTTGGATGGGATCAGCTGGCGGCGGCTTTCTTGCGGGGGGCGGCCGGCTTGCGGGCGGAGGGCGCCTTGGCTTCAAACTCGAAGCCCACCTTGCCGGCGCTGGCATCCCATTTGAGGAAGGCCGAGAACTTGCGCTTGGTGCGGGCCGACACGAAACCCCGCAGCAAATCGGTCTTGCCCTCGGCCAGGAGCTTGGTCATCTGGGCCCGCTCGATGGGCTGCTGAAGGATCACCTTGCCGGAGCGGAAATCGCAGGACTTGGCCGGTCCCACCGATTTCTCGCAGACATAGGCTAGGCCGTGCTCGAAGACCCCGCCGCCACACTTGAGACAAGTGCCCAGGGATTGCTGGCCGGAGAAATCCACCGGCTCCCCTTCCCCTTCCGCTTCCCGGGGCTGGCCGAAGTCGAACTCCGGCTGCTTGTCGTCGTTGAGGCGGATCTCGGCGTTGAACAAGCGCCCCATCTTGTTGCGAAAGCCCGTCAAGGGACCCACCCGGCCGGTGGACAGCAGGGCCTCGATCTCGCTGGTTTCGAACTGGCGGCCGGCCACGATCTTCCAGGCGCTCCAGTCGCAGGCCTGGCAGGCGAATTTCTTGTAGTTTTCCTTCACGATCCCGCCACAACGGGGGCAGGGGGTCTGGAGGGTGGCGAAGTCACCGGGTACCGTGTCGGACTCATAACGCTTGGCCCGCTCCACGATTTCCCGGGTCATGGCCTGGATATGTTCCATGAACTCGCCCCGGGAGAGGGCGCCCCGCTCCATCAGGGCCAGCTTGTATTCCCATTCCCCGGTGAGTTCCGGCGAAGACAGTTCGGTCACCCCCAGCCCCCGCAGCAGGGTGATGAGGGAGAAGGCCTTGGCGGTGGGCACCAGCTCCTTGCCCTCCCGCAGGATGTAGGTCTCGCCGATCAGGTTTTCGATGATCTGAGCCCGGGTGGCCGGGGTGCCCAGTCCCCGGCCGGCCATGGCGGCCCGCAGCTCTTCGTCGTCCACCATCTTGCCAGCCCCTTCCATGGCTGACAGCAGGGTGGCTTCGTTGAAGCGGGCGGGGGGCTTGGTTTGCAGGGCCTTGACCAGGATCTCCTCGGTGGCGACCTGCTCGCCGGCCTGGATGGGGGCCAGCTGGGGGCCGGATTCATCTCCCTCGTCGGCTGCCTCCTGGCCGTAGATGGCCCGCCAGCCAGCATTCACCAGCACCTTGCCTTCGGTCTTGAAGACTTCACCCTCCACCCGGGTGATGCGGGTGGTGATCAGGTATTCGGCCGCTGGATAGAACACCGCCAGGAAACGCCGGGTGACCAGGTCGTAGATCTTCTGTTCCGCCTCCGACAAGCTCTTGGGGGCGGTGCCGGTGGGGATGATGGCGAAGTGGTCGGAGATCTTGGCGTTGTTGAAGATCCGCTTGTTGGGGCGGCTCCAGCCCTGCTTGATGATCTCCTTGGTGAAGGGGGCATAGACGTCCGGCAAGCCCGCCAGAACCTCCTTCACCTGGCCCACGTAATCTTCCGGCAGAGCCCGGGCGTCGGTCCGGGGGTAGGTCAGGACCTTGTGCTTTTCGTAAAGAGCCTGGGCCAGCTGGAGCGTGGTGCGGGCCGAAAACCCGAAGCGGCCGTTGGCCTCCCGCTGCAGGCTGGTGAGATCGAAGAGCAGGGGGGAGAGCTGGCTGGAGGGCTTGGACTCCTCCACCACGCTGCCAGGCTTGCCCAGGCATTTGGCGCGGATCGCCTCGGCCCTGGTCTTGTCCCACAGGCGGGCGGCGGTGGCGTGCTCGTCGTCCTCGGGTTTCTTGAACTTTTCGTCGAACCAGCGCCCGGTGTAGCGGCCCGCAGTGGCGCCAAAGGTGGCCTCCAGCTCCCAGTAATCCCGGGACTTGAAGGCACGGATGCGCTCTTCCCGCTCCACCACGATGGCCAGGGTGGGGGTCTGGACCCGCCCCACGGTGGTGAGGTGGAAGCCGCCGGTCTTGGAATTGAAGGCGGTCATGGCCCGGGTGCCATTGATGCCGATCAGCCAGTCACTCTCGGCGCGGCATACCGCCGCCTGGCGCAGGCCCTCCACTTCCTGGGCGGCCCGCAGATGGGAGAAGCCATCCTTGATGGCCGCCGTGGTCATGGACTGGAGCCACAGGCGCTGGACCGGCTTGGTGGTCTTACTGTGTTCCACGATGTAATTGAAGATCAGCTCCCCCTCGCGGCCCGCGTCACAGGCGTTGATCAGGCCGGTGACGTCCTTGCGCTTGATGAGCCGGGTGAGGAGCTTCAGGCGGTCGTCGGTCTTTTCGATGGGAGACAGGGCGAAGTGGGGCGGAATCACCGGCAGGTGGGCGAAGGACCACTTGCCCCGTTTGACTTCGTATTCCTCGGGCACGGTGAGTTCCAGCAGATGGCCCACCGCCGAGGACAGCACGTAGTGGTCGGACTCGAAGAAGTCTTTTTCTTTGGTGAACCCCCCCAGAGCGCGGGCGATGTCCTGCGCAACGGAAGGCTTTTCCGCGATGATCAGTTGTTTGCTCATGCCGTGGCCGCAGTAGGAGAGGACCGGGGAGGTGCCCCAGTCTCGAAGATGTCAGAAGCGGCGCATGATATTGAAGAGGCCACCGCCCCCGCAAGCCGCAAGGTCAAGCTTGCGCTAGTGGAAGAGGGGATTGATGTCTTCGTCCTCTTCCGACAGCAGTTCATCCAGGATCAGGTTGTCCATGGGGGCGTCTTGCTGCCACAGCACCATGAGGACGATGACCTTGAAGCGGTTGAGGGTCAGGGTGGCGTTGGTCAGGGCCAGGGCGCGCTCGATGATGAGCTCCCGGGTCGGCCCGTCCAGGACCCCCGCGTTTTCCAGGAAGGCCAGGAAACCCCGGCATTCCACCCCAATATGGATCTGTTCTTCCTCGGCAAAGAGACGGATGGCGTTGCCCCCGCGCTCGAAGCTGGGGGTCTGGCCGGAGCTGAGCTTCAAGCCGGAAAACCATTCCATGGCCTCGACGATCTCTTCCTCCTCGAACCCGGCGGCGGACAGCTTGCGCGCCAACTGCTCGCCTTCGGGGCAGGCATCGGCGTGGACGTAGTTTTCGAAGAGGTAGACCAGGATGTCGAACATGGGGCTGGGAGAATCAGAGTTGCTGGAACCGTCCGCCGGGCAGGCGGGCAATGCGCCCGTCCAGTTCCATGGGAAGCAGGATGGCGTACAGCGCATCGGCCGTCAAGCCGCAGCGCTGGGCAAGGGCGTCCAGGTCCGCCGGGTCGTGTCCCAGGGCGGCCAGGACTTGGGATTCCTCCGGGGCGGGCTCCGGGATGGGCTGTGGCGGAGGGCTTGAGGGCTGGGCCGCAAGCCCGTTCCAGCGCAGTTCTTCGAGGACGTCGGCGGCGGTTTCCACCAGCTTGGCGCCGTCCCGGATCAGCCGGTGGCAGCCCTTGGACAGGGGGGAATGGATCGAACCGGGGATGGCGAAGACCTCCCGCCCCTGTTCGGCGGCGAGTCGGGCGGTGATCAGGGAGCCGCTGCCCAGTGCCGCCTCCACCACCAGGACGCCCCGTGCCAGGCCGGCGATGATGCGGTTGCGGCGCGGGAAGTTGGCCGCCAGGGCGGGTGTCCCCAGGGGAAACTCGGAAACGATGGCTCCCGCCTCGGCAATCCGGTGAGCCAACGCCTTGTTGCTGGCCGGGTAGATCCGGTCGATGCCGGTGCCGATCACCGCCACGGTGCCCCCAGCTTCGGCCACGGCACCCTCGTGGGCGGCGGCATCGATCCCCAGGGCCAGGCCACTCACGATGGTCAGGCCAACCCCCGCCAGGCTTTGGGCGAAGGCTCGGGCGGTGGCCGCCCCCTGGGGGGTGGCGGAGCGGGCTCCCACCATGGCCAGAGATGGACGGTTTAGCCAGGCTGGATTGCCCTTCACGTAGAGGAGTACCGGTGGATCGGAAATTTCCAGAAGGCAGACGGGATAATCCGGATCCCCCAGGGTGAGGATGGTGTTGCCCGCTTCCTGGAGCCATTCCTGGGTGGCCTGGATCTGGGCTTGGGTATCCGCCGCCAAGAGACGGCCGGCCAGTTCGTCGCCGATGATCTGGGCGATGGCGTGGCGGCTGCTGGAGAAGATTTTGTCAGGGGGGCCGAAGGCCGCCAGGAGCTGTCGCTGCCGGGCGGCGCCAATCCCGGGAACGAGGGTCAGGCGCAGCCAGGGGATCAGTTCTTCCCCCCCGGCCGGGCGGGCCTCGTCAGGGTTTCTGGACCCGGTCACCCACCGCCACGGAGCCGTCGGTGTCCATTACCAGGGCGTAGCTCACCCGGTTGAACACCCGGAAGACGAAGACCAGACCATAGCGATGGTCGGGCAGGGTGAAGGTTTCCTTGCTGCCATCGTCCTTGTATTCGATGGTGCCCCGATGGCGGTAGAGGGCCAGCACCGTGCCCACATCCAGGCCGTCGGCCTTACCCACGTTGAGGGCCACTACGTTGTTGCGGCCCCCTTCGGCCACGCCGCCGTAAATGGACAGGAGCTTGCCTTGCACGGCCTGGCCAGGAGGGTGGGGCGCGTAGGAGAAGATGCCGGGTTGTTCGGCGGGCAGCATGCGGTCGCCAACACCGATTTCCGACAGGGCGCTGGTGACCTTGAGGGTGGCCGGCGTGCCATCTTCCTCGACCCGGGCGGTACCCAGATGGACCGCTTCGTAACCCAGGATCTCCTTGGTGTCGGGATCCACCAGCTTCTGGCCTTGGCGATAGACCTGCCAGACCTTGCTCCCGGGCGTTACGTTCTTGGCGAAGATGGTATCGCCCGTGCCGGAATAGACCCGGTTTTCCTGGGTGGCCACG
The DNA here is from genome assembly GCA_034004685.1 of Rhodocyclaceae bacterium. Lineage (GTDB taxonomy): Bacteria > Pseudomonadota > Gammaproteobacteria > Burkholderiales > Rhodocyclaceae > JAEUNX01. Next base: position 92,123 of record JAVEWG010000005.1, on the reverse strand, counting down.
ATGGCTGCCGAACCGGCGATGCGCTCGTCGTCCACCACCAGGGGTTGGGCCAGGAAGGGCTGGATCACGTGCTGGGGAATGCTGGGAATGGCCTGATTGGCGGTGTCCTCGTGGATCTTCGGGGAGAGCTTCTCCACGGGGGGTGCGCCAACCCGCTTGCCGATTCCCAGGTATGGGCCGGAGCGGTCGAGAATCACCACCTGCCCGGGGTAGATCAGATGGGGATTGCGGATCTGGTCCCGATTCAGGCGCCAGACTTCGGGCCAGCGCCAGGGTTGCTGGAGGAAATGACCGGAGATACCCCACAGGGTGTCGCCCCGTTGGACGGTATAGCTATCCGGCGCGTCAGGAGCGAGGGGCGCCGGTTCGGCGGAGGCGGGCGCGGCCACGAGGGCAAAGACGCTGGCCAGGAGAGGGAATATAATGCGAATCATTGCTCGCTTCCGTATCCGTTGAACGGTCGGCACCGGGAGGCCCCGGCTATTTCCCGATGACTTTAGTCGGCCGCCCGTGATGATGATGAATGGAAAGGTCCGGGCTTCTCGGGCCTCTCAAACTGCTCGAAATTCTGCACGTAATGGCTTAACCCGGCAAGCATTTATGGCACTGCTCCCCATCCTCCGCTTCCCTGATTCCCGACTCCACAAGAAGGCCGCCCCGGTGCGGGCCGTGGATGATTCCATCCGCAAGCTGGTGGCCGACATGGCCGAGACCATGTACGAGGCCCCCGGCATCGGTCTGGCCGCCACCCAGGTAGACATACACAAACGGGTGGTGGTGATCGACGTGAGCGAGGAGCGCAATGCCCTGATGGCCTTCATCAACCCGGAGATCCTGGAGCGCTCCGGCGAGCAGGTGTGCGAGGAGGGCTGCCTGTCGGTGCCGGGCATTTACGAAAAGGTCAGCCGGGCCGAAAAGGTGAAGGTACGGGCCCTCAACGAGATGGGTGAGCCCTTCGAACTGGAAGCCGAGGGCCTGCTGGCGGTGTGCATCCAGCATGAGCTGGACCACCTGGACGGTAAGGTCTTCGTGGAATATCTGTCCCAGCTCAAGCTCACCCGCATCAAGAACAAGCTGGCCAAGAAGGCCCGTATCACCGCCTGACTTGCCCATAAAGCCGCTCCTCAGCCCTATCCCGCCTTTGGATGGCTCGCCAAGGTTTGCGCAACAGTCAGGGCCGCTGTCATCCATAGAGAATCAACGCCCATGCGTGTCGCCTTTGCTGGTACCCCCGAATTCGCCGCTGTTGCCCTGGAAGCCATCCTGGCCGCCGGCCATGAGGTGCCCCTGGTCCTGACCCAGCCCGACCGCCCCGCCGGGCGGGGGATGCAACGCCAGCCCAGCCCGGTGAAGAAGGTGGCCCTGGCCCATGGCATCCCGGTGGACCAGCCGGAGAAGCTGCGCACCCCGGCGCAGCAGGCGGCCCTGGCGGCCTGCCGGGCGGATGTGCTGGTGGTGGCCGCCTATGGCCTGATCCTGCCCCAGGCGGTGCTGGAGCTGCCCCGCCTGGGCTGCATCAACATCCACGCCTCCCTGCTGCCCCGCTGGCGGGGCGCGGCTCCCATCCACCGGGCCATCGAGGCGGGGGATGCCCAGACGGGCATTACCATCATGCAGATGGACGCCGGCCTGGACACCGGTCCCATGCTCCTCAAGCAGGCGACGCCGATCCTGGCCGACGACACCACCGCCAGCCTCCACGACAAGCTGGCGGCCCTGGGGGGTGAAATGGTCGTCCAGGCCCTGGCGGCCCTGCCAGACTTGCTCGCCACTCCCCAGCCCGAGGAAGGCGTGACCTACGCCGCCAAGATCGCCAAGGCCGAGGCGGCCATGGATTGGCGTCGGCCGGCGGTGGAGATCGAGCGGGCGATCCGTGCCTTCAATCCCTTCCCGGTTGCCAGCGCCACCCTGGCGGGTACGCCCCTCAAGCTGTGGGAGGCCCGGGTCGAGGTCGGCCGGGGGGAACCCGGGACCGTCCTGGCGGCGGATGGTCAGGGCTTGCGGGTGGCTTGCGGGGAGGGGGTGCTGGTGATCACCGCCGCCCAGAAACCCGGTGGCCGGCGTCTGCCGGTGGGGGAGCTGCTCAAGGGTTTCCCGGTGGCGCCGGGGGTGCGCTTCGACCTGCCCGCGATCTGACCGTCGCATTGAATTTTTTGCCCGGGCCCCCATCTATAGCTGCGGAGCCCTGTGGCTTCTTACCCTTGCGGAGTTGAAGAAGATGTTTGGCAACTGGCTCAAGACCTCCATCCTGATGGCCGGCATCCTTGCCCTTTTTGGCGTGGTGGGCGGGATGCTGGGGGGGCGCCAGGGCATGCTGCTGGCCCTGGTCTTTGGTGGCGCCATGAACGTGTGGGCCTACTGGTTCTCGGACAAGATGGTGCTGCGGATGTACAAGGCCCGGGAGGTGGATGGCAGCACCTCCCCCTACCTTTACAACATGGTGGCTGACCTGGCCCGGCGGGCGGAATTGCCCATGCCCAAGGTGTACATCATCGACGAGGCCCAGCCCAACGCCTTCGCCACCGGCCGCAATCCGGAGCACGCCGCCGTGGCGGCCACCGCCGGCATCATCCGGATGCTCTCGGAGCGGGAATTGCGGGGGGTGATGGCCCATGAGCTGGCCCATGTGAAGAACCGGGACATCCTGATTTCCACCATTTCCGCCACGGTGGCCGGCGCCATCTCGGCCCTGGCCCAGTTCGGCATGTTCTTCGGGGGTGGCCGGGACGGGGAAAACCGCCCCAACCCCATCGTGTCCATCATCATCATGATCTTGGCCCCCCTGGCGGCCATGCTGATCCAGATGGCCATCTCCCGCACCCGGGAGTTCGGTGCCGACCGGGGCGGGGCGGCCATTTCCGGCGATCCGGAGGCCCTGGCCAGCGCCCTTTCCAAGATCGATGCCTACGCCCGGGGCATCCCCATGCACGCCGCCGAAGCCCATCCGGAAACCGCCCAGATGATGATCATGAATCCCCTTTCCGGGGACGGCATCAAGGGCCTGTTCTCCACCCATCCCACCACCGCCGAGCGGGTAGCCCGTCTCCAGGCCATCGCCCGGGGCGGCTGATCCAGCCCGCCCCGTGTGCTTCCAGGCCCCGGAATACCGCGCAGCGTCGGAACACTGCCAGGCTGGGGGGCAGGCTCTTCTGGCTGCAGAACTTGGCCACCAGCTTGGCCAGGCCCTTGATGTCCCGCCCGCTGGCAGCGGGGAACAGGTCCGCCAGGGCTTCCACCTCCTCGGGCGCCAGGGCTAGGCCGAACTGCTCCGCCATCACTTGCCAGATCCGCCGCCGGCCCGCCTGGTCCGGCGGGTTGTACTTGATCAGGGCGATGCAGCGGGAAACGATGGCTTCGTCGATGTCCTCCACCCGGTTGGTGGTGAGGAAGAGCAGGCCGTTGAAGTATTCCAGCACCCGCAGGAAGACCCCCACTACCGCGTTGGCGGTCATGTCGTCGTCCCGGCGGCGGATGTACACGTCCGCCTCGTCGATGAGCATCACCGCGCCCCAGCGCTGGGCCCGGGTCAGCACTTCCTTGAGAATGGTCTCCATGGTCGCCACGTTGAGGCCCAGTTGGCCCGAGTGCACCCGGTAGAGGGGGCGCCGGATGATTTCCGAATAGACCTCGGCGGTGAGGGTCTTGCCCACCCCCGGAGGCCCGGCGCACAGCACCGTGGTGCCGCCGGACTTGCCCTCCACGATGTCGTCCATCAGTACGTCCATTTCGGCGGTGAGGATGTCGATGAGGTCGGTCTGCTCCGGCGGCAGGATCAGCTTCTGCTTCAAGGCAGGCTGGTAGGCGTAGGGCTCCAGATCGTCCACGTGGACCCACAGGTAGTGGTGGAGATCCAGGTGGAACATCAGGATGTAGAAATGCACCGGCAGCTCGGTGAACATCCCCTTGGGGATGGCCGCCTGGCTTTCCTCGGCTTCGTCTTCTCCCTTGTAGCGCAGGCTTTTGGCGGCCTTGCGCAGGTATTTGCCCAGGATGTCCCCGCTGGCGTCGAGGGTCAGCACCCGCTCGGCCAGGATTCCTTCGTCATTGACCAGCCGGGCCGTGCCTCCGGAGGAGGACAGCACCACCACTTCCTTGCGGCTCCAGTCGGTGTCGCGGTGGGAGGCGGTGGGATCCTCGGCGAAGACGCCGGTGCCCCGGCCGGAGAACTGCTCACCATAGCGGGCCCGCCAGTCGAAGTAGCGGGCAGCGGTTTCGTCATAGGCCACCAGGAGGGCCGGGGTTTCCTTCACATAGCCTTTGCCCGCCAGGATCTCCGCCACCGTGTGGCCGGCGATATCCCGGCCGGCGATGCGGATGTTGGCGATGGCCGGCTTGCCCCGGGCGTTGGCCTTGAGTTCGATGATCACCTTGCCCGATTCGTCGTCCGAGGGCGGGGTGTAATCCACCCGGGTTACCACGCAGGCCGCCGGCCGGGCGCTGGGGTTGGCGGTGAATAGCCAGCCCCGGCTGGCGTCGCTGATCAGGTAGCGGGCCAGGGCGGGCACCAGGTTTTCCAGGTCGTCCTCGTTGAAGCGGGGGCCTTCGTCGTTCATGGCCTGGCGCAGGGTGTCGAGCTGGATTGCCCGGCCCCGCAGCTTGGGGATCTGGGCGTAGAGCTTCCCCAGGTGGGCCAGTTCGTCGCTGGAAAGGTGGTGGAAGAGGACCTCCACCCGGCTACCGAAGCGCAGTTGTTCCTGAAGGGGGGCCAACCGGGGGAAGGCGGCTGCCAGGGCCTCCACCTGGGGCCGATCAATCTGAAGTTTCATGGGGATCTCGGCAGGAAGGGGTCTTGCCGGGAGGCAGGCAGGAACCAGGCCAGCCCGGGTGGCTTGGTCGCGGGTCTTCAAGCCATTGAAAACATAGGCTCATCAAAGGCTATCGGGCGAGCCGATATGTTGGTTCTTCACCATTTGTCGGAACCGCCACACCTGGCGCCGGACGCAAACCTTGGCGCGACGTGGCTGCATTAAGGATAATCCTCCCCTTGGCTGGCCCCGCGAGTGGCCGGCTGCCTCCCCGGAGGCCCGCGTCTGCGGAGCCCTTGGCTCCGGCCGCACCCGACTCGCATCGCCGCCCGCGGGCGGTCTTGAAACCGAGAACTGAGTTTCTCCTGGAGTTGCACATGAACCTCTTCCCCCGTGGCCGGCTGGCCAGGGCAGCGGTCGGGATCCGTTGCTGGCTGGGGGCCGCCCCCGGCTGGCGGCGAATCCTGGCCTGCATCTTGTTGCTCAGCGCCGAGGCCCCGCAGGCGGCGGGCTTTGCCGAATTGCAGCCGGTTTCCCCATTCCCGGCCCCGCCTCTGGCGGAGCGCCCCGCTGGTCCCAATCTGTTGACAACCCTTCAGGGCAAACCCGTGGTGGTGAATTTCTGGGCCACCTGGTGCGCGCCCTGCCGGGACGAGATGCCTGCCCTGGATCGCCTGCGGGGCCACCGTTCAGATGTGGTGGTGCTCACCGTGGCCATGCATGACAGCCGGCCCCAGGTGGCCCGCTTTGTTGAGGATCATCTGCTGGACCTGCCGGTCTTCCTGGACCCGGAGGGCCTCCAGGGGCGGGCCTGGGGGGTGCGGGTGTTGCCCACCACGGTGGTGCTGGATGCCCGCCACCAGATCCGCTACCGGTCGGTGGGGCCCCTGGACTGGAATGCACCGGCCCTGGAGGCCTTGTTGGATGGTCTCAAGGCTGTCCCCTGATTCGTCATTTCCCCTAGAGAGTTCATGCCATGCAACGACGCAATTTCCTCAAGACTGCCGGCCTGACCGGCGTTGCCCTGGGTCTGTCGCCCCTGGGCGCCCTGGCCGCCGCCGGGGATCCGCCCCTGCCCTTCGACCCCACCCCGGCCAATGGCTGGCGCACCTTCGAGGTGACCACCCGGATCGAGCTCCTCAAGCCCGCGGGTCCGGCCCAGGCGTGGCTACCCCTGCCCGCGGTGGACCAGGCCGGGTGGACCCGGACCCTGGGGGACCAGTGGACAAGTAACGCCGATCAGGTGGAACGGGTGATGGACCCGGTCTATGGCGCCGGATTCCTCCATGCCCGCTGGGCCGCCGGCGCGGCGCCGGAGCTGGAGGTGGTGAGCCGCATCACCACCCGGGACCGGGCGGTGGACTTCAGCCGGCCCGGCGCGGTGGCGCCTCTGTCCAAGGCTGAACGGAGCTTGTGGACCCGCCCCACCGAAATGCTGCCCACCGATGGCATCGTCAGGAAGACCGCCCTGGACGCCACCCGGGGTGCCGCCACCGACCTGGAAAAGGCCCGCGCCCTCTACGACTGGGTGGTGGATCACACTTTCCGCGACCCCAAGACCCGGGGCTGCGGGGTGGGGGACATCAAGGCCATGCTGGAAACCGGCAACCTCTCGGGCAAGTGCGCCGACCTCAACGCCCTCTACGTGGGTTTGGCCCGCGCGGTGGGCCTGCCGGCCCGGGATGTGTATGGCATCCGGGTGGCGGATTCCCGCTACGGCTACAGGAGCCTGGGCAAGAGCGGCACCATCTCCAAGGCCCAGCACTGCCGGGCCGAGGTTTGGCTGGCGGGTTTTGGCTGGGTGCCGGTGGACCCGGCCGACGTGCGCAAGGTGATCCTGGAAGAACCCCCCGGCAACCTGGCCCGGGACGACTACAAGGTGCGCATGGCCGAGGGCCGCTTGTTCGGGGCCTGGGAAATGAACTGGATGGCCTACAACTTCGGCCATGATCTCAGCCTGCCCGGCAGCGCCGGCGGCAAGATCCCCTTCCTCATGTATCCCCAGGGGGAAACCGCGGCTGGCCGTCAGGACAGCCTGGACCCGGACAGCTTCAAATACACCATCACCAGCCGGGAAGTGACGGCCTGAGCCGCCTTCAGTTGCCCAGCCGCTCCACCGCTTCCCGCACCCGGGCCTGCTCGTCCATCTTGAGGATACGCTGGGCCCGGGGGGCCAGTTCGGTGAGGTCGGCCCGCAGCACCTGTTGCTTGATCTCCAGGACCTTGGAGGGGTGCATGGAGAACTGGCGCAGGCCCATGCCCAGGAGCAGCAGGGTGTAGGTGGGGTCGCCGGCCATTTCGCCGCAGACCGACACTGGCAGGCCGTATTTGGCGCCGGTCTGGATGGTGCCGCCGATGAGCTTGAGCACCGCCGGATGGAGGGGGTCGTAGAGGTGGGCCACCGCCTCGTCGCTGCGGTCGATGGCCAGGGTGTACTGGATCAGGTCGTTGGTGCCGATGGACAGGAAGGACAGGCGCCGGATGAACATCCCCAGGGCCAGGGCGGCGGCCGGGACTTCCACCATGCCCCCCACTTCCACCTTTTCGTCGAACTTGATCCTGTCGGCCCGCAACTCGGCCTTGGCCCGGTCCACCAGGCGCAGGGTCTGGTCGATTTCATGGGCGTGGGACAGCATGGGCACCATGATTTTGAGCCGCCCGTAGTGGGAGGCCCGCAGCAGGGCCCGCAGCTGGGTCAGGAACATCTGGGGTTCGGCCAGGGAGTAGCGCACTGCTCGCAGCCCCAGGGCTGGGTTGGGTTCGAAGCGGGTGTGCAGCCCGTTGAGGGCCTTGTCGGCGCCCACGTCAAAGGTGCGGATGGTCACCGGCTTGCCGGGCATGGCCTTGAGCACCGAACGGTAGGCCTCGAACTGCTCGTCCTCGTCGGGCAGGTCGTCCCGGCCCATGAACAGGAACTCGGTGCGGTAAAGACCCACGCCGTCGGCGTTGGCGGCCTTCACCTGGGCCATGTCCTTGGGCCCCTCGATGTTGGCCAGGAGCAGCACTTCCTCCCCGTCCAGGGTGGTGGCCCGGGTGTCCTTGAGGCGGTTGAGCTTGGAGCGTTCGATCTCCAGTTCGCTCTTCCTCAGGCGGTATTCCTCGACGATCTCCGGATCGGGGCCGACGATGATCACCCCCCGGGTGCCGTCGATGATCAGGAGTTCGTCCTCCTCCACCAGCTGGCGCACGTGGTGGAGCGCCACCACCGCCGGGATCTTGAGGCTGCGGGCGACGATGGCGGTGTGGCTGGTGGGCCCCCCAACGTCGGTGACGAAGCCGGAGATGTTGTGGTCCCGAAAGCCGATGGTGTCCGCCGGGGAAAGATCGTGGGCGACGATGATGGTCCCCAGGCCGTCCTTGCGGCGGGCGGGCAGGTGGCCGGGCTGGCCCAGCAGCACCTTGACCACCCGCTCCACCACCTGCACCACGTCGGCCTTGCGTTCCCGCAGGTAGGGGTCCTCGATGGCGTCGAACTGCTCCACCAGCTGTTCCAGCTGCTGGACCAGGGCCCATTCGGCGTTGCAGCCCCGCTCCTTGATCAGGGACCGGGCACCCTCGGTGAGCATGGGGTCGGCCAGCAGCATGACCTGCAGGTCCACGAAGGCCCCCACCTCGCTATGGGCCTGGCCGCTGGCGGTCACCGCCTTGAGGCCCATCAGCTCGCCGTGCACGGTGACCAGGGCGTCCTCGAAACGTTTCAGTTCCGCCGCCTGGTGGCGGGGCGCCACGTGGTAATGGCTGACCTCCAGCAAGGCGTGGGACACCAGATGGGCGTGGCCGATGGCGATGCCCTGGGAGACGGGAAGGCCGTGGAGGGTAAAGGGCATGGCGGAGCGCCTCACTCGCCTTCGCCGAACTTGTCGGCAATGAGTTCCAGCAGGGCCTGGAGGGCGGCTTCCGCCTGCTCCCCCTCGGTGTCGATGGTCACCATCGCCCCCTTGGCGGCGGCCAGCATCATCACCCCCATGATGCTCTTGGCGTTGACCCGGCGGCCATTGCGCTCCAGCCAGACGTCGCACGGAAACTGGCTGGCGGTCTGGGTCAGTTTGGCCGAGGCGCGGGCGTGGAGCCCCAGCTTGTTGATGATTTCGGTTTCTGTTCTGGGCATGGTGTCGGTGTCGTCAGTGTTTCACGTGGAGCACCCCGTCGCAGCCGCCGGAGACGGCGCGCTGGATCAGGGTGGCCATGTCCTTTTCCCGGTAGGTGAGAACCCGCAACAGCATGGGCAGGTTGACCCCGGCGATGACCTCCACCCGGCCCGGCTCCAGAAGCTTGGTGGCGATGTTGGCCGGCGTGGCACCGTAGATGTCGGTGAGCACCACCACCCCGTCGCCTTGGTCGGCCCAGGCCAGCATCTGGCGGGCCACCGGCAGCAGGTCCAGGGGGTCGTCCTGGGCGGAGACCCCGAGCTGGACGATCTGGACCGGCCTTTTGTTGAGCACATGGCAGGCACACTGGATCAGGGCTTCCCCCAGACTGCCGTGGGTTATCAGGAAAATGCCGATCATGGGGCGCTCGCGGGTTGGGTCGCCCGATTGTAACGTGCCCGCGCCGCCCCGTCCCGGCGGGGCGCGAGACCCCATGCAAAGTGAGTAGACCGGCTATCAGGGTAAAAAGGCCCGGAAGCGTTCCGGCAGAGGGGCCTGCTCCAGGCTGCGCTGGGTGAATAGGAAGCGGCCGTCGCAGACGAAGCCCAGATCGGTCCAGTCCACTCCGTTGAGGGCTTCCCGGAAGGCCGCCGGATCCACGTCGGCGCGGTGGGGAAACACCGCCAGCACGGCCCCGTCGTAATGGGGACACGGGTGGAGGAAGAAGGGCTGTTCCTGGCGGGTGCGGCTGTTCACGTAGACCCGGGGGCGCTCGCTGAGGTGGTAGCCCCGCCCCCATTGCCACCAGTTGTCCTCGTCGAAGGGGCGCACTTTGCGGGCGATCAGCCGGGCCTTGTGGGGCAGCAGCGGGGCCGGTGGCGGATCGCCGGGCTCCACCCACAGCATCCGCCGGGTCTGGCCGGTCTTGAGGGTGGCGGAGCAGACGAAGTCCCGATTGCCGTGGGTGGCGCTGGCGTAGAGATCGTCGGCGCCGGAGACCGCCCCCACCTTCACGTAGGCCACGTCGGAGAGCACCAGGGGGTAGTCCCCCTTCACGAACATCAGGTGGCCGCCCCACTCGGCGAAGTGGCGAAACTGCCAGGGGGGGGCCGCCAGCCCGGCGGCTAGGTCGTCCCCGGCGCCCAACTGGGCCCAGGCGGTGTTGCGGGACAGATTGCCCTGTTCGAAGCGCCAGATCAGGCAGTTGGGCAGGGCCTCGTCGAAGACCCGGGCGTCCCCTAGCTCCAGGGCGTGGGTGATGGTGCCCTGGTCGAACAGCCAGCGGTTGAGGCGCACCGCCGAGGTGGCCTTGAGGAAGTCCCGGGGGGTGATGAAGATCAGCTCGCCACCGGGTTCCAGGTGGCGTACCGCCTTCTCGATGAAGTGGAGATAGAGGTTGGCGCGCCCATCCAGCAGGGTGCTGGTCAGCAAGCGGCGGCGGCGGGCGGGGATGTCCTGAATCCGCACGTAGGGCGGGTTGCCGATCACCGTGGCGAACTTTTCCTTCTCCGGATAGGCGAAGAAATCCATGGCCAGGGCCCCCGGCGGGCAATGGGCCGGGTCCAGCTCGATGCCCACCGCCCCCGGCAGGTGGCGCAGGAAGGCGCCATCGCCGCAGGCAGGCTCCAGGGCGCGGCCGGCATGGTGGCGCAGGGTCAGCATGGTCCGCACCACCGGTTCGGGGGTGAACACCTGTCCCAGCATGGGAATGTCCAGGAAGGGCAGGGCCGGTTGATGGCTGGTCATGGGGGAGCGTCGGGATGGAGGCTGAGCCGCGGGCCCGCATTTTCGCATGGCCGCGGGCCGCTATGCAGCCGTGGGGATTGACGGGGCGGGAAGGGGGCGGGGAAGATGGCTCGCTACCGGCGCCGCCCCTGACCCCTGCTAAGGAGCCAGGGCACCCCCGCAATCCACGCCCACGGATCCAGACTCGATGCTCGAACCCATCTACGTCATCGACGGCGCCCGTACCCCCTTTCTCAAGGCCCGGGTCGGGCCGGGGCCCTTCGCCGCCGCCGACCTGGCCACCGCCGCGGGGGCTGCCTTGCTGGCTCGCCAGCCCTTCAGCCCGGAACAGTTCGACGAAGTGATCCTGGGTTGCGCCAGCCCGGCGCCGGAGGAAGCCAACATCGCCCGGGTGGCGGCCCTGCGCATGGGCTGCGGCCACGGGGTGCCGGCGTGGACGGTGATGCGCAATTGCGCCAGCGGCATGCAGGCCCTGGATTCGGCCATGGCCAACATCCGCACCGGGCGTTCCGGGCTGGTGCTGGCGGGGGGCGTGGATGCCCTGTCCCGGGCGCCGGTGCTGTTTTCCGAAGCCATGGTGCGCTGGCTGGCGGGCTGGTCGGCGGCCCGCACCCTGGGCCAGCGGCTGGCCCTGGTCCGGCGCTTTCCCCTGGGCCAGCTGGCGCCGGTGATCGGCTTGCTGAAGGGCCTGACTGACCCGGTGGCGGGCCAGCTGATGGGCCAGACCGCCGAGAACCTGGCCTGGAAGTTCGCCATCGGCCGGGGGGCCATGGACGCCGCCGCCGCCGAGAGCCATCGCCGGGCCGCCGTGGCCCAGGAGGCCGGCCACCTGGCGCGGGAAATGGTGCCCCTCGTCGCCCCGGACGGCACGGTATATCAGGCCGATGACGGAGTGCGGCGGGATTCCAGCCCCGAGGCCCTGGCCCGCCTCAAGCCCTTCTTCGACCCTCGCTATGGCCAGATCACCGCCGGCAACAGCTCCCAGGTGAGCGACGGAGCGGCCTGGCTGATCCTGGCCTCCCGGGCGGCGGTGGCGGAGCATGGCCTGACCCCCATCGGCCGCATCGTGGACAGCCAGTGGGCTGGCCTGGCGCCGGAGGAAATGGGCCTGGGGCCGGTTCACGCCGCCACCCCGATCCTGCGGCGTCAGGGTCTGGCCCTGGCGGATATCGATGCCTGGGAGATCAACGAAGCCTTTGCCGCCCAGGTGCTGGCCTGCCTGGCGGCCTGGCGGGACGACACTTACTGCCGGGAGCGTCTGACGCTCCACGGCGCCTTGGGAGAGATCGATCCGGCGCGCCTCAACGTGGACGGTGGCGCGGTGGCCCTGGGGCATCCGGTGGGCGCCAGCGGGGCGCGGATCGTGCTCCATCTGCTCCATGTGCTGGCGCGTAGCGGCGGCCAGCGGGGAATTGCCGCCCTGTGCGTCGGCGGAGGCCAGGGCGGGGCCATGCTGGTGGAGGTGGAGCGATGACGGTGGCCAATTCCTTGCGCCTGGAGCGTCAGGCCGACGGCCTCGCCTGGCTGTGGATCGACCAGCCGGACCGCATCACCAACACCCTCTCGCCAGGGCTGCTGGCAGAGCTGGAGGGGGTGCTCCAGGCGCTGGCGCCCATGCCACCCCGGGGCCTGGTGATCGCCTCCGCCAAGGCCGCCGGTTTCATCGCCGGGGCCGACATCCGGGTGCTGGCCGGGCTGGAATCCGGCGCTGCCGCCCGGGACTTGGCGGCTCGGGGCTGGGCGGTCTTCCAGCGCCTGGCGGCGGCGCCCTACCCTACCCTGGCCCTGATCCGGGGCCATTGCCTGGGGGGCGGGCTGGAACTGGCCCTGGCCTGTCGCTACCGCATCGTGGTGGATGAGCCCGGTACCCGGCTGGCCCTGCCGGAAGTGTTGCTGGGTATTATTCCCGGCTGGGGCGGGATGGCCCGCCTGCCGGCCCTGATCGGCTCGGCCCAGGCCCTGAACCTGATGCTGACCGGCAAGGGCGTCGATGCCCGCCGCGCCAAGGGTCTGGGCCTGGCGGATGCCTGCGTGCCGCCCCGGGTGATGGAAAACGCTGCCCGCATCCTGGTGGTTTCCGGCCAGCCCGCCCGCCGCCTGCCCTGGTTCCAGCGCTTGGCCAACGGTCCCCTCAAGGCGCTGGTGGCCCGCCAGGCCGGCCGCCAGCTGGCGGCCCGGGTGCGGCGGGAGCATTACCCGGCGCCCTACGCCATTCTGGCAACCTGGGCCCGCTTCGGTGGCGACCCCCGGGCCGTGCCGCCGGCCAGCCCGGCCTCCCTGGAGAGCCTGCTGGCCCATCCGGCCACCGCCAGCCTGATGCGGGTGTTCTTCCTCCAGGAGCGCCTGAAAGGCCTGGCCAAGGCGGTGGATTTCGCCCCAGCCTATGTGCATGTGGTGGGGGCCGGGGTGATGGGGGGCGACATCGCCGCCCTGTGCGCCGGCGCAGGCCTGCGGGTGACCCTCCAGGACCAGTCCATCGAGCGCATCGCGCCGGCCATTGCCCGGGCGGCCCGGGGTTTCCAGCGCAAGTTCCGGGGCGATGGCCGGCAGATCCGCCTGGCCCTGGACCGGCTGATCCCCGATCCGGCGGGTTTGGGGGCGGGCCGGGCCGACGTGATCATCGAAGCCATCGTGGAGGATTTGGCGGCCAAGCAGGCCCTCTTCGCCGAGTTGGAGCGCCGCGCCCGCCCCCAGGCGCTGCTGGCTACCAACACCTCCAGCCTGGGCCTGGGACAGATCGCCGCCGCCCTGGCCGATCCCGCTCGCCTGGTGGGCCTGCATTTCTTCAACCCGGTGGCCCTCATGCCCCTGGTGGAGGTGGTGCGTGGGCCGGCCACCGATCCGGCCCTGCTGGCGTGCAGCCTGGCCTTCGTCCGGCGGCTGGACAAGCTGCCCCTGGCGGTGGCCGACAGTCCGGGCTTCCTGGTGAATGCGGTGCTGGCCCCCTATCTGCTGGAAGCCCTGCGCTGCGTGGAGGAAGGCCTGGCGCCGGAGGCGGTGGATGCCGCCCTGGTGGCCTTTGGCATGCCCGTGGGGCCGGTGGAACTGGCGGACACCATCGGCCTGGACGTGGCTCTGGCCGCTGGCCGGGTTCTGGGGGGCGCCGCCGAGCCGCCTCGCCTGCTCCAGGAGCGGGTGGCCGCGGGCCTGCTGGGCAAGAAGAGCGGCCAGGGCTTTTACCGTTGGGAAGGTGGGCGCCGGGTGGGACAAGTCCACCCCGAAATGGGCAGCGCCGCTGCCCGGGCGGATTTGGCGCGCCGTATCATCAATCCATTGATTACGGCGACTGAGCGCTGCGTGGCCCAAGGGGTGGTGGCCGATGGGGATCTGGCGGATGCCGGGGTGATCTTTGGGGCGGGTTTCGCCCCCTTCACTGGTGGCCCGCTACACTTCAAGGCCCGGGGTGGGGTTTCTACCCCGTGACCTAACCCCGGAGCCTCAAGCCATGAATAATCCAAAGACCCAACTCCCCTTAGATCAGGTGCCCGTGCTGCGGGTGATTCCCATGCCAGCCGACCTCAACCCCGCCGGCGACGTGTTCGGTGGCTGGATCATGGCCCAGGTGGACCTGGCCGGCGCCGTGCCGGCGGGGCGCCGGGCCCGGGGGCGGGTGGCCACCATCGCGGTGAATTCCTTCCTGTTCAAGCAGCCCATCTCGGTGGGGGACCTGGTGAGTTTCTATGCCCGGGTGGTCAAGGTGGGACGTACCTCCGTCACCGTGGATGTGGATGTCTATGCCGAACGCAACCGGGCGCAGCCGGAGGTGGTGAAGGTCACCGAAGCCCAGCTCACCTATGTTTCGGTGGATGGACAGGGGCAGAAGCAGGAACTGCCCCCGGAGTAAACCGGCTGGGCGGCCTGGCGCTCCCGGCCAAGACCGATTGGAACCCCAGAGGAGACCTGGAGATGGAATTCAAAGCCCTGTGCCGTGCGTTAGGCCTGGCGAGCCTGGCCTGTGCCCCCAGCGCCCCCTGGGCGGCGGGTTTCCAGTTGCTGGAACAGAGCGCCAGCGGCATCGCCAGTGCCTATGCGGGCTCCGCCGCCCTGGCCGATGACGCCAGCACGGTCTTCTTCAATCCGGCGGGGATGACCCGGCTCCAGGAAAAGGAATTGTCCGTGGGGCTGGCGGCGGTGCGGCCCTCCTTTGAATTCCATGACCAAGGCTCCCTGGGCGGCGTGCTGCGGGGCAACGGAGACGACGCCGGAGCCTGGGCCCTGGTGCCCAATGGCTATTTGTCCTGGGCGGTGGGCCGGGATCTGCGCCTGGGCGTCGGCCTGTCCGCGCCCTTCGGGTTGGTCACCGACTACGACGAGCCCTGGGTAGGGGGCACCCACTCCCTCAAGTTCGATATCAAAACCGCCAACATCAACCCATCCCTGGCTTGGCGGCTCAATGAACAATGGTCCGTCGGTGCGGGGCTGAACTGGCAGCGCATGGATGCGCGGTACCGGCGGATCGTGGGGCTGGCCAACGTCGTCCTGGCTTCCACCCAGGCCACCCTCGATGCGGATTCGACCGCCTGGGGCTGGAACCTGGGGGTGCTCTACAGCCCCACGGCGGACACCCGGGTGGGCTTCTCCTACCGTTCCAGGGTGGAGCATGACCTGGCCGGCCGCCTGCGGGTGGCGGGCGCCCTCGCGGGGGCCGGTCCGGCCCTGACCACCGGGGCCGCCAAGGCCACCGTGGAGCTGCCTGATACGGCCATTGTCAGCCTTGTCCTGCGCCTGGACCGGCGCTGGGAGATGCTGGCAGACCTGTCCTGGACCGGCTGGAGCAGCATTCCCCGGGTGGATATCGCCCGGGCTTCCGGCGCTTTGAACGGGGTCACCGTCCAGAGCTTGGGTACGGAGTTCCGGGACACCCGGCGGATTGCCCTGGGGGCCCACTACGCCCTGGCTGAAGCCTGGAAGCTGAAATTCGGTATGGCCTGGGACCAGACCCCGGTGAAGGCGCCCGCGAGCCGCCTGGTATCCCTGCCCGACAACAACCGCAGCTGGTTTACGACCGGCGCCCAGTGGGTGGTGGCCCCGGGTAGCCGCCTGGATCTGGGTCTGGCCTATCTGCGGGTCCCTGAAACCGCCATCTACAATGATCAACGCAATCCCGACCCTGTCCTGAACCGCGGCTTGGTGAACGGGCGCTACGATTCCTCGGTGTGGATCCTGGGCGCCCAATACTCCCTGGCCCTTCGGTAATTCTTGAGGGAGGCTTGACGTTGCCATAGGATGGGGCGTAATGAAGTCATTAGCCTCTTGGCCGGAATCTTCCGCCAGGGGCTTGTGGAGGCGATGCGGAGAAGGATCGGGCCGTGTCGAATATCATCAAATGAGAGGAAGTGAGACTATGACAAAGTTTTTCGCGACTGCCGTTGCTGGTTTGCTGTTGGCGTCCGCCCCCGCTTGGGCCGAGGATGCATCCGGCTTGGCCAAGGCCAAGGAATGCACCTCCTGTCACAACCCGGACAAGGAGACCCTGGCCCCCTCCTTCAAGCAGATCGCCAAGAAATACGCGGGCAAGGCCAATGCCGAAGCTTCCCTGGTGAGCACGGTCATGAAGGGCTCGCCGGACATGGGTGGCTACCACTGGGGCACCATGAAGATGCCGTCGCCGGGTGCCCGGGCCACCGTAAGCGAGGTCGAAGCGAAGGCCCTGGTGGGCTGGATCCTGAGCCTCAAATAAGGCTTTGGCCCCTGCCGGGAGGGTTCGCTGAAGCGAGCCTTCCCGGGCAGGGGCTTGTCGGTTTCCTTACTGCCACGGCGGGCTACAGGCTGATACCGCCGAAATTCACGAGAATTTCGATTGCCTTCCCACCGGATAAGGTGCATAGTCCAGCGCAGCGATTGTCAAGAAGTGTAGTTGTTCAGTGGTTTGGTACCCGCGGATCCGCGGAGTTCTTCCCGATATCCAGCGCCCGTCTTGATCCTCGCCCCCAGTCATGGGGCTGTCTCCCCGTATTTATTTTTTAGGAATTCAAGACATGGCAAGCGGTACTGTTAAGTGGTTCAATGACTCCAAGGGCTTCGGCTTCATCACCCCGGACGACGGCGGCAACGACCTGTTCGCCCACTTCTCCGCCATTCAGTCGAATGGTTTCAAGAGCCTGGCTGAAGGTCAGAAGGTCACCTTCGACGTCGCCAACGGCCCCAAGGGTCTGCAGGCCACCAACATCCGTCCCGTCTGAGGATCGTTGCGGGCGCTAAAGGCGCCTGCCCCGTCCCTGACGTTATGGGAAAAGCCCGGCAATTCGCCGGGCTTTTTTTCGTCCTTGCCGCGTTGAGTTGTCAGCCCAGCTGCTTCTCAAGAAACAGAGCCTGCCCCGCCGTCGGGTCCAGTTCAAAGGGGCGAAAACCGAAGCGACTGTAGCTGGCCAGGGCCCGCCGGTTGTTGGACAGCACCTCCAGGGTCAGTTTGCAGCAATCTCGGGCCCGGGCGGCGCTTTCGGCGGCCTGGAGCAGGGCCTGGCCGATGCCCCTGGCGCGCCGCTCGGCCCGCACCACGATGTCGTGGATGTTAAGCAGAGGTCGGGCGGCGAAGGTGGAAAAACCCTCGAAACAGTTGATCAGCCCCACCGCCTCGTCCCCCTCCCAGGCCATCAGGCCGATGAAATCCGGGCGTACCGCCAGGCGCTCCACCAAGTGGGCGCGGGCGAAGCCGGATAGCCCCTGGCCGCCCCCCATGGGATCCCGGGCGTAGTGGTCGAGAAGGGCCAGAAAGGCCTGGGCCTGGGGTGGATCGGACAGGAGGGTGGGCGTGATCCGAGGATGGGCGGAAGCGGGCATGGGGTGTAGTTCGTGGGGGACACCCCGGGATTTTAAGTCCCTCGGGCCAGTTCGCCGTGGTTCCCGGGGCCGGGCCAAAAAAAAACGGCGCCCGAGGCGCCGTCAAGTCGTGCTTGCTTGGGGAGAAAACATCCGGATGAGGCGGGGAGTCGGGTAACGGGCTTTGGCCGTCGTCTGCCTCCACGTATTCCTTGGGTAGCTGGTGGGCGATGCCCTTGTGGCAGTCGATGCAGGTCTTGCCCTCGTCCCTGGCCTTCACGTGGCGGGCGTAGGTCTTGGGGCGTTGATCCTCGGCGCTCATGCCTTCGAGGCTGTGGCAGTTGCGGCAGGCCCGGGAATCGTTGGCCTTCATGCGGGCCCATTCCCGCTTGGCCATTTCCATCCGGTGGGCCTCGAATTTTTCCCGGGTGTCGATGGTGCCCAACAGGGTATGCCAGACGTCGGAGGCCGCTTCCAGCTTGCGCAGGATCTTCGGCCCGGTCTCCTTGGGCACGTGGCAGTCCGGGCAGGTGGCCCGGACCCCGGTGCGGTTTTGGTAATGCACGGTTTTTTTGTATTCCTGGAAGTTGTTGTCCGCCATTTCGTGGCAGGCGGTACAGAACTCCAGGTTGTTGGTGGCATCCATGCTTTGGTGGAAGCCGGTCAGGGCCAGCATGCCACTGCTGGCCAGGACCAGGGCCACCAGCAGGGGGTGGCGGCCGGCCCAGTGGGCGATGAATGCCCGTAGCCGGGCCAGGAGGCCAGTGGAGGGGGCGTGCATGGCAGCGGCCTAGTGGAGGGCGGCCAGCATCAGTTGCTCCAGAACGTCCCATTCCCGGCCCCTGATCCAGACTTTCCTCCCCCAGGGTGGTGCTGCGGGTCGCCGGATCCAGGACCAGGGGGCCGAGGGTCAGGCGCGGGTTGCCGCCGCTATGGCTGCGTCGGATCAGGGCCCGCAGGCGGGCCAGCAACTCCGGCAGGAGGAAGGGCTTGGTGAGGTAGTCGTCGGCCCCCAGATCCAGGCCGGTAACCCGGTCTTCCAGCCCGTCCCGGGCGGTCAGGATCAGGATCGGCAGGCCGTGCCCGTCCTTGCGCAGGCGCCGGACCAGCTCCAGTCCGTCCATCCCCGGCAGGCCGATATCCACGATGGCCAGGTCGTAGTGGGTCAGGGCCACGGCGCTTCGCGCCGGTTCGGCCCGGGGCAGGTGATCCACTGCCCAGCGTTCCCGCTCCAGGGCTTCCCGGATGCCGGCGGCCAGAATGGAATCGTCTTCCACGACCAGGATGCGCATGGGGTGATCTCCCTCGATGCAAGGCAGGCGCAAGGATACGCCGGGGCGAGGATCAGCGGCTCAAGCGGTAGGCCAGCCGTCCCAGCCATTCATGGACCGCGAACCAGCCGGCATAGGCCGCGTTGGGGCTGGGGGCGAAGTCCAGGGCTTCCTCGTTGCCGCCGGGGCCCCCCAGCCAGGCGGTGGGAGCGAGGATCACCGTGAGGCCGGCAGCGCGGAATTCCGCCGCGGCCCGGGGCAGGTGGGCGGCGTGGGTGACCAGCAGAATCCGCTCGACCCCTGCTCCGTGGAGGACGGTGGCGCTGTGGCGGGCATTCTCCCGCGTGTCCCGGGAGGCCGATTCGGTCCACCGCGCCTTGAGGCCGAAGTCCCGCTCCAGGGCATCCCTCATCAGGAGTGCTTCGGGGATCTCGCCGGTGGGGGCCCCGCCGCTCACCAGTATCGGCAGGCCGGTGCGGCGGGCCAGCCGGGCGGCATAGCGCAGCCGCTCCAGGGTCAGGCGGTTGACCGTGGCGCCGCCGTACTCCGGCGCGTGGCGGCGCTGGCCGCCAGCCAGCACCACGATGGCCTGGGCCTCCCGGGCAGCCTGGAGGGTCAGGGGCGGGGTGGCTTCCAGGGGCTTGAGGAGCAGCCCCACGCTGAAGGGGGTAGCCAGCAGCAGGCTCAGGCCCAGGCCGCTCCAGGCGAGGGTTTGTCCCCGGCGGGGGCAGCGGGGCAGCCACAGCAGGCCGGCGGTTACCAGCAGGAGGGGTCCCAAGGGGGGCAGGATCACCGCAGCGGTGATCTTCTTGACCCAGAACAGGGCGGCGGCGAGCTCGGCGGACATGGGCGGATTGTGGCGGAGGTGGGCGGAAAGTATTATCCCCGAGTACTCTTGCTACCGGCTGACCATCCTGCCCATGCCCATTTGCTCCCTTTGCGTCGCCCGCCTCCGCTTCCATGCCTCCGGAGGCCTGTGGTGAATTTCGGCCTGAGGGAACTGGCCTGGCTGCTGGTGGGCCTGCTCGGGGCCTACACCACGGTAGTCGTGGTCCGCATCCTGGGCCTGGGCCGCCGGAAGGCGCCCCCGGCATCCGCACCCGCCCATGCTGGCCAGGTTGCCGCGCCGGCCTTCCTGCAGGAGCTGGAGAGCCAGCAATGGCGCCGTGAACTGAGCGGCCTCCAGGAGCGCCTGGCGGCGACGGATGCCGCGTGGCGGGCAGCGGTGGCCGCCCTGGAGGCGGAGCTGGCCCGGCTGCGGGAATCCCAGGGGGCCATCCAGGCCCAGCGCCACGTTTCTCCCCAGTATGGCGAGGCCATGGTGCTGGCCCGGCGCGGCCTGGAGCCCGAGGCGGTGGCCGAGCGATGCGGTATTTCGGTGGCCGAGGCCGCCCTGGTGTGCACCTTGGCCCGGGGTGGCCCAGTGGAAGGAAGTTGAGCATGGAACAGCACGTCCCTTCGCCCCCCACTGTTCAGGAGATCGCCGCCCAGCGCCGCCAACTCCTGGTCCGTCTGGGGGTGGCCGGCGCCCTGATCATCGTCTTGCTGGTGGGGCTGACGGTCTATGACCGGCTCCATCAGGTGGAGCAGCCCGCCCCAGGCCCGGTGGCGGGCGGCACGTTGCCCGGGCTGATCCCGCCTGCCCCGCCGCCAGCGGAGAATCCTCTGGCCGAGGCGGCCCTCCGGAGGGATACCCCCCCCGAGCCAGAGTTGACCAGTGCTCCGGAAGTGGCTCCCCCTGGCCAGCGAGTGGCTGAACCCCCCCCAGCGGAAGAGTCCGCCCCCGGCGGTCGGCTGGTGCTCCGGGGGGAAGCGCCCCCCGCGCCGGTGGCGCCGGCGGTGGCCGAGCCCGTTCCCGCGCCAGCACCGCCTGCCCCGGCTCCAGGGGCAACCCCGCCGGCAAAGGGCTATCGGGTCCAGCTGGGGGTATTCACCAGCAGCGACAACGCCCAGGCCCTGCTTGCCCGGCTTGAAGCCCAGGGCATTCCCGCCCACCTGGAAAGCCGGGTGGTGCTGGGCCCCTTTCCCACCAAGGCCGAAGCCCGTGCCGCCCAGATCCGCTTGCGCAAGGCGGGTGAGGCGGCCGGGCTGGTGGTGCCGCCGGGCAAGCGTTGAGGTCTGTGGGCATGATTTGGGGGAAAAACCCCGTGCTCATCGGTTCTTTGCCAGGCCCCGACAGGGTTATGCTGTGCTCATCCCTAATCCCGAGGTGGCGTCATGAAGATTGAAAGCCCGCTGTTTGGCAGCTTCGAAGTCGCGGAAGACAAGCTGATCGAGTTTCCCGCCGGCTTGCCGGGTTTCGAGGATTGCCATTTGTTCACCCTGGTCTATGAGGAGGGGGGCTCCCAGCGCTTGTTCCAGCTCCAGAGCGTGGATGATCCCGGGCTGGCCTTTTCCCTCGCGGATCCGAAAGACCTGGGGGTGAACTACGAGTTTCCCGTGGACGACCAGGAGGTGGCCGCTCTGGGCCTGCAATCCCCGGCGGACGCCTGGGTGGCGCTGATCGTGCGGCGGGAGGCGATCGGGGAGGGCACGCCGGCCAATGCCGGCCTAAGGGCCAACTTCATGGCTCCGTTGGTGATCAATGTGGCTGCCCGGCGGGGCTTGCAGAAGGTTCTCAACCGGATCGGCTTCGACGTCACCGTGCGGGGGCAGTAAGCCCGGGGGCTTCTTCAAGGGCCCGGGCCAGCTCCGCCACACCATCGGCGGTGACGGGCCCGGTGAGATCCGGCAAGGGCGCAAGCCAGGCCAGCAGGGCCAGGCGCTGGCGGGTCTCCAGCCCCTGGACGGCCTTCAGCAGGCGGACGCGGGTGGCAGGCTGAGCCCACCAGGCCGCCGCCGATCCTTGCCACTGGGCCCGTTGGACCGGCGTGGCGGCGGGGAAGCGGGCCGGGATGACCAGCAGCTCGGCCATGGAGGCCAGGCTGCCATCCAGTACCCGGTTATGGGCCAGGGCCATGCCCGAGGGCCGGCCGGTAAAGAAATCATCCGCCCCTTCGGCGCATCCGGCGGTCAGGATGGCCAGCAGCGCCAGGGTCCAGGGGCGGCAAGTCGTGCCCATGCTCCGTTCCCGCCTCAGGCCGGGCCGATGGTGCCGGCGCCATCCTGGGCCTTTTCCAGACGCCTGAGAAAGACCCTCATTTCCTTGGCGGCCTGGAGGTCGCCTTTTTCTTCCGCCACGGCGATGCCTTCCCGGTAGGCGGTGATGGCCGCCGGGGCGTCGCCGGCTTCCGCCAGGGCCTTGCCTAAGAGCTTCCAGGCCGCGGAGTAATGGGGGTCCCGGGCCAGGGCCGCCCGCAGGTGTTCGGTGGCCCGGGCGGGGTTGCCGGCCTTGAGGTATTCGTTGCCCAGGGAATAGCGCAGGAGGGTGCCGTCCCGGGGGCCGTCCAGGAGTTTTTCCAGGTTGGCGATGATGGCGGTGGTCATGGGTGACGCTCCAGGCGGGAGGTTACAATCGGGCGGCATGGCCCCGCGTCGCGGGGCATCCAGATCAGGAGTTTCCATGAGCCGCAGTATAGTTTCCACCCCCAAGGCCCCCGCCGCCATCGGCACCTATTCCCAGGCCGTGAAGGCCGGCGACACGGTGTATCTCTCCGGCCAGATCGGCCTGGACCCAGCCACCATGCAGCTGGAGGAGGGTTTCGAGGCCCAGACCGTGCGGGTCTTCGAGAACCTCAAGGCGGTGGCCGACGCCGCCGGCGCCAGCCTGGCGGACGCGGTCAAGCTCACCATTTACCTCACCGATCTCGCCAATTTCGCCAAGGTCAATGAAGTCATGGCCCGCTACTTTGCCGAGCCCTACCCGGCCCGGGCCGCCGTGGGCGTGGCGTCCCTACCCAAGGGCGCGGTGGTGGAGGCCGACGCCATCCTGGTCACCGGCTGACCCCCGTCCTTGGCCCGCCGGCCTGCCGAAGAAGGGACTGCAGCCGCCCCGCCTGCCCGCCAGGAGCGGGGCTGGGCCGGCGTGGGCCCCCAGCTCGCCGGCCGGCTGGCCAAGCTGGACATCCGCGGGGATCGGGATCTCACCCTCCACCTGCCCCTGCGCTACGAGGACGAAACCCGCATCGTCCCCATCCGCCAGGCTCCCCCCGGCCAGCCGGTGCAGGTGGAAGGGGTGGTGGAATCCTGCGAAGTCGCCCTGCGCCCTCGCCGCCAGCTGGTGGCCCGGGTGGCGGATGGCAGTGGCGAGCTCACCGTGCGCCTGCTCCATTTCTACCCCCAGCAACAAAAACAGCTCGCCCCCGGTGCCCGGGTGCGCCTTTTCGGCGAGATCCGGGGCGGCTTCTTCGGGGACGAGATGGTTCATCCCCGTATCCACCCTGTGGCGCCTGGGGAGGCGCTGCCCCAGGCTCTCACCCCCGTCTATCCCACCACCGCCGGGCTGGCCCAGTCGGCCCTGAGGAAGCTCATCGCCCGGGCCCTGGGCCAGATGGAGGGCCATGACCTGCTGCCTGCCGCCCTGCGCAGAGACCTGGGCCTGCCGGACTTCCAGGCGGCCCTGGGTTTCCTCCATGCCCCGCCCCCTGGCACCGGCCTGGCAGCCCTGGAGGACCGGCGCCACCCGGCCTGGCGGCGGATCAAGTTCGAGGAACTACTGGTCCAGCAGCTCTCCTTGCGCCGGGCCTACGCTGCCCGCCGAGCCAAGACTGCCCCCCGCCTGGTGGGGGACGGCCGCCTGCGGGAAGCGCTGCTGGCCCACCTGCCCTTCCGCCTCACCGGGGCCCAGGAGCGGGCCGCCGCCGAGATCGGCCGGGAGCTGGCGGCCCCCCACCCCATGCAGCGCCTGTTGCAGGGGGACGTGGGCAGCGGCAAGACCATCGTGGCGGCCCTGGCCATGCTCCAGGCCGCCGAGGCCGGCTGGCAGGCGGCCCTGATGGCCCCCACCGAGATCCTGGCGGAGCAGCACTACCAGAAGCTCGCCGCCTGGCTCGCCCCCCTGGGGGTGGAGGTGGTGTGGCTTTCTGGCAGCCAGAAAAAGAAAGCGCGCTCGGTCATGATCGAGCGTCTGGAATCCGGCGCCGCGCCTCTGGCGGTGGGCACCCACGCCCTGATCGAGGACACCGTGAGCTTTCCCCGCCTGGGGCTGGCCATCGTGGATGAACAGCACCGCTTCGGGGTGCGCCAGCGGGTGGCGCTCCGGGACAAGGCGGCAGGGATTTCCCCCCACCTCCTGATGATGTCCGCCACCCCCATCCCCCGGACCCTGGCCATGAGCTACTACGCGGATCTGGACGTGTCGGTGCTGGACGAACTGCCCCCCGGCCGCAGCCCCATCCGCACCAAGCTGGTGGCCGACAGCCGGCGGGAGGAAGTGATCGGCCGGGTGCGGGACGCCTGCCGGGAGGGGCGCCAGGCCTACTGGGTGTGCCCCCTCATCGAGGAATCCGAGGCCCTGGAGCTCCAGACCGCCATCGATACCCACGCGACCCTCTCCGCCGCTCTGCCGGAACTCAAGGTGGGCCTGGTGCACGGCCGCTTGAAACCCGCCGAGAAGAGCGCCACCATGGCCGCCTTTGCCGCCGGGGCGGTCCACCTGCTGGTGGCCACCACGGTGATCGAGGTGGGGGTGGACGTGCCCAACGCCAGCCTGATGGTGATCGAGCACGCCGAACGCTTCGGCCTGGCTCAGCTCCATCAGTTGCGGGGCCGGGTGGGTCGGGGGGCGGCGGCCTCGGTGTGCATCCTGCTCTACGCCGGTCCCCTCTCCCAGACCGGCCGGGCCCGCCTCAAGGTGATCTATGAGAACACCGATGGCTTTGCCATCGCCCGGGAGGATCTCCACCTGCGGGGCCCGGGGGAATTCGTCGGCGCCCGCCAAAGCGGCGTGCCCCTGCTGCGCTACGCCGACCTGGAGAGTGATGCCGACCTGGTGGACGCCGCCCGGGAGGCCGCCGAAATCCTGCTGAGGGATGACCCGGAACGGGCCAGCGCCATCATGGAACGCTGGCAGGGGGGGCGGGAGGGTTTGTTGCGGGCTTAGGGCACAATCGCCAATAGCCCGGGATCATCAATGGTGTTCATGGCACGCTAAGTTTGAAGTAGGCTCCAGCCATGGTTTGAAACTCTGCCACCGCCCTGGCCCCTCCCCTTTTTCCGCGGCCTATCCAGCGCCGCAAGGTTTTTGCAGGAGTCCCCCATGCCGTCCCTGTTTGATCCCCTCCGCCTGGGCGAGCTGGAACTGCCCAACCGCATCCTGATGGCGCCCCTGACCCGTTGCCGGGCCAGCCTGGGGCGGGTGCCCAACGAGCTGATGGCCCGTTATTACGCCCAGCGGGCCTCCGCCGGGCTGATCATCAGCGAGGCCACCTCGGTGGACCCCTTGGGAGTGGGTTATCCGGATACGCCGGGGGTCTGGTCGGCGGAGCAGGTGGCGGGCTGGCGCCGGGTGACCGATGCGGTGCACCAGGCTGGCGGGCGGATCGTCCTGCAACTGTGGCACGTGGGGCGGATTTCCGACCCTTCCCATTTGGGCGGCGCCCAGCCGGTGGCCCCCAGCGCCATTGCCGCCACGGGCCATGTCAGCCTGCTGCGGCCGGAGCGGCCCTACCCCACCCCCCGGGCCCTGGCCTTGAGCGAGATCCCCGCCGTGGTGGCGGCTTACCGGCGGGGCGCGGAGAACGCCCAGGCGGCCGGCTTCGACGGGGTGGAGATCCACGGCGCCAATGGCTACCTGCTGGACCAGTTCCTCCAGGACAGCACCAACCGCCGCACTGACGACTATGGCGGTGCCATCGAGAACCGGGCTCGCCTGATGCTGGAGGTGACCGACGCGGTGATCTCGGTGTGGGGTGCTGGCCGGGTGGGCATGCACCTGGCCCCCCGGGGGGATGCCCACTCCATGGGAGATTCCGATCCGGCGGCCACCTTCGGTCATGTGGCCCGGGAGCTGGGCAAGCGCGGCCTGGCCTTCCTGTGCGCCCGGGAACACCTGGGCCCGGATCGCCTCGGCCCGGCCCTCAAGGCGGCCTTCGGTGGCCCCTACATTGCCAACGAGGCGTTCACCCTGGATTCCGCCCAGGCGGTGCTGGCGGCCGGGGAGGCGGACGCAGTGGCCTTCGGCAAGGACTTCATCGCCAACCCGGACCTGCCCCGCCGCCTGGCGGCCGGCGCGCCCCTCAACGCCTGGGACGCCACCACCTTTTATGGCAGCGGCGCCGCCGGCTACGTGGATTACCCCGCCTTGGTCTGAGCGCCAAGGCCATCGACAGGCTGTGGACCCTACTGTTGCATCTGGGCTGCCTGGATCTCCCGGGCGGCCCCTTCCATGGCCCGCATGAAACCGAGGAAATCCATTTCCGGCGCTGGTGCTCCCAGGCGGGTGGCCACGGCGGAGATCTGGCCCCGATGATGGGTGAAGTGGTGCATCAGGTGGGTGAGGAGGTCCGCCGTGCCGTCCTGCCGGGGCTCGCCCCCCAGGCCGGTGTAGTGGCATCGGCCGCTGAAGAACTCCAGGGGCTGGGCTTCCAGCCAGTGGCGGAAGGCATGCAGGGCTTGTTGCAGGGCGCGCTTCAACGCATGCCAGTCGGGATGATGGATCCGCTGCAAATCCAGCCTCGGGGTTCTGGGGGCGTCTCCCCGCAGCCGGCCGGTCCACAGTTCATGGACCGCCAGGAGGTGATCCACAGTGTGGTGGATGGTGCCGAAGAACAGGCCTTCGGGTTGAGACAGGGCTTCCGGCTCCAGGTGGGCGAGGGCGTCGAACAACACCTGGTTGGCCCACAACTGGTAGTCGAGCTGGCGCAGAAAATAGGCTTTCCACTCCATGGGGCGTGATCCGTGGGAAAATGACCGGGCCGTTCCGGCAAGCCCGTTTCGTTTCAGGGAGGAACCGATGAAATCCATTCTGCGTACATTCGCCCTGCTTGTCATCAGTCTGCCGGCCTGGGCCCTGGGTTTGGCGGACATCACCGATAGCGATGCGTCCGGCGGCCTCAAGGAAGCCCTCACCCAAGGGGCGACCCAGGCCGTGGCCCTGCTGGGCAAGGAGGATGGCTTCCTCAAGAACAAGAAGGTGCGCATTCCCCTGCCCGATGGCCTGGCCCAGGCCGAGCCCATCCTGCGGGGGATGGGCAAGGGCAAGGATCTGGACGAGCTGGTCACCGCCATGAACCGGGCCGCCGAACAGGCGGTGCCCAAGGCCCAAGAGCTGTTGGTGAAGGCGGTGCGGGAGATGAGCGTCAAGGACGCCAAGGACATCCTCACCGGGGGCGACGATTCGGTGACCCGTTACTTCAAGGGCAAGACCAAGGATGAACTCACCACCCTGTTCCTGCCCACCGTCAAGCAGACCACCGACAAGCTTTCCCTGGCCAAGAAATACGACAAGCTGGCCAGCAAGGCCGCCGGGCTGGGCTTGGTGAAGGCGGAGGACAGCAAGATCGAGGGCTACGTCACCCGCAAGACCCTGGATGGCCTGTACACCCTGATCAGCGAGGAAGAAAAAGCCATCCGCAAGAACCCCCTGGGGGCGGCGGGTGGCCTGGCGAAGAAGGTTTTCGGCGCCCTCTGATCCGGCAGGCCTGATTTACAATGGGCAGCCGCCTCCGGGCGGCTTTATGTTTTCCTGAACGGGTCGCCCATGTCCGCCCACCTCAATGCTCCCCAGCGCGAAGCCATCAAGTACCTGGACGGCCCCTGCCTGGTGCTGGCCGGCGCCGGTAGCGGCAAGACCCGGGTGATCACCCAGAAGATCGCCTATCTGATCGGCGACTGCGGCATGAATCCGGCCAACATCGCCGCCATCACCTTCACCAACAAGGCCGCCAAGGAGATGCAGGAGCGGGTGGCCGGCCTGATGGGCGGGCGGGCCGCCAACGGCCTCACGGTATGCACTTTTCACGCCCTGGGGGTGCGCATCGTGCGCCAGGAAGCCAGGCACTGTGGCTTGAAGCCCCAGTTTTCGATCCTGGATGCCTCCGACACCACCCAGATCGTGGCCGAGATCGCCCGGGATGCCGACAAGGCCCGGGCCAAGGCCCTCCAGTGGCAGATTTCCGGCTGGAAGAACGCCCTGGTGAGTCCGGAAGAAGCCGCCAAGCTGGCGGACGACGAGCTTTCTTCCGCTGCCGCCAAGCTCTACGCCGAATACGAGCGGACCCTGCGGGCCTACCAGGCGGTGGATTTCGACGACCTGATCGGCCTGCCGGTGCGGCTCTTCGAGGAGCACCCGGAAGTGCGGGAGCGCTGGCAAAACCGTCTGCGCTACCTGCTGGTGGATGAATACCAGGACACCAACCGGGCCCAGTACCGCCTGCTCTCCGCCCTGACCGGAGTTCGCGGCGCCTTCACCGCAGTGGGGGACGACGACCAGGCCATCTACGCCTGGCGGGGGGCCGACGTGGAGAACCTGCGCCTGCTGCAGCAGGACTGGCCCAGCCTCAAGGTCATCAAGCTGGAGCAGAACTACCGCTCCACCGCCCGCATCCTCAACGCCGCCAACACCCTCATCGCCCATAACGAAAAACTCTTCGAAAAGCGCCTGTGGTCCGACCATGGCCATGGGGAGGCCATCCAGGTGCATGCCGCCCGGGACCCGGAGCACGAGGCCCAGATGGTGGCCGTGGCGCTCCAGGCCCACAAGTTCGAGCACCGCACCCGCTTTGCCGACTACGCCATTCTCTACCGAGGTAACCACCAGGCCCGGCTCTTCGAGCAGCAGTTGCGCAACAACAAGATCCCCTACGTGATCTCCGGCGGCCAGTCGTTTTTCGACAAGGCCGAGATCAAGGACCTCATCGCCTACCTGCGCCTGATCGCCAACCAGGATGACGACCTGGCCTTCATCCGGGCCATCACTACCCCCCGCCGGGGTATCGGCGCCGGCACCCTGGAGGCCCTGGGCAGCTACGCCGGCCGCCGCCACGTGAGCCTGTTCGCCGCCGCCTTCGAGGAAGGGGCCGCCCACCATGTGGCCGCCCGCCAGCTGGAAGGGGTCCACGAGTTCTGCCATTTCATCAACCGGCTGGTGCACCGCGCCCCCCGGGAGCCCGCCGGCCAGGTGCTGGAAGACCTGCTGGCGGCGATCCGCTATGAGCCGTGGCTGTTCGAGAGCTTCGACACCCGGGAGGCGGAAGCCAAGTGGAGCAACGTGCGGGACTTCATCGGCTGGCTGGGCAGGAAGGGTGAGGAAGACGGCAAGAACCTGCTGGAGCTGACCCAGACCATCGCCCTCATCTCCATGCTGGACAAGGACGATGCGGACTTCGACGGGGTCCAGCTGGCGACCCTGCACGCTTCCAAGGGCCTGGAGTTCAAGCACGTCTTCCTGGTGGGGGTGGAGGAAGGTTTGCTGCCCCACCAGTCCTCCATCGACGAAGACAAGATCGAGGAGGAGCGCCGCCTCATGTATGTGGGCATCACCCGCGCCCAGCGCAGCCTGCGGATCAGCTGGTGCGAGCGCCGCAAGGCCGGCAAGGAGACCCACAGCTGCGACATCTCCCGCTTCATCGAGGAGATGGGGGGCGACGTGAGGGTGAGCGATCGCAAGAAGGACGCGCCGGTGAGCCAGGACGAAGGCCGTGCCCGCCTGGCCAACCTCCGGGCCATGCTGGGTGGCGGCAAATAGGGGCGGCTCAGGCTTTTGTCCCTGGCAGCCGGGCCGTGGCCACCGAGGGCGTCCATGGGCACCAGGCGCCCCTAACAATTGTGGTTGAGCGGCCCCAGGCCCCTACGCCTGGGCAACAAAAAGGCCACCTACGGGGTGGCCTTTCGCCCATCTCCGATGGTGGGCCGGCTTACTTTTCCACCGCCGGTTCGGTGAACTTGGCGCCCCCCGTGTTGGCCAGGAAGGCCACGGCCCGGGCCAGTTCCTTGTCGGTCAGATCACTGGCGCCGCCCTTGGCGGGCATGGCGTTCTTGCCGTTGGTGGCGGACTTCACCAGGGCCTCGAAGCCCTGGGCGATACGGGGAGCCCAGGCCGCGGCGTCGCCGGTCTTGGGGGCGCCCACCGCGCCGGAATCATGGCAACCGCCACACACGTTCTTGACGATCTGCTCGCCGGTGCGGCTGCCGGGGGCCACCGTTTCGGCCTTGAGCTCAATCTGGGCCACCGGCTGGATCAACTGGGCGGACAGTTCCGGGTCAATGGCTTCCTTCTTGCCGCAACCGGCCAGGACGGCCATGGCGGCCATGAGGGGCAGGCCGAGCCGGCAGGCCCGGGAATCACGATGCAAAGACATGCTGGAATCCTTCTGGGGGGCAAGATAAAGCTCTGATTATAGCGAGCCTATTGCCGTTGGTGCAGCCCAGCATTGGACTCCGCCGCCAAAAGCGGTTATGATTTCGCGCCTTCCCACCCCGGCGTTCGTCGGGGCCTCACAAAAGCGCTTGTAGCTCAGTGGATAGAGTATCGGCCTCCGAAGCCGAGGGTCGTAGGTTCGATTCCTACCAAGCGCGCCAGTCCAGTCAATACCCCTCAGTTCGCTGTCCGCGCCGACCACCCGCCCGCAGCACCTCCCGAGTGGCGATAACATGCCGACGCCAGATTCGACGCATTCACCGGCGCATGGACAATCAGCTGCTTCGACCTCAAGCATTCCGGACTTCCAGTTGGCGCAACAAGTCCCGTGTGACGTGGGCCACCAACTGGAGCCGCTCTCTGGGCATGTCGTATAGCGCGGCGTAGGAATGCTTCTTTTGGTATTGCACCACCTCTTGCAGCACCTCTCTTCCCTTCTCGGTCAATCTTAAAAGGCTGGAGCGGCGGTCCCTGGTGTTGGGCAGACGGATTACGAGCTGCTTCTTTTCCACGCTTGCCAGGTTCTTGGAAACCGCTGGCATGGAGAGGAAGAAGAACTGCGTCAACTCGCTCAAGGTCGATTCAAAGGGCGGCCCCATCATCTCCAAAACCGCCAGGAGCCGAAATTCCACGGGGCTGAGGTGGAATCGCGAGATGACCCGCTCCCCATCCTTTCTCAGGATGTCGGCAATGACGTGGAGTCGCAGGGTAATGCTCGACACCTGCGGTGTGGGTTCTGGCCATTGGGCACGCCAGGCTTCCAGGGCACGGTCAATCCTGTCGGCCTGTTCGGCGATGCCCTTTTCCTGGGCTGAATCCATTTGTCGCCAGATGCTCTCCCGCAGGCCTTCAAGGCGGCCCAGGAGTTTCTTCCGCGCCCCGGGTGTTACGGCGTAGAAGATGAATTTTCCCCTCCGCTCGGCGGTGACCAGACCTGCGGAACGAAGCGTTTTCAGCTGTTGGGAGACGGCGGGCTGCTTGACGGGGAGCCCTTCCGTGATGGCGTTCACGTGTAGCGGCTTGGCCATGAGTTTCGTGAAGATGGCCCGCCGCACCGGGTCGGCCAAGAGATTCAGATCTCCCCATTCATCCCAGTCCAGCAGCTGCATGTTTTCCCTTTTTTGATGGGGCTGGAAGGCTGCCTGCCGGATGCCTTGCGCAAGCCAGGTGGCGCCATCGATCAGCCTAATAAATCATTATTGACAATATCATTGCAGCAAATATCGGCTCAGTTATAGCATTTCTGTCCAAAATTTGATTTCTTGAGTTTATTAATTTTAGACAATCCACGGGGTGCCCGGAGCCCCGTGGAATCTTGCCGGGGGAGGATGACGATGTCTGATAAGCAAGGGGCCTGGAGGCCTGCCGCTGGCTGGGTATCCGGCCAGGAAGAGACGATCAACGCGGTGTTGCGCCGGGCGGCCCGACAGTGGGGCGAGCGCCCCTTCATGGACGTTGGCGGGGTGGAATACACCTTCGGCCAGATCAACGAGGAGGCCTGTCGGCTGGCCAACGGCTTGCAGGCCCTGGGGGTGCGGAAGGGCCAGACGGTGGTGACCCTGCTGGACAACAACGCCGAAGCGGTGTTCATCTGGCTGGCCATCAACAAGCTCGGCGCCGTCAGCGTGCCGGTGAATACCGCCTACAAGGGGGAGTTCCTGCGCCATCAGGTGGCCGATGCGGGGGCCGCGGTGGTGCTGGCCGAATGCGACTACGCCGAGCGGATCGGTGCCATCGCCGACAAGCTGCCGGAACTGACCACCCTGGTGTACAAGGGTCCTCAACCCAGCCTGCCGACCCTGTCCCGGAAGGTCTTGTCCTGGGCCCAGGTGCGCAGCAGCGACGCCAGGGATCCCGAAGTGGAGGTCAAGCCCTCCGACCTGGCCATGCTGATCTACACCGGCGGCACTACCGGCCCCTCCAAGGGCTGCATGAACAGCCACAACTACGCCTGCAACCTGGCCCGCCAGATGGTGATCGGCGGCGGCCGTACGGCGCAGACCATCACCTGGACACCCTTGCCCCTGTTCCACTTCAACGCCCTGTCCGCCACCATCCTGGCCAACATGATGATCGGCGCCCGGGTGGCCCTCTATCCCCGCTTCTCGGTTTCCAATTTCTGGCCGGAGATCGAGCGCACCCGGGCCAATGAGGTGATGCTGCTGGCCTCGATGTTCCCCATGCTGGCCAATGCCCCGGATAACGACGCCATGCAGCGCTGTCACGGTCAGATCAAGACCGCCTCGGGCGCCCCCTTCCCCCACGAGATCATGGCCCTGTGGAAGCAGCGCTTCGGCGTCCAGCATACCCTCTCCGCCGGTTTCGGCCTGACCGAATGCGCGGTGGTCACCCTGCTGCCCTTCGGCGTGGAGCCCAAGCCGGGCAGCTCGGGACTGCGCAATGAATGGTTCGATGTGCGCATCGTGGATGACGACGACAAGGAACTGCCGCCGGGCACTCCGGGAGAGATCATCGTCCGGCCCCGGCAGCCCCACGTGATGTTCGAAGGCTACTGGCGCCGCCCCGAGGACACCCTCAAGCTGATGAGGAACATGTGGTTCCACACCGGCGACATCGGCATGTTCGACGAGGACGGCTTCTTCTATTTCGTGGATCGCAAGAAGGACTACATGCGGCGGCGGGGCGAGAATATCTCCAGCTTCGAGATGGAGAATACCTTCCGCAACCACCCGGCCATCCAGGACGTGGCGGTCCATGCGGTCAAGTCCGACCTGGGGGAGGACGAGGTCAAGGCCACCGTGGTGCTCCACGAGGGTGCCCAGCTCACCGAAGAAGCGTTGTGCCAGTGGTCCATCGAGCAGCTGCCTTACTTCGCCGTGCCCCGCTACATTGAGTTCCGTGCCCAGGTGCCCCGCAACCCGGTGGGGCGTATCCTCAAGTACGAGCTGCGTGACCAGGGCGTGACCCCCACTACCTGGGATCGGGAAAAGTCCGGGATCGTGCTGGCCAAGCGTTAGTTAATAAGACAAGAGGCTGTCCCGGCCAGGGCCGCCCCCGGTGGAGGGCCCCTGGCCCCTGCCCCCGAATGCCCAGCCAATCCAACCAAAGGAGCCAGGCCATGAGCCTCGAACGCGAACTGCACGGCCCTGTGCTGCTGCTGACCATCAATCGCCCCGCCCAGCGCAACGCCCTGGACCCCGCCACCATGGCCGCCATCGGCGCCGCCCTGGCCGAAGCGGAGCAGGATCCGGCCATTCGCTGCATCGTGTTCACCGGTGCCGGCGACCGGGCCTTTTGCGCCGGCATGGACCTGAAGGCCTTCGCCCAGGGCGGGATGGATCTCAAGGACGGCAAGACCGGCCTGGAGATATTCACCCAAGAGATCTACCCCAAGCCCATCGTTGCCGCGGTGAATGGATCGGCGGTCGGCGGCGGTTTTGAACTGATGCTGGCCTGCGACCTGGTGGTGGCGGCCGACCACGCGGTGTTCGGCACGCCCGAGGTGAAGGTGGGCCTGTTCGCCGCCGGCGGCGGGACCCGGCTGCCCAGGCGGATTCCCCTGGCCATTGCCCTGGAACTGGGCCTCACCGGAGACCTCATCGATGCGGGCCGGGCCCAGGCCTTGGGGCTGGTCAATCGGGTCGTGCCGGGCGCCCGGGTGCTGGACGAAGCCCTGGCGCTGGCCACGCGCATCGCCGCCAACGCCCCCCTGGGGCTGGCCGTGACCAAGCGCCTGATGATGGAGGAGCTGGGCGCGGGGCCCTGGGCCGAGATTGCCCAGACCTGCCTGTCCCTCATGCAAAGCGAGGATGCCCGGGAAGGGGCGGCGGCTTTCGCCGGGAAACGCCCCCCGGTGTGGAAGGGGCGATGAATCCTTGGGGTCTTGTCGGCGCAGCGTGCCCCTTGCTGCAAGGGGCTGCTTGAGGTGGGCCGGGCTGGCGGAGCAGGCAGCGTCAGCCCGGTTACCGGGCCGTAGCGGGATTCATGGTTGCTCGCCGTGGGGCGCAAGCCTCACTTCAGGGTATCCGCCCAAATATTGTTGGCCCAGGCATGGGCGTGCTGGCCTTCCAGGTCGCTGCGGGCGCTGGAGAGTCCGCCGGCGCCGGCCACCGCCACCAGGGTTTTCTGGCTGGGGTCGTATTTATGGACCGAGGCCACATGCATCGCTTCGGCGTCGGAGACGAAGCTGTAGCAGGTGTTGGCGATGATCGGTTCCGGGTTGATGGCGCGGCCGGTGAGGGCGGCGATGACCGCGTCGGCAGCGACCTTGGCGTGGTTGTTGGCCATGAAGCCGGACTTGGGCATGGCCGGGGCGGCCAGGATGGCGTCGCCGATGACGTGCACGCCGGGGATTGCCACCGATTCGAAGCCCAGGAACTCCACCCCGCACCACTGCTGGTTGGCGGTGATCAGGGGGCTGGCGATGGCGCCGGCCCGCTGCGCCGGGATCACGTTGAAGAGGTCGGCCTTCACGTCCTGCACCTGGAATCTGGCGGTGCGGGAGGCGAGGTGGAAATCTTCCAGTTCGTGGTTGGGCCGGTATTCGATCGTGCCCGGGTAGAGTTCCTGCCAGGCCTTCAGGAACAGGCCCTTTTTGGAGACGATATCCGGGTTGGCGTCCAGGATCAGGATCTTGGCGCGGGGTTTGGCCTGTTTGAAGTAGTGGGCGACGAGGCTGGCCCGTTCATAGGGTCCGGGAGGGCAGCGGTAAGCCGCCTTGGGGATGACGATGGCGAACACGCCGCCGTCGGGCAGGGCTTCCAGCTGGCGGCGCAGGGCCACGGTCTGGGGACCGGCCTTCCAGGCGTGGAGCACCTGGGCCTGGGCTTCCGGGTTGTTGAGGCCGGGGATCCGGTCGTAGAGGAAATCGATGCCGGGGGCCACGATCAGCCGGTCGTAGGGCAGGGGTTCGCCCCGGGCCAGGCGGACCTGCTTCTTTTCCGGGTCGAAGGCCAGGGCTTCGTCCTGCACCAGGCGCACCCCGTATTTCTCCAGGCCCTCGTAACCCAGGGTGAGATCCTCGATGCGCTGGGCGCCGGCCAGCACCAGGTTGCTCATGGGGCAGGAAATGAAGCGGGGATTGCGCTCCACCAGGGTGACGTCCAGCCCCGGCTCCCACTTCTTGAGGTATTTGGCGGCAGTGGCGCCGCCGAAGCCGCCCCCGATCACCACCACCCGGCCGATGCTGGCCCGCCCGCCCAGGCTGGCGCAGCCCGCCACGGCCTGGAGAGCGCCAGCGGCGCCGGCGAATTTGATGAAGCTGCGACGATCGATGGACAACATCCGGCTCTCCGGCTCAGGGTTTGGGTTGGGCCGCGAACCAGGCGGCCAGGAGTTCGAGCTGCTCGTCGCTGTAGCCCTTGGCGTGCTGATGCATCACCGTGGCGGGGCGCTTGCCGGCCTTGAACTCACGCAGGGCGGTAATCAGTTCGTCCTGTTCGCGGCCGGCCAGACGATGGGTGCCCGGCTTGCCGGAGCCGTCGGTGCCGTGGCAGGCCGCGCAGCTGGCGGCCCAGGCGCGCACCTGGTAACGGGTGGGGGCAGCCTGGGCGGGCAGGGCCAGGGTGGCCAGCAGCAGGGTGGCGGCCAGGGGGGTGAGGAGGTTCGTTGGCATGGAGGG
The DNA here is from genome assembly GCA_034004685.1 of Rhodocyclaceae bacterium. Taxonomy (GTDB): domain Bacteria; phylum Pseudomonadota; class Gammaproteobacteria; order Burkholderiales; family Rhodocyclaceae; genus JAEUNX01. The sequence goes on along the minus strand of JAVEWG010000005.1, from coordinate 56,697 downwards.
CCTCTTCATGGGTGAGCACGGCGCCTTGGGAAGGAGGAAGGATGCCCGATCTTCTCAGGGCGGGGCCCTTGAGGGAAAGAAGAAACGTTCACTTGCTTATGCACGGGCGCGGTCTTGGCAGCGCTCACCCATGGCAGGCCCCTGGGATGTTTTGGCGGGATGAATCCCGCCCTACGGTCTTCGGCCGGTTTTGTAGGGCGGGATTCATCCCGCCAACTGGCATGGAGCTTCAGGCTGGATTGGTCCGGCCAGCGCAGGATCGACCACCCCGGTGGCCTCGCCCCGTGCGGCACCGCCCCCCTAGCCTGGGGTCGTCCTGCCGTCGGCGGGGGCGCGCTTCAGTGGGTGGCGACGGCCTTGCCGGGCAGGACCCGGGCCGCCAGGGTGGTGTCGGCCCGCAGCAGCCCCACCGTGTCCCCCAGCACCTGGGCGGCTTCGTCCAGGAGGACGTCCCGCTCGGCCTTGCGGGCTTTTTCGGCGGCCAGCTCCTCCGCCAGCCCCCGTTCTCCGGCTTCCAGGCCGTCGTCCAGGGGGGCTTCGGCCGGGTTCTTGCCGGCGGCCGCGGCCCGGGCCTTGAGCCGGGCTTCCCGCTGGGCCTTCTCCTGGCGCCGCTCTGCCTCGTTGAGGGAAATGCTGGCGCGGCTGCGCAGGGCCGCCAGCTCGGCGGCGTCTTCTTCAAGATTGCGGTAATCCCGGTCCCGGGCCACCCGGGCGGCGTGACTCGATGCCAGCTGGGGCAGCAGGGTGACGGATTGGCCGGCCGGGGAGAATTCCACCGACTGGATGCGGGTCCACGGCAGGGCGTTGTCGAAGCTTGCTTCGCCGAAGGGCTCGCCGTCGTTGATGGCCACCAGGGGCAGGTCGGGGGCGACGCCCCGCAACTGGGTGGTGCCGCCGTCAATGCGGAAGAATTGGGCGACGGTCATTTTCAGCTCGCCGTAGCGGGGGGTTTCGCTGCGGGCCAGCTCGTCCAGGTCGATGATGGTCTGGACGGTGCCCTTGCCGAAGCTCTTTTCCCCAAGGATCAGGCCGCGTCCGTAATCCTGGACGGCGGCGGCAAAGATCTCCGAGGCCGAGGCCGAACCCCGGTTGATGAGCACCCCCAGGGGGCCGTCCCAGGCCAGGCCGGCTTCCGGGTCGTATTCCACCTTGATCCGGCCCTTGGCGTCCCGCTGCTGGACCACCGGACCCTGGTCGATGAACAGGCCGGTGAGCTTGACCGCCTCGTCCAGGGCGCCGCCGCCGTTGTTGCGCAGGTCCATCAACACTGCATCCACCTTTTCTGCCTTGAGTTCCGCCAGCAGACGGGCCACATCCCGGCTGGCGCTGCGGAAGCCTTCGTCGCCTTTGCGGCGGGCGTCGAAGTCCTGATAGAAGGCGGGCAGGGTGATCACCCCCACCTTGCGGGGGGCCTCGGGGCTGCCCACCGGGAGGATGGCCTTGTGGGCGGCCTGTTTGTCCAGGGTGATGGTCTCCCGCACCAGGGACACCTTGCGGACCGGGGTGTCCGGGCTAACGCCGGCGGGCAGGATGTCCAGCACCACCGGGGTGTCCTTGGTACCCCGGATCAGGCTGACGGCTTCATCCACCCGCCAGCCCAGCAGATCGGTGACCGGTTCCTGGGGGCCTTGGGCCACCCCCACGATGCGGTCTCCCACTGCCATCTGCCCCGAGCGGGCAGCGGGGCCGCCGGGGACCAGCTCCCGGATGGTCACGTAGTCGTCCCGTTCCTGGAGTACCGCGCCGATCCCCACCAGGGACAGGCGCATGGAGATGGCGAAGTCCTCCGAGGCCCGGGGGCTCAGGTAGTTGGTGTGGGGCTCGATGGATTCGGCGTAGGCGTTCATGAAGATCTGGAACACGTCCTCGCTCTTGTAGCGGGCGCCCCGGGTGAGGGCCGTGTCATAGCGCTTGTCCAGCACGGTCCGGATGGCCGCGTCGTCCTTGCCGGCCAGCTTGAGGCTCAGCCAGTCGCTCTTGACCCGCTTGCGCCATAGCTCGGCCAGTTCTTCTTCCGAGGCCGCCCAGGGGGCTTCGGCGCGCTTGATGGGGTAGCCCTCATTCACCTTGAAATCGAATTGCCCCGCCAGCAGGCTCCGGGCGGAGTTCAGGCGCTCCCAGACCCGGGCCTGGTAGCGGTTGAAGATGGCGAAGGGGATGGCCAGGTCGCGCTCCAGGATGGCGTCGTCCAGGACGGTGCGGGCCTGGGCGAACTGGTCGATGTCGGACTGGAGAAAGAACACCCGCTCCGGGTCGAGGGATTTCAGGTAGCGATCCAGGATCCGGCCGGACAGGGCGTCGTCCAGGGGCAGGGCCTGGTAGTGGTAATGGCTGAAGATCCGGGCGCTGGCTGCCGCCGCCTCGCCCTGGGCGGGGAGGGGCTGGAGAAGGGCGGGCGGGGTGGCGCCCTGGGCTGTGGCGGCCAGGGCCAGCAGAAGCCAGAGGGTGTTGCGGATCATGGGTGCTCCAAAGGAACGGGGTGGTCCGGGGGGCCGGGAGCGGCCCTCGCCGGTAGGTTATACCGGGTATTGTGCCCCGGAGCGGAAACAGACCGTTACCCGCCTCAGGGGGTTCCCGCGACGCAGGAATCGATGGCCGGCACGGGCGGCTTGGGCCTGCCGTAGGCGTAGCCCTGAACCAGCACTCCGCCGGGCAGTGGGCCGGGCCAGGGGTGTTCCAGCCGGGTGACGATCACCGGGGCGTCCACCGACAGGGCGGCTAGCCATTCCAGGCGTTTTGCCGCGGGGTAGAGGGTGGCAATGTGCTGGGCGTCGATCTTGATGAACTGGGCGGGCACCCCGGGGGACAGGTTTTGCCACTGGGCGGGGGATTCCACATTGACGGCCACCTGGAAGCCATGATGGCGGTAGTTGCGCAGCACGAAGGCCAGCAGGTCGGGCTGGTGGCTGGCGGCCAGGGGCGTCTCGATGACGATCCGCTCCGGCGGCACCCCCAGGGCGTCTGCCACCCGACGGAAGGTCGCGCCGTGGTCGTGGCTCACCGCTGCCAGCAGCCGGCCATGGACGTTGAGGAACAGCAGGCCGTCGAATACCCCCGCCACCAGGTGGTTGAGGGTATGCAGGGTGCGGGTCAGGCGATCGAGCTCGATCAGGCGCTGGTCGTTGGCGGGGGCCGAGAACAAGTTCCAGGGCGAGAGGTCCAGATCCCCATCCCCCAGGCAGCGCAGGAAGGCTTCGTGGCCGATGGGGGTCCCCAGGGTCGGGTCCACGATGGGCTGGAAGACGCTGGAGAGTTCGCAACCATACCAGTCCGCCACCACGGTGCCGTCGGCCTGGCGGTGCAGAAAGCGGCCAGCCTGGTGTTCCAGGGGTAGGTCGTCCAGAAAGGCGCGGGTGGGTTCGGGGAGCGAGAGGTGGCAGGGCATGGCGGTCGCGGCAAGGGATGATGCTGGACTGTAGGGCCTGGCCCGGGCGGTGCGAACCAAGAAATCCTGAGAAGCTTTGCAGTTGCGCCAGGCGTCGTCCGCCGGTTGTTCGTCCCGGCTGGGGCGGGCCGTTTCCGCCAGTGCCGGGGCCGATGATGCTCGCCGCCTCCCATGGTGGGCGAGGGTGGATCGCGGCGAGGGTTGGCTTTGGTTCTTTAGCAGAATTTTGAATAAGCTGACCCGTTTTTATTATTTTTTGGTCGAAAGGGGGCTGGTTAGACTCCAGGCAACCCATCCAGGAGTGCCTCTTCATGCTTTTTCGTTCCGTTACAGGCCGCCGCCTGTTCCGCGCCCTGGCCCTTGCCGTCGCAGCCCTAGGCTCGGCCGGTACGGCCCTGGATGTGTCCATCCTGAACGTTTCCTACGATGTCTCCTGGGTGTTATACAAGAACATCAACCCGGCCTTCGCGGCCCAGTGGAACGCCCGGACCGGGGAGCGCGCCCTGGGGAGTTGGGAGGCGGTGAACAAGGCCCATTTCGCCGATGGCGGCCGGTATGACCAGATTGTGGTGAAGTACTGATGGCCGCGACCCGAAGCGTCCGGGTGCTGCCCGGTTTCAATCTCACCCTGGGTTACACCCTGGGCTATCTGTCCCTCATCGTGCTGCTGCCCCTGGCGGCGGTGTTCATCAAGACCGCCGGCTTGGGCCTGGCGGGATTCTGGGAGGTGGTCAGCGCCCCCCGGGTGGTGGCCTCCTATAAGTTGTCCTTTGGCATGTCCCTGCTCGCCGCCGCCATCAACGCGGTGTTCGGTCTGCTCCTGGCCTGGGCCCTGGTGCGCTACCGCTTTCCGGGCAAGCGCCTGATCGACGCCCTGGTGGATCTGCCCTTCGCCCTGCCCACGGCGGTGGCGGGCATTGCCCTCACCGCCCTGTATGCCAAGAACGGCTGGCTGGGGCAAATTCTGGAACCCCTGGGCATCCAGGTGGCCTTCAAGCCCCTGGGGGTATTGGTGGCCCTGGTGTTCATCGGCCTGCCTTTCGTGGTGCGCACTGTCCAGCCGATCCTGGAGGATCTGGATACGGAGCTGGAGGAAGCCGCGGTCAGCCTGGGGGCGGGGCGCTGGCAGACCTTCCGCTATGTGATCCTGCCCATCCTGTTTCCGGCGCTGCTCACCGGCTTTGCCCTGGCCTTCGCCCGGGCAGTGGGGGAATACGGTTCGGTGATCTTTATCGCCGGCAACATTCCCATGGTGTCCGAAATCACGCCCCTGATGATCATCACCAAGCTGGAGCAATACGACTACCGGGGCGCCACCGCCATTGCGGTGGTGATGCTGCTCCTATCCTTTACCCTGCTGCTGCTGATCAACGGTCTGCAGGCATGGACGGCTCAACGTACCGGGAGGAACCGCTGATGGCCGGCGCCACCACCTTGCATTGGAGCGGCGACCACGCTGCCCGTTTCGAATCCCGCGCCGCCACCCGGGAAGCGCCCGTAGTGAAGTGGGCGATCCTGGGGGTCTCCCTGTCCTTCTTCGCGGTCTTCCTGCTGCTGCCCCTGGTGGCGGTGTTCGTGGAAGCCCTGAGGAAGGGCCTGGAAACCTACTGGCTGGCCCTGCTGGAGCCCGACGCCCTGGCGGCGGTGCGCCTGACCCTGCTGGCGGCGGCCATCGCAGTGCCCCTCAACCTGGTGTTCGGGGTGAGCGCCGCCTGGGCCATTGCCAAGTTCGAGTTCCGGGGCAAGCACTTCCTGATCACCTTGATCGACCTGCCCTTTTCGGTCTCCCCGGTGATTGCCGGCCTGATCTACGTGTTGGTGTTCGGTGCCCAGGGCTGGCTGGGGCCGTGGCTGTCCGATCATGACGTGAAGATCATCTTCGCCGTGCCGGGGATCGTACTGGCCACCGTGTTCGTCACCTTTCCCTTCGTGGCCCGGGAACTGATTCCCCTGATGGAAGCCCAGGGGCGGGAAGAGGAAGAGGCCGCGGTGGTGCTGGGGGCCAATGGCTGGCAGACCTTCTGGCATGTGACCCTGCCCAACATCAAGTGGGGCCTGCTCTACGGGGTGATTCTGTGCAACGCCCGGGCCATGGGGGAGTTTGGCGCGGTGAGCGTGGTTTCCGGCCACATCCGGGGGCTCACCAACACCCTGCCGCTCCACGTGGAGATCCTCTACAACGAATACCAATTCGCCGCCGCCTTCGCGGTGGCCTCCCTGCTGGCTTTGCTGGCGCTGGTGACCCTGGGCATCAAGACCTGGGTGGAGCACCAGGCTGCCCGCGCCCACGCCGATTCCGAGGACAAGCAATCATGAGCATCCAGGTCCGCAACATCCACAAGCAGTTTGGCGCCTTCACCGCCCTGGACAATATCTCCCTGGACTTCCCCACCGGCCAGCTGGTGGCCTTGCTGGGGCCTTCCGGTTGCGGCAAGACCACCTTGCTGCGGATCATCGCCGGCCTGGAGCAGGCCGACAGGGGCCAGGTGCTGCTGGAGGGGGAGGATGCCTCCGCCACCCATGTGCGGGAGCGCCAGGTGGGCTTCGTGTTCCAGCACTACGCCCTGTTCCGCCACATGACCGTGTTTGACAACGTGGCTTTCGGCCTGCGCATGAAGCCCCGGGCCCAGCGCCCTTCGGAGGCGGTGATCCGGGCCAAGGTCAAGGCGCTGCTGGATCTGGTCCAGCTGGGCTGGCTGGCGGACCGCTTCCCGGCCCAGCTTTCCGGCGGCCAGCGCCAGCGCATCGCTCTGGCCCGGGCTCTGGCAGTTGAACCCCGGGTGCTGCTGCTGGACGAGCCCTTCGGCGCCCTGGATGCCAAGGTCCGCAAGGAACTGCGGCGCTGGCTCAGGAAGCTCCACGACGAACTCCATATCACCTCCATTTTTGTCACCCACGACCAGGAAGAAGCCTTGGAGGTGGCCGACCGGGTAGTGCTGATGGACCATGGCAAGGTGGAGCAGGTGGGCACCCCCGAGGAGGTCTATCGCCACCCGGCCACCCCCTTCGTGTATGGTTTCCTGGGGGCGGTGAATTTCTTCCATGGCCGGGTGGAGGGGGAGGCTCTGCGGGTGGGGGAAGACGTGCTGCCCCATCAGCCTGGCGATCTGGCGGTGGGGGCCGAGGTGGTGGCCTTTGCCCGGCCCCACGAGCTGGCCATCATCACCGATTCCACAGTCAGTGACGGGGTGGCGGCGCGGATCAGCCGGATCCTCGCCTTTGGGGTCACCGCCCGGGTGGAACTGGAGGGCAGCAACGGCGCTTGTGGCCAGCACTTCGAGGTGGAGCTGACCCGGGAGGAAGTGGCCGCCCGGGGCTTGGTGGAAGGCCAGGCGGTACGCCTGTTGCCCTCCCGGCTGCGGGTATTCGAGCGGGAAACCGCGGGCGGGGCGGCGGGCGTGGCACGATGAATTTCCAGCAACTGCGGATCATCCGGGAGACGGTGCGGCGGGGCTTCAACCTCACTGAGGTGGCCAATGCCCTGTTCACCAGCCAGTCGGGGGTTTCCAAGCACATCAAGGATCTGGAGGACGAACTGGGGGTGGAGCTCTTCGTGCGCAAGGGCAAGCGTTTGCTGGGGCTCACCGAGCCGGGCAAGGAGCTGGTGGTGGTGGTGGAGCGGATGCTGCTGGACGCGGGTAACATCAAGCGCCTGGCCGAGCAGTACAGTGCCCGGGACGAGGGCCAGCTCACCGTGGCCACCACCCACACCCAGGCCCGTTACGCTTTGCCCAAGGTGGTCACGGACTTCAAGCGGACCTTCCCCAAGGTGCACCTCAAGCTTCACCAGGGCAGCCCGGGGGAGATCGTCCAGATGCTGCTGGATGGGGCGGCGGACATCGGCGTGGCCACCGAGGCCCTGGAGGACGTCCCCGAACTGGCCTCCTTTCCCTACTACCGCTGGCACCATTCGGTGATTGTGCCCGCCGGCCATCCCCTGGAGGCGGTTCGGCCCCTGACCCTGGAGGCGGTGGCCGAGCACCCCATCATCACCTATCACGAGGGTTTCACCGGCCGGGCGCGGATCGACAAGACCTTCGCCAATGCCGGCCTGGCCCCCGACGTGGTGATGTCGGCCCTGGACGCGGACGTGATCAAGACCTACGTGGAACTGGGCCTGGGGGTGGGGATCATCGCCTCCATGGCCTTCAGTCCGACCCGGGACGGGGATCTGCGCCAGCTGGAGAGCGCCCATCTGTTCCCGGCCAACACCACCCGCATCGCCATCCGTCGGGGCCACTACCTGCGGGGCTTTGCCTATCGCTTCATCGAACTGTGCGCGCCGGAACTCAGCGAAGCCACGGTGCGGACGGCCATCGCCCCGGAGCGGGAAGCATAGGGTAACGGCCCTGGCGACAGGTTCCTGGTCAGCCGCCGATGTAGGACATCTCGATCTTGCGGCGCAGCTCGGGGGTCTGGGCGGTGCGCAACTCGGAATAGCGGTCCCCGCGCTGCCCCCAGACGCCGGCCAGGAAGGCTGCCAGGGCTTCGTCCGAGGCGCCGGAGCGGATCAGCGCCCGCAGATCGTGGCCGGACTCGGCGAACAGGCAGGTAAACAGGCGCCCTTCGGTGGACAGGCGCAGCCGGGTGCAGTCGGAGCAGAAGGCCTGGGTCACCGATGAGATCACCCCGATCTCCCCAGCGCCGTCAGCATAGCGCCAGCGTTGGGCCACCTCGCCCGGGTAGTTGGGGCTCGCCGGCAGCAAGGGGAAATGGGCGCCGATGCGCCGGACAACCTCGGCGGAAGGCACCACTTCCTGCAGCTGCCAACCGTTGGAACTGCCCACGTCCATATATTCGATGAAGCGCACGATGTGCTTCGAACCCCGGAAGTGCCGCGCCATTTCCACGATGCCCTGGTCGTTGGTGCCGCCCTTGACCACCATGTTGATCTTCAACTGACTGAAACCCGCCGCCTCGGCGGCGGTGATTCCGGCCAGCACGTCGGCCACCGGGAAATCCACGTCGTTCATCCGGCGGAACACCGCGTCGTCCAGGGAATCCAGGCTCACCGTGATGCGGTGCAGGCCCGCCTGCCGGAGCCGGGGGGCGAGCTTGGCGAGCAGGGCGCCGTTGGTGGTGAGGGTGATCTCCAGGCCGGGGATCCCGGCCAGCATGCCGATGAGATCCTCGATGCCCTTGCGCAGCAGGGGCTCGCCGCCGGTAAGGCGGATCTTCCTGACCCCCAGAGCGGCGAACAGCCGGGCCACCCGGGTGATTTCCTCGAAGCTGATGAGGGCCGAGCGGGGCAGGAATTGATGCCCCTGATCGAAAACCGCCTTGGGCATGCAATACACGCAACGGAAGTTGCAGCGATCCGTGACCGAGATGCGCAGATCCCGCATCGCCCGCCCCAGGGCATCCCCCAGGGGGAGCTTGCCGTCCCACGGGGCGGCTGGCGCAGGCGAGGCCGGTTGGGCAGCGCGGCGTTGATCGAGGATGGGAATGATCTTCATCGCGGCGGGTTGTCGGTGGGAGGAACGGTCGATGCCAGGTTGGATTTGGACGGCTGCATGGCCCGATTCTAGCGGGGGAAGCCCCCGCATCCTTGTTCCTGGTTAATCCTTCCGATCGTCGCGCTTCCAAACCGTTCCCTGGGCCGGCTGGCATCCGGCCCAGGGTCAGGGCCGGATGGGCTGGACCGGCGCACTCACCCGCTTGTGGCTGCCGTCGGCGAATTCCAGGTCCAGGGGGACCGCTTCCCCGTCCTTCAGGGGGCGCTTGAGTCCGATCAGCATCACGTGCAGGCCGCCAGGCTGAAGCAGGGCCTGGCCGTTGGCGGCGATGGGCACGCTGTCGACCCGGCGCATCCGCATCACGTCGCCGTCCCGCAGGTGATCGTGGAGTTCCACCCGCTCGGCCACCGGGCTGGCCACCGCCACCAGGCGGGCCTGGGCCGAGGCGCCGTTGCGCAGCAGCATGAAGGCGGCGCTATTGGTGGCCGCCGCCGGCATCAACCGGACGTGGGGGCTTTCCACCTGGATGGCGTCGGCCTCCCCCGCGGCGGCGGGCAGGGCGAAGACCAGGGGGAGCAAGGCGGCGAGATGGCGGGGGGCGATCATGGGAAACGTCCTGGAAAGGAGGTCAGCCGGGATCCACCCGGGTTTCGAACAGGAAGGGCTGGGCGTAGCGGGTGCCGCCCAGCTCCACCAGCAAGGTGGCGCGCCACTGCATGGTGGTGGTGATGCATACGGGCAGTTCGGCGTGGCCGGTGAAGCGGCCATCCCGGGCGGGCTGGAGCGCCGAGCGGGTGAGGGGCATGCGCATATCCACCCCGTCCAGGTCCAGTTCCACCCCGTCCGGCTGGATGTCCTCGAAGCGGGCCTCCACCTCCAGGGGAACCGCCACCGGGATGGGGCGGGGGCCCAGGCTCAGGGTGAAGCGGCCGCCATGGGGCAAAACGCCCTGGCAGGCGCCCAGATTCAGGTCGCAGGCGGACAGGGGCAACTCCACCGGCACCGGCGGCTCTCCCGGGACTAGTAGCCGATAGCCGATGGCGGTTGCCGCCGCGATGGCGGCCAGGCCGGCCAGGTGCAGCCACTGGGCGCGGGGCGGCGCTTCAGGGGGCGCCGGGGGCGGCAAGGGGGGGCTCATTTCGCTGGCAGGCATGGGAGGGTGGAGATTAGGGGGCTAATTCGTCCGGCGGATTGATCAGTATCAATGAGCGACATGTTGTCGCAGTGGAATATCTGCGGCAACTTGTCGCAGGGGCGGCGCGCGTTCCCATCTCTGCTGCGGTCGGAGTAGTTCCGTACTTTCCTTGTAAGGGAGAACCAATATGAAAACCCGTTTGAAGAAGGTAGCAGGTTTGACCCTCGCGGCCACATTTGGCCTCGGCGCGGTGTCAACCGCCCTGGCGGCCGAGTCGCTCCAGGACGTGATGAAGCGCCGCAACTTGTCCCAGCAGGATCTGATGGCCGCGGCCAAGACCTATGTGCCCACCGGCAAGCGCGATGAATTCGTGGTGTTCTCCTCGGGCGGCCAGTCCGGCCAGGTCATCGTGTATGGCATCCCGTCCATGCGCATTCTCAAGTACCTGGCGGTGTTCACCCCCGAACCCTGGCAAGGCTACGGTTTCGATGAGAACTCCAAGGCGGTGCTGGCCCAGGGCCGCATCGACGGCAAGGACATCACCTGGGGCGATACTCACCACCCGGCCATCTCCGAGACCGATGGCAAGTACGACGGCCAGTTTCTGTTCATCAACGACAAGGCCAATCCGCGTCTGGCGGTGATTGACCTGCGGGACTTCGAGACCAAGCAGATCGTGGTGAACCCGGTCTACAAGTCCGAGCACGGTGGCGCCTTCGTCACCCCCAACAGCGAATACGTGATCGAGGCGGCCCAGTACGCGGCGCCCCTGGAAAACAAGAAGTTCTACCCCCTGGAAGAGTTCAACGAGAAATACCGGGGGGGCGTGACCTACTGGAAGTTTGACCGCCAGGAAGGCCGGATCAAGCCCGAAGAGTCCTTCTCCCTGGAGCTGCCCCCCTATTCCCAGGATTTGTCGGATGCCGGCAAGGGCCCCTCCGACGGTTGGTCCTTCACCAATTCCTTCTGCTCCGAGCGTTACGTGGGGGGTATCGAGCGGGGTCGCCCCCCCTTCGAGGCCGGTTGTTCCGCCAAGGACACGGATTATCTCCACGTGATCAACTGGAAGAAGGCCGCCGAGCTGGTCAAGGCCGGCAAGGCCAAGAAGATCAACGGCCACAACGTGCTGCCCATCGACGTGGCGGTCAAGGAAGGGATCCTCTTCCTGATCCCCGAAGTGAAGTCTCCCCATGGCGCGGATGTGACCCCAGACGGCAAATTCATCATTGTCTCCGGCAAGCTCGATACCCACGTCTCGGTGTATTCCTTCGAGAAGATCCAGGCCGCCATCAAGGCCGGCAAGTTCGAATCCAAGGATGCTTATGGCATCCCGGTGATCGCCATGCAGGATGCCCTGGCCACCCAGGTGCAGCTCGGCCTCGGGCCCTTGCACACCCAGTTCGACGCCAAGCCCTGCCTGGCCTATACGTCCCTGTACGTGGATTCCCAGGTGGCCAAGTGGAACTACTGTGAAGGCAAGGTGGTGGACAAGCTCAGCGTCCACTACAACATCGGCCACCTGATGACCATGGAGGGCGATTCCATGGATCCCAAGGGCAAGTATCTGGTGGCCTTGAACAAGCTGGCCATCGACCGCTTCGTGCCGGTGGGGCCGCTCCATCCCCAGAACCATCAGCTGATCGACATCTCCGAAGACAAGATGCAGCTGCTCTACGACATGCCCCTGCCCCTGGGCGAGCCCCACTATGCGGTGTCCATCTCCGCCGACAAGCTCAAGCCTGCGGTGCGCTACAAGGTCGGTACCGACAGCCGCACCGATGCCAAGCACCCCGGCGCGGTCCGGGCCGGCGAGGAGCGCATCGAGAAGAAGGGCAACAAGATCACGGTGTATGGCACCCTGATCCGCTCCCACATTACGCCTGAAATCATCGAGGCCGACGTGGGCGACGAAGTCACCATCCACCTCACCAACCTGGAGCGGGCCCAGGATGAGACCCACGGTTTCACGGTCTCCACCTACAACGTTCATGCCTCGGTGGAGCCGGGCAAGACCGTGACGGTCAAGTTGAAGGCTGACAAGGAAGGGGTCTACCCGTACTACTGCACCGAGTTCTGCTCCGCGTTGCACCTGGAGATGCAGGGCTACATGCTGGTCAAGCCGAAGGGCTGGAAACCCACCAAGGTTGCCGCCGCTGCTCAGAACTACACCGAAGCGGACTACAAGAAGACCGTGAAGAAGGTGGCGGATACCCAGGCGGTGATCGACTCGGTGGTGGCCTACATCACCAGCGTCAATTACAAGGACTTCCCGGACGTGGTGGCCATGATGGATGACGCGGTGGACCAGCTCAACCGCACCAAGGAAGCCAAGGCCAAGCATGAGGAAGCCGCCGCCAAGAAGGATTGGGACCAGGCCAATCTGTGGGCTGAGCAAGTCTGGCAGTACCAGGTCAAGGCCGCCGACCTTGGTTTGCGGGCCAAGACCTACCTCGAACAGAATGGCGCCAAGAAGGTCAAGTAAATATTTGAAGTTTGTTCTGGCATGAAGGTTCGGGGAGCTGAGAAGGCTCCCCGAGCTCTTTTTACAAGGGGAAAACCATGAAGATGAAGTTGTTATTGATTCTGGCCGCCTGGGGCGTGGCCGCTCCTGCCCTGGCCGCCGATGGCGCCAAGCTCTATACCGAAAAAACCTGCAATGCCTGTCACGGCCCGGAGGGTAAAAAGGCCCTGATGCCCGACTACCCCAAGATCGCCGGCCAGAACGCCGCCTACATCGAGCGTCAGATGCAGGACATCAAGTCCGGCACCCGGGCCAACGGCAATAGCGCCGCCATGAAGGGCGTGATGCATCTGGTCAACGATGAAGAGATCAAGGCCATCGCCGAGTATCTGTCCAAGGTCAAGCCCTGAGTTTGCTGTTGCTGGGCCGCGTAGGTTCTGGCTTGACTCGAATCAACGCGGTTCCGGCTGGCGCCAGCTATTTTAGTTACCGCTAATTTTCAGCTTAACGGGATAATCGTGATGAAGAAACTGCTGACCGCGGCCACCCTGGCCGCCCTGACCATCGGGCTCGCCCAGGCCGGCGCCCCGGCGCCCAAGAAAGAAGGGATCGAGGGCCAAGGCTATGTCTGGAACGCTCAGGAGGGCGAGAAGATCGAGGCCCTCCACAAGAAAGGCGACAAAAAGCGCGGCGAGGAAGGCTATGAAGTCTGCGGCGCCTGCCACCTGCCCTCCGGCGCGGGTCGTCCCGACGGGACCTTCCCCCAGTTGGCTGGTCAGCACACCACGGTTCTGATCAAACAGATGGCCGATATCCGGGCTGGTCTGCGGGATAACCCCACCATGTATCCGTTTGCCTCCACCCTCACCGATGCTCAGGAACTGGCCGATGTGGCCGCGTACATTGAGGGTTTGTGCATCCCCGTGGAACATGGCAAGTACGAAGGCGCCGATGCCGCCCTCCAGATTTCCAAGGGTAAGGAGCTATACGAAAAGCAGTGCCTGGAATGTCATGGCGCCAATGGTGAAGGTAACAAGGAAAAGTTCTTTCCAGTGATTGCCGGCCAGCATTACAAGTACCTGCTGCGCCAGATGACCGAGATTCGGGATGGTCATCGTCGTAACGCCAATCCGGACATGGTCAAGGTCATCAAGCCCTACACCAATGAGCAGCTGGTGGCTATCTCCGCCTATCAATCCAGCCTGAAGATGCCCGGCTCCATGTGCAAGCCCAGCACCAAGAAGAAGTAAGTCCTCCGATCCGTCCCCCCGCCTTGCCGGGGTGACGGATCCGGCCCGGTGGTCGCAAGGGCCGTCGGGCTATCCCCCAAAAAGGTGAAGCCCATGCATGCCCCCACCGCCCTTCCTCCCCCCGACAAATCCGCTCAACTCGTCCGCCTGCTGACCCTGGTTGCCTTGGTGTTGATGGTGGCCGCCTACTTCGCGCCCACCTGGTGGGTGGCCCTGACCGCTCCCAACTACCCCAAGGATGCCTTCCCCGACGGTATCCGCATCCACTTTCAATTCACCGGGGTGCATAACGGGTGCAGCACCGCTCCCAAGAGCAGCCGGCTGATGACCGAGACCCTCCAGGAAGATCTGGGGGAAGGGACCAAGCGCTACAACCCCATCGAAGCGCAGAAGAGCAAGGGTGAATCCACCCTCAACCAGAAGGCCGAGGCCCTGGATTGCGTCCATGAGATGAACACCATCAACCACTACGTGGGCATGCACCCTATCGGCATCGGCGCGCCGGTGGAGCGGCAGGTGTCCCGGTTCATCATCGCCATGTTCGCGGTGTGCCTGCTGGGCTTCCTGGTCCGCAGCCGGCGGCAGCGCCTGCTGGTGCTGGGGCTGGGTTTTGCCGGGGTGTCGGCCTGGATGGTGGGGGATCTCTTCGTCCTGGGCGGTCTGGACAAATTCACCGAGCAGTACATCAAGGATGCGGGCGCCTTTTTCCGGGAGCCCGAACGCATCCAGGCCTGGGGTCATACCCTGACGGCCGTCACCACCGGGGTGGCGGTGGGCCTCGTCGCCACCATGGCGGTGGTCTGGCTCGGGGTCTGGAAGATCCGTGGATTTTCCCTTCTGCTGGCCCTGGCGCCGGCCTTGCTGCCGGTGTTCTTCGTGATCGATTACGCCGGCTGGCTGTGGTTCTTCGGCCACAACCTGCACCCCTGGGGTGCCTTCACCGTCAAGCCCTTCATGCCCACGGTGTTCGGCGAGGGCAAGGTGGCCCAGTTTTCCACCTACTCCTACCCCTACTGGGGTTACGGCCTGCTGGTGATCGTGATGGCGTGCCTGCTGCTGGCGGTCTTGCTGCGGCGCAAGGCCATGGCCGAGGGAAAGTCTGAGTGAACGCCCTGCGGCTTGTCCTGCCGGCGCTGATGGTGCTGGCGGGGGTGCTGGCGGCCCCCACCGCGCTGTTTGCCGATATCGACAGCGTGCTGCGGGCGCTCGGGGCCGACCCGGGCGCGAGCGCCAAGCCCAAGGACGACATGGGGGGGTCCGCCAGCTGGGGCGATTCCTCCCAGCCGGTAGCGCGCCCGACCGCGCCCCACCGCACCGACCTGCCCTGGTTCCAGACCCTGGTGGACCAAGCCCCGGCCGGCTCGGTGCTGCGCCCGCCCCCCGGGCGCTATGCCGGTCCGGTGGTGGTGGATAAGCCCCTGACCATCGAAGGGGGCGGCCAGGTGGTGATCGACGGCGGTAACAAGGGCACGGTTTTTGTCCTCCAGACCGATGGCGCCACCCTGCGGGACGTGCATCTCACCGGCTCGGGGGATTCTCCGGATACCGATGACGCCTGCCTCAATCTGCGGGGCAAGGGCAATCGGGTGGAAGGCCTGGAAATCGATGACTGTCTGTTCGGCATCGACCTAAAACAGGCCGACGACAACCTGGTGCGGGCCAACCATATCCGCTCCAAGCCGGTGTCCCTGGGGATGCGGGGCGACAGCCTGCGCCTGTGGTACAGCCATCGCAACACCGTGGAGGACAACCGGGTGGAAGACTCCCGGGACATGGTGGTGTGGTACTCCAACGACAACCGCTTCCTGCGCAACGAGAGCCGCCGCAGCCGCTACTCCATCCACTTCATGTTTGCCCAGCGCAACCTGGTGGAGGGCAACCGTTTCTATGACAACGCGGTGGGCATCTACGTCATGTATACGGAGGGGGTCACCATCCGCAACAACGTGATCTCCCATGCCAGCGGCGCCGCCGGCATGGCGGTGGGCCTCAAGGAGGCGTCCAACGCCTATATCGAGGACAACGAGATCGTCTATTGCGCCGTGGGGGTGGGCACCGACATTTCCCCCTTCGAGCCCGACAGCAAGGTGGTCATCAAGGGCAACCGCCTGGCCTACAACGGCACGGCGGTGCATTTCGTGTCGGAGCGGGAGGGTACCGAGGTGGTGGGTAACATCTTCGAGGGCAACCTGGCCCAGGTGGCGGTGGCGGGTGCCGGCAGCGTGCGGGGCAACCTGTGGCGGGGCAATTACTGGGATGACTACCAGGGCTTCGACCGGGACGGCGACGGGGTGGGGGACCGCCCCCAGGCCCTCTATGCCTATAGCGACCAGTTGTGGATGGAATATCCCTACGCCCGCTTCTTCCGCAACGCCCCCATGATGGAGGCCCTGGATTTCCTCGAGCGGCTGGCGCCCTTCTCCACGCCCCAGCTGCTGTTGCGGGACGACGCTCCCCGCTTCGCCCGGCCGAAGGAGTCTCGATCATGAGCACGGACGACAACGACGACACAAGGGACGCTCCCGCGCCAGCACCCGCCAACGCCCGGCGCAAGGGGCCGCCGGTCTCCCTCAAGCGCGCCCAGGAAGCCCGGCGGCGTTTCTTGCGCAGCGTGGCGGCCGGGGTGGTGGTGGTGGGTGCCGGTCTGGCGGGTTATATCCCTGTCGCCAGCGCCCGCTCCCACCGCTTGCGGCCTCCTGGCGCCCTGGATGAGGCGGATTTTCTGGCCTCCTGCATCAAGTGCGGGCAGTGCGTGCAAGTCTGTCCGGTGCAGGCCATCCATCTGGGGGATATCACCGAGGGCTTCGGTATCGGCGTGCCCATCATTGCTCCCCGGCAACAGGCCTGCGATTTTTCCTGCGATGCGGGCCAGTGCATCCTGGCCTGCCCCACCGGCGCGCTTTCCTACAGCAAGCCGGCCTACATGGGGACCCGCAAGGGTGCCCGCCTGTCCAGGCTGGTGGTCCTGAAAGCCAAGGCCAAGGACCCGGAGCCGACCCTCAACGTGCCCGAGCGCATGGGCCTGGCCCGCCTGGCCCGCCCCGAGGGCTGTCTGGCCCTCCAGGGCAAGGGTTTCCAGGGCCCCGCCCGGGGGGCCGCGTTCACCGGACACATGCGTTACGTCGACGTGGATCGCTGGAAGCCCATCCCGGTGGCTGACCACCCCTACGATCGCCCCCTGTGCGACCTGTGCGTGACCGAATGCCCTATCGAGGGTGCCATCCGCATGGAGCCGCTGGGGGGGGAAGGGCCCGCCCGGGCTCGGCCGGTGGTGCTGGAGCAATGCATCGGCTGCGGGGTCTGCGAGATGATCTGTCCCGCCGAGCCCGCCGCCATCGTGGTGGACGCACGCCAGACTTGGGGGAATGAAGCATGAAGGGGCGCTTTCTGGAGCAACTGGCCATCATGCTGGGGCGCGCCCCGGGTCGGCCGGCCATCAATGATGAGGCCCTGCGCATCCATGAGATGAAGCGCCTGTCCAAGCGCGAGTTCGAGGCCATGAAACAGCACGCCCGGGATCACCGCCTGGTGACCAATAAGTGGCGCAACCGCCGCTGGGCGGTGCTGATCGCGGTGAATCTCCTGTTCCTGGTGTCCTTCTGGCTGGACATCCAGATGCTGGAAGGGGCGTTGACCGCTTCCCGCTTCGTGGGCTTTCACCTCATCGACTTGAATTCCGCCCTTCAGGTGATGCTGGCCCACAAGCACATCATCGTGAATCTGTTCATCGGTACCGCCACGGTCTTTCTCCTGTGGGCGGCCCTGGGGGGGCGCAGTTTCTGTTCCTGGGTATGCCCCTACCACCTGGTGGCGGAGCTTTTCGAGAAGCTCCACCTGGCCCTGGCAGCCCGCAAGCTGGTCACGGACCACGAATTTCACCGGGGTGCCCGCACCGTGTTCTGGCTGGTGTTCTCCGCCCTGGCGGTGATCACCGGCTACACGGTGTTCGAGACCCTCTCCCCCACCGGCATCCTCAGCCGGGCCCTGATCTATGGCCCCAGCCTGGCCCTGGGCTGGGTGGCCCTGCTGCTGGTGTTCGAGGTGGTCTACTCGCGCCGGGCCTGGTGCCGCTACATCTGCCCCATCGGGCTGACCTACGGCATGGTGGGAACCCTCTCCCCGGTGCGGGTGCTGTACACCCTGGACAAATGCTTCCACGAGGGGGATTGCCGCAAGGTGTGCCTGGTGCCCCATGTGCTGGACATGGTCATCAAGGGCCGCGCCGAGGCGCCCCAGGTGCCGGTGGGGCCGGATTGCACCCGCTGTGGCCTGTGCGTGGATACCTGCCCCAGTGGCGCCCTGAAGTTCGACGTAAAGGGGCTGTCGAAACTGCTCTGATTCCCGGCGAAGGGCCTCTTTTTGATGCAGATTCAGGAGGCGGGGCGGGGGGCGGCCCCTATAATCGGCCCATGATCCGCTTTCAAAATCTCACCAAGCTCTTCCGCAAGGCCCGGGTCCTGGATGGTGTGGACCTGGCGTTCGCCAGCGGTGAACGCATTGCCCTGATCGGCTCCAACGGCGCCGGCAAGACCACCCTGATCCGCTGCCTGCTGGGGCAATACACCTTCGACGGGGAAGTCACCGTGGATGGCCGCTCCCCCCGCCAGGCGCGCACCGCGGTCCTGGGCCGGATCGGTTTCGTGCCCCAGCTGCCGCCCCCCCTCAAGATGCCCGTGGGCCAGCTGGTCCAGTTCGCCGCTGCCCTGTGCGGCTCGGATCCGGCCCGCATCCGCCAGGTGGGGGAGCGGCTGGGGCTGGACATGGCCGCCATCGATGGCCGGCCCTTCAATCGCCTGTCCGGGGGCATGAAGCAAAAGCTCCTGATCGCCGTGGCCCTGGGGCGGGACACCCATGTGCTGGTGATGGACGAGCCCGCCGCCAATCTGGACCCGGAAGCCCGCCACGTGTTTTTCCAGCTCCTGGCCGAGCGCCTGGAGGGCACCACCATGCTGATCTCCAGCCATCGCCTGGACGAGGTGGCGGCCCTGGTGAACCGGGTGGTGGAACTGGACATGGGCAAGGTGGTCCTGGACGACCGGGTGGCTGACGACACGCGGCTGAACGTGATGCTGGATACCCACCTCGCCTTGCGCCGCCCCGACCCGGCCATTGCCCGCGCCCTGGTGGGCTGGGGTTTTGCCGACAAGGACGGTGGCCTTTCCTGGCACGGCCAGGTGGCGGGCCCCGACCGGCTGCGCTTCCTGGGGATGTTGTCCCGCTACGTGGGGCTGTTGACCCGCATCGACATGCGGGAGCTGGAAGGGGTGGTGCTGCAATGAAGCGGCGGGTCTTCTTTCGCCTGGCCGGCGGCGGCGCCCTGCTGGGGCCGGCAGCCTTCCTGTCCGGCTGCAGCCGGGATGGGGGCCAGGGCCCGGTGGCGGTGCAATGGGATCGGGATGTCTGCGCCCGCTGTGGCATGGTCCTGGGGGAGCGCAACTACGCCGCCCAGCGGCGCGGGC
The DNA here is from genome assembly GCA_034004685.1 of Rhodocyclaceae bacterium. Lineage (GTDB taxonomy): Bacteria > Pseudomonadota > Gammaproteobacteria > Burkholderiales > Rhodocyclaceae > JAEUNX01. The sequence continues at coordinate 37,551 of JAVEWG010000005.1, read as the reverse complement.
CGGACGGCAAGCCCCATCTCTTCGACGATTTCGGCTGCGCCGTGTTTTACCAGAACGCCAAGGGCTGGGACGACGCCCAGGGCGAGTTCTGGGTGGCGGACCACCGCAGCGGCAGTTGGCTCGACGCCCGCCGGGCGGTCTATGTGAGCGGCCGCCGCACCCCCATGGCTTACGGCTTCGGCGCCCTGGCCGAAGGCAGTCCCGAAGGCATTCCCTACGCCGAGGCCCGCCGCCAGGTGCTGGCCCGGGGCAAATAGAAAGATCGCAATGAAACAACTCTGGCTCACCGCCAAACTGGATCTGGTGGAATCCCTCCGGGCCCGCTGGTTCCTCATCTACAGCCTGGTTTTCGGTGGCATCGTGGCCCTGCTCTTTGCCTTCGGCCTCACCGAATCCCGGGTGCTGGGCTTCATCGGGCTGTCCCGCCTGTTGGTCACCTACATTCAGCTGGCCATGGCGATCCTGCCCATCTTCGTGCTCATCACCACGGTGCGCTCGGTAGCCGGCGACCGGGAGGCGGGGGTCTTCGAATACCTCCTGTCCCTGCCGGTTTCCCTTGGGGCCTGGTTCTGGGGCAAGATCATCGGCCGCTACCTGGCCATCTTCCTGCCGGTGTTCGCCGCCATGGCGGGAGCCGCCCTGTGGGCCCTGGCCCAGGGGGTGGACGTGCCCTGGGGCATGTTCCTCTACTACAGTGCCCTGCTGGCGGCCATGGGCTGGTGCTTCCTGGGCATCGGCATGCTCATCTCCTCCGTGGCCCGGGGCACCGACATGGCCCAGGGCCTGGCCTTCATGACCTGGCTGGTGATGCTCCTGTTCCTCGATCTCATCCTGCTGGGCCTGTTGATCCAGTCCCGGGTCGCTCCCGAGGTGGCCATCGGCCTGGCCCTGGCCAATCCCCTTCAGGTCTTCCGCACCGCCGCCCTGTCCCTCTTCGATCCCCAGCTGATCGTCCTGGGGCCGGCGGCCTACGTGATTCTGGACCAGTTCGGGGCGGCGGGCTTCCGCCTCTTCGCGGTGGCCTATCCGGTGCTCCTGGGCACCCTGGCGGCGGGCCTGGGGTTCTGGACCTTCCGCCGGGGGGATCTGCCGTGAGTCGGTCGCTGCTGGGCGCCCTGATGGCAATGGCGTTCGTGCTGGTGGCCGCCCCGGTCCGGGGGGAGGATGGGGCCGCCCTGCTCTTCAACGCCAGCTACCCCGATCCGGCGGGGGCCCCGGTGGCCCTGGCCAGCCTCAAGGGCCGGCCGGCGGTGGTGAACTTCTGGGCCCGCTGGTGCGGCCCGTGCCGCAAGGAAATCCCGGAACTGGCGCGCTTGAGTCAGCGCTACAAGGCCAAGGGGCTCCAGGTCATGGGGGTGGGGCTGGAATCGGACGGGGAGCGGGTGCGGGAGTTCGCCAAGGCCTACGACATGGACTACCCGGTGGTGCTGGCGGGCAACGGCGGGGCCATCGACCTGATGCGGGCCTTGGGCAACGACAAGGCCGGCCTGCCTTTCACCGTGGTCCTGGATCGGGAGGGGCGCATCGTCGCCCGCAAGCTGGGGGCCATGAGCGCCGAGGAGCTGGAACAGGCGGTCAAGCCTCTCTTCTAGGGCTTGCCCCGGTGGATCCGGTGCCGTTGTCCGGATCGTCCTTCACCAGGAATCCGTCCCGGCGGGCCAGCAGGATCACCGCCAGGGCGGTCACATTCATCAACAGGGCATAGACCACGCTGGGAATCGCCAGGGCCGGCGCCCCCAGCAGGCTCACCGCCAGGGTGATCCCCAGGGCGCTGTTCTGCATGCCGCACTCCATGGACATGGCGATGCGGGATGCGGTGGGGAGTTCCTGGAGTCGCCCGATGCCATAGCCGGCGGCCATGGTCAGCAGGTTCAGGGCCAGGGTGGCCGGGCCCACCGTCGGAAAGTGGCGGACCAAGGTGTCCCATTGATTCACGAAGGTGGCGATCACGATGGCCAGGAACACCCCGGTGGCCAGATGCTTCACCGGGCGCTCCAGGCGGAGGCCCGGTCCCCACTGGCGCAGCGCCATGCCGGCGGCCACCGGCAGCACGGTGAGGAGGAACAAGCCCCCGGCGAGTTGGCCCGCCGGCAGGCGGATGAGGATCGCCTGGCCGGCGAAGTAGACCAGGCTGCCCCCTACCACCAGGGGGACGGTGACGAAGGCGACCACGCTGGTCAGGGCGGTGAGGGTAATGGAAAGGGCCGTGTCCCCCCGGGCCAGGTCAGTCACCAGTCCGGCGGTGACGCCCCCCGGACAGGCCGCCAGGATCATCAGCCCGGTGGCCACTTCCGGCCCGAGCTGGAAGCCGCTGGCGATGGAAAAGGCGATGGCCGGCAAGACCACCACCTGGCCCACCATGCCCGCCACCACCGCCCGGGGCTGGGCCAGTACCCGGCGGAAGTCCGCCAGGCCAAGTCCCAGGCCGAGGCTGAACATGATGAAGGCGAGCCCCAGGGGTAGCAGGACAGCGAGGGAACCGGAGGGATTCATCCTTAGACCCGGTGGCGATAAGGGCGACGCCCCGGATATTGCCGGATTTTCCGCGTTCCGTGGTTCATGTCAGTACGCGCCGGGCAGCGAGCGAAGCGAGCGTGGGGGCCGTCCCAAGCCCCCGCCGGGCCGCCCCAAGGGGGCTTGCGCCCCCTTGGGGGGCAGCGAGCGAAGCGAGCGTGGGGGCCGTTTCATCCCAGGCAAGCCAAGCAGAACAGGGCGGCCAACAACATCTGGGCCTGGGCGGTACGGGCCAGCTGGCGGTTCATGAGGGCCCCCGGGGGCGGGCGCAGAAAGCCCGTCCCCAGGAACAGGCACACCGGCAGGGCCAGCAAGGTGGTGGGCAGCAGCCGGGTGCCGGCCAGGGCGTCCAGCCCCGCCAGGAGGGGAAAGGGCGTCAGCATCAGGGCCAGGTACAGCCAGCGGGCGATGGTCGGTCCCAGCAGGATGGCCAGGGTACGGCGGCCGACCCGCCGGTCGGCTTCCACGTCCCGCACGTTGTTGACCAGCAGCACCGCTGCCGCGTGGGCCCCCAGGGCCAGGCCGGCCACCAGGGCCGAGGGGGCCAAGCGGCTGCTTTGCAGATAGTGGCTGCCCGCCACCGCCGCCAGCCCGAAGAACAGCAGCACGCAGACTTCGCCCCAGGGGCTGTGGGAGAGGGGCCGGGGCCCGCCGGAATAGGCCCAGCCGGCGGCCAGGGAGGCCAGGCCGATGAGGAAGATCGGCCAGCCCCCCAGGGCTACCAGGTAGACGCCCCCCAACAAGGCCGCGCCAAAGGTCAGGGCTGCCGCCCGGCGCACCTGACTGGGGGTGGCCAGCCCGGCGGCGGTGACCCGCGCCGGGCCAAGCCGGGTGGGGCCGTCGTTGCCCCGCAGGAAGTCGCCCGCGTCGTTGTACAGATTGGTGCCGGCCTGGATCAGCAGGGCGCAGAGCAGGGCCACTGCCAGGGGCAGCCAGGCCAGGGGCGCCCCCTGGCGCCAGGCCAGGGCGCTGCCCACCAGTACCGGCATGGCCGCCAAGGACAGGGTGCGGGGGCGGATCGCCAGCCACCACAGGGCCAGGCCCCGGGGGCGGGCGAGGCGGGCGGCGGGGGCGGTTCCGGAGCGGAGGTTCATGCCGCCCCTCCGGAGGTGGCGAGGGGTTTCACCGCCTTGTGGATGCAGGCGATGCCGAAGGACAGATTGCGCCAGCCTACTTGTTCCAGCCCGGCTTGCCGGATCATGCCGGCGAATTCCCCCTGGTCCGGGAAGCGCCGGATGGATTCCACCAGGTATTGGTAGGCGGCGGGCTCCCGGGCGATCCAGGCCCCCAGGCGGGGGATCACCAGGAAGGAATACAGGTCGTAGAAGGGTCGCAGCCAGGCTGCCGGGCGGGAGAACTCCAGACAGGCGAAGACGCCGCCGGGGGCCAGCACCCGGGCCGCTTCGGCCAGGGCAGCCGCTAGGTGGGTGGTGTTGCGCAGGCCGAAGGCCACGGTCAGAACCGCCACCGAGCCATCGGCAAAGGGCAGGCGCTCCGCTTCCCCGGCGGCCCAGGCGATGGGGTCCGAAGGGGAAGCGGAGCGTTGCTGGCCTGCGGCCATCATGGCCAGGCTGGGGTCGCACACCACCACCCGGCGGCCGGGTTCCCGGGCCAGCAGGCGGCCCACGTCGCCAGTGCCGCCAGCCAGATCCACCACCACCCCGCGGCGGGGCAGATCCGCCACGAAACGCCGCTTCCAGAGGCGATGGATGCCCATGCTCATGACGTCGTTCATCAGGTCGTAGCGGGGCGCCACGGCCTGGAACAGCTTGCGGATACGGCGTTGGCGTTCGGCCGGTGCGACGGCTTGGTAGCCGAAGCTGTGATCCAGGCCGTCGTCTTTCATGGCCTGGCGGCGGGCTGTTCCGCCGGGGCGGCGTCCTTGCTGGCCGCCGGCGGGAAGGCCTCGTCGATGTAGGCCGCCAGGCGCCGGGCGACCTCGTCCGCCGGGACGCTGTAGCCAAAGCGGGTGACGAACTCCCCGGCCGGCCCCACCAGGTACAGGCCGGCGCTGTGGTCCAGGCTGTACTGATCGGCCGGTGCGCCAGGTTCCCGGACCTTGGCCACGGTCACCCGGTAGTGCTCCAGGGCCTTGTCCACAAAGGCCTGGGGTCCGGTGAGGCCGACGATGCGGGGATCGAAGAAGGCCGTGTAGTCCGCCAGCCGGGCCGGGGTGTCCCGGGCCGGGTCCACGGTGATGAAGATCGGCTGAACGTGGCTGGCCCGGTCTCCCAGGGTCTTGAGGATGTTGGCCATGGCGGCCAGGGAGGTGGGGCAGACGTCCGGGCAATGGGTGTAGCCGAAGGTGATGAGCTGGAATTGACCCAGGTAGTCCTGGTCATTGACAGCCTTGCCCCGCTGGTTCATGAGCAGGTAACGGGTGTTCAGGGGGTCGGCGGTGGGGGGCGGGTCGCTGGCGAAAGCCGGGCCGGCGGCCAGCCCCAGGGTGAGCAGGGCAAGCCCTGCCAGACGCCTCACGAGCCACTCCCGGGGGCGGGCAGGCGGGCTTCGAGGGCGTTGATGCGGGTCGTCAGGGTGGCGTCGTCGGGGCAGGGGGCCGCCTGACCCTGGGCCAGGAAGGCGCTCTGGGTGGCGGCCTCGAAGCGGGCGCCGTTGTCCCGGGTGCGGGGCACCCGCTCGATCATCAGGCGCTTGATGCGGCTTACCGCGTCCGGCTGGCGGCAAGCCAGGGCCTGGCCGTTGGCCTGGCCCAGGGCATCGATGGTGGCGGCCAGGCCGTCCTCGGCGCCCAGGGCGGGCAGGGCCAGCAGGCCGGCGCAGGCCAGCAGGATGAGACGAGGGGTCATGGGGTGTCCTCTGGATTCTGGAGGGTGGTCAGGTAGGCCAGGATATCCTGACGATCGCTGTCGCTGAGGGGGTGGAGGGCTCCGGTACCGGGTTGATCCTCGTCGTGGGGCCGTTCCCCCGCCAGGAAGGCGGTCATCTGCTTGGCCAGGTAGTTGGTGTATTGCCCCATCAGCCGTGGAAAGATGCCGCGCCCCAGGCCGGTCTTGCCGTGGCAGGCGGCGCAGGCGGCCTTGTAGTGGCGCCCGCCTGCCTCAGGATTGCCCTCCGGGCGGGGAACGATCATCACCTTGTCCATGGCCTGGAGACGGGTGAGGGCGTCGTCGCTGTCCTTGAACTCGGGCGGTTTGGTGGGCAGTTCGATGGCGGCCAGATAGGCCGCCACGTCCTTGATGTCCTGATCCCCCATCTCCCGCTCCTGGGTGTAGGGGTACATGGGCAGATTCACCCGCTGGCGGGCGCGAAAGGATTTAAGGGTGGCTTCGATGAAGCGCACCGGCTGGCCCGCGATGCGGGGGTACTCGCCCTTTTTGCCCCCCTGGCCGAATTCCCCGTGGCAGGCGGCGCAGGTGCCGTTGATCTCCTTGCCCCGCTCCAGGTCGCCATCGGCGGCGGCGAGCCCGGCGGATGCCAGGATCAGGGTGGCGAGCAGGGCGAGGTGGCGGGGGTGGTGCATGGGCAATCCGTCAGGACAGGTCCGCCGGACTCTACGGGATTGATGTGGGCCGGGGCTTTGACCCAGGTTAAACACCTTCGCCCCCCGGGTGCTCCGTGCCGCCGTGTACCGCCAGCCAGACCGTGGGGACGGCGGTGCTGGCGACCCGATGGCGGACGTGGGCGGGGATGGCCACCCAGTCCCCCGGGCCCAGATCCTGGCTGCGGCCGTCGGCGAATTCCAGGCGGGCCTGGCCCTGGATCACCATCACCCATTCATCCTCCGCCTGGTCAAACCAGAAGCCGACGGGGCTGACCTGGCCGTGGGACACGATCCGCTCCACCCGCAAGGCGCCATTGGCGAAGAGGGGGCGGAAGTCCTCCTCCGGACCGGGAGTGGGCAGTTCGGCCAGGAGTTGGCCGTGGGCGATGGGGGGCATGACGTGTCTCCGGGGCTCAGTTTCAGGTCAAATTGAGCGTTTCCCGGGCTACGATCGGTCAGTCCGGGGCCTCTTGTCAAAATCAGGCGTGCCGCTTTGGCGACGCAGCCCGATGGCTCCGGTGGCCTGGAGCACACCGGGGGGCGTGGTTTCGGCGCCCATTCCACGATTCCTCGCCCGGTATCCCCCGCCTGGAGCGGAGGGATCACCGCATCCTTGTCCTTAAGCGTTATCTCTTTGGCATGCATTGACAGGTGTCTTGCAATGATCTAGCGTTCGCCTCCCTGAAAACAGCTAGCTGTTTTCGTCGAAGCGTCGACTCGGTCGTCGAGATCGCCAGGTCCAGAGGGGTTAGCGGTGAGGTGCGTGGGCCCGGCAGGCCGTCAGCCTGTCTGGCTTGCCGGCAATGAATCAAGGAGAGACGTTGATGTGGTATTCGAAAGCACTGGTGGCGGTGGCCTTTGGCGCCGTGGGCCTGCACGGGGCAATGGCCGCGCCGACCCCGGAGGAAGCGGCACAACTGGGCAAGTCCTTGACGCCCTTCGGGGCCATCAAGGCGGGCAACAAGGATGGCAGCATCCCGGAATGGACGGGCGGGGTCTGTACTCCTCCAGCGGGTTACAAGCCGGCGCGGGGCCTGGAGGCCGGCGGGGCTCCCTATGTGGACCCCTTTGCCACCGACAAGCCCTTGCTCAAGGTTACCGCGGCGGATGTGGACAAATACGGGGACCGGCTGGACGAGGGCACCAAGGAACTGCTGCGCCTTCATGCCAAGACCTTTTACCTGAATGTCTATCCTTCCCGGCGCTCGGCCTGCTTTCCGGACTGGGTGTATGAGAACACCGTCAAGCGGGTCATGAAGCCCGCCCTCGTGGGGGGCGATGTGCCGTCCCTGACGGGTGCCCATGCCCAGGTTCCTTTCCCGATTCCCAAGAGTGGCGCCGAAGCCATGTGGAATACCGTGGTCAAGGTGGAACCCCGGGATACCAGTTTCGAATTCACCAAATGGCTGGTGGATGGGTGGGGAAACCGGATCGGGATCAGCCAGGAATTGATCGCCAACCAGAACCTCTACTGGGATAACAGCTTGAAGGAAGTGCCCGAGGACAGGCCCTACTGGACCTTGATCTCCAAGGCCACCGCGCCGGCTTCCCAGTCCGGCACCATGCAGATGCGACATCAGTTCCTGCGGGCCGACCAGAAGGGCGCCCCGGCCTGGAGCTATTTGCCGGGTCAGCGGCGGGTACGCCTGGCTCCCGAGTTTTCCTATGACCGGGTGGGGATCGCTGCCGGCGGCATCCTGCTCTACGACGAGATCAATGGTTTTGACGGCAAGATGGACCGGTTTGACTTCAAGCTGCTGGGGCGCAGGGACATGTTGGTACCCTATAACACCTATGCCTACTGGCAGTCCGGGGCGGACGTGATCAAACCCGGGCATGTGGAGCCGAGCGTTCTTCGCTTCGAGCTGCACCGGACCTGGGTGGTGGAGGCAACCCTCAAGGCGGGGGCACGCCACCTGCAGAAAAAGAAGGTGTTCTTCATTGATGAGGACAGCTGGAACATCCTCGTCTACTACAGCATCGACCAGAGCGACCGGGTCCATCATGTGATGTACCTGCTGCCGATCCAGGCCTACGACAAGCCGGAAATCCGCAATACCAGCTACATCCTCTATGACTTCGTCAAGGGCGCCTATCTGGCTTCGAACAAGTTTGGCGACGAGGGCTTGGCGGGCGTGCCCGCAGCGCCCTACAAGACCAGGCCCTATCCGGCCAGTTATTTCACGGCGGAGTCCATGGCGGGCATGGGCGTGCGCTGATCGTCGAGCCCGGCCCAAAGGCCTAAGTTAATCTGATGCCTGTTTAAAAATCTTTGATGAATTATGGCTGGTTTTCGGGCGGTTTTTACCAAATTCAGCGTCCTGTCAGGCTGTAATTAGCTTACTATTTTTGAGCCAGCCGGCAGGCTGGACGAGCATTTGCCGACGGCGGCGCGGGCAGTATGGCCAGATGATGATGGCGCCTGAAAGCCGCCGTGACCCTAGGATGGGCCTTTCGGTGAGTTTCCGTAGGCGCGGTCGGGGCGGCGTTATTGGTTGAACCAGCAAGAGATGTTTTCGGGCCGTCGTGCCTGACAGGCAATGTATCAAGGAGAGAAGTCGATGTCGTATGCAAAGACAATAATCGCCGCGACGCTTGGCGTCCTGGGCATGCAAATGGCGATGGCTGCGCCAACCCCTGACGAAGCGGCCCAACTGGGCAAGACCCTGACCCCTTTTGGCGCCATCAAGGCCGCCAACAAGGAAGGCACCATTCCCGAGTGGACCGGCGGCGTATGCACCCCGCCTGCGGGCTACAAGCCCAAGAAGGGCCTGGAAGCGGGCGGCGGTCCCTACGTGGATCCCTTTGCCGCCGACAAGCCCCTCTACAAGATCACCGCAGCCGACGCCGACAAGTACGCCGACAAGCTGGACGATGGCACCAAGGAGCTGTTCCGCCGCTTCCCCAAGAGCTTCTACCTGGATGTTTATCCGACCCGCCGTTCGGCCTGCTTTCCCAACTGGGTCTATGAGAACACCATCAAGCGGGTCATGAAACCCGCCCTTATAGGGGGCGACGTGCCGTCCCTGACGGGTGCCCATGCCCAGGTTCCCTTCCCGATTCCCAAGAGTGGCGCCGAAGCCATGTGGAATACGACGGTCAAGGTGGAGCCCCGGGATACCATCTTCGAATTCGCCAACTGGATGGTGGACTCTTCTGGCAACCGGACCGGCATCACCCAGCAGGTGATCTACAACCAGAACCTCTTCTGGGACAACAGCATCAACGAACTGCCCGATGACAAGCCCTACTGGACCCTGATCTCCAAGTCCACCGCGCCGGCTTCCCAGGCAGGCACCATGCAGATGCGCCACCAGTTCCTGCGCCAGGATCTGAAGGGCGCGCCGGCCTGGAGCTACATCCCCGGCCAGCGTCGGGTGCGTCTGGCCCCCGAGTTTTCCTATGACGGCGTGTCCATCACTTCTGGCGGCGTGATCCTGTTCGACGAAATCAACGGCTTCGACGGCAAGCTCGACCGCTTCGACTTCAAGCTGGTGGGCCGCAAGGAGATGTACATCCCCTACAACACCTATACCTATTACCAGTCCGGCGCGGATGTGGTGAAGCCCGACCACGTGGATCCGGCCTCCTTGCGTTTCGAGCTGCACCGGGTGTGGGTGGTGGAGGCCAACCTCAAGCCCGGGGAGCGCCACGTCCAGAAGAAGAAAGTCTTCTACATCGACGAGGATAGCTGGAACATCGTGGCCTACAACGGCCTCGACCAGGCTGGCAAGGTTCATCACATGATCTATCTGCTGCCGATCCAGGCCTATGACAAGCCGGAAATCCGCAACAGCAGCACCATCGTGTATGAGCTGTCCAAGCGGGTTTATTCGGCAACCAACAAGTTTGGTGGCGAAGGCGTGGGGGGGGGCGAGCCCTACCTCCCGATCAAGACCAAGCCCTATCCGGCCAACTACTTCACGCCGGACTCCATGGCGGGTATGGGTCTGCGCTGATCCTGGATTGAAGCCGCGCCCCTTCCCGCCCGGGCAGGGGCGCGATCGCCGGGCCCGCCGAATCCTCCCGGACCGGTTCCGGTCCGACCGGCTGGCCTTGCCAGGTTCTCTTGGTGTCAGCCTTGCTTGAATGCAAGCGCGCTCGAGCCGGAACCCGGCTAAGCCGGCGGACTGGCGGGCGAACCCTCCCGGCGCATGCCGCGGAGCACCGCCAGAGAATCTCTCGTTTCCCGCAACCCCGCATGTGGATTACCCTTGCGCGGAAGCGGTGCTAGAATCCACCGAGTTTTTACCGAACCACGCCAATCAACCACGCCAATCCAAGAGGAATCAGATGAACAAAGGTGAATTTGTCGAAGCCCTGGCCGATCGTCTCGATGTCTCCCGCGCCCAGGCCGATCGTGCCCTCTCCGCCGTGCTGGACATCATCACCGAACAGCTGAAGGCTGGCGAGAAAGTGGCCTTCACTGGCTTCGGGAGCTTTGAAGTGTCCAAGCGCGCCGCCCGTACCGGTCGCAACCCCCAGACTGGCGCCGCCATCAAGATCGATGCCTCCAGCGTGCCCAAGTTCACCGCCGGCGCGACCCTGCGCAGCACGGTCAACGGCAAGTAATACTGGGTGCCCCAGCCGGTCAGTGGATGACCGGCGTTCTGCCCGCGACGGCGGAAGTTCCGAAAGGACTTCCGCCGTTTTGTTTGGTGGCCCCGGGTGCGCCGGGGACTTACCCGAATAACCTCACCAGCGGCACGGAGGAAGGCGAGAAATCAATCGCTGGCCCCGAATTACGTGCCGACCTTCAGGTTGACGACCAGGGTTTGCGCGAGGCCCCGGGTTTTCTCTGTGCCTAACTGGGTTTCCTCGACTTACTCGTGGCGCAGGGCCTCGATGGGGTCCAGACTCGCCGCCCGGCGGGCGGGCATGAAGCCGAAGACCACCCCGATGCCTGCCGAGAAGGCGAAGGAGGCCAGATTGATGGCGGGGTTGAAAAGGTAGGGGATGCCCATGGCGCCGGCCAGGGCGATGGAGGCGGCGGTGGCCAGCAGGATGCCGATCAGGCCCCCCAGGGCCGCCAGGGCCACCGCCTCGATCAGGAACTGGAGCAGCACCTCCCGCTCCAGGGCACCGATGGCCAGGCGGATGCCAATCTCCCGGGTCCGTTCGGTGACCGACACCAGCATGATGTTCATGATGCCGATGCCCCCCACCAGGAGGCTCACCGCCGCCACCGCCCCCAGGAGGGCGGTCATCACCCGGGTGGTGCCGGAGAGGGTTTCGGTGATCTGGCGGGTGTCCAGCACGTTGAAGTTGTCTTCCTCGTTGTCGCTGATGCGGCGGCGTTCCCGCATCAGGGCGGCGACCCGTTCCTTGACCCGGTCGATGGAGGCGGAATCCGCCACCGACACCTGCAAGGTAAACACATCGAGCTTGCCGGTGATGCGCCGCTGGACCGCCCGTAGGGGCATCACCACCACATCGTCCTGATCCGAGCCGAAGGCCGACTGACCCTTGGCCGCCAGCACCCCCACCACCTCGCAGGCGAAGTTCTTGATCCGCAGGTTGTCCCCCAGGGGCTCCCGGTTGCCGAAGAGTTCCCGGGCCACGGTGGCACCGATCACGCACACCGCCCGGCCGCCCCGTTCCTCGGTTTCGGTGAACAGCCGGCCCCGGGCGAGGTGCCAGTTGCCCACTGGAAACCAGTCCACGGTGGTGCCGGTGACCAGGGTGGACCAGTTGCGAGCGCCATTGACCACCGTGATGCTGCGGTTCACCAGGGCCGCTACCCGGGCCACCCCGGTCACCTGGCTCTGGATGGCCTGGGCATCCTCGATCCGGAAGGGCGGCGCGCCGGCGGAGCCCCCCCCGGGACCCAGGCGCTGGCCGGGGCGGACCATCAGCAGGTTGCTCCCCAGGCTGGCCACCTGATCGGAAATGGCGCGGGTCGCGCCGTTGCCCAGGGTGACCATGGTGATCACCGCCGAAACCCCGATCACGATGCCCAGGACGGTGAGGAAGGAGCGCAGCAGGTTGCGGCGGATCTCCCGCAGGGCCAGGAGGAGGGCGTTCCAGATCATGGCCGGGTTGCCTCCACGCTTGGTTCAAGGCCCGGGGCCGAGCCCGGGCCGGGGCCGTCCCGCCATTCTTCCCGCTCCACCACCCCGTCCTTGAAGTGGATCACCCGCCGGGCGTAGGCGGCCATCTCCGGTTCGTGGGTCACCATCAGCACGGTGATGCCCAGGTCCCGGTTGAGGCCGGCCAGGAGTTCCATGATCTCGTGGCCCCGGGCCGAATCCAGGTTGCCGGTGGGCTCGTCCGCCAGCAGCAGGGTGGGCTCGGTGACGATGGCCCGGGCGATGGCCACCCGTTGTTGCTGGCCGCCGGAGAGTTCCGCCGGGGTGTGGTGCTCCCAGCCGGTCAGCCCCACCTGGGCCAGGGCGCGGCGGGCGGCGGCGTGGCGGGATTTAACGGGTTCGCCCCGGTAGAGCAGGGGCAGTTCCACGTTTTCCAGGGCGGAAGTGCGGGCCAGCAGGTTGAATCCCTGGAACACGAAGCCCAGGTAGTGGCGGCGCAGCAGGGCTCTTTGGTCCCGGCTGAGCCGCTCCACGTGGATGTCCTGGAACAGGTATTGGCCGCTGGTGGGGGTGTCCAGGCAGCCCAGCAAATTCATCACCGTGGACTTGCCCGAGCCCGAAGGCCCCATCACCGCCACGAATTCCCCCTGGCGGATGGCCAGATCCACCCCCCGCAGTGCCTGGAAGGCGGCCTGGCCCTGGCCGTAGGTCTTGGTGATGCCGGCCAGGCTGATCAGGCTGGCGTCCCTGGAGTCCTGGAGCCGGGGCGCGGGGCTCCCCTGGGGCTGGGTCACTTGCCGGCTCCGGCCAGGTCGGTGATCACCGCCATGCCCTCGGTCAGATCGCCCCCGAGGATCTCGGTCTGGCGGCCGTTGCTTTGTCCGGTGGTGACCTGTACTGCCCGGGGGGTGCCGTTGTCCAGCAGCCACAGCTCCCGGCTACCGCCCCTGGCGGGGGATTTGGTGGTGACCTTCTTGGGCTGGCCGGCGGGGGGGCGGGGCATCAGGCTGGCGACGATGCCGGGGCCGCCAGCGTTGCGACCGGCGCTGGGGGGGGTGAAGCGCAGGGCGGCATTGGGAACCAGCAGGGCACCCTCCCGGCGGGCCACCAGGATATCTGCGGTGGCGGTCATCCCCGGCCGCAGGGAGAGGTCGTCGTTCTTGACTTCCAGCACGGTGAGATAGGTCACCACGTTGTCGGTGGTGGTGGAGCCCAGGCCCACCCGGGTGATACGGGCCGGATACTTGCGGCCCGGATAGGCGTCCACGTTGAAGGTGGCCCCCTGATTTTCCTTGACCTGGCCCACGTCGGCTTCATCCACCTTCACCTGCAGTTCCATCTGGGCCAGGTCTTCCGCCAGGGTAAATAGCACCGGGGCGGTCATGGTGGCGGCCACGGTCTGGCCCCGCTCCACCTTGCGGGCCAGCACCACCCCGTCGATGGGAGAGCGGATCACCGCCTTGCTGAGATTGGTTTCATCGGTGGACAAGGTGGCCCGGGCCTGGGTCACCGCCGCCCTGGCCACCGCCAGGTCGGCCCGGGCCCGCAGCAAGGTGGCCTCGCCGCTGTCCAGCTCGGCCCGGGATGGCACTTTGCCGCCGGAGAGCCGCTCCACTTCCTTGAGGCGGGCGAGCTGGGCCTCGGCCTCCTTTTCGCTGGCCTGGGCCTGCTGCACCGAGGCCAGGGCGGAAGCCAGGGCGGCCCGGGACTTGGCCACCTGATCATTGAGCTTGCGGGTGTCCAGGCGGGCAATGACCTGGCCTTTGGTGATCCGGTCGTTGTCGTCCACCAGCACGCTTTCGATGGTGCCGGAAAGCTCGGAACCCACATCCACCTGGTTGATGGGCTGGAGGTTGCCATTGGCGGAAACGGTGACGGTGAGATCTCCCCGTTGCACGTTCTCGGTGACGTAGCGGGGGGCCTCGGCGGCCTGGCGGCGCGCCCCCAGCCACAGGAACAGGGCCAGGCCGGCCAGGATCGCCAGCCCCAGGGCCAGCCAGCGCAGGCGCCGGTGACGGGGGTTGGCGGGGGCGGCCAGGAGGTTGGCGAGATCGGGCAAGGGGGTACTCATGGGCGATGTTCCTCAGGCAGGGCCCCGGCGGACCAACCGCCGCCCAGGGCCTTGTAAAGCTGGATCAGGGCGGTGGCTGCCTCGGACCGGGTCGTGGCCAGGCTGTCTTCCACCGAGAGCAGGCTGCGCTCGGTATCGAGCACGGTCTGGAAATCGATCAGGCCGGCGGCGTAGCGCTGGCGGGCCAGTTGGGCGGCCATGTCGGCCGCCTCCCGGGCGGTGCCCAGGGCGCGGCCCCGCTGCCGGCTGCCGGCCAGGGCCACCAGGGCGTTTTCCACCTCTTCCAGGGCGGTGAGCACGGCCTGGCGCCAGTGGGCCTCCGCCTCCTGGCGGGCGGCTTCCCGGGCATCCACCTGGCTGGCCAGTCGGCCGGCGTCGAAAACTGGGGCATTGATGCCCGCCACCAGGGCGCGGGCCAGGGCCCCGCCGCTGCCCAGGGCTCCGGCGGACAGGGCCTCCAGGCCCAGGGAGCCGGAAAGATTGAAGCTGGGGTAACGGGCGGCCTGGGCCTCCCCCACCCGGGCGGTGGCGGCCGCCAGGCTCCGCTCCGCCGCCGCCACGTCGGGGCGCTGGCCCAGGGTTTGGGCCGGGATGCCGACTGCAATCCGCTCCGGCAGGACCGGCATGGGGGTCGGGGTCGCCAGGCGTTCGATGAGGGCGCCGGGGGCTTGGCCGGTGAGCACCGCCAGGCGGTGCTGGGCTTGGGCTTCGCCGGTGGCCAGGGTGGGGAGCAGGGCGGTGGTCTGGGCCAGGTTGCCCCGGGCCTGTTCCACGTCCAGGAAGGTGGTGAGCCCGGCCTGGGCCCGCCATTCGGTGAGCTGGAGGGTTTCGGCCTGGCTGGCCTGGTTGGCCCGGGCCACCGCCTGGCGGGTCTGGAAGGCTCGCAGTTCCACGTAGTTGAGGGCCACCTCCGCCACCAGGCTGACCCGGGTGTGGCCCAGGCTGGCGGCGCTGGCCTCCAGATCCGCCTGGGCCGCTTCCAGGCCGCGGGCCTGGCCGCCAAAGACGTCTGGCTCCCAGCTGGCATCAAAGCCGGCGCGGTAGAGGTCCCGGGGGGCGCCGCTGCCGATCTCCCGGCTGCCCCGGCTGCGGTTGCGGCTGATGCTGGCGGTGACCGTGGGGAAGCGGTCGGCCCCGGCCACATCCCGCAGGGCGCGGGCCTGGGCCAGGCGGGCCCGGGCGGCGGCCAGGTCGGGGCTGGCGGCCAGGGCCTCGTCGATCAGGCGGTCGAGCTGGGGGTCCCCCAGCTGGTGCCACCATTGCGCCAGGCCTTCGGTTGGGTCCGGCACCCCCACGGTCCCAAGCCGGCTCCAGGCCTGGAGCGTCTGGGCGGTCGGCGCCGAGTAATCCGGCCCGACGCCGGCACACCCGGCGAGGAGCAGGGAGGTCAGGCAGGACGCGGAAATCAGGTTGGCATGGCTAGACACGGGGCGCTCGTAATCAGGGATGGAGGCAGGGGAGGAGGCTCCCGGAAAAGCATATCAGGCCCGCGGGCAATGGCCCGAACCGGGCGCAAGGGGGCGGTGATCAAGTCGGGACAGTCCTTTGACTGGATGTTCCCGCGCCCTGGCGTTAATGGCGGTAGCGGGGATGTAAAGATGGGTAAAGGATTCGCGGGCGCACTTTTGATTGGATGGCGGCGCGACGCGCTGCTGTTGTTTGGGGGCTGGTTGTGCACGACCAGTTCAAGATGCCGGCCCCGTGCCACTTCAGTGCCCTCCTCCGGAAGCCGCGGGAGGATTCCCTGGCGGCATGCCGTGCTGTGTCGGACTGGATGTGGCGATGATCAACGCAGAGGGGCTGGCGGAACAACCCATCAAGCTTACGGGCTGGGACTTGACCATTTGATGGCTGGGTTAATGATGCGATGCGAAATTTTCTGGTGTGTCGAGCAGTGCAATCGGTAAGCTCGGGGGCCGATCCAATTCCGTCTCCGATCTCCATGCGCTCCCCCACCCGTCATCTGCCCGCCGGCATCTGGGCCCTGGGTTTGTGCTCCCTGTTGATGGATGTCTCCTCCGAGCTGATCCATGCCCTCTTGCCCATTTTCCTCACGGTGGAGCTGGGGGCCGGGATGCTGGCGGTGGGCTTGCTGGAGGGGGTGGCGGAGGCTACCGCGGCCTTCGCCAAGGTGTTCTCCGGCGGTCTGTCGGACCGCCTGGGGCGGCGCAAGCCCCTGGCGGTGGCGGGCTATGGCCTGGCGGCCCTGGTCAAGCCGGCTTTTCCTCTGGCCGACTCGGTGGCCACGGTGTTTGGCGCCCGCTTTGTGGATCGGGTGGGCAAGGGCATCCGGGGGGCGCCCAGGGATGCACTGGTGGCGGACATCACCCCGCCCGAATTGAGGGGGGCGGCCTACGGCCTGCGCCAGAGCCTGGACGCCCTAGGGGCGGTGCTGGGGCCGTTGCTGGCCATGGCCATCCTGGCCTGGTGGACCAGCGATCTGCGGGAGGCCATGGCCTGGGCGGTGATGCCCGCCTGGCTGGCGGTGGCGGTGCTGGTGCTGGGGGTAAGGGAACCCGCTGGCGGCCACGATGCCACCCCCCGCCCGGGGCTACTCACCGGCTGGCGGGGCCTGTCCGGTGCCTTCTGGGGCGTGGTGGGGGTGGGGGCGGTGTTCACCCTGGCCCGGGCCAGCGAGGCCTTCCTGATCCTGCGGGCTTCCGATGCCGGCCTGGCGGTGGCCTGGGTGCCGGTGGTGCTGGTGGTGGTGAACCTGGTCTATTCGGCCTCCGCCTATCCGGTGGGCCATCTTTCCGACCGCCTGGGGCCCCAGGGTTTGTTGTTGGCGGGGATGGGGGTGCTGGTGGTGGCCGATGGAGTCCTGGCCTACGCGCCTTCGGTGGCGGGCGTGTTGGGGGGCTGCGCCCTGTGGGGGCTGCACATGGGTCTGACCCAGGGCATCCTGGCCCGTCTGGTGGCGGACGCCGCGCCGCCAGCCCTGCGGGGCACCGCCTTCGGGGTGTTCAACCTGATCACCGGGGTGGCCCTGTTCCTGGCCAGTGCCCTGGCCGGCGGGCTGTGGAACTGGGGCGGGCCGGAGGCTGCCTTCCTGGCCGGAGCGGGACTGGCGGGGCTGGCCGCCATGGGCTTGATGTGGGCCGACGGCCGCCATTCGAAGCTGCCATCTACTTGACGCAATGGTAGAATTCGGGCTGTTCGCGCCGGGTCGCCCCGGCGCTTTGTTTTTCCCGCCCGCAGTAATGCCACCAGGAATACCGCCGTGCTGATCGCCAACAACATCACCATGCAGTTCGGGGCCAAGCCCCTTTTCGAGAATGTTTCCGTCAAGTTCGGGGAAGGCAACCGCTATGGCCTGATCGGCGCCAACGGGGCAGGCAAATCCACCTTCATGAAGATCCTGGCCGGCGTGCTGGAACCTACCGCCGGCAATGTGGCCCTGGACACCGGCGAGCGGATGGCCTTCCTCAGGCAGGACCAGTTCGCTTACGAGGACCAGCGGGTCATCGACGTGGTGATGATGGGCCACGAGGACATGTGGGCCTGCATGCAGGAGAAGGACGCCATCTACGCCAACCCGGAGGCCACCGAGGACGACTACATGCATGCCGCCGAGCTGGAGGGCAAGTTCGCTGAGTACGATGGCTACACCGCCGAGGCCCGGGCCGGGGAGCTGCTGCTGGCGGTGGGCATTCCCACCGGGCAGCATTTCGGGCCCATGAGCCAGGTGGCGCCGGGCTGGAAGCTGCGGGTGCTGCTGTGCCAGGCCCTCTTCGCCAACCCGGACATCCTGCTGCTGGACGAACCCACCAACAACCTGGACATCAACACCATCCGCTGGCTGGAGCACGTGCTCAACGAGCGCAACTCCACCATGATCATCATCTCCCACGACCGCCACTTCCTGAACCAGGTGTGCACCCACATGGCGGATCTGGACTACGGCCGCATCCAGGTCTGGCCGGGCACCTGGGACGACTACGTGGAGGCCTCCACCCAGGCCCGGGAGCGGCAGTCCGCCGCCAACCAGAAGGCCAAGGAAAAGGTCCAGGAGCTGCAGGAGTTCGTCCGCCGCTTCTCCGCCAACAAATCCAAGGCCCGCCAGGCCACCAGCCGGGCCAAGCAGATCGACAAGATCAAGATCGAGGAATTCAAGCCCTCCAGCCGCCAGTACCCCTGGATCCGCTTCGACTACGACGAGAAAGAGAAACTCCACCGCCAGGCCGTGGAGCTGGAAAACGTCAGCTTCGCCTACGAGGCGGGCAAGCCCATCATCCAGAACTTCACATTTACGGCGGACGCCGGCGACCGGATCGCCATCATCGGCGAGAACGGGGTGGGGAAAACCACCCTGATGAAGCTCCTGGTAGGAGAACTCCAGCCCAACAAGGGCAGCATCAAGTGGGCCGAGAAGGCCAGGCTGGGTTACTACGCCCAGGACCACTCCGGGGAGTTCGATTCCGACGACAACCTCACCGACTGGATCAGCGGCTACGTGCGGGAAGGGGGCTATGAGGGGGACGACGCCGAAACCCTGATCCGGGGCACCCTGGGGCGCCTGCTCTTCAAGGGAGACGACGTGAAGAAGTCGGTACGGGTGATCTCCGGGGGCGAGCAGGGCCGGATGCTTTTCGGCAAGCTCATGCTTCAGCGGAAGAACGTGCTGCTGATGGATGAGCCCACCAACCACCTGGACATGGAATCCATCGAGGCCCTCAACTCCGGCCTGGCGGATTTCACCGGCACCCTGTTCTTCGTCTCCCACGACCGGGAGTTCGTCTCATCGGTGGCCACCCGGGTGATCGAGATCCGCCAGGACGGCAAGATCGTCGATTACCGGGGTACTTACGAGGAATACCTCACCAGTCAGGGCATCGACGACTGATTCGGCCCTCGGGCGGCGGGGTGCTTACACCGCCAGCCGCTCGTACAGCTTGACCGCCGTATCCACGTGGCGCAGCAAGCGCTCCCCGGCGGCCAGCACCGCCAGGGCATGGCGCAGCTTGTTGGTGTACGCCAGATCCGGCTGCTGGATTTTTTCGAATTTGCGCCACAGTTCGGCGATTTCCTGAAGCTGCTCCGCCAGCTCGGGTACTCCGGCGGCGGTTTCCCGCAGGGCCGCCAGGTTGCTTTCGAATTCTCTCCGGGAGGCTTCCAGCCGCTGCTGGATCGTTTCATCCCGGGAGGCCCACTCCCGGAACAGGAAGAGCTTGCTGATCCGCTGGGACAGCACCCGGTTGCGCCCGGCCACATTGACGTGGCCGGCGGCGGGGATCGGCGCCTGGTTCTCGGCCAGCCGGGTCAGCTGGTCGGTGGCTTCCAGGATTTCCTCGGAAAGATCGAACACCCGGGCGGCATTGGCCTGGTCCGGCGGGGTATCGAACAGGGCTTGCCGATAGCGGGGCCAGACATCGGTGACCACGGCCAGCCCGGCGGTGAATTCGGGGGCGCTGAGCTGGAGGTCCTTCAGGCGGGCGAGGTTGCGCTGGAACTCGGCCTCCAGCTGATGCAGCTTGACTCGCGCCTTGGCCGCCGCGACGTTGCGCCCGATCTGGGCCCAGGCGATGGCCATGCGCTGGGACAGGACCCGGTGGCGGCCGCACAGATTCACCAAGGCGCCGGGGGATAGGCTCTTGCCCGTCTTGCCCCCCGGGGTCTTGGGCTTGCGGGGAAAGCTCACCCGCTGGTGGTCCTTGCTGAAATTGGTGTTGAGCAAGGCGGCATTCTGGATATGGACCTTGCGTCCCTCCACCACGATGACGCCGCTGTCGCTCAACAGGCGCAGGTTGCGGGAGAAGCTCTCCGGCGTCATGCCGATCAGGGCGGCGATGATCTTCTTGCTGGTTTTCAGGACCACCGTGGTCTCGCCGGCCAGGCCGGCTCGATCCCCGGCCAGTTCCACCAGGTAGTCGAGCACCCGCTGGGTGCCGGTCAGGCTGTAGTGATAGCCGGTCACATCGAACTCGATGGCGTATTGCTTGCGGGCCATCATCTGGATGACCCGCCAGGACAGCTCGAGATCCTGGCGGATGATGGCCCGCAGTTTCTGGATGCCGATGGCGATGACGATGCAGGGGGCGATGGTTTCGCAGGACGAGGAATAGGTGGTGGCGCCGAAAATTTCACCCAGGGCGAGGAGCTGCTGGGATTGCACCAGTTCGATGATTTTCTTGGTCTTGCCCGCCAGGGTGGTGGAGCGTTCCACCGCGCCGCTGACCAGCATGTGGGCTTCGCGGATCGGTTCGCCGGCGCGAAACAGGGATTGTTCGGCGGGCAGCTCCCGCAGGTGGCTGGCCTCGATCAACGCGTCGAGCTGGGCGGCGGCCAGCCCGGCGAACAGGGGGCTGTGGGACAACAAGTCACGCCGCGCCCATCTGGCGTCTTTCAACCGGACAGTCAATTTGGCCGAGCCTTTTCTGGAATCCTTTTAACCCTTGCATGTTAGGCACGAAAAGAAGGGGGTTGCTACCCCCTTCTTCATGGCTTCTAAAGCGTGGGCTTAGTAAACGTCGTGCTGGGTGTTGAAGACGTTGAACTTGCCGGTGGGCGTCACCAGCTTCGGATCCCGGATGACCGCCTTGAGCTTGCGGGTCTTGTCATCCACCACCACGATGGCCGATTCCTGGTCCTTGCCGTTCCAGACCGAGAACCAGACTTCGTCGCCGGCCTTGTTGTACTCCGGCTGCACCACCCGCTTGGGGCCCTCCTTGATGCCGGACCATTCTCCGATGGGGATCAGCTCGGAGCCCTTGTCCAGGTTATCCACGTCCCATACCGCCACCGACTGGCTGACGCTGGCGTCCGGGTTGAGGGTGGTATCCACCCACAGGTTCTTGGACTTGGGATGGGTCTTCAGGAACAGGGATCCGCCCCCCAGGCCCTGCAGGGTGCGCACGACTTTCCAGGCATTGTCGGGATGCTTCTTCGGATCGGTGCCGATCAGGGAAATGCTCTCGTCACCCAGGTGGCCGGTGGCCCAGACGGGACCGAACTTGGGATCGATGAAGTTGGCGCCCCGGCCCGGGTGGGGGGTCTTGCCCACATCAACGAGCTTGGCCAGCTTGCCTTCCTTGGTGTCGATGACGGCGATCTTGTTGGAGGCGTTGGCCGCGTCCATGAAGTAGCGGTGGGACGACTCGAAACCCCCGTCATGGAGGAAGGGCGCGGCCTCGATCATCTTGATCTTCAGGTTGTTGAGATCCCGATAATCCACCGAGTAGACCATCCCGGTTTCCTTCACGTTGACGAAGAACTCGGGATTGAAGTGGGAGGACACGATGGCGGCGACCCGGGGTTCCGGGTGGTAATCCTGGGTGCCGACGGTCATGCCCCGGGTGGACACGATCTTGCGGGGTTTGAGGGTGTCGCCGTCCATGATCACGAACTGGGGCGGCCAGTAGGTACCAGCAATTGCGTACTTGTCCTCGAAGCCCTTGGCCTTGGAGCTTTCCACCGAGCGGGCTTCCATGCCCACCTTGATCTCGGCCACGGTGTCCGGCTTTTCCATCCACAGATCGATGAGGTTGATCTTGGCATCCCGGCCGATCACGAACAGGTAGCGGCCGGAAGCGGACATGCGGGAAATGTGCACCGCATAGCCGGTGTTGAGGATGCTGACGATCTTCTTGCTGTCGCCATCGATCAAGGCAATCTCGCCCGCGTCACGCAGGGTGACGGAGAACAGGTTGTCGAGATTGAGGGTGTTCATCTTCTTGGTGGGGCGCTTGTCCACGGGGATGATCACCTTCCAGGACGCGTTCATCTCCTTCAGGCCATACTCGGGCGGGGCTGGCGGGGTCTGCTGGATGTAGCGGGCCATCAGGTCCACGTCGGCGTCGGTCAGCACGCCGGAAGTGCCCCAGTTCGGCATCCCGGCGGGGGAGCCGTACTTGATGAAGGCCTTCAGATACTCCAGGCCCTTGTCGATGGTGATATCCGGGGTCAGGGCTTTGCCGGTGGCGCCCTTGCGCAAAACCCCGTGGCAGCCGGCACAGCGTTCAAAGAAGATCCGCTTGGCCTTGTCGAACTCCGCCTCGGTCATCTTTGGCGCCAGGGGGTTGATGTCCTGGTGCATCGGCACGTCGGAGAGCGGCGAGCCCCCCGCCGCCTGATATTCCTTCATGGTGCTGTCGCCATGGATGGCGGGCTGGGCGAAGGCCAGTTGAAAGCACATCGCCATGACAGGTAGCGCAGCCAGCCGGAAGCGCCTGAAATTCCTTGAAATCATGAGGTTTGGATCCTTTTTGAAATTGATGCAGCGCCCGACTGTGGCACCCAAGAGGATCGGCGCTTTGATTGGTATCAAGGGCCTTCGGGGGCATGGCTACAGGCGGAATCAGGGGGGGTGTGGGCTTGACTGTTATCAAGGAGGCCTGGTCAAGGGTTGAAAAGACCCCGCTGGCAAGGGGGCATTTTCCAGGGCTTGCGGCCCTCGGCGTGGGCGTCGGGACGGGGCGTGCGGAAAGGTCGCCGGAGGGGCGCTGGGAAGGATTTGGTGGGTCCCGCGATCACGGCGCCCCCGAGGGTGGGTCGGGACAGGGGGCCGGGTTTCCCGCGATCGGGGGTCTATCCCCCGGGCGGGCTCGTTGAAGCCTGGAACGCCACCGGGGGCGGCGTAGCCTCGGGTGCTCAGTCGTCCAGCAGGGAATCCCGCAGCCGGCGGCGCAGGCCTTCCGGCATGGTGAGGGTCTCCAGGTCCCAACCCTCCCGGGCCAGCACGTCCCCCAGGCAGGCTTCCATGGTCTGCTGGGCCTGGATCAGGCTGTCTACGATCTGGCCGTGGACCCCCAGGTCGTCCGGGCGGCTGTCCCGGCATTGGGCCTGGTAGGCCAGCAGGCTGCGCATCTGGAGCAGGAGCTGGGCTAGCTGGGCGGGGCAGGCGCACTGGTAGACGGTGGCCTCGTCGATGATGCGGGTGAGCTCCTCATCCCGGTAGCGTGCGGAGATCATTGAGCGATTATCTAAAATCCGCACAGCCCCGTGAAGGCTAGGCCGGCGGCGATGGCCACGCAGCCCGCCGTCCCCAGCAGGATCGCTGCCCGCCGGCCGTGGGCGCGGGCGCGGCGGGGGGCCGTTTCCCGGTAGCGCGACCACAGCATGCCTTCCCCCAGCCCGATGATGCAGGTGCCCACCAAGAGGGGCAGGGCCAGGATGAAGAAGAGGATTTCCCCATCGGAAGGCTGGCTGCAGAAGGAATGGAAACGGGGATCGGTGTTGGCGCTGAGAATGGCCAGCAGGGTAATGGGAATGGCGATCCCGGCCAGGGTCCAGGCCATCTGGCGGGTGAACTCGGCGCGAATCTGATGGATCAGACCCGCGATGAAATTAATGGGGTTCATGGCTCCATATCGGTAGCTAATTGATTGACTTGAATGGATTTTTTGCTGCAGTGCGATATGGCGGGGGCTCAGTGGCTCAGCCCCCCAATGCCACCCCGAACAAGCGGCCGACGCCGTAGGTCGCCGCCGCCGCCGCCGCGCCGATGGCAAGTTGGCGCAGGCCGCTCTTGAGGGCGCTGCCGCCGGTGTAGACGGTGATGGCCGCGCCGATCAGGAACAGGCCCGCCGCCCCGGCCATCGCGCTGCCCACTACGGCCGGCTGGCCCTCCAGCCACAACAGGGGCGCGGCCGGCACCAGGGCCCCCGCCAGAAAGACCAGGAAGGACGACAGGGCAGCCGCCCAGGCCGAACCCCCCAGGTCTTCCGGATTGACCCCCAGCTCCTCCCGGGCCAGGGTATCCAGGGCGGATTCCGGGGTGGCGAACACCCGCTCGGCGATCAGCCGGGCCTCCTCCGGGCTGAAGCCCTTGGCCTGGTAGATCAGCACCAGCTCTTCCTTTTCCTCCTCCGGGGCGGTCTCCAGTTCATCCTTTTCGGCGGCGATCTGGCGCTGGCAGAGCTCGCGGGCGCTTTGCACCGAGATCCATTCCCCCATCGCCATGGAGCAGGCCCCGGCCAGGGTGCCCGCCACGGCGGTGGCCAGCAGGGCGGTGGATGAAAAGGCCGCCCCCGCGGCTCCCATGATCAGGCTCAGGGTGGACACCAGGCCGTCGTTGGCCCCCAGCACCACCGCCCGCAGGGTGTTGCCGCCGCCGGCCCCGTGGCGCCCCTCGAGCTGGGCATAGCGGCTGCCGTCCCAGCCCTGGCGGGAGCGGCTCGACAGGTGGGCCAGGAGTCGGGCGTGGGCCCGTTCCTGGGCGGGGAGGGTGGTGCCCAGGGTTTCCCCCTGATTGTCATAGAGGGCGCTGTTGAGGGTTTCCTGGCGCATGACCGTGGGCAGCACCGCGCTGGCTCCCAGGTGGCGGGCCAGCCAGATCAGGGCCCGGGCCCGCCAGCGGGGTGCCGCCCGGGGCGCGCGGCCGCCGAGCTTTTCGATGCGGCGCAGCCAGAAGCGGGCGTGGGATTCCTCCGCCTGGGCCAGGCGCAGGTACACCTGGGCGATCTCCGCCTTGGGTTCGGCCTCTGCCATGGCCCGGTAGATGGCGGCGCTGTCAGTTTCATCCTGGGCGTTGGCGCGGAAGCGGCGCAGGTCGGAAGGGGCCATGATGGTCTCCGGGCGGTCAGGGATGGCGGGGGGCGAGGCCCATGCAGGGACGCCTCAGGTCAGGCCGTCCCACAGCAGCTTGAGGCCCGATAGCCCCAGGAGCGCGGTGGTGGCCAGGAAGAAGGGCCGTTCCGGAATGTGCCTGAGGGCGTGGAGCCCCAGCCACACCCCTGCCGGCACCAGGGGCGAGAGGATCAGGGAGACAGTCAGGCTGTCCCGGGAGAACAGGCCCAGGGCCAAGTAGGGCGGCAGCTTGGCGGCATTGATCACGGCGAAATAGATCACCGTGGTGGCCACGAAGGCCTGGCGGGAGAGGGGCCGCCCCAGGAGGTAGACCATCATGGGCGGCCCGCCGGCATGGGCCAGGGTACTGGTGAAGCCCGACAGGCCGCCCCACAGCCAGCCCCACCAGATCCCCCGGGCCGGGGGCGGGGCGGGTTTGCCGGCCCGGGCCAGCCTGGCCAGGCGATCAATGGCGAAAACCACCGCGATGGCGCCGATGGCCGCCTTCACCAACCCCGCCGGCATCACCCCGAAGGCCAGGCTGCCCAGACCTATGCCCGTCAGGGCGCCAGGCAGCAAGGCCCCCAGATCCGTCGCGGACCACTGGTCCCGGTAGGCCTTGAGGCCCACCAGATCCATCAATATCAGGATCGGCAGCATCACCGCCGCTGCCTGGGCAGGGCCCAGCCACAGGGCCATCAAGGGCACCGCCAGGCCTCCCAGGGCGCCCCCCAGGCCGGCCTTGGAGATGCCGGTGACCAGCACCGCGACGGCGGCGACGATCCATCCGCCGGCATCCAGGCCCAGGTGGTCCATTTCAGGCCCCCCGCCGGGCTGCCCCAAGGGGCGTAGTGGGGGTTTCGTGAAGCCCCGCTTCGCGCCCCCGCAGCCGGCTGGCGGTCCAAAGCCAGCCGTAGACGGCCTGAGCCCCCGTGGGGGGGTGGAGCAGGGAATTCGTGGAGCAAGGCTTCGCGCCCGCGTAACGGGTCGGTCGTGGAAAGCCGGCCCTGGACGAGGGCCGCGAGCGTGGGGGCTGTTTCACATCAGCGGCCCCCCCGCCAGACAACAGGCGGAGCGAGTCGAGATGGGTGGGGTCCGCCGGCCCATCGGGATCGTCCGGCCATGTATCCGCCAGCACGAGGCAACTGGCCGGCACGACCAGGGGCAGCAGGGCGGGGGGGCGGGGTAGGGTGGGCATGGACGGGGCGGGATTCAACCGGGATTCCATCCTAGCCCAATCCGCCCTCCCGGGCCCGGGTCCGTGCCGGCTCAGTGCCCCACCCTCTCCTCCTTCTAGCGCTCGGTGAATCGGGTGGATGGTGGGGGTGCCGGCCAATCCATGCAGAGCATCTTGCGCTGGGGGAGCGTGAAGCGATCCGTGAGGCAGCTTTCCTTCATGACCTGGGTGCGGGGCTGCCACAGCACCATTGCCCAGCCCGTCGAGCCAGGATCGGCGGTCCAGACCAGACCGGTGGCGCCCCGTCGCCCCAGCACCGGGTTGCCGCTCTGGTCTGATCCGAAGGTGCCGGCGGGCATGCCCTCCTGCCCCTGTATCCATTCCCGGACCGCAGGCCACTGCTCCCGGGGGAAATCCATGCGGATGTAGCGGAGCCCGTCCTTGCCGAAGGCGAAAAAGATCGCCCGGGAGGGGATGCCGTGGGCGTTGTTGGCGATGGTCCAGCAGGCGTGGGTTACTTTGGGGTCGATCTTCTCGTCCGGCCTCAGGTTGCCGTAGCAGCGCATCCGGAACCCTTCTCGAGAGAGATGTTGCTGAACCGCCGCCATGGAAATGCCAGCGGTAAAGTCGTCGAAGTGGTAGCGCCAGGCGGGCGAACGCAGACGTTCTGCTTCGTCCTTGTCCAACCATGGGCCCATGGTGTTGATTTTTGCGTACCAGATCGCCCACATGCCGGAGACCACCAGTAGCGCCACCCGGGCCGGACGCCAGCGCAGACGCTCGGGTACCTGCCGGGGGGCTCCATCGGCGCATCGTCGCCGGGAAAAAAGTACCCAGCCGGCGGCAATCAGGGCAACCGCCCCTGATGTCCTGCTGAAGGAGGGGAGGTGGAGCGCCATCAACCCGGGGAGGGCTCGCCAAAGCATCACTAGGCCGACTGCCGCCAGGATCAGCCCCAGGCCGCCCTGCCACCCGAGGGGGCGATGGGAAAGGGACGGGTTCGAGGTCTGGTGGGCGGGTGGTGATGGGTGTGGGGTCATGGCTTGCTTGGTAATGACGGCGGAATTGATGCATGGTAGCCCGGTCTCGCAGCCCGAACCAGCCGGGGTGACGTTGCCACGGTCTTTGAGGTACAAGGGGGAAACATTGCGGCCAAGACCATGAAAATCCTCATCATCGAAGACGAACCCAAGACCGGTGACTACCTGCGCCAGGGTCTGGCGGAGGCGGGGTTCACCGTGGGCCTGGCGCGGGACGGCATCGATGGCATGCACGAGGGTCTGGCGGTCGGCCACGATCTGGTGATCCTGGATGTGAATCTCCCCGGTCTGGACGGTTGGCAGGTGCTCAAGGCCCTGCGGGCGGCGGGGCGGGAGATGCCGGTGCTGTTTCTTACGGCCCGGGACCAGGTGGAGGACCGGGTGCGGGGCCTGGAGCTCGGGGCGGATGACTATCTGGTGAAGCCCTTTGCCTTCTCCGAACTGCTGGCCCGGGTGCGCACCCTGCTGCGCCGGGGCAAGGCCAAGGAGGCGGAGCTGTTGCGGGTGGCGGATCTGGAGCTGGACCTGCTGCGCCGGCGGGTGACCCGGGGGGGCCAGCGGATCGACCTCACCGCCAAGGAGTTCGCCCTGCTGGAGCTTTTCCTGCGCCGCCAGGGAGAAGTGCTGCCCCGCGCCCTGATTGCCTCCCAGGTGTGGGACATGAACTTCGACAGCGACACCAACGTGATCGAGGTGGCGGTACGGCGCCTGCGGGTCAAGGTGGATGAGCCCTTCGAGCCCCGCCTGCTCCGCACCGTGCGGGGCATGGGCTACGTGCTGGAAGCCCCGGACGCCCCATGAATCTAAAAACCTCGCCCCAGAGACACAGAGGCACCGAGCGAGTCGAGAAATCAATCGCTTACCCTGAGCGTGCTCACCTTCAGGGTGAAGGCCAGGGTTTGCGCGAGGCCACGGGTTTTCTCCGTGTTCTCTGTGCCTCTGTGGTTCAACCGCGTTTTTCAGGATGAAACGCCCCCTCTCCCTCACCGCCCGGCTGGCCCTGCTCTTTGCCCTGGTCACCGCCAGCCTGCTGGTGCTGGTGGGCCTGGCGCTAGGGCGGGCGGTGGAAGCCCATTTCCGGGAACTGGACGAGCACGAACTGGCGGGCAAACTGGCCCTGGTGGAGCACCTGCTCCAGGGGGCCGCCACCCCGGCGGCCCGGGCCGGCCTGCCCCGCCGCCTGGAGGATGCCTTCGTGGGTCACGACCTGGTGGGCCTCCTGGTGTGGGACGAATCCGGCGCCCTGATCCACGCCGTTCATGCCGAACTGTTCGCCCCGGCCCAGCAAGGGGGGGCTCCGCTGCCGCCCCGGGGGGGCGTCTGGCAGCTGGCGGGCCGTCATTTCCAGGGGCGGGAAGCCGCCCTGACCCTGGCGGGGGCGCCGCCCCGGGGGGTGCGGGTCTTGATGGCTCTGGACACTTCCCACCACGTGGTCTTCCTGGAGGCGGTGCGTTACCGCCTGTGGTTTGGGATCTGCGGGGTGGCCCTGGTGGCCGCCCTGTTCGGCTGGCTGGTGGCCCACCGGGGCCTGGCCCCCCTGCGGCGGGTGGCCGCCACCGCCCGGGGCCTGTCGGCGGATCGCCTGGGGGAGCGGCTGGCGGAGGGGGATGCCCCGGCGGAAGTGGCGGAGCTGGTGGAGGCCTTGAACGGCATGCTGGCCCGGCTGGAGGCGGCCTTCCAGCGCCTGTCGGATTTTTCCGCCGACATCGCCCACGAGCTGCGCACTCCGGTCTCCAACCTCATGACCCAGACCGCCGTGGCCCTTTCCCAGCCCCGTGGCCCGGAGGAATACCGGGAGGTGCTGGCCTCCAACCTGGAGGAGTTCGAGCGCATTGCCCGAATGGTGAGTGACATGCTGTTCCTGGCCCAGGCCGAGGAGGGGCGCCTGCCCCATCCGGGGGAAACGGTGGCCCTGGCGGATGAGGCCCGGGCCCTGGCGGAGTTCTATGAAGCCCTGGCGGAGGAAAAGGGCATCGCCCTCACCGTGGAGGGGGCCGCCACGGTGAGGGGCGACCGCCTGATGCTGCGCCGGGCCCTCTCCAACCTCCTCTCCAACGCCCTGCGCCATACCCCGGCCGGCGGCCGGGTGGCCATCGCCATCGCCCAGGGGGAGGGCCAGGCCAGCCTTGCCGTCAGCAACCCGGGGGAAACCATCCCGCCGGATCAGCTCGCCCGCATCTTCGAGCGTTTTCACCGGGCCAGCCCGGACCGCCATCGCCACGGCGAAGGGGCTGGCCTGGGGCTGGCCATCACCCAGTCCATCGTGGCGGCCCACGGTGGGCGGGTCACGGTGGTTTCGGCGGCGGGGCTCACCACCTTCCGGATCACCTTGCCCCAGACCCTCTCGGCGCGGAAAGCCTGAATCCCCCGTGGAATTGACCTGGGCCGTACCCCCCAGAGATACTTTTTGGGCCCTTTGCGGCCACCTTTTCCCCTTCAACCATCGGGCCCCACCACCATGCCGGAAACCCCCTCCATCGCCTACAACGCCTCGGTCCGGATCGCCACCAGTTCCGAATTGCGCCCGGCGGTCAATGACACCTGGCAGGCCCGGCGGGAGCTGGCCGAAGTCTTGCGGCGCCTCAACGGCGCCTCCCTGACTGCCAATCCCTCGCCCGAGCTGCTGCGCTCCGTGGCTGCCGCCCTGGCCCGGGAGGCCGGGCGCCTCGAAGCCGCCGAGCCCCTGGTGGGTCACCAGGCCCAGGCCGAGCACATCGCTGCCAGCCAGGGTCAGATGCCCGATCTGCTCTATGAGATGAGCCCGGCCATCGGCCAGAGCAACGCCCTGGCTCCCCCCATGCGGATGTGGCAGGAAGATGGCTGCATCCACGCCCTGGCGACCCCCGGCTGGGCCTACGAAGGGCCCTTCGGCTACCTCCACGGGGGGGTGATCGCCCTGCTTTTCGACCAGCTCCTGGGGGCGGGTCAGCGCATCTCCGGCACCGGCGGGCGCACCGGCACCCTGGCCACCCGCTATCTCCGCCCTACCCCGGTCAACACCCCCCTGCGGCTGGTGGCGAGGATCGACCGGATCGAGGGCCGCAAGAAGTTCCTGATCGGCGAGCTATGGGCCGGCGAGGTGATGACCGCCAGTTGCGAGGGGATCTTCATCGCCGACCGCAATCAGCCCCAGGATGAGGTTGCGGCGGGGGGCGGGGCCGACTGAGGGGGTTGGGGCGCGGCCCAGGTTGGCGTTGGCGAGCCGCGCCCCGCGGCAGGGTCAGATCCGCAAGGAAATACCCCGGTCATCTGGCGTCGCTATGGTGCGGGGCGGACATCGGCGGCCCAAGCAGGGCCGCCGACGCCCGCCCCCAATCCCGACAGTCAAAGCCACTCAGGTACCTAGCCATGACGCTCAAGCAACTCTCCCTTGCCATCGGATTCCTCCTGGCCGGTTCGTCCGCCCTGGCCGACGGCACCGCCTTCAGCCACTTCAAGCCCCTGGTGGGTGACGTGGGGGAGGCCACCCTGCCAGAGGCAGCGCCCTACCGCCTGTCCGCTCCCAACTTCAGCCAGATGACCATCGTCGCCCGGGACCCCAGTCAGGCCCGCCGCTTCGACAGCGGCAACTACGACATGCATACCGCCAACGAGACCGGTCCCGAGGCGGGGCGCTACTTGTTCACCGTGTTCGAAACCGGCCAGGCCGGCATCCAGCGCACCGACCTGCGCACCATGATCACCACCACCATCTGGCACAGCCCGTCCCCGTCCCCCGCCCTCGACAGCCACGTGGCCTTCGACGCCTCCCGCTGGACCCCCTGGGGCAGTTTCCTGACCGCCGAAGAGTCCTGGAGCGATCCCGCCGCCCCCACCAGCATCTATGGCCGCCTGTTCGAGGTGACCAACCCCCTGGCCGCACCGGCCGACATCAACTTCGTCCATCGCGCCATCCTGCCCCGGGTGTCCCATGAGGGCCTGGCCTTCGACAAGGACAACAACCTCTACTTCATCGACGAACGCAACGACAGCTACATCTTCAAGTTCGTTTCCGCCAACCCCCGCGCCGATAACGGCGACGACTACTTCGCTGCCGGCCAGACCTTCGTGCTGCGGGTGGGGGATGGCAGCGTCAAGGAAGCCACGGGCGCCGCCAGCTGGATTCCCCTCACCAACGCCATGGGGGTGCCCCTGCCGGGGGCCAAGGTGGTCACCGACCCCAACGGGCTGAGCGCCCTGGATGGCCGTGCCACCCCCAAGCTGGCCGCCTTCAAGGGCACCGGTTTCGACCGCCCGGAAGACCTGGAGATCAAGACCCTGAAGGGTGGCCATCAGCTGCTGTTCGTGGCCACCACCACCAACCACAAGGTCTTCTCCATCAACCTGGCCAGCAATGAAGTGAAGCTCTTCGCCAGCCGCAATACCCGGGACATGGCCACCGGCCAGCCCGCCGGCAGCGCCTTCACCAATCCGGATAACCTGGCCATCGATGCCAAGGGCAACATCTACATCGTGGAAGACCAGCCCGGCGGCGTGGAAGACATCTGGTTCGCCCAGGATGAAGACGAGGACGGCGTGGCCGAGGCCATCGGCAAGTGGGCCAGCCTGTCCACCAAGGGGGCGGAGAGCACGGGCCTGTACTTCGACAAGTTCGAGCAGAACGTGGCCTACATCAACGTGCAGCATCCCGACAGTGGCGTTGATCGCACCATCATGATCCGGGCCGACCAGGGCCTGCACGCCGGCAAACTCCAACGCGACGGCGAGTGAGCCTGAACCGGCGGTAAACAGGTGCACATGAACAGGCCCCCGGGCGATTGCCCGGGGGCCTTGTTTTTTTTGGCGATCCAGCGGATGGGCGGTGCGTGCGCCGAGCCGCCGGGGTGAAGCTGGCGCCCCTCCCCCGCGGGAGGGGCGCTGTGCCTACCCTACCCCCAGGGGGTCACCCTATCCGTTCCCACTCCTCGAAATAGGTGTATTGCTTGCCGCCACTGGTGGAAGCCCCCCACACCTGGAGCAGATTTTCGCTGATCACGAAGTGCTCCGAACCGGTGAACGTGCCATCGGCGGACTGGAAAACGTCCCCACCCAGCAGATCCTTGAGCAGGATGAAGCTGATGGTGGCCATGATGCTGCCGTCCTGGTCCCAGGTGATGGGGCGCGGCTGGCCGTCGAAGGCGCCCTCCCAGGTCCAGCTCCGGGTGGCGCCGTCCATGGAAACCTGGCGGGTCTTCATGGACAGTTTGTTGCCCTTGACCACCACCTCCTGGGTCTGCTCCTTCCAGACGTGTTTTTGGGCGGGATTGGTGAATTGGGCCGTATCGGCTTTCCAGCGCCATTGGCCGGTCCAGATTTCCGCGGGAATGGACATTTCGGTGACTCCTCCTGTGGGTATTTGTCGTTGTAGTTGGGGTGAACGGTTGTCGAGGGCGGTGTATCCGCGGGCCGGGCGCTGACCCGCCCCTTATGGTTTGCTGGCGCGGGCCCGGACCAATCCCGCCGCCATCCACCCCAGCACCCCGACCCCCAGCACCAGCACAGCCCACAGGGCCAGGCCCCGGCCGTCCTGCCAGGCCGGGGCATCCCGGCGGATGGGCGAGGGGGTGGCGTTGGCGGGGGTGAGCACCCGGCCCTCCGCCAGAACCGGGGCCCGCTCAGTGCCATGGCCGGGGATCAGGGATGCCGCCGGGAGGAAGGCCGCCGGCAGGCGGGCCTGGCCCAGGGCCAGGGTGTAGGGCGGCTCGCCCCGGGCCGCGAAGACCAGGGTTTCCGGCTGCCAGCCCAGGGCCAGGGTGGGACCGGCGCCCCCGGGCGGTTCCAGGGTGAGTTGCCACAGGGGATCCCGGCCGAGGGGCAAGACGTGGTCCGGCGCGGCGATTTCGCCCCCCGGCTGCTTGATCCGGTAGGTGGTCAGGCCACCCCGGAACCGCCAAGGCTCCCGGCGGCTGGCGCGGCTGGCGATACGCACCTGGGCCACGCTGTTGGCCTCGACTTCCACTCGCAGGCGGTCAAACGGAAACAGGCCAGGGGCCGCGTAGCGCCACTCGCCCGGTGCGTCGCCGGGCTGGGGCGAGAGCTTCAGCCACTGGCGAGGCGCTTCGCCGGCGGCGCTGTGCTCCAGGGCCAGGCTGGCCAGGCCCACCGGGGCGGGGCCGGTGGTCCACGTCAGACGCAGGTAGCGGGCGCGGATTCCGGGCAGTTCGATGCGCAGGCGTTCTACCCGCGTCGCGCCCTGGCCGATGGCGAGCACCCGCTCGGTGCCCAGGGATTGCCAGCGGGCCAGGTCATCGGAGGTCTCCAGGCTCAGGCTGCCTTCGAAGGGGTCGGGCTCGGCGGGGTTGAGTACCACGGCGGTGATGGGGTGGCCCAGGGGCTGGAGGTCCGCCAGGTAGCGGGCGGGGCGGGTGGGGGGCGAGGTGCCGCCGGGGGTCGGGGGGTCCAGTTCGACCCGCAGCAGGGTGCCGTCAGGGGTGCGGCTGATCCGCAACCGGGCCTCCCCGCCGGGGGTGGGGGGGTCAGGCAGGGCCAGCAGGGGTGTCTGGGCAGTGATCCGGGAGATCTCCCGGGGGGCCGGCAGGCGGGTCACCGGCAGGGCTTCGCCGGCGCCGTTGAAGATCCGCAGATCCGCCAGATCGGGCCCGGCCAGGGCAGCATAGGCCGCCTCCGGCAGGGTGATGCGCACCAGGGCGGCACCGGGGGGGACGTCTATGGGCAGGCGGGTGGCAAAGTCCGCCGGCCTCTCCCCGGCGGGGGCAAGGCCGGAACCCATGAGCAGGGCCAGGCTTAGGAGCGAGCGCTTCATGCCTGCTCCTCCTTCGGCGGCAGGGGCGAAAAATAGCCTACCACCAGCAGCAGCAAGCCCGCGCCGATGAAGGACACGATGCGGGGCAGGGTGCCGCTAGCGGCCATATCCACCAGGAACAGCTTGGCTACCACCAGGGCCATCAGGCCCGCCCCGGCGATCCAGAGCGGGCGCAGACCCCGCCGGCTGGCCAGGAGCATCAGCACCAGCCCTGTAAGGCCCCAGAACAGGGACAGGGCGGCCTGGGCGGTGGCGGAGGCCAGCAGGGAACCCAGGGCGTAGGGAACCCCCGCCAGGTGATGCGTCGCCCGCAGTACCGCCGCGCTGGCAGCCAGGAACAGGGCGGCTCCCAGGGTGGGCAGGATGAATCCTTGCCACCGCGGCGGCTCGGCCCAATCCGCCAGATGCTGCCGCCAATGGAGTACCGCCAGGGCCATGAGGGCCGTGGCCAGGTCCAGGGGGTTGAGGAGGGGCAGGTAGGCCAAGGGCCGGGCATCGCCATTGGAGAAGGCGCTGGCCCCCACGCCCCAGGCCAGCAGGGCCGCCGCTACCCCTCCGGCCCCCTGGGCCAGATAGGCGGGCCCCCAGGCGGTCAGGGGCCAGGCGGCCTGGCGGGACAGGCGAACCACCAGCCCCAGGGCCAGGCTGCCGGCGATGCCCCATTGGGCCAGGGCCCAGCCGCTGCCCGGCACCAGGTCCGCCAGGCGCTCGGCCAGCTCCCAGCCCAGGGTGAGGGCGATCACCCATACCCCGATGCCGTGCCAGGCTGGCAGTAGGGGCCGGGGCGTGGGGGAGGATTCGCTCCAGGCCAGGGCCCGGAAATGCAAGGCCAGGGCCAGGGGCCAGGCCAGCCAGCCCAGGTGGTCCCCCGGCGCCTGGCCATGGAGGCCCGACAGAAGCAGGGACAGGGCCATCCCTGGCAAGCCTGCCAGTCCGGCCAGAGCCAGTTGGTCCCAGGCGGCCCGGCGGGCGACCCAGGCCCCCAGGGTGGCGCTGGCGGCCAGGAACAGCAGGCTCGCCGCCGGCATCCGGTGAGAGACAAGCTGGGCGGAAAGCTCGGTCAGGCCGCCGGCCACCCACCAGAATCCGCCCCACGCCAGCATCAACCAGCCGGCCGGGACCAGCCAGGGCCAGGGATGGCGGCGGGCGTGGGCCAGGCGGCCGGCGAAAAGGCCCGCCAGGGCCAGCAGCAGGGCGCCCAGGCAGTGGCTGTTGAAAACCGGCAGAGTCCGGCCAAATTCAGCCAGGCCACCGCCATCCACGAAGGCCAGGCCGGCAGCCAGCTGCAGCAGAAAACCAGCGGCGCTGGCCAGACGCCGGCCCTGGCGCTGCCCCACCCACACCAGGGCGGCGCCTTCCAGGGCCCAGGCGGCGGCGGTCCATCGGCCCTCCAGGGCGAGGGGGATCGCCAGGGTGAGGAAGGCCACCCCTAGGGCCAGAAAGGCTTCCACCAGCAGTTCCAGCCTGGGATCGTGGCGGGCGTGGAGCCAGCGGGCCAATAGCACGTAGAGGCCCCCCAAGGCCAGGGCGCTCCAGGCCAGGGCGAAGGGAAGCTCCCGCACCAACCCGGCCTGGAGCCCGAAGGCCACCACCGGCAGGCCGAACACCAGGGTGCCATCCACGTAATGCTTCAGATCCGGCGCGTGGCGGAAGGCGTAGAACACCGCCGCCGCCAGATACATCAGGAAGAAAACGATCAGGAAGGGCTCGGTGCTGGCCAGGAAGGCCGGCTGGTAGTAGCGGGCGCCCCAGGCCAGGCCGATCATGAAAGTGAAGGCGAAGCCCACCAGATTGAGCAGGCGCCAGGCTCGCCGCCAAGCCATCAGCAGCACCCCGGCGTTGAGCAGGGTGTAGTAGCTGAAGAGTTGGATATGGCTGCCCTGGCCGGTGGACGCCAGGATCGGTGCCACGAAGCCGCCGGCGCTGCCGATCACCGCCAGGGCCGGGGCGTTTTGCAGGATGGCGAGGAGGGCCGAGAGGGCCACGATGGCCAGCAACAGCGTGAAGGCCAGGCCGGCGGGCAGCAGGTCATACAGACGCAGGGCGGCGAACACCGTGAGGTAGAGCACCGCCACCCCTCCGCCCTGGAGGCTGAGGGCGTAGCCGCTCCGGCGTTCCCGCAGGCGCCAGCCGGCCACCAGCAGGGCCACCCCGCCGGCGGCAATCCCCGCCAGGCGCAATTGCGCCGGGACCAGACCCCGGTCCGCGGCGTAACGGGCCAGGAAGGCCAGGCCGAAGAACAACACCAGCACCCCCACCCGCACCAGGGTGTTGCCCCCGAACAACCAGGCGCGGAAGCGTTGGTAGAGGGCATCCAGTTCGCCAGGGGTGGCGTCCACCGCTGGGGGTGTCGGGGCTGGTACGGATTCCTCCTGGACTGGCTGGCTTGCCAGGCTGGCGTCCGCCTCCGACTGGATCGGGCTGGTCCCTTCCCTCCGGGCGGCCAGCTCCGCCTCCAGGGTGGCTACCCGGCTTTCCAGGATCCGCAGGCGTTCGGGGGTTTGCCGCAAGTCCTGGGTCTTGTTCCAGTTCTGGATCGCCACCAAGGCTAGGGCTGCCCCCGCCAGGGCGCCGCCACCGCCGGCAAGGATGCCCCCCAGCCAGGCTCCCACGAGAATTCCCACGATCCAGTTCATGCCCATGCTCCTTGATAATCAGGATCCCCGGTCGATCCTTTGCCCCAGCCAGGCGGTGAAGCGATGCCAGAATGCCGGTTCCCGGCGGCATAGGTGGATCGCCACGAGGCCGTTGATCGTGGCGGCCAGGGCGAACAGCTGGGGGATGGACAGCCCGCCAGCCAGCAGGGCCGCCGCCCCCAGGGCTCCCACCACCATGAACAGTGCGTTGAGGATGTTGTTGGTGGCGATGAGCCGGGCCCGGTGGGCGACCTCCGAGCGGCTCTGGATCAGGGTGTACAGGGGCACGATGAAGAGGCCGCCGAAGGTTCCCAGCAGGATGAGGTCCATCAGCAGCCGCCAGGCGCCGGGCTGGGCCAGCACCGCCCCCACCCCTTGGCCCGCCAGATCCGCGCTGGCGGGTGAGGCCAGGGCCAGATCCACGCCGAACAGGGTCAGGCCGATGGCCCCCAGGGGCACCAGGCCCACTTCCAGATGCCCGCCCGATAGCCGTTCGCACAGCAAGGAGCCGATGCCGATGCCCACCGTGAAGGCGGCCAGCAGCAGGGTCACGGTGCCTTCGCCGCCCCCCAGGTGCACCTTGGCGTAGGCGGGCACCTGGGCCAGAAACAGGGCGCCATACAGCCAGAACCAGGAGATCCCGAGGATCCCTTCGAACACGGTGGGGTTTTTCCGCGCGAAGACGATGTTGCGGCAGGTTTCCGTGAAGGGGTTGAAGGCGATCGCCAGGGTGGGTGCCGGCGGAGGGGCGGGGGGGATCTGGCGGCTCGCCAGGTAGCCCAGGGAGGCTGTCGCCAGGCCCGCCAGCCCGATCCAGAATCCTGCCTGGGGGGCCGCCGCCAGCAGGCCTCCGGCGAGGGTTCCCAGCAGGATTGCCACGAAGGTGCCGGCCTCCACCAAAGCGTTGCCCGCCACCAGCTCGCCCTGCGCCAGGTGCTGGGGCAGCAAGGCATATTTGATGGGACCAAACAGGGTGGAGTGGAGGCCCAGCAGGAACAGGGCACCGAACAGGAGGCCCGGCTGGTGGAGTGCGAAGCCCAGCAGGGCCAGAGCCATGATGCCCATCTCCAGGAGCTTGATCAGGCGGGTGAGGCGGGCCTTGTCGAACTTGTCGGCGAATTGCCCGGCGGTGGCGGAAAAGACGAAGAAGGGCAGGATGAAGGTGCCTGCCGCCAGATTGGCCAGCACTGCCGGCGTCAGGGCGGTCCACCCGGCGGCCTGGAAGGTGAGCAACACCACCAGGGCGTTTTTGAACAAGTTGTCGTTGAAGGCCCCGAGGAACTGGGTGACAAAAAGGGGCAGAAAACGCCGGGTTCCCAGCAGGCGTCCAGGATGAC
>JAVEWG010000037.1:0-35390 GCA_034004685.1 Rhodocyclaceae bacterium | reverse complement strand
AATCCTGTCAAGCAAAACACGCATCAATAACTCGGCGCACCCACAAAATTCTCAAACCGCGTGAATTCACCAAGAAACGTCATCCGCACCGTCCCCGTCGGCCCATTCCGGTGCTTGCCAATAATCAACTCCGCCGAACCCTTGTCCGGCGAGTCCGGGTTATATATTTCATCCCGGTAAATGAACATGATGATGTCCGCGTCCTGCTCGATGGCGCCGGACTCTCGCAGATCCGACATGACCGGTCGCTTATTCGGGCGCTGCTCGAGGCTGCGGTTCAGCTGGGATAAGGCAATGATCGGGACTTTAAGCTCCTTGGCCAGGGATTTCACAGAGCGGGAAATCTCCGACAACTCGGCCGCCCGGTTGTCGCTGTCCTTCAGGGTGGTCATGAGTTGCAAGTAATCGATCACAATCAGCCCTAGCTTGCCGCACTGGCGGTAGAGCCGCCGGGCGCGAGCCCGCAAATCGGTGGGGTTGAGCCCGGGGGTTTCGTCGATATAGATGGGCGCCTCATGGAGTTTGCCGAGGGCGTAGGTTAGACGCTGCCATTCGTCGTCATTGAGCTTGCCGGTGCGCAGGCGGTGCTGATCCAGGCGCCCCACTGAAGAGATGAAGCGCATGGCAAGCTGGGTGCCCGGCATTTCCATGGAGAAGACGGCCACCGGCAGATGACACTCCACCGCCACATGCTCCGCCAGATTCAACGCGAACGAGGTCTTGCCCATGCCCGGGCGACCGGCAACGATGATCATGTCGGTGGGCTGGAGACCAGAGGTCTTCTCGTCCAGATCCACGAACCCGGTGGGGATTCCCGTCACCTCGGCGGGACTGTCCCGGTCATAGAGCTCCTGAATGCGATCCACCACTTGGCCAAGAATTGGCTGGATGGGCACGAAGCCCGAACCATGGCGTGCGCCGGCCTCGGCAATCTCGAAAACCTTGGCCTCCGCTTCATCCAGGAGGGTCTTGGCGTCCTTGCCGCTGGCCGACAGGGCGCTTGAGGCGATTTCGTCTCCAACGCTCACCAATTTGCGCAGGATTGCCCGCTCCCGGACGATCTCCGCGTAGCGCCTGATATTGGCGGCCGAAGGAGTGTTGTTGGCTATCTCCGCCAAGTACGCCAGACCACCAGCCTGCTCTGCTTCCCCGTTCTTTTCAAGGGACTCAAAAACCGTCACCACGTCCGCGGGCTTGCCCAACTCAACCAATTTGGCGATATGGCGAAAGATTCGGCGGTGATCGTCCCGGTAAAAATCCCCTTCAGACGCCAAATCCGCGACCCGATCCCACACGGAGTTATCCAGCATCAACCCCCCAATCAACGCCTGCTCCGCCTCCAGAGAGTGGGGGGGCAACTTGATCGCAGCGATTTGCGGATCAGAAGACGACGAAAACGGCTTACGGGAAAAGGCCATGGCATGAGATCCGGCAACAAAAGAAAAAGGGCTGCCGCAGCAGCCCTCTGACGATTCCGAAGAAGTCGCTTAGTGCTCGCCGACCACGGCAACCGTAATGGTAACCAGCACGTCAGAGTGCAGGGAGACTTCCAGCGGGAATTCGCCGATGGTCTTGAGAGGGCCGTCCGGCATGCGGATGGCGCTGCGCTCGACGGTCACACCCTGAGTGGCCAGCGCCTCAGCCACGTCGGCGTTGTTCACGGAACCAAAGAGGCGACCGTCCATACCGGCCTTGCGACCCACTTGAACAGTCAGCCCGTCCAGCTTCTGACCCTGGGCTTGCGCCGCAGCCAGCTTTTCGGCCTGAACGCGCTCGAGGTCAGCGCGACGCGCTTCGAATTCAGCCAGATTGGACTGGGTGGCACGCTTGGCCTTGCCCTGGGGAATCAGGAAATTACGGGCGTAGCCATCCTTGACCTTGACCACGTCACCCAGGCCACCGAGGTTGGCAACCTTTTCGAGAAGAATGATTTGCATATCCAAATTCCCCGATTACTTGTGCAAGTCGGTGTAAGGCATGAGCGCCAGGAAGCGAGCACGCTTGACAGCCGTAGACAGCTGGCGCTGGTAGCCAGCCTTGGTCCCGGTAATGCGGGCCGGCATGATCTTGGCGTTTTCAGTGATGAAGTCCTTGAGCAGGTCCACATCCTTGTAATCGATCTCTTCGATCTTTTCCGCGCTGAAGCGGCAGAATTTGCGGCGCTTGAAGAGACCGCGACCGCCGCGATCACCGCCACTACGCTTGGGCTTGTTAAAGGCCATTTGGATTTCCTTCGAAAAATTCAATCTTGTTCAAATGCAGTACCGGCGACCGTCGCTTGAGACTGCGGGCGGCGAGGAAACCTTCGACCCGGACGCGGGCCCCTGGGGCTGCCGTCGCAGCAATCCTGGCCAGATCACCCACCGCCACCGCCCAGATCTCGCATCCCACTTCCCGCTCGCTCCCACCCTCCACTTGCCGAGAGCGATGCGCCAGAAGGCATTCGACGATGGGCACGCCGGCCGGGGTCACCCGCAACGGAATCCGCTCCGCCACCTCCGCGTCCAGCTGGACCCGGTTTTCGGTCACCAGCCCCTCAGGCTGCAGGCGCTTCGGTCGGCTTGGCTTCCTCGGCGGGAGCCGGAGTCAGGGAGCGGGACTTCTCTTCCTTCATCATGGGAGAGGGCGCAACCACAGCCTTCTTCATCTTGACGGTCAGGTGACGCAGCACGGCGTCGTTGAACTTGAAGGAATGCTCCAACTCGTCCAGGGCGACCTGATCGCACTCGATGTTCATGAGCACGTAGTGAGCCTTATGAACCTTCTGGATCGGGTAAGCCAATTGACGGCGCCCCCAGTCTTCCAGGCGATGAATCTGGCCGCTACGGGCAGTCACGATGGACTTGTAGCGGTCGATCATGGCCGGGACCTGCTCGGACTGATCGGGATGAACGATGAAAACGATTTCGTAGTGTCGCATGCAAGCTCCTTATGGATGGGTTGATAACCCCAGTTCCCCGGCATGCGTTCCGGTGGAACAGGAAAGCTTTTCATGATATCCCGCCAACCAACTGATCCGCAAGGCTTTGAGACGACACAACCACTGCCAGCCCGTCCAGGCGGGGCAAAACCTTCTGAATGAGGTGGTCAACCGCTAAAATCCGCTCCGACAAACCGAGGAGATTCACCATGAGCACCCGCCCGTCCGACGATCTTGCCCCCGCCATCCAGGCTTCGATCCTGGCGGAGGCGCTGCCCTACATCAAGCGCTTCTTCGACAAGACCATCGTGATCAAGTACGGCGGCAACGCCATGACCGACCCCCACCTGAAGGACTGTTTCGCCCGGGACGTGGTGCTGCTCAAGCTGGTTGGGATGAATCCGGTGGTGGTCCACGGCGGCGGACCCCAGATCGATGATCTTCTTAAACGGGTCGGCAA
Source organism: Rhodocyclaceae bacterium (assembly GCA_034004685.1). Taxonomy (GTDB): domain Bacteria; phylum Pseudomonadota; class Gammaproteobacteria; order Burkholderiales; family Rhodocyclaceae; genus JAEUNX01. The sequence continues at coordinate 32,010 of JAVEWG010000037.1, read as the reverse complement.
GCAGGGCCATTTCATCCAAGGCATGCGGGTTACCGACGCGGAAACGATGGACGTAGTGGAAATGGTGCTGGGCGGCCAGGTCAACAAGGAGATCGTGAACCTCATCAACCAGCATGGCGGCAAGGCGGTGGGCCTCACGGGCAAGGACGCGAACTTCATCCGCGCCAAGAAGTTGCTGATGGAAAACAAGGATGTTCCCGGCGACCTGATCGACGTGGGCCAGGTGGGAGAAATCACCCAGATCGATCCGTCCCTCATCGCCTTTCTGGACCAGGGGGATTTCATCCCGGTGATCGCCCCCATCGGCGTAGGGGATGCCGGAGAAACTTACAACATCAACGCCGACGTGGTGGCGGGCAAGCTGGCGGAAATTCTCAAAGCGGAAAAGCTGGTGCTGCTCACCAACACCCCCGGCGTACTGGACAAGGCCGGCCAACTCCTCACCGGCCTCACTCCCCGCCAGATCGACGAACTGGTGGCCGACGGCACCCTCTCCGGCGGAATGCTGCCCAAGATCGCCTCTGCCCTGGATGCCGCCCGCAACGGCGTGAAATCTGTGCACATCATCGATGGCCGGGTGGAGCACTGCCTGCTGCTGGAGATCCTCACCGACCACGGCGTAGGCACCATGCTCAAAAGCAAGTGAGTGCCGCCACCGGGCCGCACCCAACCACGGCTTTCGCCATGGGGCGGCCCCTGGGCTTGATGCGCGGTTTTTGGGTGTTTGGAAAAAGCCTTTCAGCATGATCGCCCGGGAGCTGACCGAACCGGACGCCCTGCTCAGCGGCTCCCTTATGGCGTCCGGCCCCACCCCTTCCCTGCCCCGCCCCCCCGGCACTGCCCAGCGCGAAGCCATTACGCCCGCCCTGGTGGCGGAGGGAATCAAGCTGATCGGTTAAGATTACCCCTATAATTCGCCCGCCAGCGGCTGCCAAGCTCCTTTGACAGCCGCTCGGTTTCTGGGGAGCACGCTGGTCTTGAATACTGAAAGAGAAGTCCTCCTGTTGCTGGACGATGCACTCAGCCTGCAGGGGCGGGGGCTGGCATTCACCCCGGACACCCCCTTGCTGGGGGCCCTTCCTGAACTGGACTCCATGGCCGTTCTGGCGGTGATCCACGCCATCGAGGAACGCTTTGGGGTCGAGATTCCCGATGACGAAATCGATGGGAGCACCTTCATCTCGGTCGGCTCCCTGGTGGAGTTCGTCGGCCGAATCGCCCCAGCCTGAACCCGCCGGAAGGCGCCCAAGGCGGCCCTGCCTCCAGCCCATCCACCGATGTCAGCCCATCTCCTCCATCACCTGATCGAGGCCTCCGCTACCCGCACCCCGGAAGCGCCGGCCCTCACCAGTGGCCAGGAGACCCTGAACTACGGCGACCTGGCAGACCGCTGCAGCCTCTTCGCAAGCGCGATGATGCATCTGGGCCTGGGGCGGGGCGAGCGGGTCGCCCTTTATCTGGACAAACGGCCGGCGTTCGTCGAGGCAGCCTTCGGCACCGCCGCCGCCGGCGGCGCGTTCGTGCCGGTCAATCCCCTCCTCAAGGGAGAGCAGGTGGGCCACATCCTGGGGGACTGCAATGCACGAGTCCTGGTCACCAGCCCCGAACGCCTCCCGCTCCTGGCTCCTGTCCTGGCCGCCTGCCATGACCTGCGTCATGTGATCCTCGCCGGTCCCGTGCCAGCCCAGACCCCGGAAGGTCTGACCGTACATGCTTGGCAAAGCCTGGCGGGGGCGCCGCCCCAGGCCGGCCACCGGGTCATCGACGGCGACATGGCCGCCATTCTGTACACCTCCGGTAGTACCGGCCGCCCCAAGGGCGTGGTGCTGTCCCACCGCAACATGGTGACCGGCGCCCGCAGCGTGGCCGAATATCTCGGCAACCACCCGGGTGATACCCTGCTGGCCGCCCTGCCCCTGTCCTTCGACGCGGGCTTCTCCCAGCTCACCACCGCCTTCCACGCCGGCGCCCGGACGGTCCTGCTCAACTACCTGCTCCCCCGGGACGTGGTGAATGCGGTGACCCGGGAGCGGGTCACCGGACTCACCGCCGTCCCCCCCCTGTGGATCCAGCTCGCCGGCCTGGAATGGCCGGCGTCCGTTGGCGAACACCTGCGTTACCTGGCCAACACCGGGGGGCGCATGCCCCGGGAGATTCTCCAGAACCTGCGGACCAAGCTCCCCCGCACCCGGCCCTACCTGATGTACGGCCTTACCGAGGCCTTCCGGGCCACCTACCTGCCGCCGGAAGAAGCCGATCGCCGGCCCGACTCCATCGGCAAGGCCATTCCCAACGCCGAGGTCCTGGTGCTGCGGGAAGATGGCACCGAATGCGCCCCCCATGAGCCCGGCGAACTGGTCCAGCGCGGCCCCCTGGTAGCCCAGGGCTACTGGAACGATGCGGCCAAGACCGCCGAGCGCTTCCGCCCCCTGCCGTCGGGCGTTGGCGGTCGGGAAAGGGGCCTGGTGCTGCCGGAAATCGCGGTTTACTCTGGCGATACCGTCCGGCGGGACGAAGAAGGCTTCCTGTATTTCGTCGGCCGGCGGGACGAGATGATCAAGAGCTCCGGCTACCGCATCAGCCCCACCGAAGTGGAAGAAATCCTCTACGCCACCGGTCTGGTGGGGGAAGCCGCAGCCTTCGGACAGCCCCACCCCGCCCTGGGGGAAGCGGTGATCTGCGTGGTCACCCCACCCCTGGGGGGCCACGTGGACGGGGCCGCCCTGCTGGCCGAGTGCCGCCGCCGGATGCCCGTCTACATGGTGCCGGCGCGGATCGAAATCCAGACCGGCCCCCTGCCCCGCAACCCCAACGGCAAGATCGACCGCAAGGCCCTTGCCGCCGAATGCCAGCCCCCCCAGCCATGAGCCCAGCCCCACGCCCCATCCATGCCCCCATGGATCAGTTCCCGGTGGTGAACGGAGAACTCACGGTGGGCGGCCTGCCCCTTTCCCGGCTCGCCGCCCGGGTCGGCCAGACCCCCTTCTACGCCTACGACCGGCGCCTGCTGGACACCCGCATGGCCCAGCTCCGGGCCGCGCTGCCAGCCACCATCCACCTCCACTACGCCATCAAGGCCAACCCCATGCCCGCCCTGGTGCAACACATGGCCGGGCTGGTGGATGGCCTGGACGTGGCTTCCGCCGGCGAACTCCAGGTCGCCCTCAATGCCGGCGGCAACCCGGCCCAGATCAGCTTCGCCGGCCCGGGCAAACGCCGGACGGAACTGGAACAAGCCGTGGCCGCCGGGGTGCTGCTCAATGTTGAATCCTTCCGGGAAGCCCGGGAACTGGCGGACATCTCCGCCCAAACCGGCTGGCCGGCCCGGGTGGCGGTGCGGGTCAATCCGGATTTCGAGCTGAAAAGCTCCGGCATGAAGATGGGGGGCGGCCCCAAACAGTTCGGCGTGGATGCCGAGCAAGTCCCCGCCCTGCTGGCAGAGATCCGCCGCCTGGGCCTGGCCTTCGAGGGCTTCCACCTCTTCGCCGGCTCCCAGAACCTCAAGGCCGAGGCCATCGTGGAAGCCCAGCAGAAAAGCTTCGAACTCGCCCTGCGCCTGGCCGAACACGCCCCCAGTCCGGTGAAAAGCCTCAACCTGGGGGGCGGCTTCGGCATCCCCTATTTCCCCGGCGAAGCCCGCCTGGATCTGGCCCCCATCGGCGCCAACCTGGCAAGCATCGCTGAAGCCGCCGGCCGGAGCCTACCCGAGGCCGAGCTGGTGCTGGAACTGGGCCGCTACCTGGTGGGAGAGGCCGGGATCTACGTCTGCCGGGTCATGGATCGCAAGATTTCCCGGGGCCAGGTCTTTCTGGTCACCGACGGCGGCATGCACCACCACCTCTCCGCCTCGGGCAATTTCGGCCAGGTGATCCGCAAGAATTACCCGGCTGCCGTGGCCAGCCGGATGGACGCCCCGGCGGAAGAAACCGTATCCGTGGTGGGCCCCCTGTGCACGCCCCTGGACCTGCTGGTGGACCGCATGCCCCTGGCAGCCGCCGAGCCAGGGGATCTGGTGGTGATCTTCCAGTCGGGCGCCTATGGGGCAACAGCAAGCCCAAAAGGCTTCCTGGGTCATCCTGTGGTCACGGAAGCCTTGGTCTGAGGGGACGGCCAAGCCCAAGGTACTGGGTCAGCCTTGGTCGAACCGCTCAGCGCATCAGTTGCAGGGGGTGCCCGCTGTACCGGTGGTCACGATGTGCGCGACTTCAGCACTCCCGTTGCAGAAATAAGTCGTTCCTGAAGTTTGGTACATGGACCAGGTGTACGTGGATCCGTCCGTGTAGGCGTACCGAACCGTCGCGTTAACGCCCGTTCCGACGATACTCCATGTACCGCGCTTCACACGTGGATCGACCGCCGTTCCGCCCCCGACTTTGTAGAGATCCCCTCCGGCACAATGATCCTCCTTCCAGTCCTCGCCTCCGGGAGCCACTGCGTTGATCCGCTTGCCACTGAGCGCGGTGCCAATCTGGGTTTGATTCAGCCGGTTGTCACTCTGAACGCTACCGCACAGGGCGAAAGCCTCCCCCATCCCACCTACCGCCAGCACGACACCGGCAACCATCAAAGCACTTTTCATCTCGCCACTCCCTTCCAAGGAATTTCTGAAGCCATGTTAGCTCTCCGCCGGCCCGTTTGCGACCACTTGCGCGGGAGTCTTTATGCCATGCATGAATGACATCACGAAGAGCCACAGCAATAACACCCTGCAACTATCCCCAAAACTATCCACCACCCCCAACAAACCGAGGCCTAGAAAAGCTGCCAGCCACGCCCCGACAATGAGATTACCCCTTGTCGCGGTCAAACCAGCCCGTCCAAACGCCAATAATCCAGCCCACCCCAGCGCCAGGACCCCCACCCACCCCATCTCGAACAACACCGCCACCGGCAAGCTCCAGATGTGCCAGGGCAGATCCACGTCCGCCGAAAAGAACCAGCGGTCCATCCCCGCCTGGAACCCTCCGTTTGTTAGCAGATCCTGGCCATCCCGGTCGATCAAGCGCACATCGTCCACATCCACCACGGCCCCCTGACCGGCGTTGTAGAGCGACAGCTTCACCGGGCGGGCCTTGTACCAGAAACCCGCCCCCACGTCCCCGGAGGGCAACGACAGACTCACCGCCCGCCAGTCTCCGCCGGCCCCCACCACCTGCCCGGCAAACACGCAACGGGCCGAAGTCAGCAACCACTTCTCGCACAGGGAAACGGCGATGCGCCCACCCTCCTGCGGGCTGCGGACCCGCAGGCTCACCCCGTAGTCCTGCCCTGGCTGGATCGAAACCCCCTGCTCCACATAGACCGGGCTACCCGTACCCAACCGCAGGAAGCGCTCCGGCCCCGCCTGCCCGATCTGGTAGCTGGCCGCCCTAACCTCGTCGCTGCGCCAGAAGTGGGTCACCGGAAAACGCCCCAGCCCCATGCCAAAAAGCGCCGTTGCCAGTCCCGGATCCCGCATCGCCAAGGCATCCCGCCAATGGTCGATCCGCACATCCAGATCCTGGCCAACCCGGGCCAGGCGAGCCTGGGCGAACCCCCCCATCAGGACCGGCGCCGCCACCGCCCCCACCAGCGCCACCACCAGAACCACCCCCAGGCCTCGCTTCAACCACCCCAGCCGGCCCGGCCCACCCCGCCGGACCAAGGCGAATAAGGCCGTCAGTCCCGCCGCCACGCAAAAGGCCCCATAACCAGCTCGGGAGAAGGTCACCATCATGGCGTAGGTGCTGGCTGCAAGGAGCACCAGCCCCAGCATCCGCGCCTGCCAGCGCCGGCCCTCGAACAACGCCCAGACCAGAAACGGCACCGCCGCCGCCAGGTAGCCTTCCAGGTCCGCGCCCCCCGTATTCATCTGGGAAAAGGGGCCGGTCACCCGATACACGTCCGTGAAGTTGAACAGACCCGGGAAGGCCCACCGCTCCCAGATCACCACCGCCGTGGTCCCCGCCAGACCCACCACCATGCCTTGACCGAAAAGGCGCCCCACATCCCAGCCTGCGGCAGCAAAGCGCCCCGCCAGGCCCACCAACAGCAAGGCCCAGGCAGCGCCCTTGGCAATCCGCAAGGCGTTGAAGGGGCTGTAATAGTGGCTAAAGGAATTGGCATCCAGCCCCTGCCAGGGCAGCAAACCCCGCGCCACCCCAATCCCATAGACAAGCGCCACCAGCCCCAGGGCCAGGCGCCAAAGCCAATCCCGCTGTCCAGCCGGCACCGGCCCCAGGCGGGCGTATCCCACCCCCAGGCTCACCACCAACAACAGGTCGAATTCATCGAAAAAGAACCGCCCGCTCCAGGGGGCCAGGTCCAGCAAGGCCAAGGCTGCGGGCACCGCCACCCACAACCAATGGGGGCGCTGCCAAAGAACCACCCCATAGACGGCAAAACCCAGGCCAAGCAATAGAGGCTGGAACGGAAAGCTCAGCACCCAACCGGCCGCCAAAACCCCAACCGCCGCCAACCCCATCCAGCCCCTGGCGCCAGGCCGCCGCCAAGGGCCCGGCGTACCCACCGGATCAACCGTCGCCAGGTCAGGGGCAGCCGCCATCCCGACCTCAGAACGCTGCACTTCAGCAGCTGCGCCCGCCACTTCCGGCCGCCCGGCCCGGTGCGCCAGTCCTTCCGCCCCCCGCGCCAAGCGGCAGGCCAACCAGGCCGCCACGCCAGCCACCAACAGATTGGTGGGGTCCGGATGCAGGCCCACCAGGAACAGCTTGCTCACCTCCATCAGCCCCGCCAGCAGGGCCGCCAAGATGGCGGCCAAACCTGGCCCGAAGAAGAAGGCCCAAGCCAGCAGGCCCACGGGCGCATACATCAGGCACACCGAAGTCAGGCTCAGCAAGGCCGCCTGCTCGGTGGTGTAGTAGTGGTAGTAAAAAGGCAGGAAGCGAACCTCCTCCAGGGCGAAGAACGCCTCCGCCCAGCCCCGCCATGGCAGTTCAAACCACCCCGTCACCGCCACCAAAGCCACCAAATAGACCACCACCGCCACCAGCCCGTGACGCCGGATCGCACCCGCCACCACCAACGGGTCCAGCCGCCCTCTCCGGCCCCAGGCCAGGGCCCCCGCCGCCACACCCGCCGCCCGGGTCAACACCGAAAAACCCTGGGCTACGCCTGAAACCAGGCAAAACTGGCCCAGCTCGATCACCGCCCCCAAAACTGCGCCCGCCCCCAGGGCCCGCCCCGGCCCCCAACCCCGGCGGGCCAGCAACCACCCCAGGGGGGCCGCCGCCAGGGCTTCGGCCATGAGCTTGGCCACCCCGGCCGCCGCTCCGCCCCGCCCCCCGGCGCTAGCCCACAACCACCCCCAACGATCGGACGCCAATTTGTCCGCCCACTCCCCCGCCGACAACAAAAAATCAAAGGGGAAGAAACTGAAAGCCACATAAGCCAGGGCATACAGCTTGAGCAGGCGCGGCGCGAAACGCTCCACGCCCTCCATCCAGGCCGCCACCAGGCGCCGCAAGCGATCCGCCGCCACCACGGCAATCCCAACCCCTAGCCCGCCGCCGACGAATTCAGCAAACAAGTCATTCAGGGAAACGGTGCGGGGCGGAAAGAACACCTGGGCGAACTCCACCGCCAAGGCCAGCAGGGCCACCCACCCCAGGGCCCCGACGGCCGCCCCGGCCCGGATGGCCGCGCCCCGCCCAGCCAGCAAACTGGCAGTCAGGAACCCCACCGGGACGTACAGCACTCCGTTGGCGACCCAGTCTGCCCGGCCCGCCGCGCCCACGTTCAGCAGATGAATCCGGCCGAAGGCCTGCCAGGCCGCCTCCCAAGGCATGGGGCGAAAATCCAGGGGCACCAGACTGCCGTAGATCACAAAGACCACGTAAAGGAGCCACCACTTGGTAAGCATTGGGTGCTTTCCAAGCGGGTCAGTACCCGATGATCTTCCAAGAGAGGACGGATTCATCATCGATTCGCCCGGAGAACACCACCATTGCCGACCATACCAATCACTCCCAGCGCAAGGGCCATTCAGCCACGCGGCTCAATCAGAAAGCCTGGCGGCCACCGCCACCGGACAAGGGGAATCATCTGCCGATCACCCTGGAGATTTGACAGAATGCCAAAGCTATCCAAACTTCCATACTGCATTGTCGTGATAGCCTCCACACGCTCACAACCTTCAAGCCCTTAAACTCAACGAACATTCCAAGGCAACCAGGGCTCACCCCACCCATGCAATTCGTCACCGACCTCATCGCCTACCGTGAATTGATGGCCGTTCTGGCCTGGAAAAACATCGCCCTGCGCTACAAGCAATCCTTCATGGGCATCTTGTGGGCAGTGCTTAAGCCCGTGGTGCTCGTCCTGATTTTCATGGTGCTGCGCAGCTTTGTAGGCATCGAAAGCGGCCCCATTCCATATCCGGTCCTCACCTACTCCGCCCTGACCCTCTGGATTTTCTTCCAGGAATCCGCGTCCGAAGGCGTCACCAGCGTCGTGGGCAACGCCAACCTTATTCGCAAGATCTACTTCCCTCGTGAAGTTTTTCCCCTCACTAGCGTAATCACCAAGCTGCTGGAACTCAGCATCAATCTGTGCATCCTCGCGGCGCTGATGGCTTGGTATGGCATCGGCCCGACCTGGCAGGTCCTATGGGTTCCGCTCCTGGTGCTTTACGCAATCCTGGCGGCGTTGACCATTTCATTCATAGGCGCTGCGCTCAATGTTTACTACCGGGACGTTTCCACGGCGCTACCCGTGCTGCTCTCTCTCGTGATGTATATGTCACCCGTCATTTACCCGCTCGCCCTAGTCAAGGAAAAGCTGCTGGTGGAGCAAGCGGCCAGCCATTGGTCCAATTTGATCTATACCCTCTTTACGCTCAACCCCCTGGCAGGTCTGATCGATGCCTTCCAAAACGTCACATTGAGAGGGCTACCCCCGGACGCCGGAGCCGTACTCCCGGGTCTGATCTTCACCCTTGCCCTGCTTCCCTTTAGCTACCTTTTCTTCAAACGCGCAGAGTCCTATTTTGCGGACGTGATCTGATCATGGCGATTATCGAAGTTGACCACGTCACCAAGGAATTCCAGCTCGGGCAGCTCACCAGCCTGAAACAGGCCGCCCTCAATACTGCCCGCCGCCTGACGGGCCGGCCCGTGGAAGAGCGCAAGCCCTTCAAGGCGCTGGATGACATCTCTTTCTCGGTGGAAGAAGGGGAGGTGTTAGGCATCATCGGCCACAATGGCGCCGGGAAGAGCACCCTGCTCAAGCTCCTGGCCAACATTTCCAAACCCACTCGGGGCAGCGTGCGGGTCCATGGCAAGGTCGCCCCGCTGATCGAAGTGGGCGCTGGCCTGGTAGGAGACCTCACCGGCCGGGAGAACATCTACCTCAATGGCTCCATCCTGGGCATCTCCAAGGCCGAGATCAACCGCAAGTTCGACGACATCGTGGCCTTCGCGGAGCTCGAAGAATTCATCGACACCCCCATCAAGCGCTACAGCTCCGGCATGCAGGTTAGGCTCGGATTTTCCATTGCCACCAGCGTGGAATCCGACATCCTCATTGTGGACGAGGTCCTGGCCGTGGGGGATCTAGCGTTTCAACGCAAATGCATGGATCGCATTGATAGCGTGATCCGGGAAAAACGCAGCACCGTGCTGCTTGTCACCCACAACATCCGCCACGTGGAGCGCATCTGCTCCCGCGCCATCCTGATGGACCATGGGCAGCTCCGTTCAGATGGAGAGCCCAATCTCGTCTGTAACGAGTTCTACCAACTCAGCGAAGAGACGGTTCGACGGCACCACGCCGAAGCCCACAAAGGGCGGCATGAAACCACCGGCGATCTTGAACTGGTGGAAGCCCAGGTGCTGGATGCCGACGGGCTACCAACCGAAACCATTCCTTGTGACGCCCCCGTTACCATCCGGCTGGTGTATGAAGCCCACGCGGCCATTGATCGCCCGGTATTCGGCGTGGGCATCCAGACCCCGGACTTTCTAAACATCGCCACCACCCATAGCGTGCCGGAGCAAACCACCTTGCACCTTGCCCCGGGCAGGCACGAGGTCCGCTTTTCCTTCGCCCGCTTCCCGCTCATGCCGGGGGTTTACTGTATTCGTACCGGCGTCGCAGCCGGCAACCTCTACACCACCCTCTTTTATGCCGAAAGCGTTGCCACCGTCAGGGTGGAACCCAGGGAAATCATCCATGCCGAATCCCTGCGGGAAGGCTTCATTCCCATGGAAGGCAACTGGTCCATCCTCCCAACAGACACCCCAAGTCCGTCCTTGGCCGCCCAAGCGGCCTAACCAACCTCCGCCACCTGGCCATGCCCAAACTTTACGAATACCAAGCCGCCTTGGATCAAGACAGCGCTGCCGGCGCCGTGCTCCGGCACATACCCAAGAGCGCCCGGATCCTGGAAATCGGCTGCTCGGTGGGCTCACAAACGCGGATCATGACGGCAGAACTGGGCTGCACCGTCACGGCCATCGAAATCGACCCGTCCGCGGCAGAAAAAGCAGCCCCCCACTGCCACCAGGTGATTGTGGGCAACATCGAAGAGATGGACCTCGCACCCCTGGCGGAAGCGGGCCCCTTCGATGCCATCACCTTTGCCGATGTCCTTGAACACCTTCGGGATCCAGGGGCTGCGCTGCGAAAAGTGGCGCCCCTGCTCACCACCGGCGGCGTGCTGGTAGCCTCGGTACCAAACGTCACCCATGCAGCCCTGGCGTACGAGATTGCCAACGGACGATTCAGCTACCGCGAATTTGGTCTCTTGGATAACACCCATATCCGTTTTTTTGATCGCCACGGCATTGTGAGCCTCTTTGAAGAGGCTGGATATTTTGTCCTTCAGTTGGAGCGCGTCATCCGCAAGCCTGAAGAAACAGAATTTTCGGTTACCCCCGTGGACGAAGCAGACAAAGCCCTGCTGCGCTACATTCGCGCCAACAATCCGGACCACGACACCTACCAGTTCATCCTCCAGGCAGTACCCCGCTCCACCGAAGGGCAAGCTCTCAGCGCATTGCATTTAGCCGGGCAGAAAGTCCATGATCTGGAACGTGCGCTCGCGAGCGCTCAAAACGCCCTCAAACAACGAGACGCCGAACTCGCCTGGGAACGCAGCAGCATCTTCAACCGCCTGCGCTATCGTCTTGCCGGCCTGTGGAACCCACCAATCACGTCAAACCAGGCCCCAAACCCCGGGCACCTGAACCCTGGTTAGCCTTGCGCAACCAGCCGACCCAGAAGTTGATGACCCATGCCGATCATTGAAGTTGACCACGTCACCAAGGAATTCCAGCTCGGGCAGCTCACCAGCCTGAAACAGGCCGCCCTCAATACTGCCCGCCGCCTGACGGGCCGGCCCGTGGAAGAGCGCAAGCCCTTCAAGGCGCTGGATGACATCTCTTTCTCGGTGGAAGAAGGGGAGGTGTTAGGCATCATCGGCCACAATGGCGCCGGGAAGAGCACCCTGCTCAAGCTCCTGGCCAACATTTCCAAACCCACTCGGGGCAGCGTGCGGGTCCATGGCAAGGTCGCCCCGCTGATCGAAGTGGGCGCCGGCCTGGTAGGAGACCTCACCGGCCGGGAGAACATCTACCTCAATGGCTCCATCCTGGGCATCTCCAGGGCCGAGATCAACCGCAAGTTCGACGACATCGTGGCCTTCGCGGAGCTCGAAGAATTCATCGACACCCCCGTTAAACGATATAGCTCAGGGATGCAAGTTAAGCTTGGCTTTTCAATCGCGACTACAGTTATCTCTCAAGTGCTAATTGTGGATGAAGTGCTTGCAGTTGGAGATTTGTCCTTTCAACAAAAATGCATCGAACGGATGGAAACCCTGATCCGATCTGAGGGGCGTACCGTGCTAATTGTTGGGCACAACCTGCGTCAATTACAACGCATTTCCACGCGCATGCTATTACTCGACCAAGGAAGAATATCCCAAGACGGAGACCCGAGCGATGTCTGCGGAATTTTCTACACAGAAGCCCAGCAACGCAACATTGCCCGGCACAAGGGTGGCGGCGACGGCATCGAGCCAGAGGTCGATATCGGCTACATCACAGTAAAGACCATTAAATTCACCAATGATCGAGGTGAAACAGTCGTCGGCCCAGCACTGCATGAAGCTTTCACTATTACTATAGATTTCGAATCGTCAAGGACAATTAACGAAGTTGAGATCGTCCTAGGCATCCACACCGCAGATTTCATCCAAGTCCTTTCCGTTAGCAGTGCTGCGGCAGAAATTAGACCAAACATTTCAGTTGGTCCAAACACAATCTGCTGCCGTCTGCCAGACATTCCCCTACGCCCCGCTCCTTACAGCCTCCGATTGGCATTTGCAGACCGCTATCGACAATTAATCTGGTATTCGGAAAACATCGTCGCATGCCCGGTTTCACCTGGAAGCTTTGACATAACAAAACTCCCAGAAGTAGGTTTTATTAGCCAAAAAGCAGAGTGGACTATCCCATTAAAATCTCATGAACATTAGCATCGTTGGCGCATTCGACAGAATGAATTTCGGGGACATTCTCTTTCCAATGGTCCTGACTGAGTATATTCGCAGAGCAACTTACAGCGACATCAATATCGCCTACTACGGCCACGCAGCAGCTGACCTTACCGCCTATGGTGGCTACAGAACCCGTCCCATCCGGGAGCTGCTAGCGCGCCGCAACAAGAATGGTGAAAACCCAGTAATTCTCGCTGGCGGCGAAACGCTTGGGGCCTCATGGAACGACGTTCTTTATCACCTCGCAGGCACAATTCCAAGGTGGCAAAAAATCGCAAAATCAATTGGCGGAGAATATATGGAAAACTATATGATCCGGAAAAAATTGGGCTGTTCAAATTATTTTCCATATCTATTTACACCTAGTGATTTTAATCAAAATCAACCGGTGATCTACAATGCAGTAGGTGGCTCGAGTCTTACGAAACGTCCGGATCCCTTTCGCAAGGCTGTGGCTAAAACCCTCGCTCAGGCAACCTATATTTCTGTGCGGGATAAAAAAACCGTAGAAATTCTTGCCAATGCTGGGCTTCCTCAAGGAATGGCACACCTTACCCCAGACAGTGCTGCAGTCATTTCCAGCCTTTTCCCCGCAGACCAGTTGGAGCCTTATCTTAGTCCGGAATTCTGTTCGATTTCAAAAAGCCTCAAGGGCAAACCTTATATCGCATTTCAAGCCGGCCTCAACTTCGCCAAAGATCACGTCAAAACGATTGCATCTGAGATAATGGAATTATCTTCCAAGACTGGATATGCAATCCTACTGCTTCCGATTGGTCGCGCACCAGGGCACGAAGACCAGACGATTCTCGAAGCTCTAGCAAGAGATCTTGGGACGGAAGCATTTTTGCCGAAAGGAAACTCAATCTTCGACACGCTCGCCTTCATCGCGAATGCGGAGTTATTTATCGGAACAAGTCTCCATGGAGCAATAACCTCGATGGCTTACTCGACTCCCCATATTTCACTTACTCAGCGCGACCCGAAAGTACCCGCTTACCTACAAACATGGGCCTTGCCAGGCCATCGCGAATGCATAGAATTTCCCGACATCGCCAAACATGGCATACGGGCATTGGAAATTGAAAAATCCGCATTACTCCGGCACAGCGAATATCTCAGCGAAAGAGCCGGCGAATCTCTATGCAGGATAATAGAGTTGCTTTAAAGAAGCGCTTATTTATTCCACCAACCCGCACCTTCTGTTGTGATGCGTTGGAGATAATACGGTCAGCCCCACTGCACAGAGATCCACGCCCATGCAATCGAGCTTTTCCGAACTTGAGTACGCTGCGAAGAAGAAGCTGACGCACCGTGACCGGTTGCCGGCCGAAATCGAAGCGGTGACGCCTTGGTCTGCGTTGGTCGCAGAGCTTGAGCCGTTCTACCCCAAGGGCGCGGGCCGCGGTAGCCCGCCGATCGGACTGGAACGGATGCTGCGGATGTACGTGGCGCAGCAGTGCTTCGGGCTGTCGGATGAAAGCATCGAGGACGCGGTCTACGACAGCCAGTCGATCCAACGCTTCATGGGCATTGACCTGGCGCGTGAATCGGCCCCGGATGCGACAACGCTGCTGAAGTTTCGGCGCTTGCTCAAGAGGCATCCATTGACTCGGAAGATCTTCGATACGATCAACGAACCTCTGGCCCAGAAGGGCCTGCTGATGCGCCTAGGCACCATTGTCGATGCGACCCTGATTGCCGCGCCGCCCTCGGCCAAGAACCAGGCCAAGGCCCGTGACCCCGAGATGCATCAGACCAAGAAAGGCAATCAGTGGCATTTCGGCATGAAGGCGCACATAGGCGTCGATGCGGACTCCGGTCTGGTGCATACCCTGGTCGGCACCGCCGCCAACGTGGCCGATGTCACCCAGGCCGATGCATTGCTCCATGGCGAGGAAGCGGACGTGATCGGCGACGCGGGCTATCAGGGCGTACGCAAGTTTTCGCCGGGGCGACTCCCTCAGCGTATCAAAGCTGGCTCAGCAAGGTTGCCCACAGGACACGTACCCGGCTATCGGGGGAAGAGCAGATCCTCTTTATCAACGCATGGAACGAATGGGCTGAAGGGTGCCATTTGGAACCCGACGCCAAATGGGGGCGGGCCTACCTTGAAGCCACCCGAAAGGGCCTGGAACACAAAGAGGACTTCATGGCCCCTAGTCCAGCAGGACCTTTGAGCAACAAGCCAAGCGCCCTCAAGACTGCCGTCTGGACCATGACCGAGAAGCTGAAAAGCCTGAAAGCCCTGGTATCGTTCATGGTCTGGCAACTTGGAAAACGCCTGTTTTCATGACCGTGGCAAATTCACCAAAAAAAGTCGTGACCGTTCTGCTCAACTGGAACGGCAAGGCCGACACCCTAGCCTGCCTGGATTCCCTTGCGGCCGTTACTCACCCTAACCATCAGGTAGTCGTTGTGGACAATGGCTCCACGGATGGTTCGGTAGCAGCGATCAAGAGCGCCTGCCAGGACGTTCTTGTGCTGGAAACCGGAGCCAACCTAGGCTATGCGGGCGGAAACAATGTGGGAATCCGCTGGGCCCTTGAGCAAGGCGCCGATTTTGTTTTTCTCCTCAATAACGATACGGTGGTATCACCCGATATCGTTGACGAGCTTGTAGCCGCAGCGGCGAGTCTTCCGGTTCATTCGGTTCTTGGCGCCAAGATATATTTCTACGATGAGCCCACCAGCCTCTGGTTCGCTGGCGGAACATGGGATGCCCAGGCCGCCGACTTCGACCATATCGGTTTCGGGTGCCCGGACGGCAAGGATTACGCTTTCCAGCGAGAAGTGGATTACGTTACCGGTTGCGCCCTGTTCGCCAGCGCGGACACCTTTCGACAGGTGGGCCTTCTAGATGAATCCTTTTTTCTAACCTACGAAGAAACGGACTGGTGTTATCGGGCACGCCGCATGGGCTATCGCTGCTTCTTTATTCCCGGGGCACGACTTTGGCATAAGGTTTCTGCCTCCTTCGGTGGCGCGCAATCCCCCCTCGTCACCTATTTCATGGTCCGCAATCGGCTGTTGTGGGCCCGTCGCCATTTAGAGAAAAGGCAATTTTCCTTGGTCCGCGCCAAGGTACTCAGCTCCATACGGAAGATCGTGTTGCCACCGTTTTCCATGCCCGACTCAACCTATCCCATTGTTAAGCGCCTGACCTGGGGCTGTGCCAGTTGGGTTAAGACCCTTCATCGGAACCTGGAAAATGCAAACAATCTGGCCGTACTCTATGGATTTAGGGACTATTTACGGGGGCGACTGGGGAACTGCCCGGAAAACGTGCGGGTACTGGCCCGCAAAGGGCGTTGAATCATGACGGACTCGCCGAGCAAGCCCCGACTGCTCTTCGCGGCCCATACTCTACCGTTCCCAGAAAACAGCGGCTCCCACATCCGTATTGCCAATCTGCTACGCGCTGCGTGCATGGTTGCGGAAGTTCAGTTCGTGGGATACGTGGAGGCTGGAAGCCCAGATGATCCAGCAAACGCAGAGGGGATACGGCAGCTCAAAGCGCTCTGCCCATCCGCGATTGTGCTCCCGCGCGACCCCCTGTGGTGGCCCCTGGTCCGCAACAACTCTTTGCTTGCAGCACTGCGCCACTACGTAATGCAGCCGGGAGCCTTTGTTTTTCGGGAGTTCCGGTGTGGCGCGTTGATTTCGGAAGTTCGGAGGCTTGCCCCCAAGGCAGATCTGATCTGGATCGAGCGGCTTTGGGTTGCTCACCACCTTAGGGATTTGGCCTATAAGGCGGTCGTGGACATGGATGATCTGGAGTCGGTCAAAATCCAGCGAAGGCTTGCTGAAAAGCGGGGGCCCCAAGCCTGGGCCGCATGGCTGGACTGGTGGAAGACTCGACGCACCGAAAGTAGCGCGGCCCGGGATTTCTCTCGTATCGCTGTCTGTTCAGAGCACGACGTTAAATTTTGGCCGAAGGACCAGGACCGGGTTTGGGTTGTGCCGAATGGCTTTGATGATCACCTGCTCACCCACCCTTTGCCAGACGGAACACCCAAACGGGCCATTTTTGTTGGCTTACTCGATTACTGGCCCAATGTTGGGGCTATCCAGTTTTTTGCTCAATACGTCATGCCGCTTCTGCTTCAGCGCTACCCGGACTTCGAGTTCTGGATCGTAGGCAGATCCCCACATCCCGCCGTGCTTGCCCTGGATAATGGGCGCAGCATCCGAGTTTTTCCGAATGTTCCAAGCGTGGTCGAGTACGTCCGCCAGGCAGCAGTATCGGTAGTACCTCTACGGGTAGGAGGAGGGACTCGACTCAAGATTCTGGAATCCATCGGAGCGGGTGTTCCCGTGGTGAGCACCGATGTGGGCATCGAAGGCATTAACCTGACGCCGGAAATCCATTATCTGCGAGCAAATTCAGCAGAGGAGTTTGCAGAGGCGGTCATCCGGCTCATGGAGCAACCTGAGTTCGGACGGCAACAGGTCGAACGGGCGCGTTCTGCGATTCGCGACAAATACGCCTGGTCCTCAATCAGGGCGTCGGTCGCTGATTTATTGCGGCCTTTACTCGCGCAACAACGCAAGCAAGGCCATGACTTTCCCTAATCGCACTTTCCGTTTTCTGGTCGTCAACCCCGAACTCCCCCATTTCGACCGCACCTCCGGGGGGCTGCGCCTATTCACCTTTATTGAACTGCTCAGGGAGGCGGGGGCCTCTTGTGACTACCTGGTGAGCACCCCCCAAGCCGAGCGACAGCGGATTGGCGAGACCGACTACCAGCGATACCGAGAGCGCTTGGCATCGGTTGGCGTCCGTCTTCTGGAGACATCCGTCGGCGCTGCCTTGCGGGCAAACAACTACGATGTGGTCCTGTTCGAGTTTTTTCATGTGGCCCAGCCTTTTCTGAAACTCGTTCGTATCCAGCAGCCCCGGGCGCGGATTGTCGTGGATTCGGTGGATTTGAGTTTCCTGCGCTGGCATGCAAAAGCCGATTTATCGGGCAGACGGGAAGACCGGACCCATGCCGAAGCGATTGAAGCCGCCGAGCTGGAGACCTATCGCAGCGCTGATCTGGTCTTGACCCTCACAGACGATGAAGCGCAAGAACTGGCACGCCGGATCCCTGGCTTGCCGACGTTCAACCTACCCAACATTCATAGTTTGAACCACCGTAGCGTTGGCGAGCATCCCCTGCCATCCCTTCTTTTTATCGGCTCCTTTACCCACGAACCCAACGTGGACGCTGTCCGCTGGTTTGGCCAGGAGATATGGCCCTTGATCAGGGCCCGACACCCAACGGCCCGGTGGGTCATCATCGGCGCGAACGCTCCGCCGGATATTGCGGGAATGACGGACGAGGGCATCGAATTCAAGGGCCGAGTCCCTGACACATCCCCTTATCTCGACGAGGCCTGGATTTCCATTGCGCCTCTACGCTTTGGCGCAGGTATGAAGGGCAAGGTCGGGGAAGCCTTGGCCTGGGGGTTGCCGGTGGTAACGACCGAATTCGGAGCCCAGGGTTACGGCGTACAAGACCGAGTGTCGGTAGTCCTTGGCGATTCCGCCGAAGCATTTGCCGAAGGGGTTATCTGGCTGCTGGACGATACCGCACGGCGTAGTCAGATTGGGCTCGCGGGGCAAAACGCCATTCGTGAACGCTTTTCCCGCCAGGCAGTGGCTCACGCAATCCCGGAACTATTGAAAAAAATAGACGCTCTGCCGGTCCGACGCCGTGAGGCTTGGCGGCACCTCCAACGGGCCAGACTCGCCCTGCAAGCATTTTGGGAGAAGCATCTGGCATGGCGAATTTAGCCCCCTCGCGGCAAAGCGCCTTTCCGGACAGCTGGACACCCACGATTTCGGTTGTCATGCCCTGCTATAACGCGGCCCCCCATTTGACTATGAGCATAGGCTGCGTCCTGGCCCAAACCGCCCCGGACTGGGAGCTGATCGCCATAGACGATGGCTCAACCGACGATACGGCCGCACGCCTTTCTGCCTTCAGCGACCCGCGCATCCGGGTCATTCGTCAGGAAAACGGTGGGGTCAGCGTTGCCCGTAACCGAGGGCTTGCGGAGGCGCGAGGCGAGTACGTGGCATTTCTGGACGCGGACGACACCTGGGAACCCACCTTCCTGGCACGGATGGAGGCCACCCTGGCAGCCCGGCCAGACGCCGTGCTGGCCTACTGCGGGTGGCAGAACCTGGGCTTGCCGGGCGGCCGGGGAGCCCCCTTCGTACCACCGGATTACGAGGGGCCGGACAAAGCCGCCAGGCTGATCGAAGGCTGTCGCTGGCCGATTCATGCCGCCCTTACCCGGCGGGCTTGCATTCAGGCTGCGGGGGGATTCGACCGCCGCCTGGTCATTGGCGAAGATTTTCTTTTGTGGATGACAGTAGCCATCCCCCGGCCGATCCTGCGGGTGCCGGAAGTGCTGGCTTACTACCATTTCCACGGGGGCGTCCAAGCCACTGGCAATCGCCTCCGTTTTGCCCGCCAGACCCTGGCGGCCCAGCGGATTTTCCTGGGGGAGCACCCAGGGGTGGCCAGCGCCCTGGGCAACGCCAGGATCCGTGAAATCACCCTCGCCCCTCTTTTGCGCCGGGCCTATGAAGCCTATTGGGCTCGGGATCTGCAGACCGCCCGTGCGCTATTCATCGACGTCATGAAATCCGGCTATGGCACACTCGGCGACTGGAAATATATGTTGCCCAGCCTGCTTCCCTTGGCCCTGCACCGAGCCCTTATCCGCCAGAGTGATGACCGTTCCAGCCCCTGACCCTTCCCGGTTTGCCGGCCCTCCCCGGGTGCCGGTGCTGATGTACCACCGGGTCGGACCTGCCAGAGGCCCTTGGGAAAAGCGTTACTGCATTCAACCGGGGGATTTTCAGAATCATATCCAGGCGCTCCAAAACGCTGGTTATGTGGCAGTTTCCCTTGAGGCATTTAGCGCCTGGCTGTCGGGAGAACGGGGCCTCCCGAAGGGCGCGCTCCTCGTTACCTTCGACGATGGATTCATGGGCGTGCATGATCACGCGGCGCCCATCCTGGCGGCCCAGGGCTGGCCGGCGACAATGTTCCTGGTCAGCGGGCTGGTGGGTGGCCGGGACGAGTGGAGCCTCCGGGAACACCCGGAGGGGAAAACCTACCCGCTCATGGGTTGGCCGGAAGTTCGCGCCTTGGGCGAGGCAGGTTGGGATTTTGGCTCCCACTCGGTTTCCCATGGCGATCTCACCACCCTGGACGACGATGCCCTGACCTCCCAATTGCAGGTCTCCCGCCAGGCCATCGCGGAAGCCCTGGGCAAACCCGTCAGCGCCATGGCCTATCCCTATGGCCGTCATGATGACCGCGTCTGCGCTGCAGCCCAGGCCGCCGGTTATTCCCTGGCATTTTCCACCCGCTCCGGCTTTAATCGGGCGGGGGAAAATCCCCTTTCCATCCGCCGCCTTGAAATCACCGGCGCCGATTCCCCCAGCGCCCTGCTGCGGAAGATCCGGCTGGGTTCCAACGACGGCAGCCTGGCGGGTATGGCCCGCTACTACGCCAGCCGAATCCTGGCCCGCTGACCATGGCAAACATCCGCTATACCCTGGCCATCTGCACCCACAACCACGCTGACCACCTGAGGGAAACCCTCAGGGGCCTCCGCCCGCTGCAGGCGCCTGACGGCGGCTGGGAGTTGTTGATCATTGACAACCACTCTTCCGACGAAACCCCGGCGATTCTCGCTCAAGGAGATTGGCACCTTCCCGGCATCCCCAATCGGGTGGTCAGGGAAGAACGCCTTGGGGTTGCCAATGCCCGGAACCGGGCTGTGCTGGAAGCCCAGGGGGAATACATCGTTTTTCTGGACGACGACGAAACGCCGGAACCGGACTGGCTGCGTGCCATGGAGCGGCATATCAACGCCTATGCGCCGGATGCGGTGGGCGGACCTTACCGGGTGATGTTTGAAGGGGCGCCTCGCCCCCCTTGGTTGCAGGATGAATTGCTGCCCTTCCTTGGCGCCCTGGACCATGGCCCCCACCCCATGGCTCTGACCCAAGAAACCACCCCCTTCTGGACGGGCAACTCGGCCTTCCGCAAGGCGACCCTGCTGGAACACGGCCTGTTCGACCCGGACCTGGGCCGCCGGGGGGGCAATCGGGCCGGGGGCGAGGATACCGAGATGTACCGCCGCCTGCTGGCCCGGGGCTGCAAGCTGCGCTGGGCGCCGGACGCGGTGATTCACCACCGCATCCGCGCCAACAAGCTTTCCCGGCGTTTTTTTCTGGATCTCCACTTCGAGCAGGGCAAGCTCCAGGGCAGCCAGCAACGGGGCGATGGCTCCCGCTTTCCGCCAGCCTGGGTCCTGGGCCATTTGGCCAAAGCTGCAGCGCGAGCCATCGCCAAACGCCTCCGGGAAGGGCGTCAACACTCCCTACGCACCGATATGAACACGGCATATTTTGCGGGCTTCACGCTCGGCTGGGCCTTTGGCCCACGGACTCTGCAAACTTGCGGAGAGGCGTGACACTCCATGGCGCTCATCAGCAAGCTCGCCAAGCTGGCGGACCCGGAGATTCGGGCCAAAAACCTTGAGGCCCTGCGCTGGGGCGCCCGGGAACGGTACTGGCGCCTGGCCCGCCCTGCCATGCCCGACCCGGTCTTCGTCATCGGCTGCTCCCGCTCCGGCACCACGGTGACCTTTGAAACCCTGGCCGCCTCCGGCCATTTTTTGCATTTTGACTACGAACTGCCCCAGTTCTGGAACAGTCTCCACGGCCCCCACACCAACGGCTGGGATTCGGAAGCCGCCGCGCCCGAGGAGGCCAAGCCGGAACATCGCCGCCGGGCGCTGGCCTACTACTACGCCCGACTGGGGGCCGGGCCGGTGCTGGACAAAACCTGCATCAATACCCTGCGAGTGGGTTACCTGCACCGGCTTTTTCCCAAGGCCCGTTTCGTCTTCATTCAGCGGGATGGGCGGGACAATGTCAGTTCCATGATGGACGGCTGGCGCCTGGGCCGCACCGACGGGGGCTTCGGGCTGGAAAAATTCCTGGGGCCTTCACCGGAGCCGGTGGCCATCAACGGCGGGGAATTCCGGGAATGGCATTTCTTCCTGCCCCCCGGCTGGCGGGCTTACAACCAGGCCAGTCTGGAAGAGGTCTGCGCTTTTCAGTGGGTGAGCGCCAACCGCCTGGCCCTGGAGGCTTCCCGCCAGATTCCCCCCCAGCAGTGGATACGGCTGCGCTACGAAGATCTGTTCACCCGCCCGGTTGAGATGTTCCAGGCAGCTTTCGAACGCCTGGATCTGCCCTTCACGGCTGAACTGCGGGCCCGCTGCGGCAGCCTGGCCGAACGCCCCACCAGCATCGTCAAGGGCCGCCCCCAGCGCCAGAAGTGGAAGGAGCACAACCCGGAAGCCATCGCCCGCATCCTGCCGATCATCGCTCCCCTCATGGAAGAAATGGGCTATGACCCGCACGACTGATCCCGGCCCTACGGTCAGCGTGGTGATCCCCGCCTACAATGCCGCCTGGTGCGTGGCCCGGGCCATCGACAGCGTGTTGGCGCAGGGCTTCCAGGATTTGGAGCTGATCGTGGTCAACGACGGCAGCACCGATGACACGTCCAAGGTTCTGGCGGGCTATGGCGCAGCGCTGAAGACCATCGAGCAGCCCAACGGCGGTTTGAGCAACGCCCGCAATTCAGGTATCCAGGCCGCCAGGGGCCGCTATGTCGCCCTTCTGGACGCCGACGACTGGTGGCTGCCGGGCAAGCTGGCCGGGCAAGTCGCCTTGATGGAGGCTTGCCCGGCGCTGGTTTTCTGTTCCACTTCCGCCAAGCTCGAAGCCCCGGATGGAACGCGCCTGGGGGAGTGGCGCGGCCGCAACGCCCCCCTGTCGACCCTGGAAGCGATTTTCGCCGAAAACGCCTTCGTGGCCGGCAGCGGCTCGGCAGTCCTGGTCCGGCGGGACGCCCTCATCCAGGCGGGTGGCTTTGATGAAACCCTGCGCAGCCTGGAAGACATCGACATGTGGATGCGGCTGGCGGCCATTGGCGGCTATGCCTGTCTGGACGAACCCTTGGCGGTCATCCTCAAGCGCCCCGACAGCATGAGCGGCAACCTGGCGGTGATGCGCGATGCGGCCCGCCGGGTCATGCGCAAGAACCGCCATCTGCTGCCCCCCGCCAAACGGGGCGCTTTCTGGCGCCAGGCTTACGCCGGCATGCTGTCGGACTACGCCAAATGGGCCTGGCGATCCGGCCAGCGCCGAGCCGCCCTGAGGGATGTGACGCTTGCCCTGAGTCTGGCCCCCCTCGCCCGGGGGCGTCTCCTGCTCGGCCTGTTGGCCGCCATGCTGTTGAATCGAGCCCTTTGACCATGACCGACCCACTCCTTCCGATCACGGTATTGATCTGCACCCACAATCGGGTCGAACTGCTGGCGCGGGTCATCGAATCCCTCAACGGGGCGGCGGCGCCGGACGGCGCCCAGGTTCGCCTATTCGTGGTGGCCAATGCCTGCAGCGACGGCACCCACGATTTTCTGGCGGCCTATACGCCACCGCCGGGAGGCCTCCCCCTGGCGTGGATCGCCGAACCCACCCCGGGCAAGTCCCATGCCCTCAATCGCGCCCTGCCATTGCTGACGGACCCGGTCATCGCCTTCGTGGATGACGACCACCGGGTTGACAGCCAATACCTGGCGGAAGTGGCCAAGGCCGCCCGCGCCTGGCCTGCGGCCGGACTCATCTGCGGGCGCATCCTGCCGGACTGGGATGGCTCCGAACCCCCTTGGGTCCACGATACCGGGCCCTACCGGATTTACCCGCTGCCGGTTCCCCGCTACGACCAGGGAGCACAACCATTGACGGTGGACCTGGACGGGGCGATTCCCGGGGGTGGCAACCTGGTGGCCCGGCTGGAAGTCATCCGTGCCACCGGCCCCTTCCTCACTGAGCTGGGGCCCACCGGTCACGACCTAGGGGGGGCGGAAGATCTGGAGTGGGTCCGCCGGGCCATGCGGGGGGGTGCAGGCTTGCAGTACGCGCCGGGGATCGTCCAGCACCACTACGTAGACGGCGCCCGCCTGACCCTGCCTTACCTGATCCAGAAGGGCTACCAGCGCTCCAAGTCGGTGATGCGCTTCAAACGCGAGGAATCCGGGGTTCCCCTTTACATGTGGCGCAAGGTGGGCGGCTACGGTCTGCGGGCAGCGAGCGCGACCCAGGCGGCCGCCCGCCGCTTCTACCTGGTGCGGCTGGCCTCGGCCCTGGGGGAAATGAGCGGCATGCGGGAAGGCGCCCGCAAGCGCCGGCGCCGCGCCCGGTTGCCGTGGCTGATGGCCGACTGGTGCCTGGCGGCGGCTGGCGTCTTCGCCGTCCTGGGATTCATCCTGGCGGCCGGCCTGGCGGGCCACCGCTTCGATGACGCCCTACTGCCCGCAGCGGGGGTGGCCATGGGCCTCGCCCTGTTTCTCATGGGCAAGTCCCTGCGGGATTTTTCCCAGACCGGTCCACGCATTCGCGGAGAGGTCATGCAGCGCTATCGCCTCTACGCCCTCTTTGCCATGGGGCGCCTGGGCCTGTGGGCTTTTGCCATCAGCCTGTTCGTGGCCCTGCCCGGGGCGATCCTGGCCCTCGCCGCAACCCTCGCCCTGGGCAAGCCACCGCCTCCATGGTGGCTGACCGCCAGCGCCGCCACCGTCAGTCTGATCGCCGTGAGCAGCCAGCAGTTTTGTAGCGGCCTCGTCCGCAATCCCGGCTTGGTGGTGGCGTCCTGGCAATACCGCATTGCCCGCCTCCACAAGCTCTGGAGCCGACTCTCCCCAGCGGGCGTGGCGAAGGCCGGAACGGCGTTGATCAGCGCGGTCCTGGCGGTCACCTGCGCACTCGTCATGGCCCTGATCCAGCGGGAAAACCTGGAAATGGCCCTGGCCCTCATTGCTTTTTTCGGCGCCTATCTGGCCACCTTGTTCGCGGCCCTTTGGCAGCCCTCCCCTCATGCCGGAGGAGCCCGATCCACCGCCCCCCCCAACCTGGTGCTTATCGGCTCGGATACCCTCCGGGCCGATCGCATTGGGGCGCAACGCAACGGCCTATCCCTCACACCACGGATTGATGAATTAGCCCGGCGAGCCGCTTCCTTTTCGGCCTGCTACGTCCCCTGCGCCCGCACAGCCCCCAGTCTGATTTCCCTGCTTACCGGAACCTGGCCCCACAATCATGGAGTCCGGGACAATTTCGTCTCGGACGAGGAAACCAATCTTGAGACCCCTGCCCTGCCCAATCTGCTAAGGGCCTTGGGCTACCGTACCGCGGCGGTCTCGGACTGGTGCGGCGCCGATCTGGGCAAATTCAGTTTTGGTTTCGACGTGCTGGATCTGCCCGATGATCAATGGAACCTCAAATATCTGATCCGCCAAGGACCCAAGGATATTCGGCTGTTCCTGTCGATCTTCCTGCACAACCGTATCGGCAGGCGCGTTCTGCCCGAGGTCTATTATCTTGGGGGCGTCCCCCAGACCACCGCTCTGGGGAATCGGGGGCGCCACCTGCTCTCCCGGCTGGCGGCCAGCGGCGAGCCCTTTCTGCTGAACCTTTTTTACTCCACCACTCACCCACCTTTTGCGTCGGAACACCCTAACTATCTGCGCTTCGCCGAACCGACCTATGCTGGCGAATCCAAGTTCGCCATGGCCCGCCTCACGGAACCGTTTGAAATCATCCGCCGCCAGGGTGAGCCGAGGGAAGAGTTCGACCTGGACCAGATTCTGGCGCTCTATGATGGATGCGTTGCCCAATTCGACGACGAAGTGGGCAAATTAATGACCCACCTGGACCAATCCGGCCTGGCGGACAACACCATCATCGTGCTGTACAGCGACCACGGCATGGAGTTCTTTGAGCACGGCACCTGGGGGCAGGGCAATTCAGCGGAAGGGGATTTCAGCGCTCGCGTTCCCCTGCTGATCGCTGCCCCTGGAATTCCCGGCGGCAAGCGCGTGGACCAGGTGGTGCGTAGCATTGATCTTTTGCCCACGCTGCTGGATCTGCTGAAGGCACCGTCGGTGCACTGCGATGGCATATCCCTTCGCCCTGTCATGGATGATCCCAGCCAGCCCCTGGATCTGAAGGCCTTCAATGAAACCGGCATCTGGATCGCCCGCATGCCAGGACAACCCCCGGAGCATCTGGCCTACCCGGAGTTGCTCGATCTGCTGGACGTACCAGACGACAGCACCGGGACCCTCACCCTGAAACCGGAATATGCGGATCAAGTGGTGGTAGCGAAGGACCGCATGGTGCGGGACGGTAAATGGAAACTGGTCTACCGCCCCCTTGAAGGAGGCATGGGGCTTTCACTCTACAACGTGGAAATTGACCCGGGATGCACCCATGACCTGTCCCAGGAAAAGGCGGATCAGGTTGCCAGGCTCTGGGGCGAACTTGCCGAATGGATGAGCCGGGATCCGGTCATGCGCCGCCACCCCAACTGGCTGCAGCCAAGTTCCCCCGATTCGGCCGCCGACGCTCCAATCGTCAGTCGCGGATGACCGGATCACGGAAGGCTTTGAAAGCCGCAAGAAGCGGCGACACTATTCAGACTTGCCCTTGAAGGAATCTTCCCATTTGCGCTTTACCGTTTCCGGCGGACAAAACCGGCAACCCGTCAAAGAGGGCTCCTGCGGCTTCGCCTCATCGGGCTCCCGAGGTTTCTCCTGACGCGCCTCAGCGGCAGGGGTTTCATTCTGGGGTGCCTGGGATGATTCGGCCGGTGCCGGCGCGGGCGGAGGGACTGCTTTTGCCGCAGGCTCCGGAAAAGCCTCCTTCCCCCCCATTTCCCGGTAGCGCTGCTGGAGGGCCATTGCATCCGGGTTGTTGCGTACCCCCTGCAGCAAGGTCTCCAGCGCCTGGCTCCCCTGCCCCATCCCCTTCTGGGTTTCAGCCAGTTCCAGATAGGCACTCACTTCACTGCGATTCATCTGGATGGCTTCCAGAAAGCTGCGGGCTGCAGGGCCGGTGCTTCCCAGCATGCGCTGGGCGCGCCCCTTGTCCACCAGAACCTTCGGTCGCATGTAGAAACCCTTGCTGGTTTTGTCCAGGACGTAATCACAACCACCAATTGCAACCCCGAGATCGTACTTAAAGGCGTATTTATCGGAGATCTTGCGCAAGGCCCGGTAGCGATACCGCACGCAGTCACAGTAGTGATGCATGTGTATCCAATCCTCCCCTTCTGTTTTGACTTTAAATGCCTTATCCCGCCCACCGTACATGTAGGCAGAGCACATGGCGGTCTCCTGGGGGGTCTCAGCGAAGGGTTCCACCGCCAACGCAACCCCGGCCGAAAGCACGGTCAAGCCCACCCACAGCCCTGCCGTCCACATTCTCATAACCTTCTCCATACCTAACAAAGTCCAAGGTGGCGGACGGTATCCGCATACCGGTCAGAGGTGAAACGGCACGCGCCAATGAAATGAATGAAGCGGGTTGTACCTGCTGTCATTCGGTTGCAGTCGCAATAGGCCGGGTGGGGCAGCACCAAAGCACCCGCTTGATTGGCAATCACCAGGTTGGACATCACCTGCTCACTGCCCCATTCGAGCCAGACGGACCCGAGCCGGCGCTCCAGTTGGGAGGACAAATTCCGCATCAAATCCAGCTTGCCGGATCCCGGGGCAAAACCCGCGAACCCGGAGCATCCGCGAACATAGCGTAGGTCCTCCGCATCGGTCAGATCCCCGAAGGCAGCCTCGGCCTGCACCTGAACATGGGTACCTCCCCCCTGCAGAATCGTCTTGGCCTGACGGGAGCGCTCCAGAGCGGGCTCTAGGGTCTGTCCATCCCAGGTTCCGATGGTGAATGAATGCCCCTGGCGAACCGCTTCCAGCACCTCCGGCAGACCATCAACAGCCAGGGTATCCGCATCAAGCTGAACCACGTAGGCATGCTCCGAAAGACGGGCAATTGCCGTCAGACGCTCCCAGGTTCCGCCAGAGGGAAGCGCCGGATCCCTCACCTCGGAAATCGGGCAAACCCGAACTCCCGGCACATGCTGATGAAGAATCGCCAAATCTTCGGCGGTCAGAGAACCATCATCCAGGACATGGATCTGGCTTACCGGCACCTGCCGCGCAAAGGACTTGATTGCCGCGAGGTAGAGCAATACATCCTTGTGCTGAAGCTGGGAGAGCACGTGCAGTCCAAGGGCGTCATCCAGCCGGAGGGGGGCCGAGTCAAGCAGACCCGCTACGCGCTTGGCGAAGCGGGCACGGCGCATTTTGTCTTTCAACGAAAACAGCAAAGCGGATCTCCCTTTCAGGCTTGCCCTGGGGGCTGGGTTAGCTGTTCTTGGGTACGCTCCGCCACCCGCTCCCAGGTCAATTCCTTATGCACCCGTGCCAAGGCAGCAGCCCCCAGGCGCTCCAACATCCGGGGCTCCGACAACCATTGGCTTATGGTCGAAACCAGTTGAGCCAGGTTCTCTCCATCCACCCGCTGCCCGGTTAGGCCATCCAGCACTGCCGACCCGGTACCCCCAGCCGTACCGGCCAAGGCAGCCTTCCCACAGGCCGCAGCCTCAAGAAACACGATGCCGAAGCCTTCCGTATCCCCTTGGATATCCCGGTTTGCCAAGACGAAAAAATCGCAAGCGTTATACCACCTGGGCAGGTCATCCATGGACACGTGCCCCAGAAAATGAACACGTTCAGCCACGCCGACTTCCTGCGCCAGGTTATCCAGATACGCCCGGTCCTCGCCGCTTCCCACAATGGCGTAGTGCACATCGTGCCCGGCCGTCAGCAGGACGGGAAGGCTTCGAATGACGGTATCGAAACCTTTCCGCCGCTGCAGACGGCCCACCGAGAGCAACAAGCGCGTGCCCTCCGAAAGACCGAGGCTTTCCCGCAGATCACTACTCGGCAAGCCACAACGGAAACGCTGCGCATCCACGCCCGGGTGGATGATCACGATGCGCTCCGGCCTCACCCCCATGCCCTCCAGGGTGTCTCGCGTAAAGCCACTATTGGCGATCACTCGATCCGCATGGCGCAGCGCGAATCCCATGGCCCGATATTTGTTGCCCCGCCCCCAGCCAGTCAATTCCTCGCCATGGGCATAGATCACCACCCGCCGGCCTGTCAGCCGGGCCACCACCCAAGCGACCAAACCTTCCGGCAAGGCCCGGCCGGCGTGGATGGCGTCGAACCGATGGCGAAGGGCTAGGAAAAGCGATGTAAAAAAAAGTTTGGCATACATCCCAAGGGATTCGGGCCGCAGCCAGGGCACCCTTCTCAGATCCAGGCGGTGCACCGTATTGGGGTGTTGGGCGTCATGTTCCGGACCACCGGGAACCGCAGCGGTGACGATGTGAATCTCCTTGCCACCCAGCCGCCGATACACCTCGTCAAACCATACCGCCGTCCCCCCTTTGGTCGGCAGGAACAGTTCGGTGATCACCAGAAAACGATTGCTCATGGGGCTAAAACGGGTCACGGGATGCCCATGGTATCAGGGGATGGCTGAATCGGATCGGTCACCGGTCACGGCCGTCAGCAGCATGGCAGACACCCAAGCCAGACCACCAAGGCCGGTTAGTTTAAGGAAGCGGCCCAAACCCGGCTCTACGCGCAAGCGGCGCAGGAACGCCAAGGTACGCCGCGGAATACTGGACTCCAACAACGGAGAAGCTGGATCCAACAGGGCCTGGACCAACGCCTCCGTGTTCAGAAAACGTAGCCGTGGATGGCGCTCCCTGGCGCCTCGCAGTGCCCGATCGAGCTCGCCCAAGGCCCCGATTCCGGCAACCCTGGCGGCAATGAAGCTCTCCCGGTGGGTTTCCAACAGGGCGGGCCGCCCAACGAATGTTTTGCCGGCGACCGCCCGCCACACGTCTTCTGCCCGATGCCCCCGGATCGGCTCGAAGTAGTCATCCCGCACCACATAGGTCATCCCGGTAGAGGAACGCTGGCCGTTGCGGATGGTGCGCTGAGGCCGCCCCAAATTTCCCCCGGCATCCCGACCGCAGAACTGTTTACCCGGCGTGACCACGCACCGGACACCGGTGGCCGCCCAGGCCGCCTCCACGGTCTCATCCCAGACGAAGGTATTGGGCACGGCCACGGTGGGCGCCCTGCCAAACACCTCCAGGAAAAGCGCGGCCTCTTCCTGCACCGCTTGCTCCACCTCTCCAGCAGGAAGCATCCGGCTCGGCAGGCTCGATGTATCCAACCAGCGGCTCTGCAATGCTGAAGGCAAGGCCTCACTGCGGGCCATGGGGTCCGCAAGCCAGCTTTGCAGCGCTTCGTCGGCCCTCGCCCGAGCCAATAGGGAAGGGGGCCAGCAGTGCTCCAATCCATGGCGCTGCAGGGCAAAAACCCCTGACTCGCACCCATCGCGCATGGCCTCCACGATCCGGCCATAGGCCGGCTCAGCCAGGGTTTGGCGTTGGTAATCTTGGCAACCGGACGCAAGAATCGCGGCCCCATTGGGAGCGCCCAACACCACCCCCAGGGTCATCACCGCCGGATGCCCGGTTTCATCCTGGATTTCCCTCAGCAGCCCCGCGATCCGGGCAAGCATGTCCCCGTCCGACGGCGGGCCCACGCCCCAATCGTCGCTTTCCACGATCAGCACCGGATAGGCGAGCATCGGCTCCCGCCATAGGGCGACCAATGTGCGGCCATGACACGCAACCAGCAGGGCCACCGAAACAGCCAGCCAAACCAGCAACACCCATAGAAGCACCGTGACTGACATCAGAAATCGAAGTAAATGAACTTCTGGGTCGGGCCGCCGAACATCACCATGGCCAGAACCAGAGATGCGTAGGCCAAACCCCGCATCGGAAACGGCACCCGCCACCACCAATCCACGCCGATCCGGCGGAACAGGGCGACGACCCTTGGCTCAAGGAGCACCAGCCCAACAGTCAGCCCTACTCCCATGAACTCATACATCCGCGTCGGCGCCACCACTTCCGGCCTGGCGAGACCAAGCATTGCGGCGCACACCTGCCAGGCATCGTCAAAATTCGGCGCACGGAAGAATACCCAACTGAAATGCACGACGATGAAAGTGAATGGCCAACCGAGCAGCGACAAGGTCCGATCCAAACCAGCTCCTTCCCTTACCCTGAACGCCTGCAAAATTTCGCCCAACAAGCGATGAAGGATCAGCAACACCCCTTGCAGGAAGCCCCAGAAAACGAAAGTCCAGTTGGCGCCATGCCACAGTCCGCCCAGCAGCATGGTCAGGAACAGATTCCGGTAGGTACTGCAGCGGCCATGGCGGTTGCCACCGAGGGAGATGTAGAGGTAATCCCTCAGCCAGCGGGAGAGCGACATATGCCAGCGGTGCCAGAATTCAGCAGGATTGCGGCTGATATAGGGAAACTCAAAATTCAGCGGCAAGACAACGCCGAACATGCGGGCCAGCCCCAGGGCCATTTCGCTGTAGCCGGAAAAATCCAGGTAGATTTCCATGCCGAAGGCCACCGTGGCGAGCCATGCCCGCAGAAAATCCAGATGCTCGGGCCGGGCGTACAAGTCATCGACAAATGGCGCCAGGTTGTCTGCAAACAGAGCCTTCTTGATCAACCCGCCCACAAAAATGAAGGCGCCAAGCTTTACGTTGCGCCAACTGACGGGCTCCAGCACCTCGAGTTGGGCCACCAGCTCATGCACCCGCACGATGGGCCCTGCGATGAGCTGCGGGAAGAAGGTCACGAACAAGCACCAGTGGCGGTAGCTGATCTCCTTGACGCAGTCGCCACGATAGACATCGATCATCGCGCTGAGCATGTGAAAGGTGTAAAAGCTGATACCCAGAGGCAGCACCCAGTCGATCCACCCAGGACGACCAACCGCAACATCCACCCCCGCCGCCCTGGCCAACCAAAGGGATGATTCAATGGTCAACGCCAGATACTTGAAACAACCCAGGGCGCAGAGGTTGGCGGCAATCGCCGCAATCATCAGGCTCCGGGAACGGTTGCGCAGCATCCACCGATAAACGTACCAGTTTGCGGTAACCGAAATCCCCAGCAAGATCAGGTAGGCTGGTTTCCAACTGGCATAGAACAGAATGCTTGCCGCCAACAAGATACCGGCGCGTTGCCCCGGCGTGCGGGCGAGCATGTAGATCCCCATGACCGCCACGAAGAACACCATGAAACTTGCGCTACTGAAAATCATGGCGCGCTCACCCTGATGAAACGGGTTTTGGCGCCTTGCGCCAGCGCCTCTCCCAGCATGGCGCTGAAACGCTGTGCCCCTTGATCATTGAGGTGCCCGGCATTCACAAATTCCGATGCTGCCATCTTGACCTCCGGCCCAAGGGCATACATCGGGATGCTACGGGCCGTCAAACCGGCAACGACCGCACGATAAGGGCTCGCCGCTGGGTGAGCAGATTCGAGATACTAACCTTCCAGAAAGTAATGTCAGATAAGCGCGTACTGGCACTCGGGCTGAAGGAAGAAGGACTTTACGAGGCTCGGCAGGCGTTGAATCCGACGCAGCGCGCCGAGGGCCAGCCGCTTCAT
>JAVEWG010000004.1:0-125113 GCA_034004685.1 Rhodocyclaceae bacterium | reverse complement strand
ATGAACCTGCTTCGCCTGAATACGTCGCGCAAGGGCAGCATCAAGACTAAGCGCATGCTGGCCGCCACCTCCGACACGTTCCGTGCTGAATTGCTCGGATTCATGACATGAAGGTGCGATTGCCCTGGGTAACCCGGCGGTGAACAATCCGGTAGGGTTCCATGGGGGTTTCGTTCCGGGGGAGCAGTGCACCGTATCCGGATATTCTGGGTAAATATTGATTGCCGGCGTTGCGTGCCGAGTGGAACTGCTTTTTCCGGGCGAGGTGGGGCGTGATCTGCTGACTAGGATGGGCTTTGGTTGAGGCTGGCGATGGTGTCCACCCGAGCCACGCCCTCGAAGGAATAAGCGGGATCGGGGCTTACGCGGAACACCAGTGCTTGCTCATGCCAGTCGTAGTTGCCTTCAAGGTGGTTGTCCAGGGCGTGGAGCGCAACCGTAACACTATAACTTGCCGGCCCGAGGGTCAGGCGGTCGATGTTGAACCGAACGGCATGCGCCTGGTTGGGCTCCAGGTGGTCGAGTTGCAGTCCCAGATTTCGGGTGTTGGTGCCAAATATTTCGTTACCAAGCCGATCCTTGATCAGAATTCCGACGGTTAGCTCTGGAAGTGGCCTCTGTAGCCGGAAACGGACTTCCAGAGTGGCGGCCTGGCCGCTGGCAACCTCCCCTGCTTCCCCCTCCGCGGTCTGCAGGGTAACAGCCAGAATGGATGCTGATCCGATGCCGGATCGGATGGCGCGCCCATTGTGGTTGATGGTTGCGACTGGATGGTCTGGCTTGTTTTCGTCTATGGCAATGAGCGCGTTGTAGTAGTCCATGACCATATCGGGCGCATCGTCCATGACAATGCGCCCCTGATCCAGCAGTAATGCCCGGTTGCACAAGGACTTGATGGCTAAGGGATCGTGGGAAACGAATATCAGGGTGACGCCATGCTCCCGCAGTTCGCGAATGCGCCGGAAGCACTTGTGCTGAAAATAGGCGTCCCCGACCGATAAGGCTTCATCCACGATGAGAATGTCTGGCTCGATAACCGTAGCCAGGCTGAACGCCAGGCGCACTTGCATGCCGCTGGAATAGGTGCGGACAGGGTGATCAATGGCTTCGCCGATCTCCGCGAAGGCTTCGATGGCCGGCATCGAGCTCAGTATCTCATCCTTGGCCAAGCCAAGTAGCTGCCCTGCCAGCATGACATTTCGACGGCCGGAAAAGTCCGGGTGAAAGCCCATCCCGAGCTCCAGCAGGGCCGAGATCCGACCGTTGACCTGGATGGATCCTGCCGAGGGCAGCAAGGTACCGGTGAGGAGTTTGAGCAGGGTGCTTTTGCCGGCGCCATTACGTCCGACGAAAGCAACGGACTCCCCTCGACCGATTTCAAATGAAATGTCACGGAGGACCCAGCGTGCGTCGTGTCGCGGTCTAGACGGGGTTAGCCATTCCAGGAGCCGCTGGCGGGGGTTGGCGTAGTACTTGAAACGTTTGCCCAGGCTAGTTGTTTTGACAAGGGCCATTACAGTTCATCCAAAAAATCCGAAGCCAGGGCCCGATGAAGCAGTACGGCGCCCATCAGTAGCAGTACCGCAATTGCCAGCGTGATCCCCAGGCCCGCTAATTGCGGTGCAGGGCTGTCCAGCACGCCGCTTTGACTGAACTGAATCGGGTATGCCAAAGGGTTGAGTATGATCCATCGCTGCATGCCTTCTGGCAGGATGGCTGCCGGATAAACGATGGGGGTGCACCAGAAAAGGCCCAGGAGGGTGATTTGTATCAGATGGCCCACGTCCCGGAAAAAAATGTTCAACAGGGCCGCGATGGCGCAGAGAGGAAGGCTCAGAGCCAGGATCATGAGCCATGCCATGAAATACGTGGCCAATCCGGAAAAGGACAGATTGCCGGAGATGCCCAGAAAAACGATGAAAAGCGCAGAAATGATAAGAAACTGAACGGTTGAATTGGCGGCGGCAATGGCAATCAGGGAAAGCTTGTTGAATTTTGCTTTCTTGAGAATGTTTGCATTATCCGTATAGGCCCCCACGCTTCTTTGCAGAACATCCGAAAAAAAATTCCAGATCAATAGTCCAGCGCAAAGGTAAATGCTGTAAGCAAATGAGGAGCTGTTTCCTGGCAGCCGTGAATGCATCAGCTTTGAGAAAACCAGACTATAAAGCAGAATCGAAACCAGCGAAGGCAGGAACAGCCAGGCAATTCCAAGAATGGAGCCCCTGTACTTGAGTTCAGTGTCCTTGGAAACCGTGTCGCGGATGAAGTCGAGGGTGTGGGTGAGATTCATGATGGCCGCCTCTTGCCTGAGTTGGTCCGCAGGGGTTGGATCAGAAGGTGTAGGGTATAATCCATGCGGCTACCACCCCAAGGCCAGAGCCGATGAGATTGGCTAGCTGATCAGCCCAGGAATAGCCCGTTCCATAAAACGCATCCCATATTTCCTTGGCGGTGCCCAGGGCGAGGGTGACGATCAGGGTTGTGGCCACGCTCAGCCCGAGCAGGAGGCCGGTCATGGTCAATATGGCTGCGAGGGCGATATGTTGTTGCTTATCCCGCTGGGTCAAAAATTCGGTGGCTATTTTGACCAATGGGCTATTCCCGTGCCGTGGCTGTACATCTTTGTTGCAACTGGGTCCGACTGGCTGTGGCATCTTTACAGATTATTGCTGACGTCATTGGCGCGGTTCCCTGCCGGATTTCCGGCCCGAGTGTTGGCGTTGGCATTTTTTGATTTTGGGTTGGTGAAGTAGTGCGCGTCTTGATGAATGTGGAATCGCTTCGGCCACCCCGGACTGGGATTGGAAATTACACCCGGAATATTCTCACGGAGCTGACCCGTATTCCCTGCATCGAGTCCGTGG
This sequence comes from Rhodocyclaceae bacterium, assembly GCA_034004685.1. Taxonomy (GTDB): domain Bacteria; phylum Pseudomonadota; class Gammaproteobacteria; order Burkholderiales; family Rhodocyclaceae; genus JAEUNX01. The sequence continues at coordinate 122,246 of JAVEWG010000004.1, read as the reverse complement.
AGTGCTTTGTCGGTGGCCGCCAGGTTGCTCCGGCAACTGCGCTGTCGGACGACGCCCCGCCAGATCTGGAAGGCAAGGTCAGAAAGAGGCTGCCCGGCACGATTCGGCAGTTCGTTCGGGGGCTCCCTGCCGCCTATGAGTTGCATAACGCATATTTGGACTGGACGTTCATGCGTCGGTTCGGAGGCTCCTCGGAGGCAGTCTACCATGAACCTAGCTACGTCCTTCGGCCCTACATGGGCCCTTCTGTGGTGACGGTTCACGACGTTTCGCATCTCAGATTTCCCCACTTTCATCCTGTTGAAAGGGTGCGCTTTCTGTCCCGTCATCTGGGTGAGAGCGTCGCTCGGGCTCAACGGATTCTTGTGGTTTCAGAATTCGTGAAGGGGGAGGTGATGGCGTGCCTGGGGGTGCCCGCGGATAAGGTGGATGTCACGCCACTAGGCGTTTGTGGGCAGTATCGGCCCCGCCCGGAGAGCGAATGCCTGGATGTATTGAGCCAGTATGGATTGTCCTACGGCGGCTATGTGCTGTCCGTGGCGACCATGGAGCCCCGCAAGAATCTGGGTGGTCTGGTGGATGCCTACGAAGGATTGCCGGCAGCCCTCAAGCGCCGTTGGCCGTTGGTTCTCGCGGGTTCTTCAGGCTGGCTTTCTGCCGGGCAGGAGCGAAGGATCGAAACCTTGGCGCGGCAGGGGGTGGTGAAACGGCTTGGGTATGTGCCTAACCAGGATTTGACCGTGTTGTGCGCAGGTGCAGGCTTGTTTGCTTTTGTTTCGTTCTATGAGGGTTTTGGCTTGCCCCTGCTGGAGGCGATGGCCAGCGGAGTGGCGACTTTGGCGTCACAACGGGCGTCCCTGCCTGAAGTGGGCGGCGATGCTCCCTTGTATGTGGAGCCCGAATCTGTGGAATCCATTCGGTCCGGTCTGAACGAATTGCTCTCCAACGGAGCCGAGCGGACTCGACGGGCTTTAGCGGGCACCGCGCGGGCCAGTCATTTTTCGTGGGAAAAAACTGGCGTGGCAACGGTGGATAGCTATCGTAAGGCCCTGGAATAGATGAGGCACCTGATGAGGGTTCTCCACGTGTATCGCACATTTTTCCCGGATAGCCAGGGGGGCGGGGAAGAGGCGATCCGGCAGATTGCCCATGGGGTGTCGGAGTTCGGGTGGCGGCCCCATGTGTTTTGTCTTTCGCCGTCGCCCGTGCCACGCCGGATGCGGCTGAGTGGTTTGATGGTCCATCGGGAGTGGTCCATGGCGTCCCCGGCCTCCTGCGATCTGGCGAGCCTCCCTGGCCTGGTGCGATTCCAGCGCCTGGCGCGGCGCTTCGATCTGATTCACTTTCATTTCCCCTGGCCTTTGGCGGATGTGCTGGCCGAACTATTGCCCAAGGGACTGCCCTATGTGGTGACCTATCATTCGGACATCGTTCGACAGCAACGGGCCCTGGCCGTTTATCGGCCGCTGATGAAGCGTTTCCTTGGTCGGGCGGCCCGGGTGGTGGCCACCTCGCCCAATTACCGTGCGAGCAGCCCGGTTTTGCGGGACTACGTGCCGAATGCTGCGGTAATCCCCTTGGGGCTCGAGGAGGAGCGCTATCCGGCGGTGGAGCCGGAACGTGTGGCCCAGTGGCGGCGTCGGCTGGGGGAAGGTTTTTTCCTGTTTGTGGGGGTGCTGCGGTACTACAAGGGGTTGGAGTTCCTGGTGGAGGCGGCTCGCTTGAGCGGGCTGCCCGTGGTGGTGGTGGGTCAGGGGCCTTTGGCGGTAGCGCTGCAAAACCAGGGCCAAGGGATCCAGAATTTGCATTTCCTCGGGTACGTGGAGGATGCGGACAAAGTGGCCCTCTACCAGTTGGCGGCTGCCGTCTGCTTCCCGTCCCATTTGCGTTCAGAAGCCTTTGGGGTGACCTTGCTGGAAGGGGCGATGTACGCCAAACCCTTGATATCGGCGGAAATCGGGACAGGAACCAGTTTTGTGAACATTCATGGAGAAACCGGTCTGGTGGTTCCCCCCGCCGACCCGGGTAGCCTGGCCCAGGCCATGACGACGCTGGCCCGGGATCCCGCTTTGCGCAATCGCCTGGGGGCAGGAGCCAGGTCTCGTTTCCAGCGCTTATTCACGGCCCGCCAGGTGGGAGAGCAGTACGCCAGCCTTTACAACGAAGTGGTCGGGCGCATCGTTGCCCCAAGGGGGCTCTGAGTGTGGGTTGAGCTTGCTTTGACCGTCGTTGCCCCGATAGTAGCTTTCGTTAGCGCCTGGACGATCCTGCGGAAATGTTGTGATCCGGCATTCGTACTGTTCGTCCTGGATCGGCCGAACGAGCGGTCGCTCCACGGCACCCCCGTTCCCCGAACGGGAGGGGTGGGGATCATGGGCGGCCTTCTGGCCGGGGTTGGCGTTCAGGCTTGGGTGGGGCACTTGTCTGGAGTTGGGGGCGTAGCGGTGGCGGGTGCCGCAATTCTGAGTTTTGTGGGGCTGGTGGATGATCGCCGGGGTTTACCGGTTGGCGGTCGTCTGGCAGTCCAGGTTCTGGTGGCGGCAGCCTGCTTGGTTGCCATGGAGAGCCGGTGGGCCGGGGGGCCCAGCGGGCTTGGCCTCTTGGGCTTGTTGGGAATGCTTGTCTGGCTGGGCTGGATGACCAACCTGTACAACTTCATGGATGGGGCCGATGGCCTGGCAGGGGGGATGGCCGCCATCGGCTTCGGCACCTTGGCCCTTTCTGCCGGGTTGGGGGGGGTCATTGATCTGGCTGTCTTGTGCGCTTCCATCAGTCTGGCTGCGCTGGCGTTTCTTGGTTTCAATTTCCCGCCGGCACGCATCTTCATGGGCGATGGAGGTTCCATTCCACTGGGATTCCTGGCGGCTGCGTTAGGATGGGCGGGCAGCATCCAGGGGGCGTGGCCGGGCTGGTATCCTGCCTTGGTATTTGCGCCCTTTGTGGTGGATGCCTCCTGGACCTTGGGGCAGCGCATGTTGAAGGGGGAAAAGTTTTGGCGTCCCCACCGTGACCACCATTACCAGAAGATGGTGCGGATGGGTTTGGGGCACCGGGAGACTGTGCTGCGCTGGTATGGGGCGTTGGTGGTCGGAAGTCTGATTGCTCTGGGGATGCGTGGGTTAACCCCCGCTTGGCAGCTTGGAGTGGGGGTTGGCTGGCTCGGTTGTCTGGTGGGTGCGGGTTGGCTGATTGATCGACGATGGGCTGCCCACGCCAGCACTCCATGATTTGAATTGGCCTAATAACTTCAGTTGAACCTGAGCGGCACAGAGAACGACGCAACCAAGGGTGAGCGCACCGCGACACCCGCCCGAAAGTGGATGGGAAAGTCCGCGCCCCACTTCGATTTCCGATCTTTCTCTGGGTCTCTGGGGTGAATTTTCTAAGATCATGCATATTGTCAAAATGGATCAGAAACCATGAAAGTCTTGGTAACCGGGGCCGCAGGGTTCATCGGAATGCATACGTCCCTGCGCCTGCTGGCCCGGGGCGACACCGTGGTGGGGTTGGATAACCTCAACGATTACTATGATCCCCGCCTCAAGGAGGATCGCCTGGCCCGCCTCCAGGGCCATCCCAATTTCCGTTTCGTGAAACTGGATGTGGCGGATCGTGCCAGCATGGACAAGCTATTCGCCCAGGAGCGGTTCGACCGGGTGGTGCATCTGGCAGCCCAGGCCGGCGTGCGCTATTCCCTGGTGAATCCCCATGCTTATGTGGAAAGCAACCTGGTGGGGTTCATGAACATCCTGGAGGGCTGTCGTCACAATGGGGTGGAGCATCTGGTCTATGCCAGCAGCTCCAGCGTGTATGGCGGCAATACGGCGATGCCCTTTTCCGAAAGTCATAGCGTGGATCATCCGGTCAGCCTCTATGCCGCCACCAAGAAGGCCAACGAGCTGATGGCCCACACATACAGCCATCTGTACCGTCTTCCCACCACTGGCTTGCGGTTCTTTACGGTGTACGGACCCTGGGGTCGCCCGGATATGGCGCTGTTCCTCTTCGTCAAGGCTATGGGGGAGGGGCGGCCCATCGATGTGTTCAACCACGGACGGATGCAGCGGGATTTCACCTATGTGGACGATATCGTGGAGGGGGTGATTCGTACTTTGGATCGGCCTGCCGAGCCGGACCCGTCCTTTGATCCTGCCAATCCCGATCCGGCCTGTGGCAGTGCCCCATACCGGGTGTTCAACATCGGCAACCAGGGGCCTGTGCAGTTGATGTCCTTCATCGAAGCGATCGAAGCCGCCCTGGGGATCACCGCCCAGAAAAATTTCCTGCCGCTGCAGCCCGGTGATGTCCCGGCCACCTATGCCGATGTTTCCCATCTGACCGAGTGGACCGGCTTCCACCCGGGCACCTCGATTCAGGACGGGGTGGCTCGCTTTGTCGAGTGGTATCGCGACTACTATGGAGAGCGGGCGTGATCTGCATTGCAGCCTGCGCTAGTGCTGCTGGGTCCGGGGCGCGGATCTAGATTCCCATGTTCTTGTCCCTGCGCTCCCGTTCCGTATTGGTGTTCCTGGCCGATCTTGGCGCGGCGGTTGCCGCCTGGGTGGTGGCATTTCTGTTGCGTTTCAACTTCGAACTACCCCAGGAGTTCATGCCTGGCCTGACCCTGGCTCTGGCTCTCGGGGTACCGGTGGCTGCCGTGTCGTTCCGGGCCTTTGGCCTTTATCGGGGGATCTGGGTTTTTGCCAGCCTGCCTGACCTTCAGCGAATTGGCCGAGCCGTGGCGGTGGCTGCGGTAGTGGTTCCGGCCATAACCCTGGTGGCATTCCGCTGGAATCCGGTCATTCCCCGTTCAATCTTCTTTTATCAGCCCATTTTGCTCTTGATGTTCATGGGGGGGCTCCGGGCAGCCTTTCGTACCTGGAAGGAGCATCGCCTCTACGGCGGCCTGATTGCCCAGGGCAAGCCTGTGTTGGTGCTTGGGGCAGGTATGGCCGGTGCGAACCTGGCGCGGGAGCTCGCCCGGTCTGCCCAGTGGCGGGTGGCGGGTTTCCTGGATGATGACCCGGCCAAACGCGGTCGGGAAGTTCAAGGGGCGAGGGTTTTGGGATCGGTGACAGATCTGGAGCGGTGGGCCAGGCGAATGCGGGCACGCCACGCCATCATCGCCATGCCCGGCACATCGGGGGAAGTACGCAGTCGGGTTGCGCGTTTGTGCGTGCAAGCTGGGGTGCAAGCCATGGTCCTGCCGCCCCTTCTGGACGTATTGGGTGGCCATGGCGCCATGGACAGCATGCGCCAGCTGGACGTGCAGGATCTGCTGGCCCGGGAGCCTGTTTCCATCGAGAGCGACCGGGTAGCGGGCTATCTGCGGGGCAAGGTGGTGATGGTGACCGGGGCGGGGGGGTCGATCGGGGCCGAATTGTGTCGTCAGATCGCCCGCTTTGCACCGGCCCAGATGGTCTTGTTTGAACTCAGCGAATTTGCTTTGTACCGGCTTCTGGAAGAGTTTGCCGAGCACTTCCCGGATGTGTTGGTGGTGGGGGTGTGTGGCGATGTGAAGGATGGGGTTCGACTGCAGTCCGTGATCGGTCAATGGCGCCCCGAAGTGATCTTTCACGCGGCCGCCTATAAACATGTACCCCTCATGGAGGACGAAAACGCCTGGGAAGCGGTACGCAACAATGTGTTTGGTACGGCCCAGGTGGCTTCGGCAGCGGTGGCAGCGGGTGTGCGGGAGTTCGTGCTGGTATCCACCGACAAGGCGGTCAACCCCACCAATGTAATGGGCGCCACCAAACGGCTGGCCGAGATGGTGTGTCAGGCCATGGGTGAATCCGGGGTGACTCGTTTTGAAATCGTGCGTTTTGGCAACGTGATTGGCAGCGCCGGCAGCGTGATTCCCAAGTTCCAGGCACAAATCGCACGGGGTGGGCCGGTGACGGTGACCCATCCGGATATCACCCGCTATTTCATGTCCATTCCCGAGGCGGCTCAACTGGTCTTGCAGGCCGGAGCCATGGGGCGGGGGGGCGAAATTTTCGTGATGGATATGGGTGAGCCGGTCAGGGTGCTTGACCTGGCCAAGACCATGATTCGGCTGGCCGGGCATAACGAGCAGGATATCCCCATTCAGATTACCGGGCTGCGCCCGGGGGAGAAGCTCTTCGAGGAGCTACTGGCGGACGGTGAGACGACCCGCCCAACCCATCATCCCAAGCTTCGGATTGCCCGGGCGGAAGGCGCCTCGCCGGATCTGCTGAGTTTCCTGTGGCCTTGGTTGGGTCAACGCCGCTATCCCTCTGCGGCAGAGGTGAGGCGGGAGTTGGGCCGTTGGGTGCCGGAATACGTGCCGCCGCCGCCCCTGGTTCTGGTGTCTGGCAAGGCTTCAGACCACTTGGCCTGAGGCTGGGAATCAGAACGGGGGCCTGGCGATATCTCCCGCGATGACTTCCCGGGCTTGTCGCGAAATCCTTTTACGATCGCTTTGGGGCGAGGCGGGTATCGTCGGGTGGATGGTTATTCGCGCTACCAGCCCCTGTGATCTGACAATAGCCGCCAGGCATTGCTTCAAGGTGGTGTCGCCGGTATAGGCGGGGGCAAGGGCGCGTTGTCCCATCTGGTCCCTGTATGAAAGGGCTGCGGGCTGGACGCCATGGCTAGTGTCCAGGGCGGCTTGCAGCAAGGCCCCGTGAAAATGCAGGACATGGCTGCCATCGCTGGTGGTGCCTTCCGGAAAGACTGCCACCAGCCCGCCGTCGGCCAGGATCCGGGCGATTTCGCCGTTGACGATCCTGGCGTGGCCACGGCTGCCCCGGCGCAGGAAGACCGTTTCGTTGCGGGCGGCCAGCCAGCCGATGAGGGGCCAGCGGCGTACTTCCGCCTTGGACACAAAGGCTGCCGGCGCCACCGCGTTGATGGCGAAGACATCCACCCAGGAGATGTGGTTGGCCACCAGCAGGCTGCCTGGGGCGAGGGGCTCGCCGCTGACTTCCAGCTTCAGCCCCAGGATCGCCAGCAAGCGGGCTGACCAGGCCTGGCGCAGGGTCCGGCGGCGGGCCGGGGAGGCCCAGCCGAAGACCAGGATCACCGTCAGGGCGCCCCGCAGCAGGTGGACGATCAGCCGGCCGTAACGCAGGGCTTGCAGGGGCAGGGAAGCGGGGCGGGGGGTTGGTGGGGCCTTCACCGCCCCGATTTTGCCAGGGGCGGGGGATCCCGGGGAAATGCCGAGGGGCGCGGTGTCGCTCCCCGGGGCGCTTGAGGCGGTCAGACTCAAGCCTGTTTGCCCAGGAAGTGGCGGGCGTAGCGCTCATCCAGCCGGCTCATGGGCAGCAGGATCGGCAGGTCGGCGGTATTGAAATCGGGATCCCAGGCGGGTTCGCCGCAGATCCAGGCGCCGGCCCGCAGATAGCCTTTGATGAGGGGCGGCGCCTCGGCCGGCAGATCGGTGCGCAGGCGCTCCATGGGCAGGGGGCAGCGGGGAAAGACGTGGTATTCCAGGGGGGCCTGATGGGCGTCCCGCAGGGCGTGGTAGAGGCTGGCGGCGGCGTGGCCCCCGTCGGCCATGCTCACCGAGGCGCAGCCGATCAGGTAGTCGTAGCCGTTTTCCAGCATGTAGCGGGCGAGCCCCGACCACAGTAGGGTAATCACCGCGCCGGAGCGGTAATCCGGATCAATACAGGAGCGGCCGATCTCCACCGTGCTATTGCGCAGGTGCTGGAGGCGGGTGAGATCGAACTCGTTTTCCGAGTAGTAACCTCCCACCTGGCGGGCGGCGGCGGGAGACAGGATGCGGTAGGTGCCGACGATGCGGCCGGCGTCCTCGTCCCGGACGATGAGGTGTTCGCAGTAGGGGTCGTAGATGTCCCGGTCCACCCCCGGGATGCGGCAGTTCAGGCGTGCCCCCAACTCAACCGCGAACACTCGGTAGCGCAGCTTCTGGGCCTCCAGGATTTCGGTTTCGCAGGTGGCGAGGCCCACGTGGAGGTTGCGGCCGGGGCGGCTGCGTAGGGATTCCCGTTCTTGGAGCATGGCTTCATCCTCAGTGAGTACGGGATGCACTCTAGGGACGGCGCGTTGCGCTTCCGTTAATCCGGCGTTACGGAACGATGACAGGGGCCGTCTGGGGATTGGCCGGGGCCGGTGCGATAATTGACGCTTTGCCGGGAAAAGCCTTTCATGTCCGTCCTCGTCTGTGGCTCCATCGCCTTCGACTCGATCATGGTGTTTCATGATCGCTTCAAGAATCACATCCTGCCGGAGCAGATCCACATCCTGAACGTGGCCTTCCTGGTGCCGGAGCTGCGCCGGGAATTTGGCGGCTGCGCCGGCAACATCGCCTACAACCTGCGCCTCCTGGGGGAATCCCCCAAGATCATGGCCACCGTGGGGGACGATGCCGGACCCTACCGGGAGCGCCTGGCCGCCCTGGGCCTGGACCAGGCCCATGTGCAGACTGTGGCCGGCACCTACACCGCCCAGGCCTTCATCACCACCGACCTGGACGATAACCAGATCACCGCCTTCCATCCCGGTGCCATGAACCATTCCCACCTCAACCAGGTGGGGGACGCGGCGGATATTCGCCTGGGGATCGTAGCGCCGGACGGGCGGGACGGCATGCTGACCCATGCCCGCCAGTTCTTCGATGGGGACATCCCTTTTGTCTTCGATCCGGGCCAGGGTCTGCCCATGTTCTCGGGCGACGAGTTGCTGGAGTGCCTGCAACTGGCCAGCTTCTGCTCGGTCAATGACTACGAGGCCCGCTTGCTGTGCGAGAAGACCGGCCGTTCCCTGGAGGATCTGGCCACCCGGGTGGAGGCCCTGGTGGTGACCCTGGGGGGCGAGGGCTCCCATATCTACGCCCAGGGTCGGCGCATCGAGATTCCCTGCGCCTGCCCGGAGGCCCTGGAGGATCCCACCGGCTGCGGCGACGCCTACCGGGCCGGTCTGCTCCACGGCATCCAGCAAGGCTGGGGCTGGGAGAAGACCGGCCGGCTGGCGTCCCTCATGGGGGCCATCAAGATCGCGTCCCGGGGCGGACAGAACCACGCCCCCAGCCGGGAGGTGATCGCCGCCCGTTATCACGTTGAATTTGGAGAATATCCATGGTGAACATGCGTTTTTCCACGCTCCTGGCCCTGGTGGCCGCCCTGGGCCTGGGGGGCTGCGCCTCCAGCCTGGGGGGTGACACCTATGGCCGCGCCGAGGCCCGCCGGGTGATGAGCGTCAAGTACGGCACCGTGGAAGCGGTCCGCGCCGTCAAGCTCGAAGGCACCAAGTCCCCGGTGGGCACCGTGGCCGGCGCAGCGGTGGGAGGCGTTGCCGGCAGTTCCATCGGCTCCGGAAAAGGGGCCGCGGTGGGGGCAGTGGTGGGGGCGGTCGCCGGCGCGGTGGCCGGTGCCGCCATCGAGGAAGCTTCCACCCGCAAGCCCGGCGTGGAGATCACCGTGCGACTAGAAAGCGGCTCGGTGTTCGCCGTGGTGCAGGAAGATGGCGGTGAAGGCTTCCAGATCGGCGAGCGGGTGCGTGTCCTGGAGGATCGGGGTGTCACCCGGGTGTCCCGCTAGGCCCCGGCCTTATTACGGGTAGAAGGCGTACACCCGGTAGCCCACCGCTGCCACGCCGGCAGCGGAGAAGGCCAGCTTCACGTTGAGTTCCCGCCCGGGTGGGAAGCCTTCCGTCGGATTGGTGTCCCTCAGCCATTCCTCAGGGCTGAACACCCGGCGCACCAGCACCTTGTCGGCGTTGTCGGTCAGGGTGAGTTCCAGGTGGGGGTGGGCCTGGAGGAAGGGTGCCCGGTTGCGCACCGTGGCGTGGAGCACGAATCGCCCGTCGGAGCCCGGCTCGGGGTGGAGATCGGTGGCTTCGATACTGATGGCGCCGGCGTCCCGGGGCAGGGGCATGGCACAGCCCAGATGGAGGCAGAGCCGCTCGAAAACCGGCCGGAGGGCCGGGATCTCCTGGCTCAGGGCCTGGCGGAACAGCATGGCGCCCTGGGCCAGCAAGAGGGCCGCCAGCACCCCTCCTGCCACGCCCCAGACGCCGTTGCGGGCGGGCGGGGGCTCATCCAGGGCCAGACTGGCCGGCATGACGGGTTGCGATGCAGGCGCTTCATCCGGGACGGAGCCGGCCGGCTCCTCGCCGGCGGGATGTTCTGGTTCGGTCGGGGCCAGGGGTGCAGTTTCCTGGCGCGGCCTGGTCTCTGGCGGGGGTAAGAAGGTCCAGTCGTCGGCCGCTTCTGTTTTTTCTTCCACCTCCGGGGGGGCGGGAAGGGTTTCCCGGGGTTCGCGCCGATCGGCGGTTTCCTCGGGCCACTCATCCGGCAGCCAGGGCTCCAGCCCCAGGGGCGAGGCCAGATGGTCAGGGGGCTGCGGGGCGGCTGCTTCTGCCTGGGCGGGCGCAACGGTGGCTGGCGGGTCTTCCTCCTCTTCCAGGGCCACCACCTCGAACTCCAGGGTGCACAGGGGCGAGGGTGGTGCGACCGCCTCGGGGGCTGGTCGGGATTCCGTGGGAGCCGGAGTCGGCGGCGCGGTGAGGTCGGCGCCAGGGGTTTCCGGCAGGGCATGGCGGCCGGCGTCGAAGGCGTTGAGGCAGTGGCCGCAGCGGACCCGGCCCTGGCGTGCCGCCAGTTGCTCGGGGGTGACCCGGAAGACGGTCTGGCAGGCCGGGCAGCGGGTTAGCATCAGGCCCGCGCTCCCTCCAGCCGCACCCAGCCTTCACTGACGGCCCCCACCTTGAGGGCCAGGTAGGGGGCGTAGGCTTCCACCACCCGCTCGGCCTGAGGTTCCAGCACCCCGGAAAGGGCAATGCGCCCGCCGGCCGCGACCCGGGCCGCCAGAAGCGGGGCCAGCACGCACAGGGGGTTGGTGAGGATGTTGGCCACCACCCGGTCGAAGGTGGCGTCCAGGGGCTGGGCGGAATGCTGGAGGGTCAGGCTTACCCCATTGCGCCGGGCGTTGTCGGCGGCGGCTTCCAGGGCCTTGGCGTCGATATCCACGCCCAGTACCTGGGCTGCCCCCATGCGGGCGGCGGCAATGCCCAGGATCCCCGAGCCGCAGCCGTAGTCCAGCACGGTATGGCCGGGGCCCACGTTCTCGGTGATCCATTCCAGGCACAACCGGGTGGTGGGGTGGGAGCCGGTGCCAAAGGCCATGCCCGGATCCAGTTCGATGTTGATGGCGGCGGGGTCCGGGGCCTCGTGCCAGGAGGGCACGATCCACAGCCGGTCGGTGATGCGGATGGGGTCGAACTGGCTTTGGGTAAGCTGCACCCAGTTCTGCTCGGCCACTTCCTCCACGGTGAAGCGGGGGACCTGGGGGAAGCCGGCCTGGGCGCTGGCGGCGGCCAGCATGGGCAGGAGTTCGGCGTCGGCGTCGAACAGGGCGATCACCCGGCTGTGATCCCACAGGGCTGTGGGCAGGTGGCCGGGCTCGCCGAACTGGGGCTTCTCGGCCTCGGTGCCGGCGTCCGCGTCCTCGATGCTCACCGACAGGGCACCCTGGTTCATCAGGGCTTCGGACAGGGCTTCGGCCCGCTCGGCTTCGGCTTCAAGGGTTACGGATAGCCACATTGCGAGCCTTCCTTTACGCCTTTTTCACTTCATTGCGGTCCGCCAGCTTGTGCTCCAGGTAATGGATGCTGGTGCCCCCTTCCATGAAGCGGGCATCCAGCATGAGCTCCTGATGCAGGGCCACGTTGCTCTTGATGCCTTCCACCAGCATTTCCGAAAGGGCGATGCGCATCCGGCGGATGGCTTGCTCCCGGGTGTCGCCGTAGGCAATCAGCTTGCCGATCATGGAGTCGTAGTGCTGGGGCACCGTGTAGCCGTTATAGACATGGGAATCCACCCGGATGCCCGGGCCGCCCGGGGTGTGCCAGTTGGTGATCTTGCCCGGGCTGGGGGTGAATTTGAAGGGATCCTCGGCGTTGATCCGGCACTCGATGGCGTGGCCCTTCAACTGGATGTCCCGCTGCTTGAACCAGAGCTTTTCGCCGGCGGCAATGCGGATCTGGGCCTGGACGATGTCGATGCCGGTGACCATCTCGGTGACCGGGTGTTCCACCTGGACCCGGGTGTTCATCTCGATGAAGAAGAACTCCCCGTTCTCGTAAAGAAACTCGAAGGTGCCCGCCCCCCGGTAGCCGATCTTGCGGCAGGCTTCGGCGCAGCGCTCCCCCACCTTGGCGATAAGGCGGCGGTCGATCCCGGGCGCCGGGGCTTCCTCGATGACCTTCTGGTGGCGGCGCTGCATGGAGCAGTCCCGCTCCCCCAGATACACGGCATTGCCGTGCTGGTCGGCCAGCACCTGGATCTCTACGTGGCGCGGATTTTCCAGGAACTTCTCCATGTACACCGTGGGGTTGCCGAAGGCCGCGCCAGCCTCCGAGCGGGTGGTGGTCACGGCGTTGAGGAGGGCTGCTTCGGTGTGCACCACCCGCATCCCCCGCCCGCCACCACCACCGGCCGCCTTGATGATCACCGGATACTTCACCGCCCGGGCGATCCGGACGATTTCCTTGGGGTCCTCCGGCAGGGCGCCGTCGGAGCCCGGCACACAGGGCACGCCGGCGGCGCGCATGGCATCCTTGGCAGACACCTTGTCGCCCATCAGGCGGATGGTGTCCCCCCGGGGGCCGATGAAGACGAAGCCGGATTGCTCCACCCGGTCGGCGAAATCGGCATTTTCGGAGAGGAAACCATAGCCTGGGTGGATGGCTTCTGCGTCGGTCACCTCTGCCGCTGAAATGATGGCGGGTACGTTGAGGTAACTGGCCGAGGAAGCCGCTGGACCGATGCACACCGACTCATCCGCCAGCTTGACGTATTTGGCTTCGGTGTCGGCCTCGGAATGGACGGCCACGGTCTTGATGCCCATCTCGCGGCAGGCGCGCAGCACCCGCAGGGCGATTTCGCCACGGTTGGCGATAAGAATCTTTTCGAACATCGCTGAGCCGTCAGCCAATCACGAACAGGGGCTGGCCGAACTCCACCGGCTGACCGTTCTCCACCAGGATCGCCTTGACGCTGCCGGATGCATCGGATTCGATCTCGTTCATCAGCTTCATGGCTTCGATAATGCACAGGGCCTGACCATCGGCGATGCTGTCGCCCACCTCCACGAAGGGCTTGGCGCCCGGAGCCGAGGCCCGGTAGAAGGTGCCCACCATGGGGGATTTCACGACATGGCCGGCGGGCAGGGCATTGGCGGCGGCGGGTGCCTCCGCGACGGGGGCCGGCGCCAGCGGGGCAGCAGCGGGGACATGGGTCATGTAGCTGGCGGCGGGGGCCGGCATGTGCTTGGCGATGCGGACTTTTTCTTCGCCTTCGGTCACTTCCAGTTCGGAAATTCCGGATTCCTGTACCAGGTCGATGAGCTTCTTCAGCTTGCGCAGATCCATGTGCTTCTCCAGCGGATAGGCCGGCCTGGTTGGCCGGCTGGGCTTGGTGGCTTAGTCTTAGTTGTCGTGCAGACGGGACAGGGCGAAATCCAGGGCAGCCATGTAGCCATGGGCCCCCAGGCCGCAGATGACCCCGACAGCCTGGTCCGAAAAATAGGAATGGTGGCGGAAGGCTTCCCGGGCGTGGACGTTGGACAGATGAACCTCCACGTAGGGGATGGCAACCCCCGCCAGGGCATCCCGCAGGGCCACGCTGGTGTGGGTGTAGCCGGCGGGGTTGATGATGATGAAACCCACCCCTTCGGCGGCCGCGGCCTGAACCCGGTCGATGAGCTGGCCTTCGTGGTTGCTCTGGAAGGACTCCACGATCACCCCTTGGGACCTGGCGCGGCTTTCCATGGCGAGATGGATGTCCGCCAGGGTGGTTGTACCGTAGATCTGGGGTTCCCGGGTGCCGAGCAGGTTGAGATTAGGGCCGTGCAAGACCAGGATGCGGGCTTGCGAGGGGCTTTCTGTCTCGGTCTTTTTGCTGCGTGTTGTCCGCTTCATGGCGGCAAGTTTGCCGTAAATGGTAACAACTTGTCTAGCCGGGGCGGGCGTTCAGGGGGAAAGTAGCGAGCGGATTTTGCCTTCCAGATCGCTTTCGCTCAAGGTGCCCAGCCGCACATGGCGCAGGCGCCCGCCCTGATCAAAAATCGCGGTAAATGGCAGGGCTTGGGCGTGATTGCCCAGCCTGGCGGAGAGTTCCAGGGTTTCCGGCGAGCCGATCAGCAAGGGGTAGGGTACCCCTGCTTCTTTCTGGAAGGCCTCCACCTTGGCGGGGGTGTCGATGCTGATCCCCAGGAATTGCACTCCCTGGCCGGCGTAGCGCTCGCTGATGCGGGCGAAGGCCGGGATTTCGGTGCGGCAGGGGGGGCACCAGGTGGCCCAGAAGTTGGCCACGACGACTTGACCATGCCATTGGGCCAGGGCCTGGGGGGTGCCCTGGGTGTCTGGCAAGATCAGGCTCAGGAACTGGCTGGCGGGGGCCTGGGCGGAGGGGGGCGGGGCGCCGGTCCGATCCAGGGTCTGGCGGGTGAGCGCACCGGCGCCGGCCGCGGCTACCACCACCAGGACCACCAGGCCGTGGCGCAGAGCCGGTTTCATTGTCCGGCTTCCATGTCCCGCACCAGGGCTTCCACGGTGGCGAGCCGGGCCCGCTCATGGGTGCGGCTGCCGCCCCGGCGGGCGTTGCGCTCCGATTGGTGGGAGAACACCGCGGCGCGGATGGGCACATCCTCCCAGTCGAAATCCAGATAGGCCTCGGGGGCCTCGGGGCCAGGCCGGCGGGGTTCCCGCAGGTCGTAACGGATATCCCGGTTCAGGAAGAAGATCTCCACTTCCTTGGCGCTCTCCGGGAAGATATCCACTTCCACCTCGGAATAGCGCCCGGCGGTGCCTTCCAGCACCGGGCCGGTGAGATAGGGCCGGAAGTCTTCCAGGAGACGCATGACCGAAACGGCAACCAGGCGCAACTCATAGAGCCGCTCCAGGTGCTCCTCGTCCTGAAAAATGGCTTGGTAGGCCCGCAGCTCCGCTTCGATCTCGGTGTTGTTGGGCAGGGACTCGGTGTCCGCGGCCCCCAGCTGTTTGGCGGCCTTGCGCTTGGCGAAGCCGAAATCGTGGATGCCGTCCTCGGCCATCATGCGGGCGGCCAGGGCGGCGATTTCCCGGCGCAGATGCCCGGTTCTCAAGGATTGGGGACGGGGGGGCGGACGGGAAGTCATGGGATCGGGACCGCTCGCGCCATCGGTTAGAATTGCCGCCATTCTACACGCAGCCGGGGCAAGTCTTCCGGCGGACGACCCCGGAGTCTTCATGCACATCCACATCCTCGGCATCTGCGGCACCTTCATGGGCGGGGTGGCCTTGCTGGCCCGGGCCGCCGGCCATACCGTCAGCGGTTGCGACGTCAACGTCTATCCCCCCATGAGTACCCAGCTGGCGGAGCAGGGCATCGCGCTGGTGGAGGGTTTCGACCTGGCCCAGATGGCCGTGAAGCCCGATGTGTTCGTGGTGGGCAATGCTATCTCCCGGGGCAATCCTTTGTTGGAAGCGATCCTCGACCAGGGCTTGCCCTATGTTTCCGGCCCCCAGTGGCTGGCCGAGCAGGTGCTGGCCGGGCGTTGGGTGCTGGGGGTGGCGGGCACTCACGGCAAGACCACCACGACTTCGCTTCTAGCCTGGATCCTGGAGGATGCCGGCCTCAATCCCAGCTTCCTGGTGGGTGGGGTGCCCAAGAATTTCGGGGTATCGGCCCGCCTGACGGACGCCCCCTTCTTCGTGATCGAGGCGGACGAATACGACACCGCTTTTTGCGACAAACGCTCCAAGTTCGTCCATTACCGACCCCGCACCGCCATCCTCAACAACCTGGAGTTCGATCACGCTGACATCTTCCCGGATCTGGCGGCCATCGAAACCCAGTTCCATCACCTGGTGCGGATCATGCCCGGGAGCGGCCGGATCATCGCCAACGGCATGGAGGAGACCCTGCGGCGGGTGCTGGAGCGGGGCTGTTGGTCGGAACTGGAGTGGTTCAACGATGACGCCGGTTGGTCGGTGGAGGTCGGCCAGGACGCAACCGAAGCGGTTTTCCGCCTGGCGGGGGCCGAAGTGGGGCGCCAGCAACTGGGCCTGGCCCTGGCGGGCAGCCATAATCGCGCCAACGCCCTGGCGGCGGTGGCGGCGGCCCGCCACGTGGGGGTGACGCCCGAGGTGGCCATTGATGCCTTGTCCCGTTTTCAGGGGGTCAAGCGCCGGCTGGAGTTGCAGGGAACGGTCCGGGGGGTGGCGGTCTACGACGATTTTGCCCACCACCCCACCGCCATCGCCCTGACCGTGGCGGGTTTGCGCCGGCTGGTGCCGGGGGGGCGCATCCTGGCAGTACTGGAACCCCGTTCCAACACCATGAAGCTGGGGGTCATGAAGGATCAGCTGCCCGCCAGCCTGGGGGAGGCGGACCGGGTGTATTGCTATGGCGCCAACCTGGGCTGGGACGCGGGCCAGGCCCTGGCGCCCTTGGGGGATGGGGCCCAGGTCTTCGATGATCTGGCGGCCCTGGTGGCAGCGGTGGCCCGGGAGGCCCGGGCCGGCGATCATGTGCTGGTGATGAGCAACGGCGGCTTTGGCGGAGTGCACGACAAGCTGCTGGCGGCCTTGGCCGGCTGAAACCCCGGCGCCCATGAAAAAGCCGGCGGTCAGCCGGCTTTTTTGCGGGATGGGGATAGGGCTTAGCGGATCGGATGGACTTCGGCGCCACCGCCCGCAGGGCTCTGCCCCTGGGCGGCCTGACCGTCCAGTCGGCGGGCGTCTTCCTCGCCCAGGTACTCGAAGACCCGGACCACCTTGCTCACGCCGCTGGTGGTGCGGGCCAGGTCGGTGGCGGCATCCGCTTCCCGGCGGGTTACCGTTCCCATCAGGAAGACCGTGCCGGCTTCGGTGTAGACCTTGACATGCTGAACGCCGAAGGTGGCCTGATCCACGAAGCGGGCTTTGACCTTGGAGGTGAGCGCCGCGTCGTTGGCCCGGTTGCTCAAGGATGTGTTGGCGCCGATGCGCACTTCATTGACCACATTGCGGACGTTGGGCACCCCCTGGGCGATGCGGGTGAGCTCCTCCCGGGTTGCCTCGTCCGGCGCTTCGCCGGCCAGCAGCACGATCCGGTTGAAGGATACCGCATTGACATGGACCCGGTCGCCGAAGCGATCGCTGGCCCGGTTCTGGACCTTCCATTCGATGCCTTCGTCTTCCACGTAGGTGCCGGAGGTACGCCGGTCGGCGGCCAGCAAGGCGCCGGCGCCGGCGCTGGCGGCCACCACCGGGAAGCAGCCCGACAGGCCGTTGGTGAGGGTAGCGGCCAGCAGACTCCAGGCCAGGATGGTGTTGAGCTTGTGGTTCATTCTTCCACTCCCAATAAGAGACAGTCGATCCCATCGCACAGGCAGTGCAGGGTCAAGAGGTGGACCTCCTGGATGCGGGATGTGCGGTCCGAGGGCACGCACAGGTGGAGGTCCGAATCTTTCAAGAGGCCAGCCATCTGGCCACCTTCCTTGCCGGTGAGTGCCACCACCCGCATGTCCCGGTCATGGGCGGCGTGGATGGCCTCGATCACGTTGGGGGAGTTGCCGCTGGTGGAAATGGCCAGCAGCACGTCCCCGGGTTGGCCGAGGGCCCGTACCTGTTTGGCGAAGACCTGGGTGAAGTCATAGTCGTTGGCGATGGCGGTGAGGGCGGAGCTGTCGGTGGTCAGGGCCACCGCCGCCAGGGGCGGACGCTCCATCTCGAAACGGTTCACCAGTTCGGCGGCGAAGTGCTGGGCGTCGGCCGCCGAGCCCCCGTTGCCGCAGGCCAGCACCTTGCCGTTGTTGACCAGGCAGGCGGTCATCACTTCCACCGCGGCGGCGATGGGCGCTGCCAGTAGCTCCGCCGCTCCACGCTTGGTGGCGGCGCTATCCTCGAATTGCCGGTTGATCCGGGCGATCAGGTCCACGCTTGTCCTTGTTCTGTCTGCTGCTTGGGAAGGGGCGGAGTCTAGCATGGGCCCTTGCCCCGTTCTGCGGCCTCACAGGGCCAGGAATACATCCACCCGCACCCGTTTCCAGGGGTCCGGATGGCTTGCCAGCCGGCCGATCCGGGCGCTGAAGCCTTCTCCCCGATCCATGGCGGCGGCCACCTGGGCGTTATCGCCCCGGGGCAGGTAACCCAGCTTCACGCCCCGCCATTCCACCCGCACCGCCCGGGGATCGTGGCGGTTGTCGGGTTCCCGCGCCAGGGTGAGGACATCCCCCTCCCGCATCTCGTCCCACAGAATCTTGCCGGCGTGGTACTGGAAGCCCGCCAAGGGGACCTGCATGATCCGCAGCAACACCGTGTCGGCCGCCCGAACCGGTGCCCCGAGCAGCGCCAGCGCCACGACCCAGGCCGTCCAGCCGACCCTGGAAGGGTGCCCCATTTGTTTGGGTCGGAAAACCATGGCTTACATTCCATTACCAAGTGGGGTTCAGGCGTCCGCTTCGAAAGCGCCCCGCAACCACTCCATCCGCCGGCCCTCCGGGTCGGTCAGCAGGACCGCGTCGAAGCGGCAGGGGCGGTGGCCGTGGGCCCGGCCCGGGCCGGCCAGCCAGGTCCGGGCGGCCAGGATCACGCGGCCTTGCTTGCGCCGGTCGATGCTGGCGGCGGCGCCGCCGAAATCCTGCCGGCTGCGCAGCCGTACTTCCACGAACACCAGGCTGACGCCCTCCAGGCAGATCAGATCCACCTCGCCGCCCCGGCAGCGCACGTTGCGGGCCACGACCGTGAGGCCCCGGGACGACAGCATGCGGGCCGCCAGATCCTCGGCCCGGGCGCCCGCGCCGGCCCGGTCTTGCGCCGGTGCCGGGCCGCCGCCCACAATGCGCTTCCTCCAGCCATCCAGCCAGCCCGCCATGTCTTTTCCGTCCGCTGATTCAGAAGGGGTGCTCTCCAGGACGCCGTCATTGTATGTGGTGGCCACGCCCCTGGGAAACCTGCAGGACATCACCCTGCGGGCCCTGGCGGTACTCAAGGCGGTGGATGTCATCGCCGCCGAGGATACCCGTCACAGTCAGCGCCTGCTCGATGCCTATGGCATTCGCGGGCGCTTGCTGGCCCTGCACGAACACAATGAACAGTCTGCGGCCAGCGGCCTGATCCGCTTGCTGGAAGAGGGCAAGCCGGTGGCCCTGATCACCGACGCCGGCACGCCGGCGGTGTCGGACCCGGGGGCCCGGGCGGTGGCCCGGGTGCAGGAGGCCGGATTTCTGGTGGTGCCGGTGCCGGGCCCCAATGCGGCGGTGGCGGCCCTCTCGGCCTCGGGCCTGACGGATGCCCATTTCCATTTCCACGGCTTTCTGCCGCCCAAACAGGCGGCCCGGCGGACGGCCCTGGAGGGCTTGCGGGCCATTCCGGCGGCCCTGGTGTTCTACGAGGCGCCCCATCGCATCGCCGAAACCCTGGCGGATCTGGCCGCTGTGCTGGAAGGGGGACGGGAGGTGGTGGTGGCCCGGGAACTCACCAAGCGCTTCGAGCAGATCGTGCGCCTGCCCCTGCTGGAAGCGCCGGCCTGGCTGGCGGCGGATCCGGACCGGAGCCGGGGGGAATTCGTGGTGATCGTCTCCGGTCCGCCACCGGTAGCGGCCCTGTCGCCGGAGGCGGAGCGGGTGCTGGGCCTGCTGCTGGCCGAATTGCCGGTGAAGAGCGCGGCGCGCCTGGCCGCCGAGATTACCGGCGCTTCCAGGAAGCGCCTCTATGAACGCGCCCTGGCCCTGCGGGGCGAGGGCGCCGCGTCGCTATAATCAATCTGTTCCTGTTCCGGTGATTTCCATGCAGACCCTCAGCCTCATCCGCCCCGACGACTGGCACCTCCACCTGCGGGATGGCCCCGCCCTGGCCGCCGTGGTGGCGGATACCGCCCGCCGCTTCGGCCGGGCCATCGTCATGCCCAATCTGCGCCCGCCGGTGGTGAGCACCGAGCAGGCCCTGGCCTACCGGGAGCGGATCTTGGCGGCGGTACCCGCCGGGGTCCGCTTCGAGCCCCTGATGACTCTCTATCTCACCGACAACACCCCCCCGGAGGAAATCGACCGGGCCCGGGAGAGCGGTGTGGTCCATGCCGTCAAGCTTTACCCGGCCGGGGCCACTACCAATTCCGACGCCGGCGTCACCCGGATCGAGAAGGTCTATCCGGTGCTGGAGCGGATGGAGGCCCTTGGCATGGTGTTTTGCGTCCACGGCGAGGAGACTCGGGCGGACGTGGATGTCTTCGATCGGGAGCGGGTTTTCATTGATCGGGTGCTGGCGCCCCTGGCCAAGCGTTTCCCCGGCTTGCGCACGGTGTTCGAGCACATCACCACCGCCGAGGCTGCCCAGTACGTGAGCGAGGCGGGGCCCGGCGTGGCGGCCACCATCACCGCCCACCACCTGCTCCTCAACCGCAACGCCATCTTCGCCGGCGGCATCCGCCCCCACCACTACTGCTTGCCGGTCCTCAAGCGGGAGACCCATCGCCAGGCCTTGGTGCAGGCCGCCATCTCCGGCAATCCCAAGTTTTTCCTCGGTACCGATTCGGCGCCCCACGCCAGGAGCACCAAGGAGTCCGCTTGCGGCTGCGCCGGTTGCTACACCGCACATGCCGGCATCGAGCTTTACGCCGAAGCCTTCGAGGCAGCGGGCGCCCTGGACAAGCTGGAAGGCTTCGCCAGCTTGTTCGGTCCGGCCTTTTATGGCCTGCCGCCCAATTCCGAGCGGATCACCCTGGCCAAGGAGGCCTGGCCGGTTCCCGCCCAGATCGGCTATCTGGAGGAGGATCCCCTAGTGCCCCTGCGGGCCGGGGAAACCATTGCCTGGCGTCTTGCCTGAGGAGTTGCGCCATGATCCCGCTCCGTTTGCGTCCTCTCGTCGGTCTGGCCCTGGTTTTGCCCCTGTTGGTGGGCTGCGAGAATACGGCTGTGTCCTATTCCATCGATGGCAACCGGGAAGCGGTGATCCTGGTCCGGGAGCAGCCCTGGTTCTGGAGTAGCGAGGTCAGCCAGGCGGTGATCGTCTCCAGGCTGCCCGCCTGCCAGCGGCGGGTGAGCATCAAACCGGGGAGCACCCAGAGTCTCAGGATGGAGGTTTTCGTGGCTGGCGACCGGCTATGGGCCCTCCGCGAAGGCCCGCAATGGTACCTGGCCAGCACCGAGCAATGCCTGGTGCAGGATTGGAATGATGCCCCGGCAACGCCCCCTGGCAAGGCCGTGGGGACTTTCCTGTACAAGGATGGCACGGTCGTTTTCGAGGGTGCCGAGGCGCCCGCCCGGTGATCCACGGGCCGACCCTGGCCGACCTGCCCCTGTTTGCGACCCTGGCTCCCTGGCTGGGGGAATTCCCCGATGGTCCGCCGCCCCTGGCGGATCTCACCAATCTCCTGGCCCGGCCACCTGTCTGCCTGGGGGGCGGTGGCCGAGTCCTGACTTGCGTTGAGCCCGACCCCGCCATTCCAGCCTATGAGGTCCGCGTTCATGGTCAGGGGGAAATCCCCACCCGCCCAGGGGATTGGCACGACTTCTTCAACGCCCTGGTATGGCGTGCCTTTCCCCAGGCCAAGGCCGCCCTTAATCGTCGCCATCTGGTGGCGACCCGCGCCACCCCCGGGCGGGGGCCGGTGCGGGATGCCCTGACCCAGTTCGATGAATGCGGGGTGCTGGTGTGCTGCGCCGATTCGTCCCTGGCCGAAGGCCTGGCCGCCCACCGATGGGAGGAGGTATTCCAGCACCGACGGGAGGCGGTGCGGACGGGCATGCGCTTTCTGATTTTTGGCCATGCCAGTTATGACCAACTGCGGGCGCCATTTCCAGGCCTGTGCGGCAAGGCCCTGTACCGGATCGTGTCCACCGACTGGTTGTCTAGGGATGCCGTCTGGCAGCGGGAGGAAGCGGATGACTGGTTGGCGGCATGGTTGTCAGATCCGGCCCAGTGCACCACCCCCCGGGTGTTTTCGCCCCTGCCGTTGCAGGGCATTCCGGGGGTGACGGTGGACAGTGAAGACCCGGCCTATTATCGGGATACAGCCCAGTTTCGTCCCTTGCCATCGGGCCGGCGGCCGGCCGCCCTGGCTGGGGTATAATCCCGGCGGGAAGTCTGCCAGGCAATCGCTGTGCGTTTCGCGCATGGAGGAAAGTCCGGGCCCCGCAGGGCGGGATGCCGGCTAACGGCCGGGCGCCATAGGCCGCAAGGCTAAAGCGATGGAAAGTGCCATCCGAAGGGGTGGCCAGGGTGAAGGGAAGGTTCTGGTCCGGGTTCGCCCGGCGGCGCGAGCCCCCGTTTCTTCCCCTGGCAACAGAGAAAATACCGCCGACGGTGTCAGAAGCCGGGCAAGGGTGAAAAGGTGGGGTAAGAGCCCACCGCGGGACTGGCAACAGGACCGGCACGGCAAACCCCATCCGGGGCAAGGCCAAATAGGGGGGCGTTGACGCGGCCCGTCGAGTCCCCGGGTAGGCTGCTTGAGCGCCGTGGTAACACGGCGCCTAGAGGAATGATTGCCCGCTGGCGTGGCCGCAAAGCTGCGCCGGTCGACAGAACCCGGCTTATCGGCAGGCTTCCCACTTCTGCTGAATCTCCGTCATCCATCCGGGCCAGGATTTGTCCTTTGCCGGGGTGCCGGATTGCATGCCTCCGCCATTTTCAGGCACGCTGGCCGACGTTTTTCCCACTTTCCCCCACTTGATCGCCATCAAGGCTCCCGGCGTGCGCCTCTGACGCAGGTGCCCGCGCTATCCCCATTGATTTTTCAGGGTTTATTGAAGCCTCCCGGGGCCTTTTGCGCTGCGCTTAAGTCTTTGTGTCCACACGGGAAATTTGATTTTTCCAGACTTGACCCTGGTGGGCCTTTACACTACAGTGGGAATTAGTGGAAAAAAGTGGGGAAAAGTGTGGCCGGATGGCGCCCACGTCCCTTTGCCAGCTCGGGGAGAACATGTTTCAAGGAGCAGCCGCGCTCAGTCTTGATGCCAAGGGTCGCCTGGCGATCCCCGCCCGGCATCGGGACGCCTTGTCCCCGGCGGGCGCGCCCTTGGTCATCACTGCCCATCCCCATCGCTGTCTGCTGGTCTACCCCGAGTCGGCCTGGGCGCCGATCCGCGACCAGGTTCTGGCCGCCCCCAGTTTCGATCCCCGTACCGCAGCCTATAAGCGCCTCCTGGTCGGTTATGCCCAGTCCGAGGAGCCGGATGCCGCTGGCCGGGTGCTGGTGGCGCCCACCCTGCGGCAGTTCGCTGGGCTGGAGAAGCAGGTCTGGCTGGTGGGGCAGGGCAGCCACTTCGAGTTGTGGTCTGAAGCCGGCTGGCAGAAGCAGCAGGAGGCCATGCTGGCGATCCTGGATGGCGGCATGCCGTCCGGGCTGGAAAGTCTGGCGCTGTGAGCGGCGGATTGCAGCACGTTACGGTGCTCCTCGCCGAGGCGGTGGATGCGTTGGCCATCAAGCCCGAAGGGGTTTATGTGGATGGCACCTTCGGGCGAGGCGGCCATAGCCAGGCCATCCTGGCCCGGCTGGGGGCAGGAGGGCGTCTGGTGGCCTTCGACCGGGATCCGGCGGCCATCGTGGCGGGGGCGGCCCTGGCGGATGGGCGGCTGACCCTGTGCCACGCGCCCTTCAGCGAGCTGGGGGAGGCGCTGGACGGGCTTGGCCTGGCCGCGGTGGATGGGATCTTGCTGGACCTGGGGGTGTCATCGCCCCAGCTGGATGAGCCGGCGCGGGGCATGAGTTTTCGCTTCGATGCGCCGTTGGACATGCGGATGGATACGAGCCGCGGGCCGACCGTGGCGGATTGGCTGGCGGAAGCGTCGGTCGCCCAAATCACGGAGGTGATCAGGGATTATGGGGAAGAACGGTTTGCTCATGCGATTGCAAAGGCGCTTGTTGCTGCTCGGGCAGGGGAACCTGTCGCAACCACTGGACAACTTGCCGCGATCGTGGAAAAGGCGGTCCGCACACGCGAGCCGGGGCAGCATCCAGCGACGCGCAGCTTCCAGGCTCTACGGATTTTCATCAACCGGGAGCTTGAGGAGCTGTCGCTAGTCCTGCCCCAGTGCCTGGCGCGCCTCAAGCCCGGTGGCCGTCTGGTGGTGATCAGCTTCCATTCCCTGGAGGACCGCATCGTCAAGCGCTTCATGCGGGACGAGTCGCGGCCGCCCCAACTGCCGGCGCGCCTGCCGCTGCGGGCGGCGGATCTGCCCAAGCCTCGGCTGGCCCTTCTGGGCAAGGTCCTGCGTCCCGGCGAGGCCGAAGTGGCGGCCAACCCCCGGGCCCGCAGCGCGGTGATGCGGGTGGCGGAAAGGACGGCAGCCTAATGTATCGCGTCGAATCCACCCTCGTCGTGCTGGTGGTGGCCAGCGCCCTCGGGACGGTGGCGGCCCAGCACCAGGCCCGTCAGCGTTTCATCGCCCTGGAGCGAGAGCAGGCCCGGATGCAGCAGCTGGAGGTGGAGTGGGGGCAACTCCAATTGGAGCAAAGCACCTGGGCGTCCCACGCCCGGGTTGAAAAGATCGCCCGGGACAAGCTGGGCATGCGCACGCCCGTGCCGGGCCAGTTGGTGGTGGCGGAGGACGGCCGGTGAAAAATCCCCGCAACGTGACCTTCAATCACAATCCCCTCCTGAAACAGGGTCTTCCCGTCTGGCGTCCCCGCCTGGTGCTGCTGGGCTTGCTGCTGGGGTCCGTGTCCTTGGTGGGGCGGGCCTTCTACCTCCAGGGGGTCAATGACGACTTCCTCCAGGCCAAGGGAGAATCCCGCTACGCCCGGATTATCGAGCTGCCGGCTACCCGGGGGCGGATCCTGGATCGCCACGGGGATGTCCAGGCGGTGAGCACGCCGGTCAAATCCATCTGGGCGATACCTTCCGATGCCCGCCTGGCTCCCGCCGACGTCCGCAAACTGGCGTCCCTACTGGAAATGGACGTGGCCGAACTCAACGCCCGCCTGGCCTCCAGCAAGGAATTCGTGTACCTCAAGCGCCAGGTGTCTCCCGAGGTGGCGGAACGGGTAGCGGCCCTGAGGTTGGCCGGAGTGCATCAGCAACGGGAATATCGCCGCTACTACCCAGGGGGCGAGGTCATGGCCCACGTGCTGGGCTTTACCGGGGCCGAAGACCATGGCCAGGAAGGCATGGAGCTGGCCCGGGACAAGGTGCTGGCTGGCATCCCTGGCAGCCGCCGGGTCATCAAGGACCGCCGTGGCCAGATCATCGAGGATGTGGAGTCCGTCAAGGAACCCCAGGAGGGCCGCGAGGTTAACCTGGCAGTGGATGCCAAAGTCCAGTACCTGGCCCATTCCGCCCTCAAGCAGGCGGTGGAGGCCAACCGGGCCAAGGCCGGCGGCGTGGTGGTGCTAGACGCCAAGACCGGCGAGATCCTGGCCCTGGTCAACAACCCCACCTACAACCCCAATAACCGGGGCGGGCTGTCGGGGGCCCAGCTGCGCAACCGGGTGTTCACCGACACCTACGAGCCGGGCTCCACCATGAAGCCCTTCATTGCCGGGTTGGCCCTGGAGAAAGGCAAATACCGTTTCGACTCGGTGATCGATACCTCCCCGGGGCGCTTGACCATCGGTAACGCCACCATCTCCGATGCCCATCGCCACGGCGCCCTGACGGTGGCCGAGGTGATCCAGAAGTCTTCCAACATCGGCGCGGCCAAGATCGCCCTGTCCTTCCCTTCGGAAGACATGTGGCGGCTCTTCGACAGCCTGGGTTTCGGGGCGCCCCTCAAGCTGGGCTTTCCCGGGGAAGCCGGCGGCCGATTGCGGCCGGCAAAATCCTGGCGACCCATCGAGCAGGCCACCATGAGCTACGGCCACGGCATTTCGGTGAGCCTGATGCAGATGGCCAACGCTTACCAGGCGTTCGCCCGGGACGGGGATATCGTGCCCCTGTCCCTTTCCAAGCTGGATGCGCCACCCCTCCAGGGGCGCCGGATCTTTTCCGCACAGACTGCCCGGGAAGTCCGGGCCATGCTGGAAATGGCGGTGCTGCCTGGCGGTACCGCCCCCAAGGCCCAGATCCCTGGTTACCGGGTGGCGGGCAAGACGGGTACCGCCCACAAGCTGGAAGGTGGCCGGTATGCCAACCGATACGTTTCATCCTTCGTGGGCTTCGCCCCCGCCTCGGATCCCCGTCTGATCGTGGCGGTGATGATCGACGAACCCTCCGCCGGGCTCCATTACGGCGGTGACGTGGCCGCGCCGGTGTTTGCCCAGGTGATGGGAGGAACCCTGCGGGCCCTGGGGGTGACGCCGGACGCTCCCCTGGTGCCCCTCCAGGTGGCCCGCCAGGGGGAGGTCAAGGCGGTTCCCCCCCGGGAGCGAATGTGATCTTTGCCAGCGTGGACGCGGTGATGGCGGAACTGATGGCCCGGGGGCTCGCGCCCACCGGCCTCAGCGCCGATTCCCGCGCCGTCGGTGCGGGGGATCTCTTCGTCGCCTATCGGGGTTTTCGCACCGACGGCCGGCGCCATGGCGCCGATGCGGTGGCCCGGGGCGCCTGTGGCGTGCTGTGGGACGCAGATGACGGCCTGCTGCCGCCGGATCTTGGCGTGCCGGTCATTCCGGTGAGCGGCTTGCGAGGCGTGTCGGGCCACCTGGCCCATCGGCTGTATGGCGCGCCCTCTGAAAAACTGTGGCTGGTGGGGGTGACCGGCACCAATGGCAAGACCACCGTCAGCCAGTGGCTGGCCCGGGCCTTGACCGACCTGGGGCAGCGCTGTGGGGTGGTGGGCACCCTGGGCTGCGGTTTTCCGGGAAAGCTGGACGAAGCCTCCAACACCACCCCGGATGCCCCGGCCCTCCACCACCGACTGGCGGACTTCCGGGCCCAGGGCGCGGTGGCCACCGCCATGGAGGTATCGTCCATCGGCCTGGACCAGGGGCGGGTCAATGGCGCGGTCTTCGGCCTGACCATCTTCACCAATCTCACCCGGGATCACCTGGATTACCACGGCAGCATGGAAGCCTATGCCGCCGCCAAGGCCCGGCTCTTCGATCTGCCTGGGGCTCGCGCCCACGTCCTCAACCTGGATGACGCCTTCGGAGTAGCCCAGGGGCGCCGCCTGCTGGCTGCCGGCCATCGGGTGGTGGGCTATACCCTGATTCCCAGCAACGCCGATGCCGTGGCGGCCTCCCGGGTACTGGTGGCGGACAATCTGCGCCCGACCCCCGCCGGCATGCGCTTCACCCTGGGGGTAGATGGGCGGGAAGCCGAAGTCCATGCCCCGGTGGTGGCCCGTTTCAACATCTCTAATCTGCTGGCGGTGATGGCGGCCCTGCTGGAGCGGGGCATCGCCCCGGATGATGTACTGGCGGTGGCTGGTCGTCTGTCGGCGCCGGAAGGGCGCATGCAGGTGGTGGGCGGGGTGGGGGAACCCCTGGTGGTGGTGGATTACGCCCATACCCCGGATGCCCTGGCCAAGGTGCTGGAGGCGGTGCGGGCCACCGCCGAGGCCCGGGGCGGACGGCTGGTGTGCGTTTTTGGCTGCGGCGGCGATCGGGATCCGGGCAAGCGGCCCCTGATGGGAGAAGTTGCCCGCAACCTGGCCGACCGGGTGGTCATGACCAGCGACAACCCCCGGGGCGAGGATCCGGAGGCGATCCTGGATGCCGTTGCTGCCGGCGCGGGCCCCACCGCCGAGCGCATCTGCGACCGGGCCTCCGCCATCCGGGCGGCCTTGGTCGATGCCCGCGCCGATGACGTGGTGGTGATCGCCGGCAAGGGCCACGAGCCTTACCAGGAAGTGCAGGGGGAGCGGTTGCCCTTCTCCGATCTGAGCCAGGCCCGGGAGGCCTTGGCGGCCTGGCATGAACCGCGGGAAGGCTTGACGCCATGATGAGCCTGAGCAGCGTGGCAGCGGTTCTCCAGGCCCGCCACACGGGGGAGGCCGCCATCGCTGCGGTGGGCACCGACAGCCGCGCCATCACCCCGGGACAGCTGTTCGTGGCCCTGCGGGGAGCGCGCTTTGACGGCCATGATTTCGTTGCCCAGGCCGCCCGGGACGGTGCCGCCGCCGCTCTGGTGGATGCCCGCTGGGCCGATGCCCAGGAAAATCCGCCGCCCCTGCCGCTCCTGGTGGTGGAGGACACCCGCCTGGCCCTGGGCGCTCTGGCGGCCCACTGGCGCAGCCATTTCCTCTTGCCCTTGGTGGGGGTGACCGGCAGCAATGGCAAGACCTCCGTCAAGGAGATGTGCGCCGCCATCCTGCGGGCCCAGGCCGAACTGGATGGCATGGACCCAGCTGACGCGGTACTGGCCACCCAGGGCAACCTCAATAACGACATCGGCCTGCCCCTGATGCTGCTGCGCCTGCGGGGCCACCACCGGGCGGCGGTGATCGAGATGGGGATGAACCATCCCGGCGAGATCGCCTACCTGACCCAGCTGGCCAAGCCCACCGTGGCCATCGTCACCAATGCCCAGCGCGCCCACCTCCAGGGAATGGGAGGGCTGCTGGAAATTGCCCGGGAAAAGGGCGCCATTTATGAAGGCCTGGGCCATGCCGGGGTGGCGGTGGTGAACGGGGATGATGCCTTCGCCGATTTCTGGCGGGAACAGAACGCCCTGCGCCGGGTGGTGAGCTTCGGCCTGGAGCAGCAGGCCGAGGTGCACGGCGCCTTTACCCTGCGCGGCCTCGGGGCCCGGGTGGATCTCACCTCCCCGGCCGGCGCGGTTTCTTTCGAACTGCGGGTACCGGGGCTGCACAACGTGAGAAACGCGGTGGGGGCGGCCGCGGCCTGCCTGGCCGCCGGGGCCGGCCTGGAGGCCGTGGCCCGGGGCCTCACCAACTACCGGGGCACCCGGGGCCGCCTCCAGCGGCGGGATGCCCAGGATGGCGCCACCTTGCTGGACGACACCTACAACGCCAACCCGGATTCGGTGCGGGCCGGCATCGACGTACTGGCGTCCACCCCGGGCCGCAAGATCCTGGTGTTGGGCGACATGGGCGAGATCGGCCAGACTTCCGCCCAGCTCCACGATGAAGTGGGGGGCTACGCCAAGAGCCAGGGCATCGACCAGCTCCTGGCCCTGGGGGCCATGAGCGAGGTGGCGGCAAAGAATTTTGGCGACGGGGGCCAGCATTTTGCGAAAATCGAAGATTTGATCGCCGCGCTGCGCAAGGGGCTCGACGCTAGCACCGTGGTGCTGGTGAAGGGCTCGCGCTTCATGCGCATGGAGCGGGTGGCCGACGCCATCGCCCTGCCCTTGGACGCCGCCACCCCCAACCCGGGACACCACTGAATCATGCTGCTCGAACTCGCCCTTTGGCTCGGCCAGGACATCCGCGCCTTCAATGTCTTTGGCTACATCACCCTGCGCACCGTGCTGGCGGCCCTCACCGCCCTGGTGATCTCCTTCGTCTTCGGCCCCGGGGTGATCCGCTGGCTGGCCGCCAAGAAGATCGGCCAGGCGGTGCGGGACGATGGCCCCAAGTCCCATCTGACCAAGGCTGGCACCCCCACCATGGGCGGCGCCCTGATCCTCATCGCCATCGCCATCACCACCCTGCTGTGGGGCGACCTCAAGAACCGCTACATCTGGGTGGTGCTGCTGGTGACCCTGGGTTTCGGCGCGGTGGGTTGGGTGGATGACTGGCGCAAGGTGGTGCACCGCAATCCCAAGGGCCTGGCCAGCCGCTGGAAGTATCTGTGGACGTCCCTGATCGCCGGTGGCGCTGCGGTGTTCCTGGGGCTCACCGCCACCGAGCCGGCCCAGACCGAACTGATCGTGCCCTTCTTCAAGGCAGTGGCCTATCCCCTGGGCGTGGTGGGCTTCATGGCCCTCACCTATTTCGTGATCAACGGCACCAGCCACGCGGTGAATCTCACCGACGGCCTGGACGGCCTGGCCATCATGCCTACCGTGATGGTGGCCGGGGCCCTGGCCATCTTCGCCTACGTGGCGGGCCACGCCGGCTTCTCCAAATATCTGGGGGTGCCCTACATCCATGGGGCCGGCGAGCTGGCGGTGTTCTGCGGCGCCCTGTGCGGCGCCGGCCTGGGCTTCCTGTGGTTCAACGCCTATCCGGCTGAAGTCTTCATGGGGGACGTGGGGGCCCTGGCCTTGGGGGCGGCCCTTGGTACCGTGGCGGTGGTGGTCCGCCAGGAAATCGTGCTCTTCATCATGGGCGGCCTGTTCGTGGCCGAGACCCTGTCGGTGATGCTCCAGGTGATGTACTTCAAGTACTCAGGCGGGAAAAGGATTTTCCGCATGGCGCCGCTGCATCACCACTACGAGCTGGGGGGCTGGAAGGAAACCCAGGTGGTGGTGCGGTTCTGGATCATCACCCTGATGCTGGTGCTGTTCGGCCTGTCCACCCTCAAGCTGCGATGAAACGGACGGCCCCCGCGCTCACTTCGTTCGCTGCCCCCCGGGGGGGCGCGGCCTCCCTGGGGGCAGCCCGGCGGGAGGGCAGTGCCCTGAATGGCCAACTCGTTCTGGTGCTCGGGCTCGGAGAGTCCGGCCTGGCCATGGCCCGCTGGTGCGCCTGGCGGGGTGCCCGCCTGCGGGTGGCGGACACCCGGGCGGAGCCGCCAGGCGCCGGGGCCTTGCAGGCCGCGGTGCCCGGACTGGAGCTGGTCACCGGGCCCTTCGAGGCGGGGTTGCTGGAGGGGGTGGGTCGCGTCGCCGTGAGCCCCGGGCTGGACCCGCGGGGGGGCATCATCGCCCTGGCCCGGGAACGGGGCCTGACCATCACCGGCGAGCTGGCCTTGTTTGCCGAAGCCCTGGCGGAGCTGGGCCAGCGGCAGGCCACCCGGATCGTGGCCATTACCGGCACCAACGGCAAAACTACCACCACCGCCCTGACCGGGGCCCTGGTCGCCTCCGCGGGCCTGGATACCGCCGTGGCCGGCAATATCAGCCCGGCCGTCCTGGCGGTGTTGCTGGACCGTCTGGAACAGGGCCAGGCCCTGCCGGCCTGCTGGGTGCTGGAACTGTCGAGCTTCCAGATCGAGACCCTGGGCAGCCTGGCCTTCGATGCCGCCACCGTGCTCAACGTCACCGACGACCACCTGGATCGCTATACCGACCTGGCGGATTACGCCGCTACCAAGGCGCGGATCTTCGAAGGCGGCGGCGTGCAGGTGGTCAACCGCCAGGATTCCCGGGTGGCGGCTATGGCCCGGGCTGGCGGACAGGTGTTCACCTTTGGCACCGATGCTCCCGCCGGGCCCGATGACTTCGGCCTGGAGGTGGTGGACGGCCAGCCCTGGCTGATGCGGGGCCAGGCGCCGCGTCTTCCAGTGGCCAGCCTGCAGCTGGCCGGCCTGCACAACGTGGCCAATGCCCTGGCGGCCCTGGCTCTGGCGGAGGCCATCGGCCTGGCGCCGGAGAAGCTGGTCCCGGCCCTGGCAGCCTTCAAAGGCTTGCCCCACCGGGTCGAGAAGGTGGCCCGGCGAGCCGACGGGGTGGAGTTCTACGACGATTCCAAGGGCACCAACGTGGGGGCCACCGTGGCGGCCCTGGAAGGCTTGGGCCGGACGGTGGTGCTGATTGCCGGGGGAGACGGCAAGGGCCAGGACTTCGGTCCCCTCGGGGCGGCCTTTGCCCGCCATGCCCGGGCGGTGGTGCTGATCGGCCGGGATGCGGCCCGCATCGAGACGGCGGTGGCCGGCTGCGGCGCCCCGCTGGTGCACGCCGCCGACATGGACGAAGCGGTGGGCCGGGCTGCCACCCTGGCCCAGCCGGGGGACGCGGTGCTCCTGTCCCCCGCCTGCGCCAGCCTGGACATGTTCCGCAACTACGCCCACCGGGCCGAGGTGTTCATCGCCGCGGTGCTTGGCTTGCCGGGGGTGGAAAGACCATGAAACTGGCTGCCCTGTTCGCCGCCCGCCGCTCCGAGGGGGGGGCGCTGTCTACTTCCCGGGCGGTCAATCGCCTGATCCGGCCAGCCGGCCAGCCCCGGGAGCTGGATCCCTGGCTGATCTGGTCCAGCCTGGCCCTGCTGCTGCTAGGCCTGGTGATGGTTTATTCGGCCTCCATCGCCACCGCCGAGGGCACCCGTTTCACCGGCCATTCGGCCCATTACTTCCTGGTGCGCCATGGGGTTTTCCTGGCCATCGGGCTGGTGCTGGCCATCGTCGCCTTCCAGGTGCCGGTGCGGGGTTGGCAGGAAATGGCGCCCTGGCTGTTCATTGGCGGGGTGGTGTTGCTCCTGGTGGTGCTCATTCCCGGTATCGGCCGGGATGTGAACGGCGCCCGCCGCTGGTTGCCCCTGGGGGTGATCAACCTCCAGCCTTCGGAGTTGATGAAACTCTTTGCCGCCCTCTATGCCGCCGATTACACGGTGAGGAAGCTGCCCCACATGGCCAGTTTCAAGAAGGGTTTCCTGCCCATGGCCGGGGTGATCCTGTTCGTGGGCTTCCTCCTCTTGAAGGAGCCGGATTTCGGTGCCTTCGTGGTGATCACCGCCATCGCCTTCGGCATCCTGTTCCTGGGGGGGATCAACGCCCGTATCTTCGCCCTGCTGATCGTGGTGGCGGCGGTGGGCTTCGTGCTCCTCATCACCTTCTCGGAGTACCGCCGCCAGCGCATCCTGGGCTTCACTGATCCCTGGCAGGATGCCTTCGGGAAGGGCTACCAGCTGTCCCACGCCCTGATCGCCTTTGGCCGGGGAGAACTCTTCGGGGTGGGGCTGGGAGGGAGCGTGGAAAAACTCTTCTATCTGCCGGAAGCCCATACCGACTTCCTGCTGGCCATCATCGCCGAGGAGCTGGGCTTCGTGGGGGTGTTCGCCGTGGTGGTGCTGTTCGCCATCCTGATCCAGCGGGCCTTCGCCATTGGCCGCCAGGCCATCCACCTGGAGCACTACTTCGCCGGGCTGGTGGCACAGGGGATCGGGCTGTGGATCGGCGTCCAGTCATTCATCAACATGGGGGTGAACATGGGGCTCCTGCCCACCAAGGGCCTGACCCTGCCCCTGATGAGCTTCGGCGGCTCCGGCATCGTCGCCAATTGCCTGGCCCTGGCGATCCTGCTCCGGATCGATTGGGAAAACCGCCAAGTCATGCGGGGTGGCGCATGACTTGGCGGTTTCGGCGAGGGCCGCAAGCTATTCTTGCGGCGGCCTACAGCCAAAACATCGTACCCCAGCGGGGTGGCGCATGACTTGGCGGTTTCGGCGAGGGCCGCAAGCTATTCTTGCGGCGGCCTGCAGCCAATACATCGTGCCTCTGCGGGGTGACGCATGACCGCGCCCCTCCTCCTGGTCATGGCTGGCGGCACCGGCGGTCACATCTATCCGGGCATCGCGGTGGCCGAGGCCCTGCGGGAGCGGGGCTGGCGGATCGCCTGGATGGGCAATCCGGCGGGCATGGAGGCCCGTCTGGTTCCAGCTCAAGGCTACGAGATGGCCTGGGTGGATTTTTCGGCCCTGCGGGGCAAGGGCCTGTTGCGCAAATTGCTGCTGCCGGTGAATCTGTTGCGGGGATTCTGGCAGGCCTTGGCCAGCCTGCGGCGGCTACGCCCGGCGGTGGTGCTGGGGATGGGGGGCTATGTGAGCTTTCCCGGTGGCATGATGGCAGCCCTGGTGGGGCGGCCCCTGGTGATCCATGAGCAGAATTCGGTGGCGGGTTTGGCCAATCGAGTGCTGGCGGCGGTGGCCGACCGGGTGGTAAGCGGTTTTCCGGGCGTGCTGGCCAAGGGCCGCTGGGTGGGTAACCCGGTGCGGGCGGAAATCACCCGGCTGGCCCCGCCGGAGGCGCGCTTTGCCGGGCGGAGCGGTCCCCTGCGGTTGTTGGTGGTGGGGGGCAGCCTGGGGGCGGCCGCCTTGAACGAGGCGGTGCCGGCGGCCCTGGCCCGGCTTCCCGCCGACCAGCGTCCCCGAGTCACCCACCAAGCCGGGGCCAAGCAGATCGACGCCCTGGGGGCGGCCTATCGCGCAGCCGGGGTGGAGGGCGAGCTGCTGCCCTACATTGACGACATGGCGGCCCGCTACGCCGAGGCGGATCTGGTGATCTGCCGGGCCGGGGCTTTGACGGTGGCGGAACTGGCCGCTGCCGGGGTGGGGAGCATCCTGGTGCCCTTCCCCCATGCGGTGGATGATCACCAGACCGGCAATGCCCGCTTCTTGGCGGATGTCGGCGCGGCCCGACTGCTGCCCCAGGCCCAACTGAATGCTGAGTCCCTGGCCGCCATCCTGGCGGACCTGGACCGGACAACCCTGCTGGCCATGGCGACCCGGGCCCGGGCCCAGGCCAAGCCGGAGGCCGCCCAAGCGGTGGCCGAGCTTTGCGAACAACTGGCGGGGAGGGTGTCCTCTCCGGTGAAAGCATGAAACACAAGGTCAAGCACATCCACTTCGTGGGCATCGGCGGGGCCGGTATGAGCGGCATTGCCGAGGTTCTGGTGAACCTGGGCTACGCGGTGTCCGGTTCCGATCTGGGGGACAACCCCGCCACCCGGCGCCTCAAGGCCCTGGGGGCACGGATCGTCCAGGGGCATGGGGCGGAGAACATCGCCGGGGCCGATGCCTTGGTGACCTCCACTGCCGTGAAGGGGGATAACCCGGAGGTGATCGCCGCCCGGGCCGCTCACATCCCGGTGGTGCCCCGGGCCCAGATGCTGGCGGAGCTGATGCGCCTCAAAAGCGGTATCGCCATCGCCGGTACCCACGGCAAGACCACCACCACCTCCCTGGTGGCCAGCATCCTGGCTGAAGGGGGGCAGGACCCCACCTTCGTGATCGGCGGGCGACTCAATGCCGCTGGGGCCAACGCCCGGCTGGGCAAGGGGGACTTCCTGGTGGCGGAGGCGGACGAGTCGGATGCTTCCTTCCTGATGCTGTCGCCGGTGATCTCGGTGGTGACCAACATCGACGCCGACCACATGGACACCTACGGCCACGACTTCGCCCGCCTCAAGCAGGCCTTCGTGGATTTTCTCCAGCGCCTGCCCTTCTACGGGGTGGCGGTGCTGTGCGAGGACGACCCCCACGTGCGCTCCATCATGCCCCTGGTGTCCAAGCAGGTGGTGCGCTATGGCTTTTCCGAGAGCGCCAACATCCGGGCAGAGAACATCCGGGCCGAGGGTGGGCGGATGATCTTCGACGCGGTGCGGGTCAACGGCAGCACCTCGCGCCTGCCCATCGAACTCAACCTGCCAGGCATGCACAACGTCCTGAACGCCCTGGCGGCCATCGCAGTGGCCACCGAGGTACAGGTGCCGGACGAGGCCATCGTCAAGGCCCTGGCGGAGTTCCGGGGGGTGGGGCGGCGCTTCCAGCGCTATGGCGAAGTCGCGGCGGCCGGTGGCGGCCACTTCACCCTGATCGACGATTACGGCCACCACCCGGTGGAGATGGCCGCCACCCTGGCAGCGGCCCGGGGGGCCTTCCCCGGCCGGCGGCTGGTGCTGGCCTTCCAGCCCCACCGCTACACCCGCACCCGGGATTGCTTCGAGGACTTCGTGAAGGTTCTGTCTACCGTGGATGCCCTGCTCCTGGCGGAGGTCTATGCCGCCGGCGAGGCGCCGGTGGTCCAGGCCGACAGTCGGGCCCTGGCCCGGGCCCTGCGGGTGGCGGGCAAGGTGGAGCCGGTGTTCGTGGAAGAAATCGGAGAGATGCCGGCAGCCATCCTGGCGGCGGCGCGGGACGGGGATGTGGTGATTACCATGGGTGCCGGCTCCATCGGCGCGGTGCCCGGCAAACTGGCAGCAGGCGAGGAATAAGGACAGTGCGCGGCAAATTCGGCAAGGTGGCGGTGCTCTTCGGCGGTAGTTCCGCCGAGCGGGAGGTTTCCCTGATGTCCGGGCAGGCGGTGCTGGCCGCCCTGCAAGGGGCGGGGGTGGATGCTCATCCCTTCGATCCGGCGGAGCGGGATCTGCACATCCTCAAGGAAGAGGGGTTCCACCGGGCCTTCATCGCACTCCATGGCCGGGGTGGCGAGGACGGCACCGTCCAGGGTGCCCTGGAGCTGATGGGCCTCCCCTACACCGGCAGCGGGGTGATGGCCTCGGCCCTGGCCATGGACAAGTGGCGGACCAAGATGGTGTGGCAGGCAGCCGGCTTGCCCACCCCCCGTTACGCCATTCTGGAAGCGGACACCGACTGGGACGCCGTGGTGGCGGAGTTGGCGCTGCCGATCTTCGTGAAGCCGGTCCATGAGGGCTCCAGCATGGGGGCCACCAAGGTCACCGAGGCGGGCCAGCTGAAGGCCGCCTGGGCGCTGGCGGCGCGCTTCGACAGCCTGGTGATTGCCGAGGAATTCATCACCGGCCAGGAACTCACCGCCCCCTTCCTCGGGGAGCGGGCCTTGCCCCTGGTGCGGATCGTGGCACCGGATGGCAATTATGACTACCAGCACAAATATTTCACTGACGACACCCGCTACGACTGCCCCTGCGGCCTGCCGGCGGACCAGGAGGCGGCCCTCCAGGCGCTGATCCTGAAGAGCGCCCGGGTGCTGGGGTGCCGGGGCTGGGGCCGGGCCGACCTGATCCTCACCGCCGACGGCCGCCCCTACCTGCTGGAAATGAACACCGCGCCGGGCATGACCGGCCACTCCCTGGTGCCCATGTCGGCCCGGGTTGCCGGCTTGTCCTTCGAGGCCCTGTGTCTGGCCATCCTGGGGGATGCCCGCCTTGGCTGAAGCCAGCCGGCGCTCCTTTGCCCGCGGCAGCCCCCGAGGCGGGGCCGGGGCTGGCGCGCCTCCCCAGGGCCTGTGGCACCGTCCCCGGCTCCTCAACCTGATGGCGGATCTGCTCCTGCTGTGGGGAGCGGGTGGCCTGGGCTACGCCTTGGTGGCCTGGCTGCTGGCCCGTCAGGTATTCCCGGTGCAGGATGTGATCCTGCTCACCCCCCCCGCCCAGGTCACCACCGAGCAACTGGAATACGCCGCCCGATCCAGCATCCGGGGCAATTTCTTCACCGTGGATCTGGACGACGTGCGGGGTGCCTTCGAGAAGCTGCCCTGGGTGCGCCATGCCGAGGTGCGGCGGCGCTGGCCGGCGGCCATCGAATTGCGCCTGGAGGAGCATCAGGCGGTAGCCTACTGGAGCGCCAACGACTCCGGCGAAACCCGTCTGGTCAACCGCCAGGGGGAGATCTTCACCGCCAGCAGCAACGCCCGGATGCCCAGCTTTTCCGGGCCGGAAGGCATGTCGGCGGATGTCCTGGGCCAGTATGGCCGCTTCTCGGAAGCGGTGGCGCCGATGGGGCGCCAGCTGGTGGGGCTGGGCCTGTCCTCCCGCCTGGCCTGGCAACTTAAACTTGACGACGGTCTGGTGATTCACCTGGGCCGGGATCAGGAAAAATCGAGCCTCGACGAAAGGCTGGCGCGCTTCGTGCGTAGCTTCCCCGAGGCGCAAAAGCATCTCAATGTGAAGGTGGTGGTGGCGGACCTGCGCTACCCCGGCGGCTTCGCCCTCAAGCCAGTGGCCCTGCCCGCGCCCGTGAAAGGCAAGAAATGAGCAAGGAATACAAGGATTTGATCGTCGGCCTGGATATCGGCACCGCCAAGATCACCTGCTTGGTGGCCGAGGCCCGGCCCGATGGCCGGCTTAACGTGATTGGCCTGGGCACCCAGCCCTCCCACGGCTTGAAAAAGGGCGTGGTCGTCAACATCGAGGCCACGGTGGATTCCATCTCCCGGGTGATCCAGGAGGCTGAGCTGATGGCCGACTGCAAGATCCGCGACCTCTACACCGGCATCGCCGGCAGCCACATCAAGAGCTTCAACTCCAACGGGATGGTGGCCATCAAGGACAAGGAAGTCTCCCCCCTGGACGTGGAGCGGGTCATCGAGGTGGCCCGGGCCATGCCCATTCCGGCGGACCAGCAGATCCTCCACATCCTGACCCAGGAATTCATCATCGACGGCCAGGACGGGGTGCGGGAGCCCATCGGGATGAGCGGCGTCAAGCTGGAGACCAAGGTGCACATCGTCACCGGCGCCGTCTCCGCCGCCCAGAACGTGGTCAAGTGCGTGCGCCGCTGCGGGCTGGAGGTGCTGGACCTGATCCTCCAGCCCCTGGCCTCCAGCTATGTGACCCTCTCGGAGGACGAAAAGGAACTGGGGGTGTGCCTGGTGGATATCGGCGGCGGCACCACCGATATCGCGGTGTTCACCCAGGGGGCGATTCGCCACACGGCGGTGCTGCCGGTGGCGGGGGACCAGATCACCAACGACATCGCCATGGCCTTGCGCACCCCCACCTCGGAAGCGGAGGAAATCAAGATCCGCCACGGGGTGGCCATGCATACCCTGGCGGACCCCGCGGAGATGATCGAAGTCCCCGGGGTGGGCGATCGCCCGCCCCGCAAGCTTTCCCGCCAGGCCCTGGCGGATGTGATCGAACCTCGGGTGTCGGAGCTCTTTGAACTGGTCCAGGCCGAACTGCGCCGCAGCGGCTACGAGGAGCTCCTGTCTTCGGGGATCGTGCTGACCGGCGGTGCTTCGGTGATGAGGGGGATGGTGGAGCTGGGGGAGGAGATCTTCCACATGCCGGTGCGGGTGGGGGTGCCCATGTACGAGGGCAGCCTGGCGGACGTGGTCTGCCAGCCCCGTTACGCGGCGGCCATGGGTTTGGTGCAAGAGGGGCTGGCCCAGCGTCGACGGGGCATTCAGGCCCGGGAGAACCGCAATGTGAAGCAGTTCTTCCACCGCATGAAGGCTTGGTTCGAGAGGAATTTTTAAGGGGATGCATCCGTTCCCCGAAATGGGGCGGACGGATGCATCCGTATTGAATGTTTTGCTGCCGGAGAACTACATTTAGTTGTAGACTTTCGGCGGGATACTAAATACCGGTTTCGGTAAGCCGTTCTCGGGCGGGGGCGGCAGTTAAAGGAGGCTATGCAAATGTTTGAAATCATTGAGAAAGCACCGGTTGGCACGGTCATCAAGGTGATCGGGGTCGGCGGCGCGGGGGGCAATGCGGTGGATCACATGATCCGCTGCGGCGTGCAGGGGGTGGAATTCATTTCCGCCAACACCGATGCCCAGGCCCTGTCCCGCAATCTGGCAGCCACCAAGGTGCAGCTCGGGGGCACCGGCCTGGGGGCGGGCTCCAAGCCTGAGGCAGGCCGCGCGGCGGCCCAGGAAACCCGGGAGGCCATCGCCGCCGCCCTGGAAGGCGCCCACATGTGCTTTATCACCGGCGGCATGGGTGGCGGTACCGGTACCGGCGCCGCCCCGGTGATCGCCGAGATCGCCAAGGAAATGGGCCTGCTCACGGTGGGGGTGGTGACCAAGCCGTTCGAGTTCGAGAACCGCCTGCGGGTAGCCGAGAGTGGCATCGAGGAGCTCTCCAAGAGCGTCGATTCCCTGATCGTGGTGCTCAACGACAAGCTGCTGGAAGTCTATGGCGATGACGCCGGCTTCGAAGAGTGCTTCCGCTCCGCCGACAACGTGCTCACCAGCGCGGTGGGGGGCATCGCTGAAATCATCAACGTGCCTGGCCTGGTGAACGTGGACTTCCAGGACGTGCGCACCGCCATGGCCGAGATGGGGCGGGCCATGATGGGCTCGGCCGAAGCCGCCGGCATCGATCGCGCCCGCATCGCCGCCGAGCAGGCCGCCGTCAGCCCCCTGCTGGAAGGCACCGAGTTGTCTGGCGCCCGTTGCGTGCTGATCAACATCACCGCCAGCCGGTCCCTGAAAATGTCCGAGGTGCGGGACGCGGTGAAAACCGTCCAGGCCTTCGCCGCCCCCGAGGCCTTCG
Source organism: Rhodocyclaceae bacterium (assembly GCA_034004685.1). Classification (GTDB taxonomy): domain Bacteria; phylum Pseudomonadota; class Gammaproteobacteria; order Burkholderiales; family Rhodocyclaceae; genus JAEUNX01. The sequence continues at coordinate 82,653 of JAVEWG010000004.1, read as the reverse complement.
TCAAATATGGCACCGTCTTCGAGGAATCCATGGGCGACGCCATCCGCGTCACCGTGGTGGCCACCGGCCTGGGGGCACCCCGGGTCGCCATGGCCAAGCCGGTGATGCAGATGGTGGCCGGTACCGGCACCTACGGCCCCACCAGCACCGCCATCGACATGAGCAACCTGGACGTGCCCGCCGTGATCCGCAGCGGCCGCCGCACCACCGTGGAAGCCATGAGCGCCAACGGCGTGGGCACCTACGACATCCCCGCCTTCCTGCGCAAACAGGCCGACTAAGCGCCTTTTCGGCCGCGCCCAGGACGGGCGCCCGGTTGCGGACGACGCCTCCCGTCCGCGCCGGGCGCCCGTCGCCTTTTTTACGGCGGGATGTTGCGGTGCGGCGGAACGGGTCGTGCAAAAAGGGGCCCGATGTTAAGATTCAATGACTTGCACACGAGGCCGGCCATGATCAAGCAACGCACCCTGAAAACCGTCGTTACCGCCACCGGGGTGGGGCTCCATGGTGGCCAGAAGGTCAGCCTTTCCCTGCGACCGGCGGCGCCCGATACCGGGATCGTGTTCCGGCGGGTGGATCTTGAGCCGCCGGTGGATCTGCCGGCCAGCCCCTATTCAGTGGTGGATACCCGGATGTGTTCAGGGCTCCAGCAGGGGGAGGCCAAGGTGGGGACGGTGGAGCACCTGATGTCCGCCCTGGCCGGCCTGGGCATCGACAACGCCTGGGTGGACGTGGATGCGCCGGAGATCCCCATCCTGGATGGCAGCGCCGGCCCTTTCGTGTTCCTGATCCAGTCCGCCGGCATCGTGGAGCAGCCGGCACCCAAACGCTTTCTGCGGGTGTTGAAGGAAGTGGAATTCCGGGAAGGGGACAAGTGGGTGAAGCTGGCGCCCTACAACGGTTTCCGCCTGGATTTTTCGATTGTCTTCAATCACCCGGCCATCGACAGCACCGGCACCCAGGTATCCATCGATTTCGCCGAGCAGGCCTACACCCGGGATGTGGCCCGGGCGCGCACCTTCGGCTTCATGCAGGAGGTGGAGTACATGCGGGACAACGGTCTGGCCCAGGGGGGCAGCCTGGACAACGCCATCGTGATGGACGAATACCGGGTTCTTAACGCCGACGGCCTGCGCTATGCCGATGAGTTCGTGAAGCACAAGGTGCTCGATGCCATCGGCGACCTGTACCTGGTGGGTCACCCCCTGCTCGCCCATTACTCCGCCCACAAGTCCGGCCACGCCCTTAACAACCAGATCCTGCGGGTGTTGCTGGACGACAGGAGCGCCTGGGAGATCGTCACCTTTGAGTCCCCCGGGGAGGACGCCCCCTATGCTGCGGCGATCTTCGAGCCCCTGCTGGCCTGAGCCCCGGCCATGCTGATCATCCGCTTGCTGGTGGTGCTGGCCGCTATTCTGATGGCGGGATCCCTGGTGGTTTACCTGATCACCGGCCAGGTCCGTTTCCGGCGCTTCACCTGGCAAGTGGCCAAGGCCCTGCTGGTCATCCTGCTGGTGTTCCTGTCCCTCCTGGCCCTGGAACGGGTGTTCGTGCCCTTCCTGTAATTTCCCTTGGCGGGGTTCAGCTGGTGCGCCGGATAAAGCGGGCCAGGGCCGCAGCCAGGGGGCTTTCCTTGGGCAGGTGGTCGGCCAGACGGGCCAGTTCGTCCCGAGCATCGGTGGATACCTTGCGGACAGTGGCCGGGCGCGGGTCCGGGCGGGGGGCTTCCAGGTGGACCCGGACCTTGATGTTGCCGATGAGATGGCCCCGGCGGATATAGGCTTCCTGGAGGCTGGGGAGCATCTGCCGCAGTCGCGCCGCCGCAGCGCCGTGGCTGGTGTGGAGGATCAACTCGTCCTGGCGCAGATTGGCCACCCGGCAGGCTTCCGCCAGGGGCGGCGGCAGCAGTTCGTCCAGAACGGCCTGCAGGCGCAGCAGGCGGGAGGCGTGTTCCTGGAGTCGGGACAGGGCGTCGGCACCGTGAAAGTAGCCGTCTAGGGGGCGGGTCATGGGGAGCATGGAGCGGGCGGGCCCCCATGGTAGGTTGCCCGCCGAACCCTGGCAACGATCCTCTAGGAATTGGCGCCAAAGGGGCTGGTGCGGCACCCCCGCAGGCGCCCAGGCGTTACCTTTAGGGGGCGGAGGGTGAGCTTGCGCAGCGCCGTGGCGTCCCCATAGCCCACCCGGGCGGCGACTTCCCCCAGGGGCAGGTCGGTGGTTTCCAGCAGGTGACGGGCACGGCGCAGCCGCACCGCCTGCACCAGATCCAGGGCGCTTTTGCCCGTGGCGCGGCGTACCCGGCGGGCGAGGGCGGCGCCGGCGCTGATGACCCGCTCCTGGACCCGCTCCATGGGGTTGATGTCCACCCGGCAACCGGGATGCCGCTGCCGCAAATAGCCCGGCAGGCGCCAGTGGGTCGTGGCGGCGCGCCCCTCCAGCAGGCCCGCCTGGGCCCACTGGCCGACCCGGGACAACACCGCTTCAGCCACCCGTCCTTTCCCCGCGGCATCCTGGGCAAGGTGTTTCTGGGGCAGCGTCTTGGCCTGACCAGCGCGGAGATTTCGGTCAATCGCTTGCCCCCCGGCGATGCGGGAGGGATTCAAGGCCATGAGGGGCGAGATCCTCGCGGTAGGTATCAGCGATGACCCCTTCGGCACGCCGGCGGCCATCGACCCTCTGCTGGCCTAATTCGAAAACGGCCACCGCCTGCGCCTGACAGTGCGCCCCGAATCCGTCGGCGTAGGCCCCATTGGCCACTTTGCATTTTTCCACGAGCGCTTCCGCGCCACCCTCTGGCGGGATTCCGCCGACTGGCTGGACGTGGGCGCCCTGCCCCGGCACGAGCGGCCATCCTTTGCGGTTGAAGGGGCACTGGCTCCAGGAAGGCCCGCGAGACATGGAGATAATCAAATGACATCATGCGGGGATTTTCCGGACAAGGAGCAGATCCCATGACTCGTTTACTCGTTGGGCGCACCCTCGCCCGGGTCTCCCTGGCGTGGCTGCCCGCCCTGGCCTGGGGGGCGGTGGGGATGACGGAACTTCCCGCCACTGCCGAGCGTGGCCCCATTGTGGTTTTCTATCCCAGCGGCGCAGAGGAGCAAAGGGTGTTCCGGACCCTGCCCGGGGGTGAGCTTGCCTTCAAGGCGGCAGTCGATGGTGGGTTCGTGCAAGGGAACGGTCGCCTGGTGATCGTCTCCCACGGCACCGGTGGGGCGCCCTGGGTCCATGCCGACCTGGCCCGGGCCCAGGTGGGGGCGGGCTTCGTGGTGGCCCTCCCCGAGCACCAGGCCGACAACTATAAGGACGCCAGCAATACCGGCCCGGACAGTTTCGCCACCCGGCCGGCGGAAATCTCCCAGACCATTGATACCATCGGCCTCGACCGACGCTTTGCGCCTGCGTTGAAACTCAATCGGGTCGGCCTCTACGGCATGTCAGCCGGCGGGCACACGGCGCTTACCATGGCCGGCGGGCGCTGGTCCCGGGCCGCCTTCAAGCAGCACTGCGAGGCCCACTTGGCAGAGGACTTCCAGGCTTGCGTGGGCCTTTACCTGCGGCTCGACGGTGGCATCGTCGACGGATTCAAGAAATGGCTTGCCCTGGCCATCATCCGTTACCGCTTTGGCGATGCCACCCCCCAGACCCATGGCGATCCGCGGGTTGCCGCAATCGTTGCGGCGGTGCCTGCGGCGGCGGACTTTGACATGAACTCCCTGGTTGCGCCCCAGATGCCCCTGGGCCTGGTGACCGCCCGGCAGGACCGCTGGCTACTGCCGCGCTTTCATGGCGACCGGGTATTGCAAGTCTGCAAGTCCTGCGAGTGGGTGGCTGACCTGCCCACAGGGGGGCATGGCGCCTTGCTCTCGCCTTTGCCGCCGGGGCTGAGGGGGCTGATCGGCGACATGCTCAATGATCCCCCCTGGCTTCGATCGCAGCGAATTGCCGGCGGTGGACCAGAAAATAGCTGCTTTCTTCACCCGGCATCTGCTGCCCTGACCCGATTGGCCCCACCTGCTACCCCGCAGCCGGTGTGCTTCCCTGCCCTGGAGCGTTGCCCATGGACCAAGACACGACAACAGCCCTGGGGTGCTCCGGGCCGCCGATGCGCCGGCACGCGCCAAGCCCTCCAACTACCCGGAGCCCTTTGCCTCCCGCATGGCCGGGCGGATCAAACGCCCCCTGGGAGATCTGTTTGGCCTGACGTGAGTCCCTGAGCGGGCCCCTGGCGGTGGGGGTGGCGGGTAACCTGAGCATGCTAAACTCGCGCCTTTGCCGTCTTGACCGTTCGCGTCCCCCATGATCTCCGGCCTTCTCAAGAAAATCTTCGGCAGCCGCAATGACCGGCTGATCCGTCAATACGCCCAGACCGTCCGCGCCATCAATGCGCTGGAGCCCACCATGGAGGCCCTCCCGGACGAGGCCTTGCAGGGCAAGACGGCGGAATTCCGCCAGCGCCTCGCCGATGGGGCAACGCTGGACCAGTTGCTGCCAGAGGCCTTCGCAGTGGTGCGGGAGGCGGGCAAGCGGGTCCATGGCATGCGCCATTTCGACGTCCAGATGATCGGCGGGATGGTGCTCCACAACGGCAAGATCGCCGAGATGCGCACTGGCGAGGGCAAGACCCTCACGGCCACCCTGGCGGTGTACCTCAATGCCCTGTCCGGCCAGGGCGTGCATGTCATCACCGTGAACGATTACCTGGCCAGCCGGGATGCCGACTGGATGGGGCGGATCTACCGCTTCCTGGGGCTTTCGGTGGGAGTCAATCTGTCCCAGATGCCCCACGAGGCCAAGCAGGCCGCCTACGCCGCCGACATTACCTATGGCACCAACAACGAGTTCGGCTTCGACTACCTGCGGGACAACATGGTCTACGCTGCCGGCGAGCGGGTCCAGCGGGGCTTGAACTACGCCATCGTAGACGAGGTGGACTCGATCCTCATCGACGAGGCCCGCACCCCCCTCATCATCTCCGGCCAGGCCGAGGACCACACCGATCTTTACCTCAAGATGGACCAGGTGGCGCCCCTCCTTTCCCAGCAGGAAGGGGAGGGGGACAAGGTCACCGTCCCCGGCGACTACACGGTGGACCTCAAGGCTCATCAGGTGCTGCTCACCGAGGCGGGCCATGAGCATGCCGAGGAAATCCTGGCCCGGATGGGCATCCTGCCTGAGGGGGCGAGCCTTTACGATCCAGCCCACATCCTGCTGATCCACCACCTCTACGCCGCCCTGCGGGCCCACGCCCTGTACCACAAGGATCAGCAATACGTGGTGCAAAACGGCGAAGTCATCATCGTGGACGAATTCACCGGCCGCCTGATGGCCGGCCGCCGCTGGTCCGACGGCCTGCACCAGGCGGTGGAAGCCAAGGAAGGGGTCAAGATCCAGGCGGAGAACCAGACCCTGGCCTCCATCACCTTCCAGAACTACTTCCGGATGTACGGCAAGCTGTCCGGCATGACCGGCACCGCCGACACCGAGGCCTACGAATTCCACCAGATCTACGGTCTGGAAACGGTGGTGATCCCCACCAACCGGCCCATGGTGCGCAAGGACCACAACGATCTGGTCTATCGCACCGCCAAGGAAAAATACAAGGCCATCATCGACGACATCCGGGATTGCCACGAGCGGGGCCAGCCGGTGCTGGTGGGCACCACCTCCATCGAGAACTCCGAGCTGCTGTCGGCCATGCTCAATCAGGTCCAGCTGCCCCACCAGGTGCTCAACGCCAAGCAGCATGCCCGGGAGGCGGACATCGTGGCCCAGGCCGGGCGGCCGGGGGTGGTCACCATCGCCACCAACATGGCTGGCCGGGGCACCGACATCGTGCTGGGGGGCAACGTGGAAAAGCAGATCTCCGCCCTCAAGGAAGACCCGGCCCTGGCTGCCGCCGAGGGGGAGGCCCGGATCGCCGCCCTCAAGGAAGAATGGAGGGGCCTCCACCAGGAGGTGCTGGCCGCTGGCGGCCTGAAGATCATCGGTACCGAACGCCACGAATCCCGCCGCATCGACAACCAGCTCCGCGGCCGGGCGGGCCGCCAGGGGGATCCGGGGGCGAGCCGCTTCTACCTCTCCCTGGAAGATCCCCTGATGAAGATCTTCGCCGGGGACCGCCTCAACGCCATCATGGTCCGCCTCAAGATGCCCGAGGGCGAGGCCATCGAGGCGGGGATGGTGACCCGTTCCCTGGAGTCGGCCCAGCGCAAGGTGGAGCAGCGCAACTTCGACATGCGCAAGCAGCTCCTGGAGTACGACGACGTTGCCAACGACCAGCGCAAGGTCATCTACCAGCAGCGCAACGAACTGCTGGAGACCGAGAACATCTCCGAAACCATCACCGCCATGCGCCAGGGGGTGGTGCACGACGCCTTCCGCCTCCATGTGCCGGCCGAGAGCGTGGAGGAACAGTGGGATATCCCGAGCCTGGAGCATGCCCTGGAAGCGGAACTCCAGCTCAAGTTGCCGGTGGGGGAATGGATCAAGGCCGACTCCAGCCTGTCCGACGAGCAGATCCTGCGCCGCCTGCTGGAGGCCGCCGACGCGACCTACCAGGCCAAGGTGGCCCAGGTTGATCCGGCCGCCTGGCACCAGTTCGAGCGCAACGTGATGCTCCAGAGCCTGGATTCCCACTGGCGCGAGCATCTGGCCGCCCTGGATCATCTGCGCCAGGGGATCCACCTGCGGGGCTATGCCCAGAAGAACCCCAAGCAGGAATACAAGCGGGAAGCCTTCGAGCTGTTCGAGGGCCTTCTCCAGAGCGTGCGGGGCGACGTCACCCGGCTGCTTATGACCGTCCAGATCCGTACCGAGGCTCAGCTGGAAGAAGCCGAGGTGGCGCCGGAAATGAGCAACGTCCAGTACCATCACGCCGACTACGACGAAGCCCTGGCTGCCGCCAATGCCGACACCGGCACTGGCAACGAACCCGCCCAGGCCCGCTTCACGGCGGGCCGCAACGATCCGTGCCCCTGCGGTTCGGGCAAGAAGTACAAGCACTGCCACGGCAAGCTGGCTTAAGGTCCACAGATCCTGAGCCAACCCCGCCAGCACAAAGGGCCCAAATGGGCCCTTTGTGCTTTGGAGAGTAGGGTGCGCTGGCGCACCCTACGGTCTTGCCGGGGGGCTGCGCACTTTACGATCCGGCCGGCGTGCCTTTTTCCTTGGGCCGGGCGAAGTGCTGGCGCATCCGGGTGAACTGGGCCAGCTGGCCTGCCACCAGGAAATTCACCGAGCCCTCCGGGGCCTTGCCTTCCGCCCCCAGGGCGCCGGCCGGCACCCCGGTGAGGAGTTCGATGGCCTCGTCCACGTGGCTGACCCCCCACACGTTGAAGCGTCCGGCCCGGGCCGCTTCCACCACCTCTTCCTTGAGCATCAGGTGGCACGCATTGGTGGCGGGGATCAGCACCCCCTGGTCGCCGGTGAGGCCCCGGGCAGCGCAGATGTCATAGAAACCCTCGATCTTCTCGTTGATGCCCCCCACCGGCTGGACCACCCCGAACTGGTTCACCGAGCCGGTGACCGCCAGCTCCTGGCGGATCGGCATGCCGGAGAGGGCCGAGAGCAGGGCGCACAGTTCCGCCAGGGAGGCGCTGTCCCCCTCCACGCCGCCATAGGATTGCTCGAACACCAGGCTGGCCTTGAGGGACAGGGGCATGGTGGTGCCAAAGCGGGCCGCCAGGAAGGCTGACAGGATCAGCACCCCCTTGGAGTGGATCGGCCCCCCCAGGGCCACCTCCCGCTCGATGTCGATCACTTCCCCTTCCCCCATCCGCACCGTGGCAGTGATCCGCACCGGGTGGGCGAAGCTGCTTTCCCCCAGGGAGGCCACCGCCAGGCCGTTCACCTGGCCCGCGTGGCGGCCGGTGGTGTCCACCAGCAACTGGCCCCGCAGGATCTCCTTCTGGTAGCGCTCCCGGATGCGCTCGTGGCGGCGCCGATGGGCGGCCAGGGCTTCTTCCACATGGGGCCGATCGATCAGGGGGGCGTGGGCCGCGCTGGCAAAGTGGCCGGCTTCCTGCATCAGGTCGTCCAGGGGGCGGGTCTGGGTGGTGAGTTGCTGGGCGTCGCCGGCCAGCCGGGCGGCATGCTCGATCAGGCGGCCCACCGCCGGGGCGGAGAGGGCAGGCAAACCCTTCCGCCGGGCCAGGGCGGCCATCAGGCGGGCGTAGAAGGCGGTGTTGGTGGGATTGCGGTCCACCTCGCTTTCCAGATCGGCGTTGATCTTGAAGAGGGCCGGGAAGTCCGGGTCGAAGCGGCAGAGCAGGTAGTACACCAGGCGCTCCCCCACCAGCACCACCTTGAGGGTCAGGGGGAGGGGTTCCGGCCCCAGCTGGAGGGTGCTGGTGAGGCCGATCAGCTCGGACAGGGACTCGATGCGCACCTCGCCGGCCCGGAGGGCGCGCTTGAGGCCCTCCCAGGCGTAGGGCTGGCTCAACACCTTGAGGGCGTCGAGCACCAGGAAGCCCCCGTTGGCCCGGTGCAGGGCGCCAGGCTGGATGAGGGTGAAATTGCTCATGAGGGTGCCCATGTGCACCATGTGGTCGATGCGCCCCACCAGGTTCTGGAGGGTGGGATGGTCTTCATGGACCACCGGGCGCAGGCCGTCGGCGGGGTTCTCCACCAGCAGATTGACCAGGTAGCGTTGCACCGAGATCGAGCCGGTGAACGAGGTGGTTTCCGTGTCCTCGTCGCTGCGGGTGGATTCCTTCAGGGAGGCGCCGCTTTCCATGATGTCCTGGAAAACCTCGTCCAGGAAGGCAGTGACTGCTGGTAGATCGGCGTAGGGGGCCTTGAGATCCTCCAGCAGGTGGGTGACCGCCAGCCGCAGGGCGTTGCGGCCTGCTTCCTTGATCTGGTTCTGGACCACGCGCCGCCAGCGGGGAAATTCATCCATCAGCTTGTGGAGGCGTTCATGGAAAACCTGGATGAGGGCCTTGAGTTCTTCCTGGCGGGCTTCCGGCAGTTTTTCGAACTCCTCCTGAGAGCAGGTGGATTCATTGTCCTTCATGGGCAGGAAGGCAAAGCCCATGGGGGCCCGGATCAGGGCGATGCCGCGCTGGGCCGCCTCGTCCCCCAGGGCCCGCAGGGCCCCTTCTTCCCGCTTCTTTTCGGTGTTCTGGAGGGATTCCACCTGGCCCCGGTACTCGTCGCTGTCGAAGGCGGCGGTGATGGCCGGGGCTAGCTCCCCCACGAAGCGCTGCATGTCGTCCCGCAGCCGGGCACCCCGCCCGCAGGGCAGGCACAGCAGGCGTGGGCGGGTGGCGTTGGCGAAGTTATGGACGTAGCACCAATCGGCCGGGGCGGGGCCCGCCTGGCGTTCGGTGGCCAGCAGTTGGTCCACCATGGCGTGGCGGCCGCTGCCCGCGTCTCCCAGGACGAACAGGTTGTAGCCCTTCGCGTCGATGTCGAGCCCCAGGTGGATGGCTTCCACCGCCCGGGGGTGGAGCAGGGCCGCGTCCAGGTCCGGTAGCTCGGCGGTGCTGGCGAAGTCCAGATCCACCTGGGCGCAGGGGGTGTACAGGGAATCCGGCGGGAGGGGGCTCAAGGGGGGCATGGGTGCTTTCTTCTTCGGGTTGATGCGGCAAGCATAGCCCCGGCGCCGGGAGGGGGCCAAGGCGGGGACAGGGCATCAGCGGATGCGGGCGCTCAGGTAGGCCAGCACGTCGGCCAGGCTCACCAGCCGGGCGTAGTCCGCCTCGGGGATGTCCACCGTCAGCCTCTGGTGCAGGCCGATGAGGAAGTTGAGCCAGTCCATGGAGTCCAGATCCACCTGCTGGCGCAAGGGCCGGTCGTCCTGGAGCAAGTCTGCCTCCACCTCGGGGGCGATGGATAGCAGGGTGTCGATGACGGCCTGCCGCAGGGCGGTGGCGTCGAGGGGCTGGGTGGTCATGGGCTTGGCTCCGCTTCAAAGGTCCTGGGGGTGTTGCAGCAGGGCGCCCAGTTCCGCCAGGAACAGGGCGCCCCGGTGGCCGTCGGACACCCGGTGGTCCGCCGCCAGACTGGCGGTGACGGTGGGCATCACCCCCAGCTGGCCCTGGTCCACCCAGGGCCGTTGCGTCACTTTGCCGAAGCCCACCAGGGCCACCTGGGGCGGGTAGATCACCCCCAACACCGCCTCCACCCCCTGGTCTCCCAGGTTGGTGATGGTGACGGTGGCTTGGGACATTTCCGAACTGCGCAGGGAGCCGGCCCGGGTGCGCTTGACCAGGTCCGCCAGCTCTCCCATCAGCACATCCAGGGGCTTCTGATCCGCGTTCTGGAGGGCTGGGGCGATCAGGCCCCCCTGGCGCAGGGAGATGGCCACCCCCGGGTTGATGGCCGCCGCCGGCTCGAAACGCTCGTTGCGGTAGAAACCGTTGAGATCCGGGAACTTTGCCAGGGCCCGAGCCACCGCCTTGATCTGGAGGGCCGCAAGGAGCAGCCGGGCGGTGATGGGGCGCCGGGCGTTGGTGGCCTCCAGCCAGGCCAGGGCCGCCCCCAGGGGGATGGTCTCCAGCAGGTAGTAATGGGGGATCTCCCGTTTGGAGCGACCCATGGCGGCGGCGATGGCCTTGCGGGTTTCCGCCACCCGCTCCGCCGGCGTCTGGGGGGCTGCGGGGGCGACCGGCGCCACCTCCGGGGTGACCCGGGGGGCGGCCCGCTCCACGTCCGCCAGGGTCAGGGTGCCGTCCGGGCCCCTGGGGGTCAGGGTGGCCAGGTCTACCCCCAGCTCCTGGGCCCGGCGCCGGGCGGCGGGGGAGATCTTCACCCGGCCGGCGGGCCTCGGGGTTTCCGCCGGCTCTGGGGCTGGGCCGGGGGCGGCTTCGCCAGGGGGCAGCAGGGTGGCCAGCACGGTGCCCACCGGGATCATCTCCCCGGGGGGCACCCGCAGTTCATGGATCGTGCCCTCCTGCCAGATTTCCACATCCACCGCCGCCTTGGAGGTGTCCACCACCGCCACCACCTGGCCCTTGCGCACCGCGTCGCCGGGTTGGACCTTCCATTCCAGGAGGCGCCCCTCGTCCATGTCCGCCCCCAGGGAGGGCAACTTGAATTCAAGCATTCACCAGTCTCCTTGCCGCCGCCACGATCTTGTCCGCCTGGGGCAGGGCGGCTTCCTCCAGGTGCCTGGCGTAGGGGATGGGCACCTCCTCGCTGCACACCCGGGCTGGCGGGGCGTCCAGGTCGAAGAAGGAGGTCTCCACGATGCGGGCCATGACCTCGGCGGCCAGGCTGCCGCTCTTCCAGCCCTCGTCCACCACCAGGGCCCGGTGGGTCTTGGCCACCGCGGCGGCGATGGCGGCCCCATCCAGGGGGCGCAGTACCCGCAGATCCACCACCTGGGCGGAGATGCCCGCCTCGGCCAGGGCGGCGGCGGCCTGCATGGCCTTGGGCAGGCTGCCGCCGTAGGTGAAAATGGAAAGATCCGTTCCCTCCCGCCGCACCGCCGCCCTGGCGATGTCGCAGCGCCAGTCCTCGGGCAGCTCCTCCTCCAGGTTGTAGAGCTGGGCGTGCTCGAAGATCACCACCGGGTCCGGGTCCGCCAGGGCCGGGGCGAGCATGCCCCGGGCGTCCGCCACGGTGGCCGGCGCCAGCACCCGGATGCCGGGGATATGGGCGTACCAGTTTTCCAGGCTGTGGGAATGCTGGGCCGCCAGCTGGCGGCCGGCGCCGGTGGCCATGCGGATCACCAGGGGCACCGAGCACTGGCCGCCAGACATGTGGCGCAGCAGCGCCGCGTTATTGACCACCTGGTCCAGGGCCAGCAGGCTGAAATTGACGGTCATGACCTCCACGATGGGCCGCATCCCCCCCAGGGCCGCCCCCACCCCGGCCCCCACGAAGCCCAGTTCGGAAAGGGGCGCATCCCGGATCCGTTCCGGCCCGAATTCCGCCAGCAGGCCCTTGGACACCGCATAAGCGCCCCCGTAGCGGCCCACGTCCTCCCCCATCAGGAACACCCGGGGGTCGGCGGCCAGGGCCTCCCGGTGGGCTTCCCGCAGGGCTTCCCGGTAGCTCATCATTTGCATGGCGCGGCCTCCGTATGCACGTCCCGCAGCAGGTCTGCCACCGGCTCCAGGGGGGCGGCCTCGGCCTCGGCCACCGCTGCCGCCACTTCTTCCGCCACCCGGGCGTCCAGGGCCAGGAAGGCTTCTTCGGTGAGGTGGCCGGCGGCCTTGAGGCGGGCCGAATAACTCTGGATGGGGCCCCGCGCCTTCCATTTTTCCACCTCGGCCTTGTCCCGGTAGAGATCCGGGTCGAACATGGAATGGGCGCGGAAACGGTAGGTCTGGAGCTCCAGGAAGGCCGGGCCCTCGCCAGCCCGCACCCTGGCCGCCAAGCCCCGGGTGGCGGTCAGCACCGCCTCCACCTCCATGCCGTCGGCCCGACCGGTCGGCAGACCATAGCTGGCGGCCTTGGCGCACAGATCGGTTTGGGATTCGGAACGCTCCAGGGCGGTGCCCATGGCGTACAGGTTGTTCTCGCAGCAGAACAGCACCGGCAGGCGCCACAGGGCGGCAAGATTCATGGCTTCGTGGAAGGCCCCCTCGGCCATCGCCCCTTCGCCAAAGACGCAGGCGGTGACCCGGGCCACGCCCTGCATCTTGTCCGCCAGGGCCAGCCCCACCGCCAGGGGCAGGCCGCCCCCCACGATGGCGTTGCCCCCATAAAGCCGGCGGGAAGCATCGAAGAGGTGCATGGAGCCCCCCCGCCCCCGGCAGCAGCCGGTGGCCTTGCCGAACATCTCGGCCATGATGGTGGCCATCGGCACCCCCCGCAGCAGGGCGTGGCCGTGCTCCCGGTAGGTGGCCACCAGGTTGTCCTGGGCCTCCAGGGCGTGGAGGGCGCCGGTGGCGCAGGCTTCCTCGCCAATGTAGAGGTGCAGGAAGCCCCGGATCTTGCCCTCGCCGTAGAGCTCGGCGCACTTTTCTTCCATGCGGCGGATGCGCAGCATGTCGGTGAGGAGGGTCAGACCCAGCTCGGGGGAGAGGGTTGCGTTCATGCCCCGCCCTCGAGGGTGGATAGATCCCCTTCCGGCAGGCCCAGCTCCCGGGCCTTGAGGAGCCGGCGCATGATCTTGCCGCTGCGGGTGCGGGGCAGGCTGGGAAGGAAGGCGATCTCCTTGGGGGCCACCGCCGCCCCCAGCTTCTTGCGGGCGTGGCCCAGCAGTTCCAGGCGCAGGGCTTCGGTGGGCGCGAAGCCCTGCTTGAGGGAGACGAAGGCCTTCACCACCTCCCCCACCATGGGGTCGGGCTTGCCGATCACCCCGGCCTCGGCCACCGCTGGATGTTCCATCAGGGCGCTTTCCACCTCGAAGGGGCCGATCAGGTGGCCGGCGGATTTGATCACGTCGTCGCTGCGGCCCACGAACCAGTAGTAGCCGTCCTCGTCCCGCCGGGCCAGGTCGCCGGTGAGGTACCAGTCGCCGACGAAGCACTTGCGGTAGCGCTCCTCGTTATGGAGATAGCCCCGGAACTGGGAAGGCCAGCCCCGCTTGAGGGCCAGTTCACCCTCCTGGCCGTTGGCCAGCAGGGTGAGCCGGCCGTCGGCCTCCTGGCGGACGATGGCGGCCTCGATGCCGGGCAGGGGCAGGCCCATGGAGCCGGGCTTGATGGCCAGGGCGGGCAGGTTGGCGATCATGATTCCGCCGGTTTCGGTTTGCCACCAGTTGTCGTGAATGGGATGGCCCAGCACCTCCTGGCCCCACCACACCGCCTCCGGGTTGAGGGGTTCCCCCACGCTGGCCACGAAACGCAGGCGGGGAAACCGGTGGGCCCGGGCCAGTTCCGGCCCGGCCTTCATGAGCATGCGGATGGCGGTGGGGGCGGTGTACCACACGCTCACCCCCTGCTCTTCCAGGAGGCCGTACCAGCGCTCGGCGTCGAAATCCCCCTCATCCACGATGGAGGTGACCCCGTGGAGCAGGGGGGCGATGATGCCGTAGGAGGTGCCGGTGACCCAGCCCGGGTCGGCGGTGCACCAGAACACGTCCTCCGGGTGGAGATCCAGGGCGTAGTGGCCGGTGGCCCAGTGGGTCAGCACCGCGCCGTGGACGTGCATGGCCCCTTTTGGGGTGCCGGTGGTGCCGCTGGTGAAGTGGAGCAGGGCCAGGTCGTCCGCCTGGGTGGGCGCGATCTCGAAATCTTCGGCGGCCGACGCCATTAAGTTGGCCAGATCCCGGGTGCCGGGCAATGTGGCGGGCGGGGCGCCTTCCCCCACCAGCAGCACCTCCCGCAGGCTGGGGAGTTGTTCCCGGATGGCGGCCACCTTGCGCCGGTAGAGAGATTCGGTGGTCACCAGCACCGCCCCTTCCCCCAGCTTGACCCGGGTGGCGATGGGCTCCGGGCCAAAGGCCGAAAACAGGGGCGAAACCACGCACCCGTTCTTGAAACTGCCCAGCACCGCCGTGTAGAGCTCGGGAATCCGGCCGGTGAGGACGAACACCCGTTCTCCCTTGGTCACCCCCAGGCTGCGCAGCACGTTGGCGAAACGGTTGGTGAGGCGGGAGAGTTCGCCGTAGCTCACGTCCCGGCTGCTCCCTACCCCCAGGAAGCGGAAGGCGGTTTTATCCGGATTGGGCCCCCGGGCGTGGCGCTCCACCGCCTCGAAGGCGATGTTGAGTCCGCCACCGGGCAAACCCGCGAGACGGTCCTGGGCGGCCTGCCAGGAGAAGGCCCGGCAGACCGCCGGGTAATCCTTCAGGTAGGGCTCCACCGGCCAGCTGGCGGCAGACTTTGGGATGATCGTGGGACGGTCCATGGGGCGCTCCTTGATCCGGTGCCCCCCGCGGGGAAAGGGGGCCTCACGATGAAGGATGGGGTTGGCCACGCCATTCGCGCTTGATGTCGGTCAAAAGGCGGATCCATCCCGCAACCGTGTAGGAACATCGCCAACGCGTGCCTATTGCGAGATGATTACAAAAAAATACGTTTCCCACTGATAAGGCTTCCATGTTTCCAGACCTGTCCTTCGATGTGCCGCCCCCCCCTGGGGCCGGTCGGCTGCCCGAAACCCCCGCCGAATGGATCGCCCATATCCGGGAACAGGACATGCCTGCTTTTGGTGCCACCGTTGCGGCCGTGGGCAGCGTGACCCGGGACGACAAATCCTCCGCCGGGCGGCTCGCTCAAGTGATCCTGCGGGATGCATCCCTCACCACCAAGGTTCTCAAGCTGGCCAACAGCGCCTTCTACAATTCCAACCAGCAGGCCATCAGCACCATCAGCCGGGCCATCGTGGTCTTGGGTTTTGACCTGGTGGCGGATATCGCCATCGGGGTTTCCCTGGTGGATGCGATGCTCTCCGGGGGCCAACGGGAGCGGGTGGAGGCCGAGATGGCCCGCTGCTTCCATGCCGCCGTGCAGGCCCGCTCCCTGGCCCAGTTGCGCCATGACTTGCGGGCCGAAGAAATCTTCATCGCCACCTTGCTGGCCCGGGTAGGGGAGCTGGCCTTCTGGTGCTTTGGCGGGGAGGCGGCGGCGAGCCTGGACCAGGCTTTGAAGGTGCCCGGCCGCAGTCCGGAAGAGGCCCAGATGGCGTCCCTGGGCTTCCGCCTCCATCAACTGTCCGTCGGCCTGGCACGGGAATGGCGCCTGGGGGGGCTCTTGACCAGCGTTCTGGAGGCCCGGGGCAAGCCCGGGCCCGCCGAGCAGTCGGTGCAACTGGGGCTGCATCTGGCGGCCGCGGTGGAGAACGGCTGGGAATCCCGTCAGGCCGCCACCGCCGTGGCGGCCATCGCCGCTTTTACCGGTGAGCCCGCTGAGGTGGTGCGGCCCCGGCTCGTGGCCCAGGCCGAACAAGCCGCCCAGGTGGCTATGCAGTTTGGGGCTACCGCCGCAGCCCGCCAGATTCCTCAGGCAACGCCGGCCCCGGCCGTCGCGGACGAACTGCCGGCCAGGGATGAAATTTCCCAGGGCCCCAATCCCCTGCTCCAGCTCAACATCCTGCGGGAGCTGTCGGGCCTGATCGGCGCCGGGGGCAGCCTCAATGAAGTGCTCAATCTGGTACTGGAGGGGATCTTCAGGGGTATCGGCCTGGAGCGGGTGCTCTTCGCCCTGCTCACCCCCAACCGCCAGCAAGTGGTGGGCAAGGTGGGGCTGGGGGCCGGCGGCGATGCCCTGGCCCAGCGCTTCATCTTCACCCTGGAAGGGGGCGCCGATGACGCGATGAATCAGGTGGCCGTTCGCGGCCAAACCCTGCTGCTGGAAAACAGCCGAACCCCCGCCACGGTAAAGCAGAGTCGGTTGCGGGCAGTGGTGGGCGAGGGGCCCGCCTGCCTCGCGCCCATCCAGGCTCAGGGCCGGGTGGTGGGCCTGTTCTACGCGGATCGCTCAGGTTCCGGACAAGCCATCGACGGCGAAGCGTTCACCGCCTTCCAGCACTTTGTCCAACAAGTGTCCTTTGCCTTCATGGCCGCCGCGAACCGCAAGGCCTGAGTGGGGTACTGGCCCGCCGTCCGGTCTTGGGGGCGTCCCGGGTAAACCGATCAAGGCCGGTTTGAGGGCAAATCCCTCTGGCTCTCGGGTTTCGGCAGCTTGCCGCGCCGTTCCGCGACGGCCGCTTGCGACCGCGCCAGCAACCCAGCGAAATTGGCCTGCAATTTCTGTTTCCTATCGCCGGACGGTCCTGGGCGAGCCTACCGCAAGGCTGCACGCTACGTCTGGGCGCTCCTGCTGGCGCGCATCTACGAAGTGCTGCCACTCGTCTGCCCGAAGTGTGGCGGCGACATGCGGATCATCGCCTTCATCAACGAAGGCCCGGTGATTCGCGAGATTCTCGGCCACTTGGGTGAGCCGACCTCCGCCCCGAGCCTGGCCCCGGCGCGTGGTCCGCCGTTGTGGGAACTGCAGCCGGACGGTCAGGCCGAGCGGGAAATTGATCTGCTGGCTCAGCCGACGCCGGACTACGAATTCGACCAGCGCGTTGCCTGGTAAGACTGGTCAGACAAGACAATCAATTGGAGGCTTGTCGCGGGATGGCTCGTGCCTGAAAGCAGAAGACCGGCCGGCGACTGTTCTCTCGTTTGAGATCGGGTGAAAAGCGCGGCGATACTTACCTTGGGGGCGTTGAATTTCCTATCCTTCGGACAACTTTACATTCCGCTCGACAGTTTTGTTCGGGGGTTGAGCGATAGGCAGTCAATAGTCAAGAAACACACGCTATTTTCAATTTTCTCCTTCCGAATGACACATCAAACGTGCTGTTTTGTCGGTTTTCTTGACACGCTTATTACTAAAGGAATAAGCCAAAAAACTAACTATATGATTTTCAATGTAAGAATTGTCTTGGCACGCTCGATGCTTCACTGAACCCAAGTCCGCAATTGGACATTTAGTGAGATGGGAGTGAAATCATGAAAAAGCGCTTTGCAGCTATCGCTCTGGTTGCTGCCTTTGCAACCTCTGCCGCCAATGCCGGAACGGTCACCCAGTGGACCGTTGGCGTGAACGCCGGTTTTGATACTGGTTCCGTGGTCTGGGATAGCTCCAACGGTGCCTTCGGAACTCAATCGGCTACCGCCACCCAGTTGGATTGGGGGAGCGGCGGACCGAGTAGCCTGACGCTGACAAACCAAAACAGCAGCAGCACGGTGACGACCAACGGGCCGGCAGTAGCCAATCTGTCGATCACGCATGTAAACCAGCCCATTACTGGCTACACGCTTGACAGTGTTAACCTTGTTTCGACGCTGACCCTGACGCCGTTTGCGCCCTCGCTTCCAGGTCTGCCTGCTGCTACGTTGACCTTCCAGATCAATTTCCAGGAAACGCCTAATGCTGCAGATCCGTGCGCCAACGGCGGGGCCATAGGAGTTGGCGTGAATAGCAATGGGTGCGCCGATATTTTCGTTATCGACAGGAACGCCCTGAATTTTGAGTTCCAATATGACACTGACGGCATTTCTGGTGCTGATCCGGCCGAGACTTACTACATCAGTTTCTTTGAAATGACCAACGGCTTGAATCCCTTGCCTACCGCGGCTTGTTTCGCTGCAACCGGCTCGAATGCCGCCTGCCTGGGTTTCATGACCCCTGAAGAAGCCTCAACCACCGCCACTTTCGCGGCGTTGATCACTTCCCAGCCGGTACAGATTCCCGAACCGGGATCCTTGGCTCTCCTTGGCCTTTCGCTCCTCGGTCTGGGTGCCAACCGCCGCTATCGCGCCACCCGCTGATGTGTCAGGCCTGGCCTTGGTGCAAAGGCCGTCGCCCGGTTTGAACCAAATGGATCAAACCGGGTGATTCATTTCAAAAACCGGGATCCAGAAAACGGGGGCCGACCCCGGGGCGGTGCCAAAGTTAAAGTGGTCGCTTGACCGTCAGGGCGCCGCGAATCTGGCCTTTGGCGTAGCCGGTTGCCTGATCGTGCGGGTAACTCTCAGTCAGCTTCGCCTTCAGGCCGGCTTCCAGACCCTCGGCTGGGCCGTGGCTCTTCAGGCAAACGTCGCCGACCGGCAGCGCCTTCATGTAGCGGAAGACCTGTTTGCCGTCGATGGTGACGATTTCGATTTTCTCCATCGTGTCGATCTTCTCGCCATTGGCGGCGCGAATGTTGAAGTCGGCCAGCTGGCGAACTTCCCAGAGATCCGGCGTGCCGCGCTCGGCGTTGCGTGTCTTGAGGCTGACGCGACGGATGTCCCAGCCGGTTTCCTGGCGCTTGGCCTTGATCAGTTCGGGCGCCTGCTCCTTGCACACGGGAATCGCCCCGGCCACGCCCTTTTCGGCGACGGCTTCCTGCATCGCGGCGACCACCTTGGGAACGACCGGCAGCACGGCCTTCTTGGTTTCGGCCGCCAGCGCGCCGATGTCCTGGGCGAGGGTGGGCAGGGCGGCAAGCAGCAAGGCAACCGGGAGAATGGCTTTCATGGCCGGCTCCAATCTAAATTAGAAAACGCTTATTTTGCGCCGGCTTGATGGCAATCCGGCGATTTCCCGCTTGGCCAGCGGCCTCGACGCCACTGATGCCTCGGGCAGAGTCTGGGCAGCAGCGAGGCCGAGTTGCCGGTGCGATTTCACGAAATGCCGGCGCTCGACGCGCAACAACTCGCCGTCATACAGTACAACATCCGCCGCCGACTGCTACGCGCACTCACCTGGCGCGGAGTGCTCGAATCCGATGTCGCCGAGGAAATGGCGGCCTGGGATCATGCCGGTGGTTTCAGCCTCGACGCCGGCGTGCGCATCGAGGCCGATGACCGATCCGGTCTGGAACGCTTGTTGCGCTACTGCGCCCGCCCGGAAAGCCCGGTGATTCGCGAGATTCTCGGCCACTTGGGCGAGCCGACCTCCGCCCCGAGCCTGGCCCCGGCGCGTGGTCCGCCGTTGTAGGAACTGCAGCCGGACGGTCAGGCCGAGCGGGAAATCGATCCGCTGGCCCAGCCGACGCCGGACTACGAATTCGACCAGCGCGTTGCCTGGTAAGGCTGGTCAGACAAGACAATCAATTGGAGGCTTGTCGCGGGATGGCTCGTGCCTGAAAGCAGAAAACCTGCCGAATTCAGCCGGTTTTCGGTTTTCAGCGATGGCTCAGCGTGGCCGAGTCAGGTTTCGGCGACTGTTCTCTCGTTTGAGATCGGGTGAAAAGCGCGGCGATACTTACCTTGGAGGCGTTGAATTTCCTATCCTTCCCAATAAAATCAATGGCATGCCATGGTCGCCTTCGCCGCCGCGACCGGCGTCATGCCGCTCGACATGCCGCTCGACATGCCGGAATCCGTGCTGGTCCGCTTCAAGGGCAAGATGCAGGACGGCATCACCCCGCGTGACCTGGTCAATGCGATTCCGTACTACGCCATCAAGGCCGGCCTGGTGACCGTCGAGAAGAAGGGCAAGAAGAACGTCTTCTCCGGCCGCATCCTTGAAATCGAAGGCCTGCCGGATCTGAAGGTTGAACAAGCCTTTGAACTCTCCGACGCTGCCGCCGAGCGTTCCGCTGCTGCTTGCGCCATCGCCCTGAACAAGGAACCGATGGTCGAGTACATGCGTTCGAACATCACCCTGATGAAGTGGATGATCGCCGAAGGCTACGTTGATCCAACGCCACCCGAATCCCCCGGAAATTGAAGTAATCCAGCCAGAAACCCGAGAGATATCGCCTTTCTGGAAACAAGATGACCGCCGATTTTTTCCGCGTCCGCCAGGACCAGATGATCGACCTGAGGCACCCGCTGACGGTGCTGGCCCGGCGCCTGCCGTGGCAGCAAATCGAGGCGGCCCTGGCGCGAGCCCCGACTGCCCTGCGACGCCACCCAAGTCGGGCACTTCCGAGCCGCGCCGCACCGTCAAACAACAACGCACGATCCTGGGCATAGTTCTGCGCGAAGTCGATCGCAAACTCAATCTGACCAGCCCGGAATCCCAGAACACCCTGGCCCGCCTGAAGACGCTGCTGGAACGGGCCGAACGCATTCGCACCCAACAGCCGAAGGACAAGAACAAGCGCTATGCCCTGCATGCGCCGGAGTTGGAGTGCATCGGCAAGGGCAAGGCCCGAAAGCCGTATGAGTTCGGCCTGGAGGCGAGCATTGCCGTCACCCACAAGCGCGGCCTGATAGTGGGCACCCGGACCTTCCCCGGCAACCCGTATGACGGCCACATGCTGCACCAGCAACTGGAGCTGACCGGCCTCCCGCTGGCGGGGACGGGCAAGGTGCCGAAACAGGTTGTGGTCGATCTGGGCTACCGGGGGGTGGAGATCATCAGCCTGGGCAAGTACAAGTCACTGACAAAGCAACAACGCCGTTGGCTGAAGCGCCGGCAAGGGGTGGAGCCGGCCATCGGCCACGGTGAGGGGGCTGGCTCGGCGGTGGTATCAGCCCGCAAGGGTCTTGAGCCAGCCGGAAAGGATCTCCGGCGGTGAGCGGACCAGGGCCTGGCGCCTTTGGGCTGGGTCGCCAGGCTCGTCCCCGGAATCCGCTATCATCCGGCCTTTGCCGCCGCCCGGCGGCCTTGCCTGACCTGCGGAGACTGACCATGGCCGTAAACCTTGCTACCCCCAACCCTGCCGATTTGCTGCCCGTGCCCGGCGTGCGCCTGGGCGTTGCCGAGGCGGGTATCCGCAAGGCCAACCGGCGGGATGTGACCCTCATCGAACTGGCCCCGGGCAGCCGGGTGGCCGGGGTGTTCACCCAGAACCGCTTCTGTGCCGCCCCGGTGCAGGTGTGCCGCGCCCATCTGGCTCGGGGCGAGGGCATCCGCGCCCTGGTGATCAACACAGGCATCGCCAACGCCGGCACCGGCGAGCTGGGGCTGGCCAACGCCCAGGCTACCTGTGCCGCCCTGGCGGAGTTGCTGGGGGTGGTGCCGGAGGCGGTGCTGCCCTTTTCCACTGGGGTGATCCTGGAGCACCTGCCCATGGATCGCCTCACGGCCGGGCTGGCCCCCGCCCAGGCCAGGCTGCGGGCGGATGGCTGGTTCGATGCCGCCCACGCCATCATGACCACCGACACCCTGGCCAAAGCGGTGTCCCGCCAAGTGACCATCGGCGGCAAGACCGTGACCTTCACCGGGATGTCCAAGGGGGCCGGCATGATCAAGCCCAACATGGCCACCATGCTGGGTTTCGTGGCCACCGATGCGGTGGTGGCCCAGCCGGTGCTGGAGGCTTTGGTGAAGGAGGCGGCGGATCTGTCCTTCAACAGCATTACCGTGGATGGGGATACGTCCACCAACGACAGTTTCATCGTGATGGCCACTGGTCAGGCTGGCCATGGGGAGATCGCCACCGCCAGCGGGGTGGACTACGCCGCCCTGCGGGGGGCCTTAATTGACATTTCCATCGCCCTGGCCCAGGCCATCGTGCGGGATGGGGAGGGGGCCACCAAGTTCATGACCATCGCCGTGGAGGGCGGGGGCAGCCGGGAGGAATGCCGCAAGGTGGCTTACGCCATCGGCCATTCGCCCCTGGTGAAGACCGCCTTCTTCGCCTCCGACCCTAACCTGGGGCGGATCCTGGCGGCCATCGGCTATGCCGGCATCGATGATCTGGATGTGGCCCGGATCCGGGTGTGGCTGGGCAGCCGGGGCGAGGAGGTGCTGGTGGCCGAGGCCGGCGGCCGGGCTGCCAGTTACAAGGAGGACGCCGGCGCCCGGATCATGCAGGACGCCGAGATCACCGTGCGGGTGGATCTGGCCCGGGGCGAGGCGGCCGCCACGGTGTGGACCTGCGACTTCAGCTACGACTACGTGAAGATCAACGCGGACTACCGCAGTTAAGCCCAGCCGGGCCCGGCTGGGCCTGGCGGAAGACCGAAGGGCCCGGCTGGGCCTGACCCCCCGGTCCGGCATTTGAATTCTGGTCGGCAAAAATGGCGTGAAACATGAGCGATCTGCATCAAAACATACTCAACTACCGCAATCCCTTCATCGGGCACCTGGGTCTCCAGTGCGAACACGCCGAGCACGGCCGGGTGGTGATGGCCCTGGATGTGCGCCCCGAGCAGCGCAACGGGGCCGGCAATGCCCACGGTGGCGTCGTGATGACCATGCTGGACGCCTGCCTGGGGCTGGCGGCCATGAGCACGGACGCCCAGTTCCGTCTGGTGGTGACCTTGAATCTATCCACCTCCTTCGTGCGGGCCGGCAAGGGCCGCCTCGTGGTGGAGGGCCGGGTGGTGGGCGGCGGGCGCTCCATCGTGTTCTGCGAGGGGGAAATACGGGACGAGGAGGGGGCGGTGGTGGCCACCGCCCAGGGCAGCTTCAAATTTACCCGCCCCCAGGCTGACTGAGCCGGGCCGCGCCGGCATCAAATCAGTGCCGGGCCGATTTCCGGCGCCTTGCCATGAGGCTCTGGATGAATTCGTAGCCTTCCATCGCCACATAGGGCAGCACCCCCAGGAGGGCTACATAGGCCAGCATTTCCAGGGTTTCGGCTTCCATGGCGGGGGTCCTCCGGCATCGTTCGGTGATACGAACAATGCAAGAGTCATGCCCATGGGGCTGCGCCGGGGCAGGGGCGCCTCAGTTGAGCATCCCTGGCATGGCCAGGGAGAAGGGGGTGATGAGGGCCTCGAAGGGGTGGCCATCCTCCGCCACCATCTGATAGCTGCCATGCATGGTGCCCACCGGGGTTTCCAGCACGCTGCCGCTGGTGTATTCGAAGGATTCCCCGGGGGCCAGGCGGGGTTGTTCCCCTACCACCCCGGAACCCTTGACTTCCTGCACCTTGCCCTCCCCGTCGGTGATGATCCAGTGGCGGCTGATGAGCTGGGCCGCCAGGGTTCCCACGTTGGTGATCAGGATGCGGTAGGCGAACACGTAGCGTGACTGGTCCGGGTCAGATTGCTCGGGAATGAAGTGGGCGAGGGCGTCCACCTTGATGCGGTAACTGTCGGGCATGGCGGTTGGGGCGGCGGTCTGGACTGGAGTCTGGGAGTTAAGCGCAAATGTCGTGCCATCGCAACCAGGCCGGTAAAATGGCGGATAACCGACCAGGAGATCTCCCCATGTTCCGTCTCGCCCCCAGCCTGCTTTCCGCCGACTTTGCCCGTCTGGGCGAGGAAGTGCGCCATGTCATCGCCGCAGGCGCCGATTGGATCCACTTCGACGTGATGGACAACCATTACGTGCCAAACCTGACCATCGGCCCCCTGGTGTGCGAAGCCATCCGTCCCCACACCGCCGCCCCCATCGACGTGCACCTGATGGTCAAGCCGGTGGATCGGATCATCCCGGACTTCGCCAAGGCCGGCGCCAACATCATCACCTTCCACCCGGAAGCCTCCGAGCACATCGACCGCAGCCTGGGCCTGATCCGGGAGTGCGGCTGTCAGGCCGGGCTGGTGTTCAGTCCCGCCACGCCCCTCCACTACCTTGACCACGTCATGGACAAGATCGACGTGATCCTGCTGATGAGCGTGAACCCGGGCTTTGGCGGCCAGAAGTTCATCCCCGGCACCCTGGACAAGCTGCGTCAGGCCCGCGCCCGGCTGGACGCCTACGCCCAGGAAAGCGGCCGTCAGATCCTGCTGGAAGTGGATGGGGGGGTGAAGGTGGATAACATCGCCCAGATCGCCCAAGCCGGGGCGGATACCTTCGTGGCCGGCTCCGCCGTGTTCGGGGCCGCCCGGGCGGAGGATCCCAACCGTTACGAAACCGTGATCGGCGCCCTGCGCCGGGAGCTGGCCGGGGTGAAAGGCCGATGAAGCGCTTCCAGGTGGAGGGCGTGCTGTTCGACCTGGACGGCACCTTGCTGGACACCATCGCCGACCTGGCCGAAGGGGCCAACCGCATGCTGGCGGAGCTGGGCCGGCCCCGGCGCAGCCAGGCCGAGATCCACGGCTTCGTGGGCAAGGGCATCCCCAACCTGGTGGAGCGCTGCCTCACCGAGGGCAGCGCCGCCACGGCAGCGGAGATCGACCGGGCGATCAGCGTTTTCCGGCGCCACTACGGCGCGGTCAATGGCAGCCAGACCCGGATCTATCCGGGTATCGAGGACAGCCTGGCGGCCTTGCGGGAGCGGGGACTGCGGCTGGGCTGCGTCACCAATAAGGCGGCGGCCTTCACCATGCCCCTGCTGGAGCGGGTTGGCCTGGCGGACTGGTTCCAGGTGGTGGTGAGCGGCGATACCCTGCCGGTGAAGAAGCCCGACCCGGCGGTGCTGTTCCATGCCTGCCGGCTGCTGGACATCGATCCGGCGTCCGCCCTGATGGTGGGGGATTCCGCCAATGACGCCCTGGCGGCCCGGGCGGCGGGCATGCCGGTGGTGCTGGTGAGCTATGGTTACAGCGAGGGGCAGCCCGTGGACACTATCGAATGCGATGGGCTACTATCGGACGTTCGCGAGCTGCTTCCCCGCATCCTCGCGCCCTGAGCTGTCTGCGGTCCCACCGGGCCCTTGCCTGAACCGGGGCAGAACCAAACCAGACCCATCTTCCGGAATCGTACCCAGATGACGCGCAGTAACCGGGCTCTCAAGGAGGCGTGTGCCTCAGCCCGCGCCACGGCAAGCCCCCGGCGCGGCTGGCGGTCATGGCGGGCCGGCTTGGTCCGCTGATCCCGGGCGCCCCCAGCGCCTCGCTTTGCCCTATCCCGAAAGTACTGGTTCTCTGGAGTCGTCATGACCGAATCCGATTTCAACCGGCTGGCCGCCGAAGGGTACAACCGCATCCCGGTCACCCTCGAAACTTTTGCCGACCTCGACACGCCCCTCTCGCTGTACCTGAAGCTGGCCAACAAGCCCAACAGCTACCTGCTCGAATCCGTGGTCGGCGGCGAGCGCTCCGGCCGCTATTCCTTCATCGGCCTGCCCGCCCGCACCGCCGTGCGCAGCAACGGTTTCGTCACCGAAGTCGTCACCGACGGCGCCGTAGTGGAGCGCTTCGAAGGCAATCCGCTGGACTTCATTGCCGCCTTCCAGGCCCGTTTCAAGGTTCATGTCCCCGCTAACTTCCCGCGCTTCTGCGGCGGCCTGGCCGGCTACTTTGGCTACGACGCGGTGCGCTACATCGAGCACAAGCTGGCCAGGTTCGACAAGCCGGACGAGATCGGCATGCCCGACATCCTGCTGTTGCAGACCGAAGAAGTGGCGGTGGTGGACAACCTGGCGGGCAAGATCTACCTGATCGTCTACGTTGACCCCGCCCGGCCCGGCGCCTTCGCCCAGGCCCAAGCCCGCCTGCGGGCGCTGGCCGCCCAGTTGCGTAGCCCGGTGTGCGTGCCGGAAAGCAGGCCGAGCGCCGTCACCGAAGTCCGGCGCGACTTCAACAAGGACGACTACCTGGCCGCCGTGCTGCGTTCCAAGGAATACATCGCCGACGGCGACATGATGCAGGTGCAGATCGGCCAGCGCCTGAAGAAGCCCTTCACCGATTCGCCCCTGACCCTGTACCGGGCGCTACGCTCCCTGAACCCGTCGCCCTACATGTACTACTATGATTTTGGCGACTTCCACGTGGTGGGGGCCTCGCCGGAAATCCTGGTGCGCCAGGAGCGCACGCAGGAAGGCGCCAAGGTCACCATCCGCCCCCTGGCCGGCACCCGTCCCCGCGGCGCCACGCCGGAGCAGGACAAGCAGAACGCCGAAGAGCTGCTGGCCGACCCGAAGGAGCGGGCCGAGCACGTGATGCTGATCGACCTGGCGCGCAATGACATCGGCCGCATCGCCCAGACCGGCAGCGTCAAGGTCACCGACCAGATGGTGATCGAGCGTTACTCCCACGTCATGCACATCGTTTCCAACGTGGAAGGCCTGCTGAAACCCGGCATGGACAACCTGGATGTATTCCGCGCAACCTTCCCCGCTGGCACCCTGACCGGCGCGCCCAAAGTACGGGCGATGGAAATCATCGACGAACTGGAACCGATCAAGCGTGGCCTCTACGGCGGCGCCTGTGGCTACCTGAGCTTTTCCGGCCAGATGGATCTGGCCATCGCCATCCGCACCGGCATCGTCAAGGACGGCATGCTCTACGTGCAGGCGGCCGCCGGCATCGTGGCCGACTCCATCCCCGAAAACGAATGGCTGGAGACCGAGAACAAGGCCCGCGCGCTGATCCGCGCTGCGGAACAGGTTCAGGCTGGTCTTGACCATTCGCTTTAAGGAGATTGCCATGCTGCTGATGATCGACAACTACGACTCCTTTACCTACAACCTGGTGCAGTACTTCGGTGAGCTGGGCTGCGAGGTGAAGGTGGTGCGCAACGACGAGATTCCGGTGGAGGAAATCGGCCGTTTGAACCCCGCCCACCTGGTGATCTCCCCCGGCCCCTGTTCGCCGGCGGAGGCCGGTATTTCAGTGGCCGCCATCCAGGCCTATGCCGGCAAGATCCCGATCCTGGGGGTGTGCCTGGGCCACCAGAGCATCGGCGCGGCCTTCGGCGGGCGCATCGTTCACGCCAGGCAGCTCATGCACGGCAAGGTCTCCCCGGTACATCACGCCAACCTGGGGGTGTTCCGGGGGCTGGCCAATCCCCTGACGTGTACCCGCTACCACTCCCTGGCCATCGAGCGGGCCAGCCTGCCCGATTGCCTGGAGGTCACCGCCTGGACCGATGACGGGGAAATCATGGGGGTGCGCCACAAGACCCTGGCGGTGGAGGGGGTGCAGTTTCATCCGGAATCCATCCTCACCGAGCAGGGGCATGAGCTCCTGAAGAACTTTCTCGACCAGAGCCGCTGACGGGAACCGCGTCCATGTCCATCACCCCCCAGCAGGCCCTCCAGCGGGCCATCGAACACCGGGAAATCTTTTTTGACGAGATGCTTTCCCTGATGCGCCAGATCATGGCCGGGGAGGTGTCCCCGGTGCTGACCGCCGCCATCCTGGCGGCCCTGCGCACCAAGAAGGAAACCATCGGGGAGATCACCGCCGCCGCCACCGTGATGCGGGAGCTGGCCACCCCGGTGCACGTGCCCCCGCCCCACGACCACTTTCTGGACGTGGTGGGCACCGGCGGAGACAGCGCCCACACCTTCAACATCTCCACCACCACCATTTTCGTAGCCGCCGCCGCCGGCGCCCGGGTGGCCAAGCATGGGGGGCGCAGCGTGTCGTCCAAGTCCGGCGCGGCGGACGTGCTGGAGGCCCTGGGGGTGAATCTGGCCCTCTCCGCCCCCCAGGTGGCCGAGTGCATCAGTGAAACCGGCATCGGCTTCATGTTCGCCCCCAACCACCACAGCGCCATGAAGAACGTGGCCCCGGTGCGCAAGGAAATGGGGGTGCGGACCCTATTCAACATCCTGGGACCCCTGACCAACCCTGCCAGCGCCCCCCACACCCTGATGGGGGTGTTCCACCCGGATCTGGTGGGCATCCAGGTGCGGGTGATGCAGCGCCTCGGGGCGGATCACGTGCTGGTGGTGCACGGCCGGGACGGGCTGGACGAAGTGTCCCTGGGGGCCGCTACCCTGGTGGGGGAACTCAAGAACGGGGAAGTTCGGGAATACGAGATCCATCCCGAAGACTTCGGCCTGGCCATGCTTTCCGCCCGCCAGCTCAGGGTGGAGGATGCCGAAGAGTCCAGATCCGTGCTCCTCTCCGTACTGGACAACAAGCCCGGCGCCGCCCGGGAAATTGTGGTGCTCAATGCCGGAGTGGCGATTTACACCGCCAATCTGGCTGATTCCATCGAGGCGGGTATCCGCCGGGCCCGGGAGGTGATCGCCAGCGGGGCGGCCCGGGCCAAGCTGGAGGCCTTCGTGGCCTGCACCCGCAAATTCGGTTAAGGCTGGGACCATGAGCGATATCCTGCAACGCATTCTGGAAACCAAACGGGAAGAGCTGGCCATTGCCCGCCAGGCGGTGCCCCAGGCCCTGGCCCGGGGCCGCGCCCTGGCCCTGCCCAGGCCCCGGGATTTTCTTGGGGCCATGCGGGCCAGGATCGCCGCCGGCCAGTCGGCGGTGATTGCCGAAATCAAGAAGGCCAGCCCTTCCAAGGGCGTGCTGCGGGAGGATTTTCGCCCCGCCGAAATCGCCGTCGCCTACGAGGCCGGTGGCGCGGCCTGCCTGTCGGTGCTCACCGATCGCCAATACTTCCAGGGCGGGCCGGAATACATCCAGGCCGCCCGGGCCGCCTGTAGCCTGCCGGTGCTGCGCAAGGATTTCCTGATCGACCCCTACCAGGTCTATGAGGCCCGGGCCATGGGGGCGGATGCCATCTTGCTCATCGTTGGCGCCCTGTCCCTGGCCCAGATGCAGGAAATGGAAGGCCTGGCCCGGGAACTGGGCATGGCGGTGCTGGTGGAGAGCCACGACGGCGCCGAGCTGGACCAAGCCCTCCAGCTCAAGACCCCGCTCATCGGCATCAACAACCGCAATCTGCGGACCTTCGAGCTCAGCCTCGACACCACCCTGGATCTCTTGGAGCGCATCCCCGCCGACCGGATGGTGGTGACCGAGTCCGGCATCCAGGGTCCCGCCGACGTGGCCCTGATGCGCAGCCACGGCGTCCACGCCTTCCTGGTGGGGGAAGCCTTCATGCGGGCCGCCGACCCGGGCGAGGGCCTGCGCCGGCTCTTCGCCTAGGGTTGGTTGACCCTGGATTCGCGAGCCCCCGAATCCAATGGCAACAGACCCTGATCCCATGGACGGGTCGTCCGCTCCCCCGGCCAGGCCCTCCCGGGGGGCGGCGGGGAGGGGTTGGCGGCGGGGTCTGTTTGCCGTCCTGTTTCCCCTCCTGCTGGGGTTTGCCGGCACCTGGCTGGCAGCCACCGAAGCGGGGCTGGGGGTTCTGGCCGCTGCCGCCCGGGCCCTGGTTGGTCCCGCCCTGGAAATCGAGGGTCTGGAGGGGCGCTTGACCGGCCCCCTGCGCCTGCAACGCCTGGAATTCCAACGGTCCAGCTGGCGTCTTGCCATCACCGAGCTTTCCGTGGATTGGCGGCCGGCGGACCTCCTGGCGGGCCGGCTCACCCTGGATGAAGTCCGGGCCGGCCAGCTGGACCTGGCTTTTGCCCCCTCCGGGTCCGCCGCCACGCCCCCTGCCGCCTTGACGCTGCCCTTGGGCCTGACCGTGGCCCGGCTCCAGGTGGCCCGGTTGCGGCTCCTGGCCTGGTCCGGGGCGGCGGAACGGCTGCTCTTCGAGCATCTTTCCGCCAGGGCCGCCAGCGACGGTCGGCACCATCGCCTGGAGGCCTTCGAGAGCCTCACCCCCTGGGGCCGTCTGAGCCTGACCGGCGGCGTGGACGGCCAGTTTCCCTTTCCCCTGGCGGCTAGCGCCGCCCTCCTGGGGGAACGGGTGGGCCGGGACTACCGGCTGACGGGGGAGGCTTCCGGCACCCTGGGAGCGATCCGGCTGGCCCTGGCGGGAGAGGGCGCCGGCCTGGCCGGTACCGGGTGGGTGGAGGCCGGCGCCTTCGACCCCCAGCCCCTGGCCCGCCTGGAGCTGGACCTGAGGGGCATGGACCCGGCGGCCTTCAATCCGGTCTGGCCCGCCGCCGCCCTGGACCTGACTGCCAGCCTGGCGCGGGATGATGGGGGGGGACTGGCCGGCCCGGTGAGCATCATCAACCGCAGCCCGGCCCGCCTGGATCAGGGGGGGCTGCCCCTGGCCCGGGCCGAGGCCCGGCTGAACTGGGGCGAGGCCCTGAGCCTGGCGGCGCTGCGCCTGAGCCAGCCCAAGGGGGGCGAGCTGGCGGGGCAGGGGGCCTGGCGTGACGGCCAGCTCAGCGCCCGTCTGCAGGCCAGGGACCTGGATCTGGCGGGTATCCACAACCGCCTGCCGGCCACCCGCCTATCCGGTCCCCTGACCCTGGCGACGGACCCGGGTAGCCAGTCCCTGGTGGCGCATCTGGCGGAGCAGGGACTGGCCCTGGATCTGACCGCCCGCCGGGAGGGCGCGTTGCTGCGCCTGGAGGCCCTGCGCCTGGCGGTGGGCCCCGGGGTGCTCCAGGCCACGGGGGAAGTGGGGCTGGAGGGGGCGCGGGCCTTCCGGCTGGCGGGCACCCTGAAGCAGTTCGATCCGGCCCGGATTGTCCCCGGCGCTCCGGCGGGGCGCCTGGATCTGGCCCTGGAGGCGGCGGGGCGCCTAGCCCCCGAGCCCAGGGGCCAGCTGAGCTACCGGGTGGCGCCAGGACGACTCGGCGGCCAGCCGGTGGCGGGGGAGGGCCGACTGGAGCTGGCGGCAGGAAGGCTCACGGTACCGGTCCTGTGGCTGAGCCTGGGGCTCAACCGGCTGGAAGCCCGGGGGGCGCTGGGGGAGGGGGCGCCAGGCTTGTCACTCGTGGCGGACCTGCCCCGCCTGGAGCAGATCGCGCCGGGTCTGCTCGGCCGGGCCGGGCTGGAGTTGCGGTTTTCAGGGAAGCTCACGGACCCGGCCATCGCCGGCCATGGCTACGGGGAACGGCTGGTGTTACCCATGGGGCTGCGGGTGGCAGGCGTCAATTTTCAGGGGGAATGGGGGGCCGGGACCCGGGGCCCGGTGCTGCTGGTAGCGGGGGCGTCCGGCTTGGGTCGGGCCGGGGTGGCGGAGGATGATCTGGCCGGCCTGGCCCTGGCCTGGACCGGCCGGCGGGATGAGCACCGGCTGGTGGTGACCGCCCAGCCGGTGCAGGGGGAAGGCTGGCACGGGCATCTGGCTGGGGGGCTGGTGGTGGCGGATGGCATCTGGCGCGGCCAGGTGGTGGCCTTGCAGGGGCCCCAGGCCGCCAGCCTGGTGCTGGAGGCGCCAGCCTCCCTGGCAGGCAGCTGGGATGGGCTGGTACTGGGGCCCACCCATGTGCGCCTGGGCGCGGGGCGGGTGGATCTGGAGGAAACCCGCTGGTCCCCCGCCGAAACGGTGCTGCGGGGGCGGTTCCAGGGGCTGGGTTTGGGGCCGGCCGGGGGGCCGGCCACCTTGCGTCTGGGGGGCAGCTGGGATCTGCGGCTGGGCCGCCAGGCCGATGGATACCTGCGGATCCGCCGGGCATCGGGGGATTGGGTGGTGGCGGGGGATGACCCGACCGGGCTGGGCCTGAGGGAGGTCTCCCTGGATTTGGCCCTCCAGGCCAACCGGCTGTCCGCCAGCCTGGAGGCCCAGGGGGAGCGCCTGGGGGGGCTGGCGGCCCAAGTCTCGGCTTGGCTGGAACGGGGCGCAGGGGGGTGGCGGCTGGCCCCGGGCGGGTCCCTTCAGGGGTCGGGGCGGCTGCGCATGCCCGACCTGGCCTGGGTGGGCCCCTTGGCCAGTCCGACCCTGCGCACCGAAGGGGCCCTGGAGGCGGATTTCAGCCTGGCCGGCACCCCGGCAGCGCCCCTGGCCACAGGCCGGGTGCGGGGTAGGGGGCTGGGCCTGCTGCTGGGGGATCTGGGGCTGGCCTTGCGGGGCGGCGAGCTGGAGGCGGAGTTCGACCGGGAGCGCCTGCGCCTCGCCCGCCTGGAGTTTGTCTCCCCCAACCGGGGGCGGCCCCGGGATGGGCGGGTGCCCGTGGCGGCCCTGACCGCCGAGCCGGGTCGGCTCTCGGTCACCGGGGAGGTGGAGCTGGCCAGGGGCGCCGGGCGCTTCCAGTTCTCCGCCCAGCGCCTGCCCCTCCTCCAGCGTCCGGATCGCTGGCTGGTGGTGAGCGGCAAGGGCGAAGCCCGCACCGGCTGGAGCAGCCTGGATCTCTCCGCCCGGCTTCAGGCGGATGGGGGCTACCTGGGGCTGGCCGAGCGCCCGGCCCCGAGCCTTTCCGATGACGTGGTGATCCTGGGCCGGCACGGGGCGGCGGGGGCCGCGACGACGCGTTTTTCCGCCGATGTGAGCGTGGATCTGGGGCGTCAGCTTTACCTTTCCGCCCTGGGGGTGGATACCCGGCTGGAGGGCAGCCTGCGCCTCGTGGCCAAGAGCGGCCAGCCCCTGGCCGCCACCGGGACCCTGAGCACCGTGGGCGGGGTGTTCGAGGGCTATGGCCAGAAACTGACCATCGAGCGGGGGCGGGTGAATTTCCTGGGGCCCCTGGATAACCCGGGCATGAACATCGTGGCCCTGCGCAAGGGCCTGGCGGTGGAGGCCGGCCTGGCCATCACCGGCACCGCCCGGCGCCCCAGGGTCCAGCTGGTATCCGAACCCCAGGTGCCGGATACGGAGAAGCTGGCCTGGATCGTCCTGGGGCGGGCCCCCGATTCCGCCTCCGGCGGCGACCTGGCCTTGCTCATTCCCGCCGCCCAGGCCTTGCTGGCGGGGCCCGGCGGGCGCATCACCGATGCCCTGGCGGGCAGCCTGGGACTGGATCAACTAGCCGTGGGCCAGGGGGAACGCCAGGGCTCTCAGCGGGGGGCCGCCAGCAGCGTGGTGGGCAACGGGAGCACCACCGCCGCTGACACGGTGAGCGGCCAGGTGCTGACCCTGGGCAAGCGCTTGTCCTCGGAGGTCTTCCTGTCCTTCGAGCAAAGCCTGGCCGGGGCGGAAAGCATCCTGCGCCTGAGCTACCAGCTCTCCCGCCGGCTGGCGGTGGTGGTCCGGGCTGGAACGGACAACGGCGTCGATCTGACCTATAGCTTCAGTTTCCGCTAGGCCGCCCTGACTCGCCCGGCGTCTGCGGGAGCGCCTTGGGCGCTGCCGGGTGAAAGCCCCGCCGAAACTTGATCTGCCTCGTGGCGCCGGGGGTCGCCTGGCGGCAGTTTGGCGCCTTTCGACCCCGAGATCCGCCATGTCCGCTCCCCCCTCCGCGCCCCGCCCCCGGTCCGTTTCAGTCGCCTGCCTGGTGCCTGCCCTGGCCGCCGGCTGGCGGATGTTCCTGGCCTGCCGGGGGCCGGCCATGGCCTTCGCCGGCCTCTTTGCCCTGGGGGGCGTGGGGCTGGCCTGGGGGCTCCAGTGGGTCGGGCTGGCGCCCTTGGTG
Source organism: Rhodocyclaceae bacterium (assembly GCA_034004685.1). Lineage (GTDB taxonomy): Bacteria > Pseudomonadota > Gammaproteobacteria > Burkholderiales > Rhodocyclaceae > JAEUNX01. The sequence goes on along the minus strand of JAVEWG010000004.1, from coordinate 49,437 downwards.
CTGCCGGTGGCGGGCGGCTTCTTGCTGGTGGGGCCGGCCCTGCTGGCGGGCTTCCTGGGCTTGGCGGCGGCCCGCCGGGCCGGGCGGGCGCCAAGCCTGGGGGATCTTGCCCGGGGGATGGCGGGGGCGCCCCGGGGGGCCTGGGTGCTGGCCCTGTTTTGTGTCTTTTTGTTCCTGATCTGGATGACCGACGCCGCCACCCTGTACAGCTTCATGATCGGCCGGCGGGTCGCCGGGCTGGCGGCTATCTTCCCGGTGGGCGCGGAGGGCTGGCGCTTCCACCTGGGGGCTGCCCTGATGGGGGGCGTCCTGGCCTTGATCGTGTTCGTGGCGACGGTCCATGGTGTGCCCTTGCAACTGGCCCGGCGGGCCACCCTGGCGGGGGCGGTGACCGTCAGCGTCCACGCCTGTCTGCGAAATCCCCTGACCCATGCCCTGTGGGGGGCGATCCTGGCCCTGGGGGTGGGGGTGGGCTTCCTGTTGCCGCCCCTGCTGGTTGTGATCCTGCCCGTGCTGGCCTTCAGCGGGGAAGCGCTTCACCGGGCGGTGTTTGAAACTTCCTGAGTGTTGCATCGCACAATCGGCAAACCAAATCCGGCTACACTTGTCCCAAGGATAGGTAATCCAGGGAGCGAAAGGTCATGGAAGAGAGCCGGGGTGAGCGACGTCGGGATGCGGTCTTCGGGGGCGGATGTTTCTGGTGTCTGGAGGCGGTGTTCGCCGACGTGATCGGGGTGGAGGCGGTGGAGTCCGGCTACTGCGGCGGATCCCTGGCCAAGCCCAGTTACGAGCAAATCTGTGATGGCGGCAGCGGCCACGCCGAGGTAGTGCGGGTGGTGTTCGATCCAGAGGTGGTGAGCTATCGTAGCCTGCTGGAGATTTTCTTCACCATCCACGACCCCACCACCCGCAACCGCCAGGGCAACGACATCGGCACCCAGTACCGGTCGGTGATCTTTGCCCAGGACGAGGCCCAGATGGCCGAGGCCCGGGCCTTCATTGAGGAACTGGGGGAGTTGCGGGCCTTCCCGTCGGCCATCGTCACCGAGCTCAAGGGGGCCGAGCGTTTCTGGCCAGCGGAGGCCGAACACCAGAACTATTTCGCCAGCCATGCCTACCAGCCCTATTGCCAGTACGTGGTGGCGCCCAAGCTGGTGAAGTTCCGGGAAAAATTCCACAAGCTGCGCAAGCCGGGCCGCTGAAGGGCCGCCAGCCGGTAGAATCGGGGCCCCGAATAGAGGAGTTTTCCCATGAGTTCCATCACTACCGCGAGCGGCCTCGGCATCGAAGATCTGGAAGTGGGCAGCGGCCCCGAGGCCCAGGCGGGCCAGAGCGTCACGGTGCATTACACCGGCTGGTTGCTCAATGGCACCAAGTTCGATTCCAGCGTGGACCGGGGCGATCCCTTTGTCTTTCCCCTGGGGCGCCGCCATGTGATCGCCGGCTGGGACGAAGGCGTCCAGGGCATGAAGGTGGGCGGCCGCCGCAAGCTCACCATCCCTGGCAACCTGGGTTACGGCGCCCGGGGCGCGGGCGGGGTGATCCCCCCCAATGCCACCCTGATCTTCGAGGTGGAGTTGCTGGGCGTGGCTTGAGGGGCGCGGTACCAGGACAGGAAATGGAGCGCCACCTGCGGGTGGCGCTTTTCATCGGGCGGGCAAAGGGCCCCGCGGCGTCGAGGGGCGGTTTCATGGCCGACTGAGGGCGGGTCCCGGCACCTGGGTACCCGGCCTCACCTTGCCGTGTAGGGTACCCGCAGCAAGGCCTCCAGGGCGAGCAGCAGTTCGTTCCAGAATGGGGTTGCATCGGGATAGGGATTGCGCTTTAACCGCTGATTGAGCCGATGCTCTTCCAGCCCCGCCAGGAACAGGTCTGTCGCCAATCGCATGCGCATGAGGAAAACCCCGTCCGGGAGATAGGCGAAGTGGGCTTTCAGGCGCGAGAAAATCTCCTCGGCCGCAGGCTCGGGGACCTTGCTGAGCCGGAACGGATGATCCTTGAGCTCCACCTGCAGCATGCGGGAATTGAACAGGGCATAACTGCGCCGGGCCGGCTCGTCCAGGTCTTCCAGGATCGGCATGTACATCGCGGCTAGCAATTGCGGCACCGATGCGTTGCCGTTGCGGTCCTTGGCTTCTTCCAGCCGGCGCTTTCTGCCCGCATCGATGATGGGGGCCCGCATGTCGTACACCGACTGGATGAGCCCCTTCTTGTCCCCAAAGCTGTGTTGAACGGCGTTGCTGTTGGCCTGACCGGCCGCAGTGACGATCTGGCGCAGGGATACGCCGTCGATACCCTGTTCGCCGAATAGCCGTTCAGCGGCAAGCATCAGCTGCAAGGCGCCTTTCGAATAGGTTTTTTCGGTGGTGTCACTGCTTGAAACCATGGCTACGGGCGCCCTTCCGGGCGGTGGTGGGGGGTGGTTGGGATAGGGGGTCGATGATATCGGGTGAAACGGGTGTTGTGGCGTTTTGCCGGCCCTGGCCGAAACTAAGGTGACACCTCTCCAGAACAGGGCGCGAAGCTCCAAAGAGCGCTTTGCCATGGACGGGTTGAACCTGCTAAGGTTTGTATGTAATTCATGTGAATTATTTTGGTGTGGCGCCATGCGGTCATCGCCCGGGCGCCGGGCCTGCCATCACCGGGAGGAAGATATGCCGACGATTACAAGAGAGCAGATTTCCGAGGCGTACAGCGCCTTTGAGGCCGAGCAGAAGAACGCCAAAGACCCTGTCACGGCCGCCGACTTTCCGGTGAACTACGGCGCCATCAACCCGCAGTGGCTGACGGCTGTTTTATGTGCCCATGTTCCAGGGGCCGAGGTCCTGTCCCATCGGCTGGATGTGCCGGACAACGGCACCTCCAACCGGATGCGGATATTCGTCGACTACAACCCGGCTGGAAAGCAGGCCGGCCTGCCGGAAAGGATATTTTGCAAGGCGACCCACCAGCTGGAAAACCGCCTGTCCCTCGGGCTGATCGGCGCCGCCAGGAGCGAGGTGAATTTTTACAACCAGCTGCGACCCTTGTTGCAGATCGAGGCGCCGGTCTGCCTGTTCGCCAATCACAACAGCGCGCTGAACTCCATCATCATCATGCGCGAGCTCGACCCGGCGACAGTGTTCTGCAACTACAAGAACGCCGAAATCACCCGCCAGCGGGCAGAGGATCAGCTGCGCCTGCTGGCCTCGCTCCACGGAAAATTTCTCGAGAGTGCGGCGCTGAAATCCACCTGGCAGATCTTTTCCACCTGGACCGAGAACTTCGCCAACATGGATTACGCCGCTTTCGAAAAGGCCTGCGACAAGGGCTTCGAAATGGCCGAGGACATCATTGCTCCCCGGCTCTTTGCCCGGCGTGGCGAAATCTGGCCGGCCACCCGCAAGTCCTACCGGCGCCACCTGCAATTGCCCCACACCCTCACCCATGGGGACGCCCACCTGGGCAACTGGTACATCACCCCCACCGGTGCCATGGGCCTGAGCGACTGGCAGACCACCAACCGGGGCCATTGGTCGCGGGATGTCATCTACACCCTGACCACGTCCCTCACCGTGGAGCACCGGCGCCAGTGGCTGCCCGAACTGCTGCGTTACTACCATGATCAGCTGGAGCGGGCGGCGGGCCGAAACCTCCCCTTCGATGGCCTGCTGGACGAATGCCGGCGCCAGCTATTTACCGTCCTGGCCTTCTGGACCATCACCCTCAACCCCGCGCCCCGCATGCCCCAGATGCAGCCGGAAGACATCACCCGGGAATTCATCCGCCGTATCTGCGCCGCCATTGACGACCTGGACGCCCTGGATAGTTTCGTGGATTGAGGTGTACCAATCCTCCGGATTTTCAAGTGCTTTTCACATGCAATCACCAAGGCTTCGGTCCGGGGGCCTTCTCGCCGGGGACGCGTGTGTCCATGGCGGCAATGCTCGGCCGCGGCTGCGACTTCACCGGGGGATGGTTCGGGGCTTGACTGGGGATCGGGTGGTGGGGGCGTGGCGCAAACCTGGCGTGGTCTACCGGTTCTGGTGCTCTGGGGCCCCAGCGTCCCGCCACCCTGGCGTGGGACCCCGTTCTCCCAGGAGCAGGCCGGTGCTGATGAGGCCGATGGCCAGGACCAGGAGCAGGAAGTAATTGCGGTGCCAGCGGGGGCTTTCGGGCAGGCGCTGGCCGGGGCCGAAGTGGCGCAGGGCGATGAGGCCGGTGTAGGCCACCACCAGCAGGCCGCTGCCCAGGAGCCGGGCGGAGGGGCCGCTGACCAGCACGCCGGTGGCCGGATGCCAGCGGTCAGGCATGAAGAAGCCCTGACCGGTGATGAGATAGAGCCCGGCCAGGACGCAGAGGGTGAGGGTGAGAACCTGGAGGGTGCGCATGTCAGGCGCCGGGCGGAAAGCGGAGGCTAAGCCGGGTCGTTACATTCATTCGCCGCCGAAGAGGTCTGGCGCGGCGCCCCGGGGCGGGGTGATGCCGAAGTGGGACCAGATGGCGTGGGTGGCCATGCGGCCCCGGGGGGTGCGCTGGAGGTAGCCTTGCTGGATGAGGTAGGGCTCCAGCACGTCCTCGATGGTGTCGCTGGATTCGCCGATGGCGGCAGCCAGGTTGTCCAGGCCCACCGGGCCGCCACCAAATTTTTCCAGCACCGCGCTGAGGAGTTTGCGGTCCATGAGGTCCAGCCCCAGGTGGTCCACGTCCAGCATGGTGAGGGCCGCGTCGGCCACCGCCGAGGTGATGGCGCCGCCGGCCCTGACCTCGGCGTAGTCCCGCACCCGGCGCAGCAGGCGGTTGGCGATGCGGGGGGTGCCCCGGGCGCGGCGGGCGATCTCGAAGGCGCCGGCTTCGTCGATCTCCACGTTGAGCAGCCTGGCGGAGCGGCCAACGATGTAGGCCAGTTCCTGGGCAGTGTAGAACTCCAGGCGGGAGACGATGCCGAAGCGGTCCCGCAGGGGGTTGGTGAGCATGCCGGCCCGGGTGGTGGCCCCCACCAGGGTGAAGGGGGGCAGATCCAGCTTCACCGAACGGGCGGCGGGGCCTTCGCCGATCATGATGTCGATCTGGAAGTCTTCCAGGGCGGGATAGAGGATTTCCTCCACCACCGGGCTCAGGCGGTGGATCTCGTCGATGAACAGGACGTCGTGGGGTTCCAGGTTGGTGAGCAGGGCGGCCAGATCCCCGGCCCGTTCCAGCACCGGGCCGGAGGTCTGGCGCAGGCTCACCCCCATCTCGGCGGCCACGATGTGGGCCAGGGTGGTCTTGCCCAGACCCGGGGGGCCAAACAGCAGCACGTGGTCCAGGGCTTCGCCCCGGCCCCGGGCGGCGGTGATGAAGATCTCCAGCTGTTCGCGGATTTTCTCCTGCCCCACGTAGTCCGCCAGGCGCTTGGGCCGCAGGGCCCGCTCAACGGCGTCTTCCTGGCGATCGGCCGGCTGGGGGGAGATCAGGCGCTCGGGCTGGCCGGGGGAAAGCTTGTCGGTTTCGATCATGCCGGCAGTTTAGCGGATGGGCGAGGGGGCGGGTTCGCCGGCCGGGCTCCCCGCCGGGCTTGGGCAGACGACCGATCCAGGGGCCGGGGGCCGCCCGCGCCGGGAAATGGGCAGGTCGCAAGAAAATGGCCGACCCCTGGGGGCCGGCCACCGCGCCATCCGCCCGCAGGCGGGAGGCGGATTGCTCAGGCGCTCTTCTTGACCGTCTTGACCGGTGTCACCGCCTTGACGGTGGCGCTGGTGGCAGCCGCCACGTTGGCCTCGGTGATCTCGGCAACCTGCTTGGCGGCCTTGCTCATGCTGTCATAGGCCGAGTTGGCGGCGGCGATGGCGGATTTGACGGCCGCCACGGCTACGTCGGAGCCCGCCGGAGCGGACTGGGCGGCCTTGGCCAAGGCGTCCCCCAGATCCTTGTTGAGGGCCATGGCCTTGCTTTCCACCACCTTGGAGAGTTCTTCCTGGGTCTGGGTGGCGATCTCATAGACGTTGCGGGCGTAGGCCAGGGTCTTTTCCACCAGGGGCTGGGCCAGGGAACTCTGGAGGGCCAGCAGGGCCTGGGGATCCTTGGCGGCGAGCAGGGCCCGGGTGGCGTCGATGGTGTCTTCCAGGGCTGCGCGGGCGGTGTTGAGGTTCAGGGCGGCCAGGCGCTCGGCGCCGTTGAAGGCAGATTTGGCCAGGGTCATGAAGGCTTCCACGGAGGTTTCGGCGGAGGCGGAAAACTGTTCGGGGGTGGTGTACATGGTCATCTCCTGTATGCGGTTGGGGGCCTGAGTCATTTGCTGCGGTGCAGCATGGTTCCCACTATACGGGGTCAATCCACCATGTCAACAACTTTGTTGTGCGGTGCACAAAACAAATTTCCCTTTGCCTGGGCGGGGGCATTGGGCTGCCTCCGGGAAGGGGTCAGGCTTTGGAAAGCGACTTCAGGGCCAGGCGGATACCTTCGGAAACAGCGCTGTCTTCCGGCACGTTCTTGAGGGCGCCCTGGGCCTCCCGCTCGTTGTACCCCAGGGCCAGCAGGGCGTGGAGGATGTCGCTGCGGTGGTCGGCGGGCAGGGAGGGGGCCCCGGGCAGGAGGCGGGCGGGGGCGCCGGGCAGGGCGTTGCCCAGCTTGCCCTTGAGTTCCAGCAGGAGACGCTCGGCGGTCTTTTTGCCGATGCCGGGGATCTTCACCAGCCGGCCGGCTTCCTGGAGGGCCACGGCCTGGGTCAGGTCGGTGACCGACAGGCCGGAGAGCACCGCCAGGGCGGTACGGGCGCCGATGCCGGCCACCTTGATGAGCTGCCGGAAGGCGGCCCGCTCGTCATGGCTGGCAAAGCCGTAGAGGAAGTGGCCGTCCTCCCGCACCGCCAGGTGGGTGTGGAGGGTGACTGCCTGGCCGGTGGCGGGCAGGTGGTAGAAGGTGCTCATGGGCACATCCACTTCATAGCCGATGCCGGCCACGTCCACCAGGATCTGGGGCGGGTTTTTTTCCAACAGGGTGCCGTGCAGGCGTCCGATCATGGGGGGCTCGCTTCCGTCAGGCGCTATCGAAGAGTTGGGAAATGGTGAGAAGGCTATCCACCGCCGCCACGCCGGCGGCCAGCACATCTGCGGCCGGAGGCAGCAGGTCGGGCACCATCACCACCTGGCCGCCTGCGGCCAGGCCGCCCCGCACGCCGGTGTTGGAATCTTCCAGCACCAGGCAGGCAGCGGGCGGGGTACCCAGGAGGCGGGCGGCCGCCAGATAGATGTCCGGGGCGGGCTTGCCCTGGGCCACCTGGTCCCCCGCCACCACCCCCTGGAGTCGCTCCAGCAGGCCGACCCCGGCCAGCTTGGGGAGGGCCCGGCTGCGCCGGGTGGAGGTGGCCACCGCCATGGGAATACCCCGGGCTTCCAGGGTGGCGAAGAGTTCACGCACCCCGGGTTTGAGGGGAATCCGGCCGGCACTGATGGCGGCTTCGTAGCGCCGGCCGAACTCCGCCTGATGGGCTTCCACCGGATAGTCGGCGCCGAAGGATTCCACCAGCAGGCGGTAGCCATCCTTGGAATTGAGTCCGATCATTCCCAGGGCTACTTCCCGGGACCAGGGGGCGCCCAGGTGGAGGGCGGTTTCCCGGCCGATCTCCAGGGCGATCCGCTCGCTGTCCAGCAACAGGCCGTCCATGTCCAGGATCACCCCATTGACCCGGCCCGGATCGAAAGGCGGGTTCATCGGGACACGCCCGGCCAGGGGGCGAAGGCCAGGGCCGCCGCCAGGGCCAGGCCGTGGACATTGGCTGCGGCAATGGTGAGCTTGATGGCGCCGGCCAGTCGGGCGGGCTCCCGGGCTTGCTTGATCAGGGCGCGGGCGGCGGAAAAGGATAAAACCAGGGTCAGGGCGGCGGCGGCGGCTTTCTGGGGCAGGGCCTGATTGCCCACCAGCAGGACCAGCCAGCCGTAGGCCACCAGGGTCATGACCAGGTAGCCCCACTTGGCGGTGTCCGGGCCCAGCAGGACCACCAGGGTGCGCTTGCCGCTGGCCTGGTCGCCGGCAAAGTCGGGAAACTGGTTGATGTAGAGGATCGCCGCCACCAGCAGGGCATAGGATAGCCCGGCCACCACCGGCAGAGTGCTGAAGGCGCCCCTTTGCACGAAGTCGGCCCCCATCACCACCAGCAGCCAGGCGGCCACGATGCCGAACTCCCCCAGGCCGCGGCTCATCAGCTTGATGGGGGGCGCCGAGTAGGCCCAGCCCACCAGCAAGCCCGCCAGGCCGATGGCAATGAGGCCCGGCCCGGCCTGCCAGGCCAGCCATAGCCCGGCCGGAATCACCGCCGCCAGCAGGCCGTAGCCGAAGCGTCCCGTCTGCCCGGCGCTGAGCACGCCGTTCTGGATGAAGCGGCTGCCGCCGGTAAAGGGGAAGAGCCGCTGGGTGTTGGCCGCGTCGGCCCCGGACCGGGCGTCGTGATAATCGTTGATCACATTGCCGCCGGCGTGGGCCAGCAGGGCGAACAGTACCGTCATGAAGGCCGTGACGGGATCAATCTCCACGCCACTGCTGGCGGCGCAGGCCAGACCCAGCAGGCAGCCCACCAGGGTGACCGAAAGGAAGGGCGGGCGGGTGGCCGCCAGCCACAGGACGAAGCGGTTTGGAAACTGACCAAGAAGGGGTTCAACGGGTGCGCTCATAGCAGCACGATGTCGAATTGTGTGGGAGCACGAAAATAAACATTGGTGGAATCAAAAGCTCGCAAAACGATTTAACGTGCATTTTTGGCCAAGTTGCTCTTTTGACTGCCCATGACGTGAGGACTCTGCATGGATGGCTGCGATGTGTTGGGTTAAGTGACGGATGAATCGGACCTGCTGAAGCTATTGGGCGGACAACGTTGCTAAGGACTACTGCGATTGTTGATCTTATCTTCCCCTGTCAACCTTGGCCGGCATGGTGAGGCCCATTTGTCCTGGCCTATACCAAAACAACCGGTTCATCCCCACGGGAGCGGGGAACACTGGTTAGGGCCGGCTCTTCATCTGGCCGGTCTTTTCCAGCCAGCGCAGGTGCAGGGGCACGGCGGCAGCGATGAGCACGATGACGGCCAGCAGCCCCCAGCCGCCCAGGGCGAGGTAGAAGAACAGGGCCAGGACGCCCAGCACCACGACACGTAACAGGTTTTCGAGCAAAGAGGCCATGGGCAACAGGGACATCCAGTTTGGCATACGGATCAACACGGACGGCGGCCGCCAGGCCGCTCAAGCGTTCCAGAGCATCGGGCGCGAGGCCGACCATGTCAAGCAACGCCTGGCGGGCATTGAGCGATCCTCCAGCGCTGTCGCCGCCATCAATATTTCCATCGCCGGGCAGACCCTGGAGCAGGTCGGCGACGTTTATCGGCGCTTCGCCGAAAACGCCGATGCCCGGTTCATCCCCACGGGCGTGGGGAACACGCCCGGGCCTTCGCCGAAATGGGGGATGCGCTAGTGCCGGCGCAGACCCAGGAATTCCGCGCCGGGACCGAGGCGCAGACTGTAGCGCGGGGCGATGTACAGGTAGTCGGCGCCTTGTCCCGCCCCGGTATTGCCCGGCTTGCTGAGCGGGGTGTGGCCCCGGCCTCGGCGCATCTGGCGGTGCGCGATGAGGATGTGTTGCACGCCCATTGCGACAGTAAAACGGACCGGCTGCCGTGGGACTGGTATCTGCGCCTGGCCGGCGCTGCTGTATGTCTTCGACATCGGCGGGGCGGCCGGAAAGATCGTGGTGCGGTTGGACTGCCTGGTGTCGACGCGCAATTCGGGCGGAAAGGGGCGCCGTGAGCCATTCAACAGCCTGCGCAGCGGCCGCCGGGTGAATGCGGCCAGCCTGGATAGTCCTGGCAGCTATGAACTACTCGATGGGGCGCTGTGAAATAGAGCGTTCCGCCGGGGGTTGGATTCGAACCAACGTCACCAGCCGCCAGCCTGTCGCAGCGCGCTCCATCGTCGCGCCAGGCCTTGAGGCGGCCGTCCCGTCTACCTGAATGGGGCTCTACCCGGCAGGAACATTGCAAATATAGCGCCAATGGCCGCCCCACCCCTTCTGGCGCACCCACTACCCGCCCAACGGCTGGGGCTGCCGCTGCCGCGTGGTGGCGGTCAAAGGCCCGGCCCAGGGCGACGCGGCCACGCCCCCGGAGGGCTGGGATACGACCACCGAAAAGACCGGCGCCCCGCCCGGCATCGACCAGGGGTGGGGGTACGCGCCGGGGGCCACCTGGCATCCGGATCTAGACAAGTACCCCTTTAGCCTGGCCCGTAAGGTGGTCACGGACAATCTTGCCGACGGCGTGTTTGCGCGCTGGCTGTCCCGCATTGAGAAGTCGGTGGCGGAAGAGCTCACCAAGCCCGCCTATGCCGGCCTCTCCAAGGCGGAGACGGTGGCTGCGCTGCGCAAGGCTTTGGGTCGAGAGGAGTTGTACCCGGCGGCCGTGCTGCCGCCGCAGTGGAAAGAACGGATGGGCGCGCAGACCCATGCGGTGATGGTGTCGGACTACGACCTCATCAAGCAGGCCGTCAGTCGGCAGGGACAGGACTTCGAGGCGCTGCACTACCTGAGCGTCCAGCAGGTGCTGGATGATGCGCGGGTCGTGGTGGGGGAGAACGCACAGATGACGATCTTCGTGTCGAACGCAGCCGGAAAATGGTACGCGGCGATCCTGCAGAGGACGGAGACGGGCAAAGGGGTGTTCTTTAAGTCTTTCCGGCGTAGCACCGAAAAGGACGCACGGCGGCAGGCCCAAAAGGGCGAGGTGTGGAAGAGCGACCTGTGACAACCCGGAGAGGACTCCCGCCTGCCTTCCTCTCTCCTCGCCTTATAACGGCCAACGCCGAATGCGTGCGGTAGGGAGGTTCACCGTGTCGGGCTGCCCGGTCTATCAACATTCTAGCAATCCTTGATCATGCCCGCCAAGATCACCCTCGAAATCGACGACGCCCGGGCGCTGGGGGCCCTCGACCGCCTGGCCAAGGGCGTGGAGCGGCCCGCCCCGGCGCTCAAGGCCATCGGCGAGCTGCTGGTGGAATCCACCAAGCAGCGCTTTGCCGCCAGCGCCGCCCCGGACGGCAGCCGCTGGCTGCCCAACGCCCAGGCCACCTTCGAGGCCTACCTCAACAAGCCGGAAACCCGGGGCAAGAACTTCCGCCAGGACGGCCGGCTCTCCGCCAAAGGCGCCACTCGGGCCGCCAACAAGAAGCCCCTGGTGGATAGCGGCCTGCTGGCTGTCGGTTCATCCCCACGGGCGTGGGGAACACGATCTATACTCTTTCCCAGGGGCGGTTGTTTCCTATGGGAAAGGTTGAAGGCCGAGGTCCATCCTCGGTCGTCATGATCCGGTTCGAATCCGGCACCGCCCCGTCTCGGTTCATCCCCACGGGCGTGGGGAACACCGCAGATAACCCTCCCGGATCAGGAGGGAGATCTTCTTCTGCATGCCATCCGCCTTGGCGTAGCGGGCGGTGGTGCTGGGTCTGGATCTCCCGATCGTCGATCTCTACGGTGATGCCGTCAGCGCTGGGCATGGCGACCTCGTGCTATCGTGGATTCAAGGGATTGCGGCAAAATTTGGCTCCCAGCGATATGCAGAGGGGGCGCCTGGCCCCCCGAGGTTCCGTTGGCGGGGAGGGGCGTCCGCCACGCAGTCCCCACGAGGCGCACCAGGCGGCGCCTCATTTTTTTCCCTTATTCAGAAGCCGCGCCACTTCGGTATCGCGCTCGGCATCCTGGCGCGACAGGCGCCGGTAGCTGCTGAAAAACAGCCCCTCACCTGTCTGCGTCGCCTTCACCACCAGCACATAGCCGCCCGCCAGGGCCGAGGCGTCGGCCTCGGGCTCTTCTAGAATGTAGATGAGGCTGCGCGGGCCATCCTAGACTTTACGCCCACCATCCACCACCTCCTGGGCACGGGCGTTCTCGGCTGCGGTCAGCTCCGGGTGGCGATCGCGCTGCTTGCCAGCGGTGTCGGCCGAGAACGTGGCGGTCTGACCCTTGCCGCCGATCAACGCAACGTCTTCCGCAGCGAGTACCACCATGGGGATGGCGCCCACCAGGGCCGCGAGCGTGGCGAGCGGTTCATCCCCACGTGTCAAGCGGCACGAAGATTGGACCCCCTGGGTTAATCAACTCTCCGACGTAATCGGGGTGGGGCAGCGGCCTTCTGCAGAAGGCCGCTGCGGCGCTTGTCGCGCAGCCTGGAGTTTTATTGGAGTTTTCGCGTGGCAAGTGGGATGTGCCGGGATGCCTTGAAACCTCACAGCAGAACAATGTCGAACTGTTCCTGGGTATAGCTCGCCTCCGGATGGAGGGAGATGGGGCGGTCGATGAAGTCGGAGAGCATGGCCAGGGCCTGGGATTCTTCATCCAGGAACAGGTCGATCACGCTGGGAGCGGCCAGTACCCGGTATTCCCGGGCGTTGAACTGGCGGGCTTCCCGCAGGAGTTCCCGCAGGATTTCATAGGCTACGGTGCGGATGGTCTTGACCTCGCCGCGTCCGCCGCAGGTGGGGCAGGGTTCGCAGAGCAGGTGGGCCAGGGACTCCCGGGTGCGCTTTCTGGTCATTTCCACCAGACCCAGGGCGGTAAAGCCATTGACCGTCATCTTGGTGTGGTCTCGGGAGAGGGCCTTGCGGAATTCCTCCAGCACCGCCTCCCGGTGCTCCAGGTTTTCCATGTCGATGAAATCCACGATGATGATCCCCCCCAGGTTGCGCAGGCGCAGCTGGCGGGCGATGGCCTGGGCGGCTTCCAGGTTGGTCTTGAAGATGGTGTCGTCGAAGTTGCGGGCCCCCACGAATCCACCGGTGTTCACGTCGATGGTGGTCATGGCCTCGGTCTGGTCCACGATCAGGTAGCCGCCGGATTTGAGCTCCACCCGCCGGGCCAGGGCCTTCTGGATCTCTTCTTCCACGTTGTAGAGGTCGAAGAGGGGGCGCTCGCCGGTGTAATGGGAGAGCAGGTCCCGCACCTTGGGCATGTATTCCTCGGCGAAGGCGGTGAGTTTCTGGAAGTTCTCCCGGGAGTCGATGATGATGCGGCTGGTTTCCTCGGAAACCAGATCCCGCAGCACCCGCTGGCCCAGGGTCAGATCCTGGTACAGGCTGTGGGGCGGGGCCACGCCGGTGGCCCGGGAGCGGATCTCGTGCCAGAGCTTTCTGAGGTAGGCGATGTCGGCGGAGAGCTCGTCGTCGGAGGCTCGCTCGGCCATGGTGCGGACGATGAAGCCTCCCCCCTCTCCGTCCGGCATCAGGCGGGTGACCCGTTCCCGCAGGGCCTCCCGGTCCACCTCGCTCTCGATCCGCTGGGAAATCCCGATGTGCTTTTCCTGGGGCAGATACACCAGCATCCGCCCGGCAATGCTGATCTGGGTGGATAGCCGGGCGCCCTTGGTGCCGATGGGGTCCTTGAGGACCTGGACCATGAGTCCCTGGCCCTCGGTGAGGATGCGCTCGATGGGCTTGGGGGCGTCGCCGGCGTGGCGTTCGCTCCAGATATCGGCCACATGGAGGAAGGCGGTGCGCTCCAGGCCGATCTCCACGAAGGCCGACTGCATGCCCGGCAGCACCCGGACTACCTTACCCAGGTAAATGTTGCCGACGATGCCGCGACTGGCGGTGCGCTCCACATGGAGTTCCTGCACCACCCCCTGCTCCATGAGGGCGACGCGGGTTTCCTGGGGGGTGAAGTTGACGAGAAATTCCTGGGGCATGGTGGTGATGGGGTAAGGAGTGAGGCGTGGGCACCGCCTGGGTCGGTGAGGGATGATGCCCACGCCTCGCGTCTCACACCGGGTAGCCGAACTCCCTCAAAAGACTGGCGGTTTCAAAGAGGGGCAGGCCCACCACTCCGGTGTAGCTGCCCCGCATTTCTTCGATGAACATGGCGGCCCGGCCCTGGATGCCGTAGGCGCCGGCCTTGTCCATGGGTTCGCCGGAGGCCACGTAGTAGCGGATCTCCTCGTCCGACAGGTGGGCGAAACGCACCTGGCTGACCGATAGCCGGTCCAGGGTGCGGGTGCCGTCGGATAGGGCTACGGCGGTGAGTACTTGGTGGGTGCGACCCGACAGTTCCCGCAAAATGGCGGCGGCATGGCCGGGGCCATCGGGCTTGCCAATGATCTTCCCGTCCAGCTCCAGGGTGGTGTCGGCGGCCAGCACCGGCTGGGGCCGCAGGCCCCGCCATCCAATCCGCCGGACGCCCCCCTCGGCCTTGGCCAGGGCGACGCGGCGTACATAGGTGGTGACGTCCTCGCCGGGCAGCACGCCTTCGTCGATGTCTTCGTCGTGGCGGCCTGGACCCCGGAACAGCAAGGTGTCGAAGCGGACATGGATCTGGGTCAGCAACTCCCGCCGTCGGGGGCTGGTGGATGCGAGATAGATGCGAGGTTCGAGGGTGCTCAAGGCGTTGGCGTCAGGCGGGTGGAAGGGAGATCGGGATGATAAGGAGCTAAGGGCGTCAGCGTCCATGCGGGCGCCCTCATCCCGGGATTATTCCCGGTGGTAGGGGTGGTTGCGCAGCACGGTCCAGGCCCGGTAGAGGGCCTCGGCCAGCAAGGGGCGCACCAGGGCGTGGGGCAGGGTCAGGCTGGAAAGCCGCAGGCGCTCGGCGGCACTGGCCTTGAGGGCGGGTGCCAGGCCATCGGGGCCGCCCACCAGCAGGGCCACGTCTTCACCGCCGGCCTGCCAGGCCTCGAGCTTTTGAGCCAGGGCTTTGGTGGTGATGTCTTCGCCCCGTTCATCCAGAATGATTCGTCGGCACCGGGCTGGCAGGGCCGCTTCGAGACGGGCCGCTTCCTGGGCCATCATGGCTTCCACGGTCTTTCCGGTGGTGCGGGGTTCGGCCTTGACCTCCACCAACTGGAGGGGCAGCTCCCGGGGCATGCGGCGGGCGAATTCGTCAAAGCCCGCATTCACCCAGGCGGGCATGCGGGTGCCGACCGCCACCACCAGGAGTTTCATGGCCGGGAATTATTCCGGACGGGCGTGGGCCTGGCTACCAGCCAGACTGCGGCGCCGGGCGGGGGTGACGTCCCACAACTCTTCCAGGTTGTAATAGCTGCGCACGGCAGGCTGCATGATGTGGACCACGATGCCGCCCAGGTCCACCAGTACCCATTCGCCGCTGTCCTCCCCTTCCACGCTCATCACCTCGCCGCCGGCCTCCTTGACCTTTTCCTGGACGTTGCGCGCCAGGGCGCGGGTCTGGCGGCCCGATTCGGCGCTGGCGATGACGATGCGGTCGAACAGGGCGGTGAGTTTGGTGGTGTTGATCACTTCGATGTCCTTGGCCTTGATGTCTTCAAGGGCGGAGACGACGATCTTTTGTAGTTTCGGGATATCCATCGGGTCCTTGGGGTCGGGGGAAAAGGCGGCTCTTCAGCGGTACAGGCCGTGGGTTTGAATATAGTCGAGAACCCCGTCGGGCAACAGGTAGCGGGCGCTGTGCCCGGTGCGCAGGAGGTCGCGGATGAGGGAGGCGGAAATGGCCAGGGGGGTCATGTCGAAGGTCACCACCCGCCCGGCCGGGGCCAGGCGTAATACAGCGGGATCCCGGCCAATCCGCCCGGTGCAGGCAGCGGCCAGCTCCGGTGACTGCACGTCGGGCCAGCGGCGCCCGTGGGGGGCATAGCCCGGCCGGTTGGCGACGGCAATGTGGGCCAGCGCCAGCAGCTCGTGCCAGCGGTACCAGGTGGGCAGGCCCTCGAAGGCGTCTGCACCGAGGATCAGCACCAGGGGCTGGCTCGGGCCCAGGCGCTGACGCAGGGCTTCCAGGGTCAGGACCGTGTAGCTGGGGTCGGGGGATTCCACCTCCAGGCCGTCCACCTCCAGGGCCGGATTGCCCGCCACCGCCAGGCGGGCCAGTTCCAACCGGAGCAGGGCCGGGGTGCGGGGTGCGCTGCGGTGGGGCGGCTGACCGGAGGGAATGAGATGAACCGAGGATAGGCCCAGGGTCTCCCGGGCTTCTTCCGCCAGGCGCAGGTGGCCGTAATGAATGGGATCGAAGGTGCCGCCGACGATCCCGATCGGCCCCGATTCAACGGGGCGGGACATCGGGCAGCTCACCAAACACGTCGCGGGCGTTGGCGTAAAAACTGGCGAAGACGATGGGCAGCACCGCCAGGGGCAGGGGGACGGCCAGCAGTCCGGCCAGGGTGGGGGAGATCAGGGCGACTAGCCCCAGCGCCACGCCGGGGAGGATGGCCGCGAAGAACAGCAGGTGCAGGGTGTAGCCGAGGAAAGGCCGCCAGTTGCGGGCGCAGGCCACCAGGCTGAAGAACAGGGCCTTGGCCACGGGCAGGCGGTACCAGCCCGTGAGCAGGGGGGCGAACCAGTAGGCCATCATCACCGGGGTGGACAGTAGCAGGCCCACCATCAAGGCCAGGGTGAAGCCGGGCTGCTGACCGGGATCATCCGGAATGGGCGCTTCGCCGCTCATGGCGCGAAACAGGGTGCCGCCGTCCACCGCCAGGGTGATCAGCAAGACCAGCATGCTGGCCGCCAGGTAGATGCCCCCTACCGCCAGGAGTCCCCGGATGTTCATGCGCAGTCCGGCGAACAGGATCTCCGGCCCCACCTTCTGGCCCCGTTCCACGGCCTGGCAGCCCGCCAGGATGCCCAGGGAGAGCAACGGCATGCACAGGGAGGCGGCAACCTGACCCAGTAGCGGCACGGCGCTGAGGACCACCAGGGCCAGCAGGTAGGCAAAGCTCAGAAAGGTCAGCAGCGCCGGAGCGCGCCGCCACAGGGCGAAGCCTTCCTTGAGCCAGGCGCCGCCACGGGAAAAGGGAAGAGTGGAAGCCTGCACGAATTATTCCTGAGGCAGGGACGCCGGCGCGTCGCTGAAAGTGTCATGGTAGGAGGCATACAGGGCGCCCGCCATCACCGGGAGCAGGGCAAGCATGCCCAGTCCGGCGGGAAGCATGGCGACCCAGGCCAGGACGTAGAGCATCACCGCCAGCAGGCCGAAGCACAGCAGATTGCTGGCACAGGCCCGCACCGACAGGCGCATGGCCTCCAGGGGGGCCACGTCGTGAAGCAGCACCAGCGCCGGGGCGAACCACAAGGCCATGATCAGGCCGGCCCACAACACGGTGAATACCGCCGCCGCCAGCATGCCGCCGCCGATGGCCAGGCCCACTCCGGCCATGGCGCCCAGCACGTAACCGGTCAGGGCCGCGCTGCCGCCGATGGCCGCCGCGATCAGGCCGGCGATGAGCCCGCCGATCAAGTAAAAAACACCCACCATCAAGAGGTTGGGGGCGTGGCGGCGGAGACCCTCAAACAGATGGCCGACCCGCAGGGGCCGGCCTGCTTCCAGCTCCGCCACGCCGGCCACCATGCCGGCTGACAAAACCGGGAAGGCAATCAGTACCGCCGCCCAGCCCAGCAGGGGCACCAGGCCTAGGGCGAACAGGATCAGGATGTAGAGTAGGCCTTGGACCAGCCACACGCCGGGGGCCTTGAGCAGGATGCGCCAGCCCGCCGCCAGCCAGTCCAGTCCCCGGGCGGGGGGTTGATGATGGAACTGGGGATGGCGATGGTCTCGCGAGGAAGAGCCGGAAACGGTCATGGAGAGAATCAGTCGAGCCAGGGAAGGTGGCGAGCGGCGCTGCGTCGGGCCAGGAGTTCCCGATATTGCTCGGGATCCTTGACCAAGACCATCTCGCCTGCCCGGGGCAGGTGGAAGTCGGCCGCCCGGGACAACCAGAAGCGCAGGGCCGCGGCGCGCAGCAGGGCCGGCCAGGCCTGGGCTTCTTCGGGAGTGAAGGGGCGCTCGGCATGATACGCGGCGAGCAGGGCGCGGGTTCGGGTGGGGTCTAGTTCGCCTTCCGGCGTGGCGCACCAGTCATTGACCGTTACCGCCACATCGAACAGCAGGGCATCCCAGCCAGCGAAGTAGAAATCGATCACGCCGCCGATGTAATCCTCGTCCCACAGCACGTTGTCCCGGAACAGGTCGGCGTGAATCACCCCCTGGGGCAGGGAAGTCAGATCCACCCCGGCCTGGAAGGCTTGTTCCGCCTGGAGTTGGGCCCGTTCCGCCGGTGCCAGGTGAGGCAGGACTCGGGCGGCAGTGGCGCTACGCCAGGCAGCGCCGCAGGGGTGGGGCAGGCGCCGGCCGTAGGAGCGGCCAGCCAAGTGCAGGCCGGCGAGCATGGCCCCCAGGCGGGCGCAGCGCCCGGCATCCGGCGTCATGTCCGATGTGCCGGAAAGCCGGGTGACCAGCACTGCGGGCTTCGCTTCCAGGGTGCCCAGATACTCATTGTCCCGGTTGGCGATGGGGGCCGGCACCGGTAGGCCATGGCGCGCCAGATGGGCCATCAGGTGCAGATAAAAGGGCAACTCACCCCGGCCCATGGTCTCGAACAGGGTGAGGACATAGCGCCCCAGGGTAGTGGTCAGAAAAAAGTTGCTGTTCTGCACCCCGGTTTCGATGCCGCGCAACGCCACCGCCCGGCCGATGGCGTAATTGCCAAGCCAGGCGGCCAGGGAGGCAGACGGGACGGGGGTGAATACAGACATGGGGGTCAATCGCCCACCCGCGAACAGGTCGGCACGCTGAATAGGGTGCCCTGGGCGGGGTGAGGGCTTACCAGCGCTTGATGACCCACATGGGCACGGCCATGGGACGGCCGGGGCCATCCTGGCGGATGAAGTTGCCTTCGCCATTCTGGTCTACCAGGTAATAGGGAACCCCATGGGGTGGGGTGACCTTCACCATGTAAAGCTTGCCCTTGATGCGAAACTCCTCCACTTGGTCCTCGCCCTTGCGGGTGATGGTGACCTGGGGTTCGTCCGCGTCGTTCTGCATGCCGGCTGGCGGGGGCGGGGGTTCCGGCACCGGTTCCAGCTTGGGGGCTTGCTGGGCGGCGGCAGGCAGGGCCACCGCGAAAAGGACAAGGGTCAGGACGCGACGCATGAAATTCTCCAATGAATGGCTAAATTCTAGCAGACGGGGGATTGGGGGCGCGGTACCACGTGCGCCGTTTCGTGGGGGGGGATGGCTGCGATTCCCCGCGCGGGCTCCGGGGTTTATGATCAGGATCGTCAGGCTGGGCGTGATGGCTTGGTCAGTTTCGTCCTGGCCCTATTCCTGGGGAGGTGAACCGTGAATGGATTGCTGCTGGTGGCCCGCCTGGTGGGCGGTGTGGGTGTCGTCGCATGCGTTGCGGCGGTCTTGTTGCGGTTGACGGGGCACTACTACGTGATGGGCGGCCTGAGTAGCGGGACCCTCCTCCAGGGGGGTATGGCGGCCTTGCTGATTGCCTGCTTTGGCTTGCTCCTGGTGCTGGTGGGGCGGAAAGGCTGAGCGTTCAGTACGGGGCGGCCATTCCCTATCCTGATTGCTATGATAATGATCTTGCGAACCTAATCGATCGAGGTGAAACCATGAATACTCAAGCGGCCAAGCGCATGCTCGCGACCTGCACATGTGCGGCTTTGTTGGCTGGCGCCAGTCCCGCGTGGGCGGAGGGTGTTGCGAGTCGGGACGATGGCGTGGGCATGGTGGCGGATCTGCTTCTGGTGCGCCCCGTCAGCCTGGTGGGTTCGGTGCTGGGCGCAGCGGTGTTCCTGGTGTCCCTGCCGTTCACCCTGACCACCCAGAGCACCGATGAGGCCGCCCGGGAGTTGCTGGGCAAGCCCTTGGAATACACTTTCTATCGTCCCCTGGGGGATTTTGACCACTGCGGGGCGGATCGCCGTGGCTGCGGAAGCTTCTAAGCCTCCTCGGAAGTCGTGGCGCCGCTTGATTGCATCTGCGTTTGGTCCGTGCTGGGTATTCGCAGGGCTTTCCAGGGCGCAGATGCGGTGCGCCTGATCCTTGCGGCAAGGGCGTGCGCAGGGTCAGTTGAGATCAATGGCTAGCGGATTGCAGTCCGATTTTCAGGGGCCCTCCTTCTCCTGATGGCGCTTGCGGCCCACCTCTGACGCAAGATATCCCTGTCGGCAGCAAACGTTCAGATCTGAAAGCTGGCCCCATTCCGGGCGCAAAGCCCCAGCTTTTCCGGGCTGATGCCACCCGACGGGAGGGCGGTCAAGCTGCTGTTCCAGCGCCCTGTCCCATGGTTCTAGTGTTTCCGCACCGGTTTGATGAAGCGGTTTGGTGCGAGTGAAATGTGCGTTCGGCTATTGCAGGTGAATTCTGTAAATGTTGCGCGGGCGCAACAGGATGGGGCGAATGCTTCACTCCCGGGGAATCTTTCCTTGCGTCCCCATGGCGGGGGTTTGCACAATCCGTTCAACTTCTCGCTTGAGAGGTAAGTCGGGCCCTGGCGAAAGCCGGGGTTGCAACTTCAAATTAGAGGAGAAATACATGCAGAAGAAACTGATCGCTCTGGCCGTTGCCGGTCTGGCCGCCGCCCCGGCCTTTGCTCAGTCCAACGTGACCATCTACGGTGTTGTCGATGCCGGTTACGGCAATTTCGGCGACTCCCGCTCTGACCAGGATTCCCGCAACGCCATCGACTCCGGCCTGGGCAAGACCAGCCGCATCGGCTTCAAGGGCGTGGAAGATCTGGGCAACGGCCTGAAGGCTGCTTTCGTGCTTGAGTATGGTCTGGCTGTGGACCAGAAGCAGGGCATCAATGACGGCAACGCCCGCGACCAGTACGTTGCACTGGTGGGGAATTTCGGTACCGTGGCTCTCGGTCGTCAGAAGACTCCCCAGAAGGTTCTGCTGGAATCCGCCGATCCCTTCGGTGGTGACTATGTGACTCAAGTGAACACCCTGTGGGGCTACACGGTGGCCGGCCGTATTGACAACCTGGCTGCTTATGTTTCCCCCTCCTTCGGTGGCTTCAACGTTGTTGCCGGCTACTCTTTCAATGCCAGCGGCAACGAAAGCAAGACCACCTCTGGCCTTGATGCTGATCTCAAGACCTGGGCCATCAACCCCAACTATTCCAATGGTCCTCTGAAGGTTGGCCTGAACTACCACAAGGTCACCGCTGAAACGCTGGATATCGAAGACAAAGTGCTGGATCTGGTTGGCTCCTACGACTTTGGTGCCGTCAAGCTGGGTCTGGCCTACGGCAAGGACAAGCTTGAGAGCAGCCTGGGTACCCTCGCCGATTACCGCAAGTGGATGGTTGGTGCCTCCGCTCCGGTTGGCGCTGCAGGTACTCTGATGGTTTCCTACATCCAGTCCAAGGAGAAGGAAGCTGACATCAAGGCTCGTATGTGGGGCCTGGGCTATAAGCACGCCTTGTCCAAGCGCACCAGCCTGTATGGTGTGTATGGCGACATGAACAACAGCGACGGTATGAAGACCAACTATCTGAATACTTCCGCAGCTGGTTTTGGTACCGGCGACTACGAGCGCGCGATCACCCTGGGCGTGACTCACCAGTTCTAATTTCGTCACCCGACGATTTAGGCCAAACGGGCGCCCCGCGGGGCGCCCGTTCTGTTTTTATTGCAGCTTCTTGAGATAGTCCTTGGTGAAGATCTTTTCCGGTAGATCCCGGACAGTCATGGCCTCATAGGTCAGGATTGAGATGTCGCCTTTCTTGAGGGCGTCTTCCATGGTTAGTCGGGTCGGACGGGTTTTCCCCGCCATGCTCTTGTAATCCTCGTAGCGACAGATTTTCAGGAGGCGGCCGGAAAGGGCATAAAACTCGGCCTTGAGGGGGCGGGCGTCCTTGTCCCGCACCCAGTAGAGCACCCGGGCGTAGGTGACCCCTCGATCCACGGCGGTGAGTTCCAGGAGTTGGGCTTTCTCCCCGTTGACTTCCTCGTGCCCCAGGATCTTTGGGGTGTAGTCGCCGCTGAAATTGGCCCGGGCCAGATCGCCGTTGGCAACTTGACCGGTCAGGCGCTGAGCTAACGAGAGGCGGATCGGTTGGGAGACCGACGGCATGAAGATCCACAGATCCCGCCCCTTCATCAGTAAGGCCTGGCCTCGTTCGGAGGCAGGCTCCATCACCAGGATGATGCTGTCCTCGTTGCCCCGGGATAGCACTCGATACCTGCGGTCTTCGGCGGGTTGCCCATCAACAGTGCTCTTGACCGTGATATCCACCTGAAATCCTTCCTGGGGAAAGCGGATTTCATCGGCCTTGGCGACCAGGGTGCGGGCAACCTCGTCGCTTTCCTGGGCGAATCCGGCCAGGGGCGCGAGTAGGGCTGTGGCGACGACGACAGCCAGGAGCCGACGGCGGGGTCGTATGGGTTGGAGCATGGGTGGTATCCTTTGACGCAAAAAAGCGGATATTGAGATTATGCCGATTGTGCAGATTGCGAATGTGAGCAAGCGCTATCGTTTGGGCGACCAAATGGTGGATGCCCTGCGCAACGTTTCCCTCTCCATCGAGCCGGGAGTCTTCTTGGCCATCGCAGGGCCATCGGGGAGTGGTAAATCCACCCTACTCAATATCATTGGTTGCATCGATACGCCTTCCGAAGGCCGGGTGTCCATCGACGGTAAGGATGTGTCGGGGCAAAACCCGGACCAGCTGGCAGACTTGCGCGCCCGTACCATCGGGTTCATTTTTCAGACCTTTAATTTGCTACCGGTGCTTTCGGCTGAGGAGAACGTGGAGTATCCCCTCCTGAACCTGCCGGAGCTGTCTCAGGCGGAGCGGAGTGAGCGGGTCGAGCACTACTTGGACATGGTGGGTTTGAGAAAATATGGAGGACATCGGCCCAATCAACTTTCAGGTGGGCAGCGTCAGCGGGTAGCCATCGCGCGGGCATTGGCGACCCATTCAAAAATCGTGCTGGCGGACGAGCCGACGGCCAACCTGGACCGCAAAACCGGCGAAGGTATTTTGCGCCTCATGCGGGATATCAACCAGAAGTCCGGCACCACCTTCATCTTTTCAACTCATGACAAACGGGTCATGAACATGGCCAATCGCCTCGTTCGGATCGAGGATGGACGGATCATGGCTTTGGGGTTAAGGATGGACGGGCGCTGGGTATTCGTGCAGGACCAGAGACAGGATGAAGATGATCCGGAAATTTGATGGGCGGCGGACCAGCCTGGGTTGCGTTGCGGTGGCCTTTGCCGTCCTGGGGTGGGGGGGCGCCCGGGCCGAGGATGACGTGGATGCCCTATTCGATGTGGGGGCGCCCCAGGGGAGCGGCCTGAAGTGGGGTGGGTACGGGGAGTTGGGCTTGGCTCGGACTTATGCGGACCCCGAGCATTGGTCCAAGATGCGTGGCCGACTGGAGCTGGGAGGGTCGGGCAAGGCGACCGGCTCCGTGAAATGGGTTTTGTCCGTTCGCGCCGATGCCGATCTGGCCTACGGAGGCGGTGAAGATTTCTACCCGACCGCTGTAAAGCGGGATCAACGTTCCGATTGGATGATCCGGGATGCCTACGTGGACATTTCCCACGGCGACTGGGACTATCGACTAGGGCGGCAACAGGTCGTCTGGGGTGAGATGGTGGGCCTCTTCTTCGCGGACGTGGTTTCTGCCCGGGATGTGAGGGAGTTCTATCTGCCGGAATTCTCCGCCTTGCGTATTCCCCAGTGGGCCGCTCGGGCGGAGTATTTCAAGGATGATTTTCACGCCGAGTTCTTGTGGATCCCGGTGCCGAGCTTCGATCTCGTCGGTAAGCCCGGGGCGGAGTTCTATCCCTTCAATCCTGGTCCGGGGGGGCGGATCTTGTCCGAGGACAAACCGGGCGTGCGGCCTGGGAATGGTAATTGGGGTCTGCGCCTGTCTGCCTTGCGAGGGGGGTGGGATCTGTCGGCCTTTTATTACCGCAGCTTGGACGTGAGCCCCTCTTTCCATCCGCTGGGGGCTGGAGTGTTCGAGCCGCGCCACGACCGGCTTCGCCAGTTCGGGGGAACCTTGGCCAAGGATTTCGGCGACTTCGTTCTCAAGGGGGAATTGGTTCACACCCACGGGCGCAGCTTCAACACGTTTTCCTGGGCCGCCGGGGCTGGCATGAAGGCCTCCGATACCCTTGACTACGTGGTGGGCGTGGATGTGCCGGTGGAGGATCGTTGGCGCTTCAATGCCCAGGTTTTCGCCCGGGTTTTTTATGATCGGGATCCATCAATGGGTGTGGAGCGCCAGGAGCCTGGCGCCAGTTTGCTGGTGAATCGCCGCTTTAACCACACCCTTGAGGCGGAAGCCTTGCTGGTTTCTAGCCTGAATCGTAACGACTATATGTTCCGGCCCAAAGTGATCTGGAAATTCGCGCCGGATTGGCGGGGGCAGGCAGGGCTCGATGTTTTTGGTGGCAAGGCCCAGGGCCTTTTCGGCCCCTATGCCCAGCGTGACCGTGCCTACCTGGAGGTTCGGCGGGATTTCTGATCAGGCTGCCAGGGCATCGGTCTCCCGCAGCAAGCGTTGCAGGAGGCCGACCTGCTCGTCCTGGGGAAAAAATAGCGTGTAGAGGCTCCGGTTGCCAGCCTGGGGTTTGCCGGCCCATTGGGCAATCTGGGCGTCGGCATGGCTCAGCGGTAGGTGGAGGAGCCGGGCAGGCGCACTCACCCGGGGACAATGTTTTTCCTCTCCGATGGTTCTGAAACCGAGGGTTCGCTCATAGAACCCCACGTGCCGGGGATTTACCTCGATGAAGAGGTCGGATTTCCCATGGATCAGACGGAAGAAGATGTACGCCAGATGAAAGAAGCAGGCAAGGATCTCCTTGCTGTTGAAGCAGGGGTCGACGGCGAACTGGGTCAGTTCGCAAATCCTTGATCCCTGGGCGCGGAAAGCGTCGAGCTTGTCTCGATAAAGGGCATCCGCCCGCAAGCCGCTGGAGGAGTCGAGCCCCAGGGTAAGGGTGCCGAACAGGGTGTTGGCCCGATAGGCCGCCAAGGTGATCTCGTCGGGCGAACGGTGCTGTTTGCGGATGAAATCCACCTCCAGCCCCTTCCATGCGTACAGGCGCTGCACCAGCATGTTGATATGGCTGCGCTGCCCACCATAAGGCGTGGCAAGGCGGACGTGGAAGTCTGATTTGGACAGCACGATCCGCTCGTTATCTTGCGAAGGCGTGCCGCTGATGAGCGCGCTGATCAGCTGCCCCGTCTCCCCAATGGCATGATGATGATCTGCCACATGGTAAGCTAATTTCATTGGCGTGTCCGCGATAAGGGCCGGGGCCCAATGAACCAGTGGAAGGGTGCGCACCTGAACAGGGCGCCGTTTCCCCGCCGGCGATTGCCGTGGATCGCTTGAGGCGATTAAGTGAGGGCGGTGAATTGCCCCCGTTCGACGGATGGTACTCTAGAGGTGCGGGGGCTCCAAGGTTGTTACGCTTTGTGTATTTGTTCCTTCAAATCAAGGGGGCGCGTGCCGAGAATGGCTAATGCGTGTAACGTGCCGCTGGTTTGCTGATAGGGCAGGGAGATATCGATGTTCATCAATGTTGATCGGGTTAAGGTTCGAAGCTTGGGCTTGGCTGTGGCTGGCAGCGTTGTCGTGGGTGCTTTGGGGGGGTGCGCCACCAATGCCTACCCGCCTGCGCCGGAAAAGGCCGCCGAGCCCAGTTACAACTACGTCATCGGGCCTGGGGATAGCGTGAATATTCAGGTCTGGCGTAATCCTGAATTGTCCATGTCCGTGCCTGTTCGACCGGATGGCAAGATAACCGCGCCCTTGATCGAGGATCTGCCTGCCATGGGCAAGGATTCCACCTCCCTGGCCCGGGACATCGAGAAGGCTCTGGAAAAATATATTCGCGAACCGGTAGTGACCGTGATCGTGACCGGTTTTGTGGGGCCTTACAGCGAGCAGATCCGGGTGGTCGGCGAAGCTGCCAAACCCCAGGCCCTGCCTTACAAGCAGAAGATGACCTTGCTGGATCTCATGATTGCCGTGGGGGGGATTACTGATTTTGCCGATGGCAACGGGGCGACGATCCTGCGGACCAGTGAGGGCAACAAGCAGTACAGCGTGCGACTCAAGGATCTGATCAAGTCCGGTGACGTCTCGGCCAACGTTGAAATGAAGCCGGGCGACGTGCTGATCATCCCCCAAAGTTGGTTCTGATGGTGTTACCGCTGGGGCGTGATGCTGGTTGTGAAAGGGTCGGTGGGTGGTAAATGGATGAACTGATCGGGCAGGTACTGGGTTACCTGCGGGCAATGTGGCTCTACCGCTGGTGGGGATTGGTGACGGCGTGGGTCGTTGGGCTTCTCGCGTCGGTGGTCATTGTCCTGATGCCGGACCGTTATGAGTCGAGCGCCCGTATCTTCGTGGATACCCAGTCGATTCTGAGGCCACTCATGTCCGGTCTGGCCATTCAGCCCAATATCGACCAGCAGGTCGCCATCCTGAGCCGTACCCTGATCAGTCGGCCAACTGTCGAGCGGCTCATCCAGATGGCAGATCTGGATATTGCGGCCAAAACCAAGGAGCAGCGGGAGGCTTTGATTGCCCAGCTGACTGCCAAGCTGCGGATACAGTCGGCCGGGCGGGACAACCTCTACACCCTGGCGTATCAAGATGAAGATCCCCAGCGGGCCAAGCGGGTCGTGCAGGCCTTGATGTCCATCTTCGTGGAGTCTGGGCTGGGCGACAAGCGCAAGGATACCGATGCTGCCCGACGGTTCATCGAAGAGCAAATCAAGGTCTACGAGGCCAAACTCGAGGAGTCGGAGAATCGCCTGAAGGAGTTCAAACTGAAGAACATGGAGCTCCTGGGCGGGGGAGGGCGGGATTTCGTGGGGCAGATCGGGGCGGTCAATGAGCAACTCAAGCAGGCCCGCCTGGATTTGCGGGAGGCCGTGAATTCCAAGGATGCCCTCCGGCGGCAGCTGATTGGCGGTGATTCCATGGGAAGCACGGGGCCGGCTCCGGTGGTGGTGGCGACACCGGAACTGGATGCGCGGATCGATGCGCTGAAGAAGAACATCGACGGATTGCTGCAACGGTACACCGAGGCTCACCCGGACATCGTGGGCATTCGCCGGGTAATCGAGCAGCTGGAAGCCCAGAAGGCCAAGGAAATCGAGGAAAAGAAGAAGGCCGGCGTGACGGAAATTGCCGGTGGCGGCATCAATCCCATGTACCAGACCATGAAGATGGCCCTGGCCGAATCGGAGGCCAATGTGGCTTCTTTGCAGGCGCGCGTTGCCGAATATGAGGGGCGGCTGCAGCACCTCAAGGAGTCGGCGCGGCTGGTACCAGAGTTGGAGGCGGAGTTTACGCAGCTGAATCGGGATTACGAGACCTATCGGCGGAACTATGATTCGCTGGTGTCGCGGCGAGAGTCGGCGTCCATGTCGGCTGATCTGGACTCCACCTCGAGCATTGCTGAGTTCCGCCTGATCGATCCGCCTTCCCTGCCCACCAAGCCGGCGGCGCCGAACCGGGTGGTCTTGATGATTGGAGCTGCCCTGGCGGCCCTGGCGGCGGGTATGGGTGCCTCATTCCTGATGAGTCAGATCAGGCCGACCATCCTGGATGGCCGGGCACTTCGGCAGGTGAGCGGCTTGCCGGTACTGGGTGCGGTAACCATGACGCCCAATCCCCAGCGGCGGCTCCGCGAGCAGCGGATGAATCTGTTTTTTTACGGGGGGTTGGGCGCTTATGCGGGCCTTATGGGGGTTGCGGTGGCTCTGGTCGGACTTTTGCGCGGTTGAGGAAGGATTATGAGTCTGATTGAGAAGGCAGTTCAAAGACTTGAGCAATTGCAAAGCGCGCAAGGGGTAGCGCCCGCGGACTCCACCACAATTGAGAGAATCCCTGAGGTCGTAGAGGTGCTTGCCACCGCTCCTGCCAAGGCGGCGCCTCAGGACGAGGGTGGGCGATCCCAGTTAATCGGGATCGATTTGGCCCGCCTCTCGACCATGGGCATGGTTTCCCCGGAGTCTCCCCGCTCCGCAGTGGCTGAAGAATACCGGGTGATCAAACGCCCGCTCCTCAAAAATGTGTCGGATGGCAGCAATGTGGCCGGCGCGAATTCCAACCTGATCATGGTGACTAGCTCGTTACCGGGGGAGGGCAAGAGTTTCACCGCGATCAACCTGGCGATCAGTATCGCCATGGAATTGGACCGGACCGTCCTGCTGGTGGATGCGGACGTATCCAAGCCATCGGTGCTGAAAGTCCTGGGTCTGCCACCCCGGAGGGGGTTGATGGATGTCCTGGCGGAGGGCAACTACGACCTGTCCGAGGTGATGTTGCGGACCAATATTCCCAAGCTCTCGATTTTGCCGGCCGGCATGCCCCATGAGCGGGCTACCGAGTTCCTGGCCAGTGAGTCCATGAATCGGCTGCTGGCGGAAATATCCACCCGCTATGCTGACCGGGTGGTGATTTTTGATTCTCCTCCCCTGATTCCCACCACCGAGGCACGGGTGCTGGCAACCCATATGGGGCAGATCGTCATGGTGGTGGAGGCGGGGCGGACCACCAACGGTGCCCTGCGGCAGGCCTTGAGTACCATTGAGGCGTGTCCCATCAAGCTGATGGTCCTGAACAAGGCGCGGGATGGCGGGCCGGGGGGGTACTACGGATACGGTTATGGGTACGGCTATGGGCACGAGGCGCAGGCGGATGCGGCTTAAGGGCAGCGGTAAATGGGCGCGTACCGTGCTCCGCCCCCGACAGCTGGGGGCCTTGCTGACGATCGCTCTGGCAGGGGGAGGGGCTTGGGCTCAGACCTATACCGTGGAGCCGACCCTTAGGCTGGAAGAAACCTTTACCGACAACGCGGGCTTCGGGCTGGAGCAGGACGGAAAGAACGCCTGGATTACCGAAATCGCTCCGGGCATTTCCGTCCGGCGTAGCGGCAGGCGGGTGTCCGGCAGCCTGGAGGCCTCGCTGCGGGGCCTTTTCTATGCCAACGACAGTTCCCGCAACGATACTTTCCTGTCTCTCCAGGGCCGCGGCGAGGTGGAGGCCATCGATGACACTCTTTTCATCGACATGAATGCGGCCGTTGGTCGCAACAACACCTCCAGCTTCGGGGGTCGCCCCCAGTGGGACACCCTGAATTCGAGCAGCCAATCCGAGACCCGCTACCTGCGCATTACCCCGCGGCTGGTCAAGCGCTTTGGCAGTGGAGACCTTCAGGCGTCTGTGCGGTATTCCGGTGAAATGCTGTCCTACGGGTCCGACAATCTGCGGGATCAGGGGCAAGGCACATTGAGCGTCAACGTGTCGGATCCGAGTGTCGGCCGCTTTGGCTGGTCGGTGGATTACAGCAATGGCAAGGGCTCCTACGGGAGCAGCGGCATCGGCCAGACGCCACGGGATGCATCCCAGGAGAGTCTGCGGGGGACCCTGACCTACCACCTGACCCGCCAGTTCGCGGTCAAGGGTGTGGCGGGGCGGGAAACCAATCGTTTTTCGTCCACGGGCGACGAAAGCGGAACCATCACCGGCTATGGCTTCGACTGGTCGCCAACCCCCCGTACCAGTATTTCCGGGCTTACCGAAAGTCGGTTTTTTGGCCGGAGCTATAATTTCAAGGTGGCCCATCGTCAGCGCATGACGTCCTGGAACCTCTCCTACAATCGGGATGTTTCCTCGTCGTTCCAAGCGGCTTCGGGATCCCTGGCTTCCTATTATTACGATCTGTTCTCCGCATCGTTGCAAAGCCAGTACCCGGATCCGGTTGAGCGGGATCAGGCCGTCCGCGCCATTCTGCGGTCCATGGGCATTCCTATCGGCACCTCCCTGGGCAGCACCCAGACCAACGCCTATTTCGTGGAGCGGCGGCTCCAGGCCGGGTTCTCCCTGACGGGCGTGCGCAATACCCTGGCCTTTTCGGTCAATCGCTCCCTGCGGGACCGTTTGGGGGATAGCCTGGCGGCCAGTTCCGTGGATGATTTTGCCAACAACAACCAGATCAAGACCACCAGCGCCACGGTGTCCCTCTCCCATCAACTGACGCCCAGCAGCAGCCTCAATGGCGCCTTGTATTGGAGCAAGTCGGATGGCTCCGGCGGGATCCAGAACCAGAATCAGAATCAGAGTAGCGACCATAGTGGGCTCACCCTGGGGGCGACTACCAAACTGGGGCCCCATACTTCCGGAGCCCTGAACTATCGGCATCAGACATCCGACAGCGTCGTCGATTCGTCGGAAAACACCCTGTCCGCTTCCCTTTCCATGTCCTTCTAAGGCCCGATGTACGAGTCCTACTTCGGGCTGTCCGCCAAGCCCTTCCAGCTCAACCCCGATCCTGCCTTTTTCTATGGCAGCCGTGGCCACAAACGGGCCATGGCCTATCTGGAGTATGGGCTCCATCAGAACGAGGGGTTCATCGTCATCACGGGCGAGGTGGGCGCTGGCAAGACCACCCTGGTGCGCAGCCTGCTGGAACATCTGGATCCGAAAAAGGTCATCGCGGCCCAGTTGGTCAGTACCCAGATTGATGCCGACGACATCCTCCGTCTGGTGGCGGCCGCCTTCGGGATTCCCAGCCGCAATCTCCAGAAAGCCGATTTGCTCCTGGCCTTGGAAACCTTCCTGGTATCCACCACCGCGTCGGGCAAGCGGGCCCTGTTGATCGTGGATGAGGCCCAGAACCTCACCCCCCGGGCCGTGGAAGAGTTGCGCATGCTCTCCAACTTCCAGCTGGAAGACCATGCCCTGTTGCAAAGCTTTCTGATCGGCCAGCCCGAGTTCCGGCAGATCATGCAAAGCCCCCAGATGCTCCAGTTGCGGCAGCGGGTGATTGCCTCCTATCACCTGGGGCCCCTGGACCGCGAGGAAACCCGGGCCTACGTGCAGCACCGCCTGTCCCATGTGGGCTGGAAGCGGGATCCGACTTTCGAGGACGACGCCTTCAACGGCATCTACGGTTTCAGCGGCGGGGTGCCGCGCAAGATCAACACCCTGTGCGATCGTTTGCTGCTGGCGGCCTTTCTGAACGAGCGCCACATCATCCGCCAGGCAGATGTGGCGGAGGTGGTGGATGAGTTGCGCCAGGAGCAGGAGGCCCAGGGCGCGAGCTTCCCGGGCCAGCTTCCCGCCGATGGGGCTCAGTCCCCCGCTCCGGACCTCCTGGCGGATCTGATGGTGCCCCAAACCCTGTTGCGCCAGCTTGCCCAGGCCCCCAGCGGATTCGATGTGGCACGGATGGAAAGCCGCATCGTCCAGCTGGAGCAGTCGGTCTCGACCCTGGTGCGGCTGATGAACCACCTGGTGGGGGATGCCCGGTCGGCGACCAAGGAGAACGTGGAATGAGCGGAGCTGCTCCACCTGTCCTGTGCGTGGTGGGCGCCCGGCCCAACTACATGAAGATGGCCCCCATCATCCGGGCCTTCGCCAGCCACCAGCCGCCGATCCGGACCCTGCTGGTGCACACTGGCCAGCATTACGACCCGGACATGAACGACCGCTTGTTCGCGGCCCTGGAACTCCCCAAGCCGGACGTGAATCTCGGAGTGGGTTCGGCCTCCCATGCCGTTCAGACCGCCGAGGTCATGAAGCGCTTCGAGCCGGTGATCGACGAGCACGGCGCCCGGGCGGTGCTGGTGGTGGGGGATGTGAATTCCACCATCGCCTGCGCCCTGGTGGCGTCCAAGCTGCGGATTCCGGTCATCCACGTGGAGGCCGGGCTGCGCAGCTTTGATCGGGGGATGCCGGAGGAAATCAACCGGGTCCTCACCGACCAGATCTCTGATCTGTTGTACACCACGGAGCGTTCCGCCCACGCCAACCTGGCCCGGGAGGGCATCGATGGTCCCGGCGCGGTGTTCGTGGGCAACGTGATGATCGACAGCCTGTTCGCCAATCTGCCCAAGGCAGTGGCGCCCGCCGATCTCCTGGCGCGAGAAGGGCTGGATCCGGCGCGGATCGCCGGCGGCTATGGGGTGGTCACCCTCCATCGCCCCTCCAATGTGGATCATCCGGAAACCCTGAAGGTGCTGCTGGAAACCCTGGGGGAAGCTAGCCGGCGCCTGCCCCTGGTCTTCGCCCTCCACCCCCGCACCCGGGGCAATCTGGAGCGCTTCGGCCTGGCGACCCTGCTGGATAACCCGGATTTCATCATTCTGCCCCCCCA
This sequence comes from Rhodocyclaceae bacterium, assembly GCA_034004685.1. Lineage (GTDB taxonomy): Bacteria > Pseudomonadota > Gammaproteobacteria > Burkholderiales > Rhodocyclaceae > JAEUNX01. The sequence continues at coordinate 17,544 of JAVEWG010000004.1, read as the reverse complement.
GGGCTACCTGGAGATGCTCGGCCTGATGCGGGGCGCCCGGGTGGTCCTCACCGATTCCGGCGGCATCCAGGAAGAAACCACCGCCCTGGGCGTGCCCTGCCTCACCCTGCGGGACAACACCGAGCGGCCCATCACCATTGCCGAGGGCACCAACACCCTGGTGGGGACCGACCGCCAGGCCTTGCTGACGGCCCTGGACGCGGTCCTGACCTCCGGTGGCAAGGCGGGCCGGGCCCCCGAGTACTGGGACGGCCGTGCCGCCGAACGCATCGCCGCTCACCTGGCGGCCTGGCTGGCGGATCGGGAAGGCCCGGCGTGAAGAGCGGCGGGGTGGTCAATGCCCTCACGGTGGACGTGGAAGATTACTTCCAGGTTTCCGCCTTGGCGCCCCATTTTCCCCCCGATGGGTGGGGTGGGGTGCCCTGCCGGGTGGAGGCCAATGTGGCCCGCCTCCTGGACCTCTTCGCCCGCCATGATGCCCACGCAACTTTCTTCACCCTCGGCTGGGTGGCGGAGCGCTATCCCCAACTGGTCCGGCGGATCGCCGCCGCCGGCCATGAAGTGGCCAGCCACGGCCATGGCCATCAGCGGGCCAGCGACCAAACCCCCGAGGCCTTCCTGGCGGACATCCGGCTGGCCAAGGCCATCCTGGAGGACGTCCTCGGTCAGGAAGTGGCGGGCTACCGGGCCCCCAGTTTCTCCATCGGGAAAACCAACCCCTGGGCCCACGATTGCATCGCCGAGGCGGGCTACCGCTACAGCTCCAGCGTTTATCCCGTCAAGCATGACCATTACGGGGTACCGGATGCGCCCCGGTTTCCTTATCGCCTGGCCAATGGACTGCTGGAGATCCCCATCACCACCGCACGCCTGGCCGGGCGCAACTTCCCCGCCGGTGGCGGCGGCTATTTCCGTTTCCTGCCCTATGCGGTATCCCGCTGGCAGATCGAGCGAGTGAACCGGGTGGACCGCCGGCCGGCCATTTTCTACTTCCACCCCTGGGAAGTGGATCCCGAGCAGCCGCGGGTACAGGGGGCTTCGGCCAAGACCCGTTTCCGCCATTACGTGAATCTCCATCGCACGGAAGCCCGTCTGGCCCGCCTGCTCCAGGATTTCACCTGGGGTCGGGCCGACCTGGTGTTCCGCGATCACTGACTTCAAGCGCAACCCCATGGACCGGCCAGCCCTCGTGGTTTCCTCCCTGATCGCTTCGGAACACGCCGAGTGGGATCGATTCGTCATGGCCTGCCCGGCGGCCACCTTCTTCCATCTGTCGGCCTGGCAGGGTCTGATGGAAAAGGTGTTCCGCCACCGCAGCTACTTCCTGCTGGCCCGCCGTGCCGGTCAGATCGAAGGGGTGCTGCCCCTGGCCCGGGTCAAGAGCCTGCTTTTCGGCGACGCCCTGGTCTCCCTGCCCTTCTGCGTCTATGGCGGCGCGGTGGGAGAGCCGGAGGCGGTGGCGGCACTGGAGACGCGGGCGGACGAACTGGGGCGGGAACTGGGGGTCCAGCACCTGGAACTGCGTCACCTGACGCCCCACCATGGCGACTGGCCCCGCCAGGATCTTTACGTCACCTTTCGCAAGGAAATCCTGCCGGACGAGGAAGCCAACATGCTGGCCATCCCCCGCAAACAGCGGGCCATGGTGAGAAAGGGCATCAAGAACGGCCTGCTGAGCCGGGAGGATCCGGACGTGGAGCAGTTCTTCGCGTTGTATTCCGACAACGTCCTGCGCCACGGCACCCCGGCCCTGCCCAAGGCCTTCTTCCGCCGCTTGAAGGAAGTCTTTGGCGACCAGTGCCGGGTCCTCACCGTCACTGACCCTGCCGGCAAGCCCCTCTCCTCGGTGCTCAGCTTCTACTTTCGCAACGAGGTGCTGCCCTATTACGCCGGGGATGACCTGGCCGCCCGGGATCTGGCCGCCAACGACTTCAAGTACTGGGAGTTGATGCGGCGGGCCTGTGGCGAGGGCTACACCCTCTTCGACTACGGCCGCAGCAAGGTGGGTACCGGGCCCTGGAGCTTCAAGAAGAACTGGGGCTTCGAGCCGGTGCCCCTGTCTTATGAGTACCGCCTCTACAAGCGGGACGCCATTCCCCAGAACAACCCCATGAACCCCAAGTACCGGGCCTTCATCGCCCTGTGGCAGCGCTTGCCCCTGGTGGTGGCCAATACCCTGGGGCCCCATATCGTTCGTAATTTGGGGTAGGGGGTGGAGCGGCCGCCCCTCCTGCTCCTGGTGCACCGTCTGCCCTATCCTCCCAACAAGGGGGACAAGGTGCGCTCCTACCGCATCCTGCGCCATCTTGCGGAGCGCTACCGGGTATTCCTGGCCACCTTTGTGGACCAGCCCGAAGACTGGCAGCATGTCGCCACCGTGGAGGGCTGGTGCGCCGGCGTCTGCGTGCGGCCCATTCATCCCCGACTCAAGCGTCTGGCCAGCCTGGCGGCCTTTCTGAGGGGCGAGGCCCTGACCCTGCCCTACTACCGGGATCGTTCCATGGCCCGCTGGGTGCGCGAGGTGGTCCAGCGGGAGGATATCCGCCACGGGGTGGTGTTCTCCGGGGCCATGGCCCAGTACCTGGAGGGCCTGCCCAAGCTGGGCCAGGTGGTGGATTTCTGCGATGTGGATTCGGAGAAATGGACCCAGTACGCCCCCACCAAACCCTGGCCCCTGTCCTGGGTGTATGCCCGGGAGGGCCGGCGCCTGCTGGCCTTCGAGCGCCTGGTGGCCGCCCGCAGTGATGCCAGCCTCTTCGTCACCCGGGCGGAGGCGGATCTCTTTCTGGGCCGGGCGCCCGAGGCCGCTTCCCGGGTGGCGGTGATGGAAAACGGCGTGGATACCGCCTACTTTTCCCCCGAGCCGCCCCGGGACAACCCCTTTCCCCCCGGCGGGCCGGTGCTGGTGTTTACCGGCGCCATGGACTACTGGCCCAACGTGGACGGGGTGTGCTGGTTCGCACGGGACATCCTGCCAAGCCTCAGGCAAACTCATCCAGGATTGAGATTCTGGATCGTCGGTATGAATCCTGCATCGGAAGTGCTGGCTCTGGCCCGGCCTGGCGAGGTGGTGGTGACCGGCACCGTGCCGGACGTGCGCCCCTTCCTGGCCCACGCCAGCGCCGTGGTGGCGCCCCTGCGGATCGCCCGGGGCATCCAGAACAAGGTGCTGGAAGCCATGGCCATGGCCCGCCCGGTGGTGGCCCATCCGTCCTGCCTGCAGGGGCTGGACGCCCTGGAGGGAAGCGAAATCCTGGCGGCGGAAAATGCCGAGGGTTTCAGGGCGGCCCTGGCCGTGGCCCTGGGCCCCCGGGGGCAGGCCCTGGGGGCCGCCGCCCGGGCTCGGGTGACCACCCGCTACGGCTGGGAGCGCCAGCTCGGGGTGCTGGACCAGGTTCTGGCAGGGGCGCGGTCATGACCCAGGCGCCCCGCCCCGCCACCACCGATGGCCCGCCGCTGGTGGCCCACGTGGTGTACAGCTTCCAGGTGGGGGGGCTGGAGAACGGCATCGTCAATCTCATCAACCACATGCCGGCGGAACGCTACCGTCACGTGGTGATTGCTCTCACCCAGGGCGATCCGGCCTTCCTGGCCCGGATCCGCCGCCCCGGAGTGGAATTGATCGAGCTCCACAAGGCCCCGGGCCACGGCTTCAAGCTCTATCCGCGCCTCTATCGGCTATTGCGCAGATTGCGCCCGGCCATCGTCCACACCCGCAACCTGGCGGCCCTGGAAATGACCGTGCCGGCCTGGGCTGCCGGGGTGTCGGTCCGCATCCATGGCGAGCACGGCTGGGATACCTCGGATCCGGCCGGCCGAAGCGCCCGCCACCGCTGGCTGCGCCGTCTCTACGCCCCTTTCGTCAGCCACTACGTGGCCCTTTCCGGCCATCTGCGGGATTACCTGGTGGGGCCGGTGGGCATCGCCTCCGGGCGGGTGAGCCGGATCTGCAATGGGGTGGATGCGGCCCGCTTCCGTCCTGGCGGCCCGGTGGCGGCGGATTTTCCCTTCTCTCGTGGGCAGCACTGGGTGGTGGGGGCGGTGGGCCGGCTCCAGGAGATCAAGGATCCGGTGAACCTGGTACAGGGTTTCGGTCAGTGGCTGGCTACCGATCCGGAGGCCCGTGCCCGGGCCCGCTTGGTGCTGGTGGGGGATGGGGCCCTGCGGGGGGCGGTGGAGCAGGCCGTGGCGGCGGCCGGAGTGGGTGAGCAGGTATGGCTGGCGGGGGCGCGGGCCGATGTGCCAGCCCTCATGGCAGGTTTCGACTGCTTTGCCCTGCCGTCCCGGGCAGAGGGCATTTCCAACACCCTGCTGGAGGCCATGGCCAGCGGTCTGCCGGTGGTGGCCACCACCGTGGGGGGCAACGGGGAGCTGGTGGTGGACGGCCAGACCGGCGCCCTGGTGCCGCCCCAGGACCCGGCTGCCCTGGCCGCCGCCCTGGCCGCCTATTTCCGCCAGCCAGAACGGGCCCGCCGGCACGGGGCGGCAGGAAGGGCCCGGGTGGAGGCGGAATTCAGCCTGGAATCCATGGTGGGCCAGTATCTGGCCTGTTACGACCGCCTCCTGGGGCGGGACGCAGCCCGGTCAGAACCGGCCGGGCGCTACCAAACCTGAAGGAAAACGAACCATGTGCGGAATCGCAGGCCTCTTCGACAGCCGTGGCAGCCGGGACTTCGACTGCGCCCTGGCGGCCCGGATGAACGACATCCAGTTTCATCGCGGGCCGGACGAAGGGGGCTTCCACTTCGAGCCCGGGGTCGCCCTGGCCCACCGGCGCTTGTCCATCATCGATCTGTCCACCGGTCAGCAGCCCCTTTTCAACGAAGATGGCTCGGTGGCGGTGGTGTTCAACGGGGAAATCTACAACTTCCAGGCGCTGGTGCCGGAGCTGGAAGCCCTGGGCCATGTCTTTCACACCAAGAGCGACACCGAGGTCATCGTCCACGCCTGGGAGGCCTGGGGCGAGGACTGCGTGAAACGTTTCCGGGGGATGTTCGCCTTCGCCCTGTGGGACCGCAACCGACAGACCTGCTTCCTGGCCCGGGACCGGCTGGGGGTGAAGCCCCTGTTCTATGCCGTCTTGTCCGATGGCACCGTGGCCTTTGGCTCCGAACTCAAGGTGCTGATGCAACACCCGGGGCTGGACCGGCGCATCGACCCCCTGGCGGTGGAGGAATACTTCGCCCTGGGCTATGTGGCCGAACCCCGCACCATTTTCCTTGGCGCCCGTAAGCTGGGCCCTGGGGAATCCCTCTGCATCCGCCGGGGTCAGCCGGTGCCCGAGCCCAGGCAGTATTGGGATGTGCGCTTCACCCTGGACAATCCCTTGTCCCTCCCGGAGGCCACCGCCGAGCTCGCCGGGCGCCTCAAGGAATCGGTGCGGCTGCGGATGATTGCCGAGGTGCCCCTGGGGGCTTTTCTCTCCGGCGGGGTAGATTCCAGCGCGGTGGTGGCCACCATGGCGGGACTTTCCGCCGAGCCGGTGAATACCTGCTCCATCGCCTTCGACGATCCCAGGTTCAACGAGTCGGAATTCGCCCAGAAGGTGGCGGACCGCTACCGCACCCGTCATTTCGTGGAAACGGTGAAGTCCGACGACTTCGACCTGATCGACACCCTGGCGGCCCTCTACGACGAACCCTACGCCGACAGCTCCGCCATCCCCACCTACCGGGTCTGCCAGCTGGCCAGAAAGCACGTGACCGTGGCCCTATCCGGCGACGGCGGCGACGAGAGCTTCGGTGGTTACCGCCGCTACCGCATGCATCTGATGGAAGAAAGGATGCGTGCCGCCCTGCCCCTGGGGGTGCGCCAGCCGCTGTTCGGCCTGCTGGGCCGGTTCTACCCGAAGGCCGATTGGGCGCCCCGGGTGCTGCGGGCCAAGACCACTTTCCAGGCCATGGCCCGGGATTCGGCCCAGGCCTATTTCCATTCTGTGTCCATCCTGCGGGACGACATGCGAGCGCAGCTCTTCTCCAACCGCTTCCAGGCAGAGCTTGGGGGTTACAGCGCCCTGGAGGTCTTCCGCCGCCACGCCGCAGCCGCCCACGCCGAAGACCCCCTGGCCCTGATCCAGTACCTGGATCTCAAGACCTATCTGGTGGGGGACATCAACACCAAGGTGGACCGGGCCAGCATGGCCCACTCCCTGGAAGTGCGGGAGCCCCTGATGGACCACGAACTGGTGGAATGGCTGGCGACTCTGCCCTCAGGACTCAAGATCAAGGGCCAGGAAGGCAAGTATCTGTTCAAGAAGGCCATGGAGCCCTATCTGCCCGACGAGGTGCTGTATCGCCCCAAGATGGGCTTCTCGGTGCCCCTGGCCCGCTGGTTCCGGGGTCCCCTCAAGGAGCGGGTGCGCCAGGCGGTGCTGGGGGAAACCCTGGCCGCCACCGGCATCTTCAACCCGGATTATCTGCGCCACCTGGTGGAGGCTCACCAGTCCGGGGTGCGGGATTACAGCGCGTCCTTATGGTCGGTGTTGATGTTCGAAGCCTTTCTCCGCAACGCCGGTCTCAAGCCCAATGTTTCTGCCGCAATGGCCCAAGCCCTCTGAACCATGCGCATCCTCCACATCCTCGACCACTCCATCCCGCTCCACAGCGGCTACACCTTCCGCACCGCAGCCATCCTGCGGGAGCAGCGGGCCCTGGGCTGGGAAACCTATCATCTCACCTCCCCTAAACAGGGCCCGACGCCGGCCGAGGTGGAGGACGTGGATGGCCTGCGGTTTTATCGCAGCCCGGTGCCGGGCAAGGCACCCCCGGTAATGCGGGAGCTGCGCCAGATGGCGGCCACCGAGGCCCGCCTGGACGCCTTGGCGCGGGAACTGCGGCCGGACATCCTCCATGCCCATTCCCCCGTGCTCAACGCCTTTCCAGCCCTGCGGGTGGGGCGCCGCCTGGGGATTCCGGTGGTCTATGAGATTCGCGCCTTCTGGGAAGACGCGGCGGTGGACCACGGCACCACCACCGAGGGCAGCCTGCGTTACCGCCTCACCCGGGCCCTGGAAACCCGCGCCCTGGGCCAGGTGGACCACGCCTTCACCATCTGCGAGGGCTTGCGGCGGGACATCATCGGGCGCGGCATCCCTGAATCCAGGGTCACCGTGATTCCCAACGCGGTGGATATCGAAGGCTTTCAGCTTTCCGGCGATCCCGACCCCGCCCTACGCCGCCAGCTCGGCCTGGAGGGCGCCACCGTGCTGGGTTTTGTGGGCTCCTTCTATGCTTACGAAGGGCTGGATCTGCTGCTGGAGGCCTTTCCCCGATTGCTGGCCCGCCGGCCGGATCTGCGCATCCTGCTGGTGGGGGGCGGCCCCCAGGACGCCAACCTCAAGGCCCAGGCCGCCCGCCTGGGGGGCGCCGACAAGATCCTGTTCACCGGCCGGGTGCCCCACTCGGAAGTCAGCCGCTACTACGACCAGATCGATCTGCTGGCCTACCCGCGCCACTCCATGCGCCTCACCGAACTGGTGACCCCCTTGAAACCCCTGGAAGCCATGGCCCAGGGGCGCCTGTTCGTGGCCTCCGACGTGGGCGGCCACCAGGAACTCATCCGGGACGGGGAAACCGGCAAGCTGTTTACGGCCAGCAGCGCCGAAGCCCTGGCCGAAGCGGTGCAAGAGATGCTCGATCACCGGGAGCGCTGGCCCGCCATGCGGGCGGCCGGGCGGCATTTCGTGGAGGAGGTGCGCAACTGGAAGAACAGCGTGGCCCATTACGGGGAGGTCTATCGCCGCCTCTGCCTGCGCTCAACCCTGTGACTTCCCCGCCGGCATGGTTTGTGTCGCCCTCCCTGCTGCAGGGGGCGCCGTGGGACCTTTCGAGGAATCCTACCGCGCTACCGGTCGGCGAGCCGGTTAGCATGATGCCATTGGGAAGCATCCCGACTACAGGTAAAGCCAAGTGTTGAAAACTCCTTCCTGGAACTTTTCCAAGGCTGCCGACCTGGCGCCCGTCGAAGGCGCTGGCGCGGGTGCCCGCCCATTGAGTGGGCCCACCATCCCCGGTTCCCGGCTGGCCCATGGGGTGGTGATTGGTCTGGCCCTGGTCTGGCTGTTGTTCTGGTATCGGGACACCGCCCTGGCCATGGAGGCGATCTGGAGCCGCTCCGGCACCTTCGCCCATGGCTATCTGGTGGCGCCCATCTCCCTGTGGCTGGTATGGCGCAAGCGTGCGGTGCTGGCCGGGCTGCCCCTGGGGACATCCTGGCTGGGGGCGGCTTTCGGCCTTGGCTGTGGCCTGGTCTGGCTGGTGGCCCAGCTGGCCAGCGTGGACGCGGTGGCCCAGTTGGCCCTGGTGGGCATGGTGGTCGCCACGGTGTGGGCCCTGGCGGGTGGCGCGGTGGCCTGGGCCCTGGCCTTTCCCCTGGGTTTTCTGGTGTTCTGCGTGCCCTTCGGGGAATTCCTGTTCCCTTCCATGATGGATCGCACCGCCGATTTCGTGGTGGCGGCCCTGCGGGGGACGGGCATTCCGGTCTATATCGAAGGCCGCAGTCTGGTGATTCCTTCCGGCCATTGGCAGATCGTGGAGGGCTGCAGCGGCGTGCGCTACCTGATTGCCTCCATCGTGGTGGGCTGCCTGTATGCCTATCTCAACTATCGTTCCCTGACGCGCCGCCTGGTGTTCGTGGCCCTGGCGGTGGCGGCGCCGATCCTGGCCAACTGGTTGCGGGCCTACGGCATCGTGTTGCTCGGTCACGTGAGTGGCAACCGGCTCGCCACCGGGGTGGATCACCTCATCTACGGCTGGGTGTTTTTCGGCATCGTGATGCTGGGGTTGTTCTGGATCGGCGCCCGCTGGCAGGAGCCCGAGGAATCGGTGGCCCACGAAATCCAGGCCAGCCTGGGGCATGTCCGCCAGCAACCCGCTCCGGCCTTTCGAAACTGGCTGGTCGCGGCGGTGCTGGTGATGGCCGGCTTGTCCCTGGCCAGCCCGGCCTTCCTGTGGCTGGATTCCCGGGGCCAGCAGGGGCCGGTGGACCTGGCCGTGCCGGGGGCGGCCGGGGCCTGGGCCCCAGGGGATCCGGCCAGCCTGCCCGAGTGGACGCCCCGCTATGGCGGAATGGCGGCCCAAGCCCGCTCCGCCTGGACCAAGGATGGCGCCACGGTTGGGGTTTTCCTGGGCTACTACCGCAACCAGGAGCCCGGCCGGGAGCTCACCAATTCGGAGAACAAGATCATCCAGAGCAAGGATCCGGTGTGGACCCTGGCCAGTTACGGTACTTACCCCCTGGCCCAGCCGGAAGGATCCTCCAGCGTGCTCAGCACCGAGATCCGGGGCACCCCGGGGCGGCTCCTGGTGTGGCACTGGTACTGGATCGGCGGGCGGGTGACCAGCAATGATTACGTGGCCAAGGTGTTGCTGGTGCTGGCCAAGCTTGCCGGGCGGGGCGACGATTCCGCGGTGGTGATGCTCCATACCCCGGTGGCCGACGAGGACGGGCGGGCCCGGGCGGAACGGGTCCTGGCGGATTTCGTCCAGGAAATGGGGCCCTCCGTGTCCCAGGCCCTGGCCCGCGCGGCGGGGCATTGATGGGGGAGCGCATGCCCCGGGTGGTGGTGTTTTCCACCCTGTTCCCCAATCCCGCCCAGCCCCAGGCCGGGGTGTTCATCCGTGAGCGTATGTTCCGGGTGGGCCAGCACCTGCCCCTGGCGGTGGTGGCGCCGGTACCCTGGTTTCCCTTTCAAGGAATCCTGCGCTGCTGGCGCCCCCACTTCCGGCCGGAAGTGCCCCGGCGGGAAGTGCAGAGCGGGGTGGAGGTCTTTCATCCCCGCTTCTTTTCCGTGCCGGGGATCTTCAAGCGCCTGGACGGCTTCTTCCTGGCCCTGGGCAGCCTGACCACCCTGGGGTGCTTGCGCCGGGCTGGGCGGCTGGATGTGCTGGATGCCCACTTCGGTTATCCGGACGGTTACGCCGCCACCCGCCTGGGGCGCTGGCTGGGGGTGCCGGTCACCATCACCCTGCGGGGTACCGAGATGCGCCATGCCGCCACGCCGGGTCTGGGGCCCAGGCTGGTAGCCGCGCTCCAGGGGGCGCGGCGGATCTTCGCAGTCTCCGCCTCCCTCAAGGCAGTGGCGTTGGCGTTGGGGATCCCTGAAACAAAGGTTCGGGTGGTGGGCAACGGGGTGGATAGTGCCAAATTTCACCCTGTGCCCAGGAGCGAGGCCCGGGCTCGCCTGGGGCTGCCGGCGGACGTTCCGGTGCTGATCACGGTGGGGGGCCTCACCGAGCGCAAGGGTTTCCATCGGGTGATCGAGCTGCTGCCGGACTTGCGCCAGCGCTTCCCCGGTTTGCGCTACCTGGTGGTGGGGGGCGCCAGCGCGGAAGGGGACTGGGGCCCCCGCCTGAGGGAGCAGGTTCGTGCCCTGGGCCTGGAAGACGCGGTGCAGTTCCTCGGCCCGGTGGCTCCGGAGGAACTCAAGTGGGTGCTCGGCGCCGCCAGCGCGTTCGTCCTGGCAACCCGCAATGAAGGCTGGGCCAATGTGATTCTGGAGGCCATGGCTTGCGGTCTGCCGGTGGTCACCACCGACGTGGGGGGCAACCGGGAGGTGGTGTGCCGGCCGGAACTGGGAAGCGTGGTGCCTTTTGGCGACCCGGAAACCCTCAAAGCGGCCCTGACCCATGCCCTGGAGACCGACTGGTCCGTGGCAACCTTGACGGCCCATGCCCGCGCCAATGACTGGAGCTTGCGGGTGGCCGATCTTCTGGAGGAGTTCCGCGCCCTCGCGCCTGAAACCGCCACCATGAAACTCGACCAAGGGGAGTTGAAGACCCATGGGTGACATCCGAACGGCCCTGGTTTCCCGGGTCATCTTTCCCCTCCAGGAGCGCCTCAAGCACCACGCCACGGTGGCAGTGCGGCGGGGTCTGGAGGACAGCCAGTGGTGGAGTCGGGAACGCATCGAAGCCCTCCAGCTGGCCCGCCTGCAAGCCCTGTTGGCCCATGCCGGCGAGAAGGTGCCCTACTACCGGGCGCTCTTCGCACGGATTGGCTTTGAGCCCCGGGATTGCGGCAGCCTGGCGGATCTTGCCCGCCTGCCCTTCCTGGGCAAGTCCGAGATCCGGGCCAACCTGGAGGCCCTTAAGGCCGAGGATGCCCAGGGCCTGGCCCGTTTCAATACCGGCGGCTCCAGTGGCGAGCCCCTGATCTTCTTCATCGGCAACGAGCGGGTGAGCCACGACGTGGCCGCCAAGTGGCGGGCCACCCGCTGGTGGGGCGTGGATATCGGTGATCCAGAGGTGGTGGTGTGGGGCTCCCCCATCGAACTCTCCGCCCAGGACCGCCTCCGTGCACTGCGGGACCGGCTGATGCGCACCGAGCTGCTGCCGGCCTTCGAGATGTCAGAGGCCAGGCTGGACGACTTCCTGGCCCGCATCCGCCGCCGCCGCCCCCGGATGCTTTTCGGCTACCCCTCGGCCCTGTCCCATATCGCCCGCCACGCGGAAAAGCGCGGCCAGAGAATGGATGACCTGGGGGTGAAGGTGGCCTTCTGCACGTCCGAGCGGCTCTATGACGAGCAGCGCCAGACCATCTCCCGGGTCTTCGGCTGCCCGGTGGCCAACGGCTACGGCGGCCGGGACGCGGGCTTCATCGCCCACGAATGCCCGGCCGGCGGCATGCACCTCACCGCCGAGGACATCATCGTGGAAATCGTGGACAAGGACGGCCAGGCGCTCCCGCCAGGCCAGCCCGGCGAGATCGTGGTGACCCACCTGGCCACCGGGGAATTCCCCTTCATCCGCTACCGCACTGGGGACGTGGCGGTTCTCGGGCAGGGTGCTTGCTCCTGCGGCCGGGGCCTGCCGCTGCTGCAGGAGATCCAGGGCCGGACCACGGACTTCGTAGTGGCCAGGGACGGTACGGTGATGCACGGACTGGCCCTCATTTATGTGGTGCGGGATCTGCCCGGGGTGGCGGCGTTCAAGATCATCCAGGAATCCCTGGATCTGACCCGGGTGCTGGTGGTGGCCGGGCCGGGTTTGGTCGATGATGCCCCGGAGCGTATCCGTCAGGGCCTGACGGCCCGGCTTGGGGATGGGGTTCGGGTTGAGGTGGAGATCGTGGGAGAGATTCCGCCAGAGAAATCTGGCAAGTTTCGTTATGTAGTCAGCAAAGTCGCAGCTTAGGAGCACTCCCCCATGCGGGATATTCTGGTCACTCTGGCAGTCTTCGGCTCTCTGCCCTTCATTTTGAAACGCCCCTGGATCGGCATTCTGGTATGGACCTGGTTGGCGTTCATGAATCCCCATCGGATGGCCTGGGGGTTTAGTACCTCCATGCCCTTTGCCTACATTGTGGCCATGGTCACCCTGGGGGCTATGCTGTTCAACAAGGAAGACAAGCGTATTCCTTGGGAACGGGAGAGCGTGGTGCTGCTGCTCTTCGTAATCTGGATGTTCATCACCACCATTTTTGCGGTGTACCCCACCCTGGCCTGGGCGCAGTTTGAAAAAGTCATCAAGATTCAGGTGATGATTTTCGTGGCCATGATGCTCATCACCACCCCGGAGCGCCTGAAATACCTAGTGTGGACCATCGCTCTGTCCATTGCCTTTTATGGCGTCAAGGGCGGGATTTTCACCATCGTCCATGGGGGGGTTTATCGGGTGGAGGGGCCGCCGGGCACCTTTATCGCCGGGAATAACGAGTTGGGTCTGGCTATGGCCATGACCGTCCCCCTGTTGTATTTCATGGCCCGCTCCACCCATCATCGATGGGGCCGGCCAGCAGTCTACGGAGCCATGGTGCTCACCGCATTGGCAGCCATTGGCACCCAATCCCGTGGAGCATTATTGGGAATGGCTGCGATGGGGGTCATGTTCTGGCTCAAGGCCCGTAACAAATTCCTTATCCTGGTCTTGGGGCTGATTTCAATTGGCCTTGTTTTGCTGATCATGCCGCCAGAATGGACGGCACGAATGAATACCATCGAGACATATCAAGAAGATGCTTCAGCCATGGGGCGAATCAACGCGTGGTGGATGGCCTTCAATCTCGCAAAGAGCCGATTCTTTGGGGGAGGGTTTGAAACCTTCCAGTGGCAAATGTTCGCGCTTTATGCGCCGAACCCCGATGATGCCCGAGATGTGCACAGCATCTACTTTGAAGTGCTTGGTGAGCACGGTTTTGTAGGTTTATTTTTGTTTCTGTTGCTTCTGTTCCTGACTTGGCGATCGGCTAGCCGGCTTCGCAAGATCGCGCCTCCCTCCCCTGACATGGACTGGATACCGGATTTGGTGATGATGGTGCAAGTCAGCATGGTGGCGTACCTGACTGCCGGCGCGTTCTTGGGGATGGCCTATTTTGATTTTCCCTACAACCTGGTTCTTGTCGTTATAGCCATTCAGAGTATGTACAAGAGGACAGGGGTTAGCGTGAAGGGGGGCGATTTGCCTATTAGCTCTCCACGAATGTGTTGACGCCAACTCTTGTAAGTCGGATGGTCGTTTCGCCCGTGCCAAATCTGATAGGCCAGGATCAGGATGTCTGGTTAGCCCGGACTGCCATTATTGAGGCTGAACACTCTTGATAGCGTGGAAACTGACCGGTCTCTGGATATGCGGGCCAGGGTGTTTTTGAATGGGGGAAGATCACTACCCACTGTCGTGAAATCTATCTTGGCTAGAAATTCTGGGATTTCTTCAGCAGCATCAAATATGTAACCGAATCGGCCGTACCGGCTTTCGAGGTCGGTTACAACGTCGTTCCTGATCGTGATGGGAGGAATCCCGAACCGGATGCAATCTGCAAGCGTCCCGCTCGCGGCCCAGTTGTAGTAAATGGGGTCAAGTGGCAGGCAGATGAGATCCATTAACCCGACTCGCTGATCAAATTCCGCCTGGGGGAGGGGAGTTCTTTGTGGTGGGGTCGCGAAGCGATCATCCAGGTCGGAGTCGTAGCTTGATGGCGCTGAGCCGATGCAGTGGAACTCTACCTTCGGGTTATTTTTCGAAGCGCCTGCCGCAAATACTTCAAAGCCTTTGGCCTTCGTGGCGCCTCCTAGAAATGCGATGCGTAATCGGTCATGGCCAAGAGACCCTCCGGACGCCATGGGTCGTTCTTCGACCGGATGCTCCAGTGTGGTGGTTTTTGTCGTTGCCAGGAGGAATTTTCGAAGATTTCTTTCGATGGCTTGTTCCAGGAGTACGAAGCGCAATTGCGGCGGGAACTTGAGTTTGAAAATGGTAAATAGATCCCGCTTGAGGATGCGCGACGCCAATGATTGCTTGTAGCCAAGTGCTGAAATCGTGGCATGAAAGACTATGTCGAAATTGGATTTTGAGAACAGATGCTTTTCACGAAAGAGCTGCTTGAGGAAAGTGCCAGTTGCACCAAGAACGATTGTGTTTTCGGGCAAATCTAGGTTGGCAAGATGGGCAATCGGGCCGATACGAGGCTGACGTATGAGGAAGCAGGTGCTTTTTGTTTCAGGGAATTCCGGGAGCGCTTGAAATGATACGCTTGCTGGAAATAACCCCATTTCCTCTTGCAATGCTGCGATGTGTTGTGACTGAGCCCAAAAAACAAGCGGATGGTCAGGGTAGGCTGTGGCGATGATTTTGATTACCAGGGAATTGAAGGGCAGATGAGTTCGTCCGTGGGAGTCAAAATCGAAGACATATATCACCTGGATAGGCTCCTTCCCGTTTTCATTGGATGTGTGAATTTGTCACGCGCTATTGGCTAAGTTGCGGCCTGCTTGTGCAGCCACAGCTCCAGTTGCACCAGCACCCAGATCATGACCCCATAGTAACTGGCGTGCTCGCTGCGATGGGCTTTCCAGAGCCGTGTCAGGTAGTCCGGCTGCACAATGCCCCGATGGGCGAGCGATTTGAGGGCCGCATCGGCTTGGTCCCGCAGGGGGCCTTCCATGGCCAGCCACAGTCCGAAGGGTAGCCCAAAGCCATGTTTGGACTTTGTGATGGTCTCATCCGGCAGGAAGCCCCGCAGGGCATCCTTGAAGAGCACCCGTAAGCGTCCCTTGTGAACCTTTTGGTCTGGTCGCAGGCGCCCGGAAAATGCCACCAGATCGTCATCCAGAAATGGGAAGCGGACCTCTACCCCCGCAGCCTCGCACATCCTGCTCACCTTGCGCAGATCGTTGTCGGCCAGGGTGAATTTATGGTCCAGGTGCATCATGCGCTCGATGGGTTCGGGGGAAGCGCAGCGGAAGTAGGCGTCCCGCATCAGGGCCAGGGGGCGATCAGTGTCCACCGCGGCGAGGAATTCAGGCTCGAAAATCTCCGTCAGGGGATCGCGATGGAGGAAGTTGTAGGTCTCCAGCCGGTCAGGCAGGGGGATGCGCGCCTGGCGGATATAGCTTTGGGCCTTGCGCAAGGGCATCAGCGCGTTTGCAAAGGGAATGTTGAGCACCGCGGGTTCAAACAAGCGGCGCAACGCTGTAGGTAGGCGATGGTAGTGTTCGAACACGCCTTGCTTGGCGTAGCGTTCGTTGCCACCGAAGAACTCATCCCCTCCGTCCCCCGCCAGGATGACTTCGACGCCATTTTCCCTAGCGAGCTTTGCGCAGAAATAGGTCGGCGCTGCCGAGGCGTTGCCGAAGGGTTCGTCGTAGGCTGCCGCGATCATGGGCATGGCTTCGGCCACGTCGTCCGGTGTTACGTAGTACTCATGGGGATGGGTGCCAAAGTGACGGGCGGTGATGCGGGCGTACTCCAGCTCGTCAAAGCCCTGGGCATCGAAGCCGATGGAAAAAGTTTCCGGCGGCTTGCCGGTAACCTGGCCCAGCAAGCCGCTCACGGTGGAGCTGTCGGTGCCGCCAGACAGGAACGCGCCGGTGGGTCGCTGGTCGCACTCCCGGGCCACGGCTTGCCGGGCAAGTTCCAGGAACTCCTGACGCTGGGTGGCATCATCGGTGGCAGTCGGGTTGCCGTGGGCAAGTTGCCAATAGAATCGACGGCTCAGTTTTGTGTCCGTGACCTCAAGACATTCTGCGGGGAGGAGCTTCTCCACATTGGAAAACGCGGTGTCCGGGCTGGGCACCATATGACAATATAGGTACTCGAACAGGGCTTGCCGGCTTACGGGCGCTTGAACCGCCGGGTGGCGGGCAACAGCCCGGGCGCTGGTGGAAAACACGAGGGTTGAGCCCACCGTAGCGAAGCAAAGTCGCTCAGTTCCCGTACGGTCTACCGCCATCAGCACGCGTCGGGCTGTGGGGTCAATGATCGCGATGGCGAAGTTGCCCCCTGCTTCTTGCAGCAGGTTTGCGCCCCTGGCGCGATAGAGGGCCAGGGCGGCGACGGCATTGCCCTTGGTTGCTGCTTCGCAACGGGCTTGGGGATCTGGCCAGCGGGGGCGGCCGATCACCGCGGCGATGCAGCCCGAGTCCGGGTCCATGGCCAAGTCCCCCGCGCTGGTGGTGGCTACCGTGCCAGCGCTGCCAACCTGGGTGCGCACATCCTGGAGGCCGAGGTTTTCTGCCTTCAGCATGGCCTCCAGGGCGGTTGGCGACGGGGCGCCATCGTGAAAATTTACCCACCCGCTGAGTACTCGTCGTGATTTCATCGCTCTAGAATGCCCAAGCCCATTGGAATGCCAGCAATGGTAGCCGAGGTTCATGATGGGCGATGCAGATGAGATCACGCAGAGGCGGATGAATGACGGGTTTGTTTAGAGCATGGGGAGAGGGTGGCAGACCTGGGGCCGGACTTGCGTTGGCGCTCCTGTTGCTGGTTGCAGCGGAGGGCGTGCTGCATCTGGATTCATTCATGCACCGACTGCGTTCCGTGTTTGCAGTCGGCCGGGCATTTGACAAGGTGCTGTACGTTGAACGGAATCCGCCCCGAATGCTGGTATTGGGCAATAGCCGCATGGACAACGGCGTTGATCCGGTAACTTTGGCGGCACCCATGGGGTTTGACATGACGGCCTTCAACCTGGGGCTGCCCGGCGCCAATGCCACGACCCTGCGGGGTATCATTGGGCGGATCGATGAGCGGGCCGGGCTGGGAGCGGGGCGGATCGAACGTGTCGTCATCGGCTTGGATGAAGGGCTCCTGCAGGCAGGGGATTCTCTTGGCTATGAGGTGTTCTTCGCGGATCGGCCATTGGCGCTGGATGATCTATCTGGGTTCGCCAGAACCCATCTGCACCTGTGGGGTTACGGGGCAAATCTCAAGCAGTTGCGGGAGCCGGCCAAGTTGATTCAGTTCGCCCAGGCGTTGACGGCGCCTACGGAGCCCATTGGCGGCGGGGCGGCTGAGCGACTGGGTTATCGGCCAGGCTTTGGCGGCGCCCAGGATGCGGGTCAGGTGGCGAGTCAGGAAGCAGGTTCCACGGCGCCGCCGAGTCAGCAGGTGGTCGCGGATTTTTTCGCGATGCTTGATTTGCTTAGGGGGCGGGGGGTGAATGTGGCTGTTGTTTTCCCGCCCTTGCTTACCCGGTCAGTGCTTTACTAACCTTTTCGTAAGTATTGTCATAGCATGAGACAATACGCGCATGAAATGCAAACGGAACTCGGACGGTCGCGCGCTCGACCACCACTCGCTTCAGGTCATGCGTCAGCAGGCGATCAAG
>JAVEWG010000075.1:0-7508 GCA_034004685.1 Rhodocyclaceae bacterium | reverse complement strand
AGCCCGGCGTGCCAGGCCCGCCGCGCCGGGTCCACCAAGCCGACGGCCCGTCCGTCCCGGCGGATGAAGAAATGGGCCGACACCCGCAACCCGGCGATTTCCCGGTAATAAGGATGCTCCGCCGGATCCAGGCTGTTGGTGAATAGCTGGGTCACCCCCGGCCCGCCGAACTGATCCGGCGGCAGGCTGATGGCATGCACCACCACCAGATTCACCGCCTCCTCGGCGGGCCGTTCATCCTGGTTGGGGGAGGGGATCCATTGGTCCATCCCCCAGGGCAGCACTTCGCGGTGGGCCGCCCGGCCCCCCTCGGTTGCGCCCATCAGCGCCCCTTGTACTGGGCCGGACGCTTTTCCAGGAAGGCATTCACCGCTTCCAGGTGGTCCTCGGTATGGTGGGCCAGGGCCTGGTAGGCGGCGGACAGCTCCAGCAGGGAATCCAGGCGCATGTATTGGCCCTCCCGCAGCAGGCGCTTGGTCAGGCGCAGGCCGTGGGAGGGGTTCTCGGCCATGCGGCGGGCCAGGGCCAGGGCGGCGGCGTCCAACTCCGCTGCCGGCAGCACTTGGGTTACCAGGCCCCACTCCAGGGCCGTGGCGGCATCGATGGTGTCGCCGGTGAGGGCCATCAGGGAGGCCTTGGGCAGGCCGATGATGCGGGGCAGCAGCCAGGCCCCGCCATCGCCGGGGACGATGCCCAGGCGCACGAAGCTCTCAGCGAACAGGGCCCGGTCAGCGGACAGGCGCACGTCGCACATGCAGGCCAGGTCCAGTCCGGCGCCGATGGCTGGGCCGTTTACCGCGGCGATCACCGGGATATCCAGCTCATAGAGGGCCAGGGGAATCCGCTGGATACCGTTACGGTAGTTTTCCCGCAGTTCATAGGGCGAGCCCGCAAAGACGCCGCCCCGGTCCCGCATGTCCTTGACGTTGCCGCCGGCGCAGAAGGCCGATCCGTTGCCCGTGAGGATCATCACCTTGACGGAGCGGTCCCGGCGCACGGCCCCGCAGAGATCCACGAACTCCTGGAAAAATTCCGGTTCGGTCAGGGCGTTGCGGGCCTCCGGGCGGTTCATTCGCACGGTCAGGATGGCGTCTTCGCGCTCCACCTGCAGGAAGGGATTCATGGTGGGTCTCCAAGGGTTAGGGTTGGTTTCTGGCGCGGCAGGCCACGGACTGGCTCCGCCCGACCTTGCGATTTTCCCGCCCAAAGGGGCAAACCGCCAAATCGGGTCGCCGCCCAAGCCGGGGCCCGCCCTGGGGGCAGCTAGAAATGCTTGTCCAGCCGGCCTTGCAGGACCTGGTCGATCAGCACCCGCTGGGCCAGATCGTCAGGCTCCCCCTGGGCCACGGCACGATTGAGGTTCGCCATCGCCATGATCGCGGCCAGCTTCAAGGAGGAACCCAGCAAACGATCCCGCCAGCCGCTGGGGCCATGGAGCTGCGCCATGGATTTCTGGCCCTGGAGCAACCTTTGCAGGGTGAGGGCCGGCCCCGTCGCTTCCGCCAGGGTGCCGGTGAGGATGGTGAGGCTTTGCTCCATGGCATCCACCAGCGCATCGAGCTCGTTCATCAGTTCTTCTTGATCCATGGGAGGTTCCTGGGTTGAGGATGGCCTGGAGCCGGAATTCAGCGCCGCTGGAGCAGCAGCCCGCATTCCAGGTGATGGGTATAAGGGAACTGATCAAAGACGGCGGAGGCGGCGATGCGGTGGGTGGCCTGCAAGGCGGCCACGTTGTCCCGCAGGGTCTCCGGGTTGCAGGAAATGTACAGGATGTGATCGAAGCCGCCAGCCAGTTCGAGGGTCGCTGGGTCCAGCCCGGCCCGGGGTGGATCGAGAAAAATGGTGGAAAAATCATGGCTGGCCAGGTCCACGTCCTGCATGCGCTGGAAGCTTTCCCGGCCGGCCAGGGCGGCGCTGATTTCCTCGCTGGACATGCGGACGATGGCCAGATTGCTAACCCCGTTGGCCTCCCGGTTGTACTGGGCGGCCTGCACCGACGACTTGCTGACCTCGGTGGCCAGCACCTTGCCGAACAGGGGGGCCAGGGCCATGGTGAAATTGCCATTGCCGCAGTACAGCTCCAGCAGGTCACCACCCCGCGCTTGGGCAATCCGGGCGGCCTGGCCGCAGGCCCAGCCCAGCATCTGGCGATTGACGCCGCCGTTGGGCTGGCTGAAGCCCCCTTCGAATTGGCGGTAGCGCAGGATGCGGCCGTTCAGTTCGATCTCTTCAAGAACCCAGTCCCGTTCCAGCACGACCTTCTGGCCACGGCTGCGTCCGATGATCTGCACCCCCATATCGGCGGCCAGGGCCCGCGCCGCCCCTTCCCAGGCTTCATCCAGCTGACGGTGGTAAATCAGGGAGATCAGCATGTCGCCCGCCAGGGTGGCCAGAAACTCCACCTGATACAACCGGCGCTTCAAGACCTCGCTGTCCATCAGGAAACGGCGCAGGCGCGGCATGGCAGCGCAGATCGATTCACTGGCCACCGGGAAGTCCTTCATCAGGATCGGCCGCTTCCGGTCCTCCGGATCGAACATGGCGTAATCGACCGCGTCGCCGTGGTGCCACATGCGGAATTCGGCGCGCAGCCGGTAATGCAGGGGCGCCGAGGGGAAGACCTGGGGCTCCGGCACGGCAAAGGGCGCGAAGCTCTCCTTGAACCCGGCCACTTTGGTAGCAAGCTGGGAGGGATAAAGTGCGGGGTCGATGGTGGGTAAGGGCATGGGGTGTCGCCGGGTGAATCGGGTGAATCGGGTCTCGGGGCGGGCCGGGGTTGCCCCGCCCGCCCATTGCCGCCTTGCTCAGGCGTCGAGGGCCGCGCGATGGGCCTTGTCGTATTCCCTGAGCAGGCGCCGGTGCAGATCGCAGCCCAGGAGATCGAGTCCGGGGGATTGCAGGCCGAAGAAACGGACCTCCCGGTCGATCAGGTCAGCGGCCAGATCCAGGGTTTCTTCGCCGTAGAGGGCCAGCAGCGCGTCTTCATAGGCATCCGGCTCATCCAGTTCCAGCAGGGTTTCGATGCACTGGTAAACCCGGCGGCGGCCGGCGTCGAGCTGCTGGAACTGGCGCACCCACTCGCAGCCTTCCCGCACCGCCGCCAGATCGCCAAGGGCCAGGGCCAGCAGGGTCTTCAACTCGCCCACCCGCAGATCGGCCCACAGGGAGCCGGCATCGGGGGCCAGCCCGATCAGGGCCGCGACCCGACGGGCGTCGGCGAAGTTCAGTTCATTGAGGGTTTCCAGCAGCTGGCGGGCCGCCTCCTCGTCCAGTTCAGCCAGATGCAGGATGGCCGGGCGGACGATGGCGCCGTTGCTATTGTTTTCCCATTCCAGATCGTCGATCGGGTAGATCTCCGACATGCCCGGCACCAGGATGCGGCAGGCATAGACGCCCAGGTGGTCGAAATCGGCCACGTAGATGTCATGGCCGTCGGCGTGGATGCGCTCGCACAGCCAAGCATAGTCGTCGGCGGTGCGTCCATTTTCCAGATCGTTGAAGTTCCAGTCCACAAACGGGAAATCGGCCGTTTCATTGAAGAAATTCCAATGGACGATGCCGCTGGAGTCCACGAAATGGATTTCGATATTGGGGGCGCTGGCCACTTCATCGAGATCGAAACCGGGCGGCGGAAAGCCATCCAGGGCCGCCAGGGCCCGGCCCTGGAGCAGTTCGGTCAGCGCCCGCTCCAGGGCGATCTCGAAGCGCGGGTGGGCGCCGAAGCTGGCGAAGACGCCCTGGTCGTGGGGATTGAGCATGGTCACGCACATCACCGGGTAGTGGCCCCCCAGGGACCCGTCCTTGACCAGGATGCCGAAGCCCGCTGCGCGCAGGCCGGCAATGCCGGCGGCGATGGCCGGGTAACGGGCGATGACATCCTCCGGCACATCCGGCAGGCACAGGCCTTCGCCAATCACCCTGAACTTGACGTGGCGCTCGAGAATTTCCGACAAGGCCTGGGCACGGGCCTCAGCCCGGGAGTTGCCGGCGGACATGCCGTTGCTGACATACAGGTTGCTGATGATATTGACCGGAAAGAACACCTGGGCGCCGTCTTGCTGGCGCACGTAGGGAATGGCGCAGATCCCCCGATCAAGATTGCCGGTGTTCATGTCCGTCAGGACATCGGCCGGGATGCCGCCTTCCGGGTTGTAGAAAGCCTGCAGCGCCGGCGTCAGCAGTTCGTCCGGCCAGTCGTTGCCATCCACTGGAAACCAGCGCTCCCGCGGGTAATGGGCAAATTTTCGATGGGCTACCGTGTCGCCCAGGTAGTAGTGGTTCCAGAAATAGTTGCAAGCCAGCCGCTCGAAATATTCCCCCAGGGCGCTGGCCTGGGCGGCCAGCCGGGTGGCGCCCTTGCCGTTGGTGAACATCAGGTGGCAGGCGCGATTGCGCACATGCACCGACCAGACATTCTCCACCGGGTTGAGCCAGGAGCATTCCTCCACATCGAAGCCGAGGGCCGCCAGCCTGGCCTGCATGGAAGCGATGGCGTGTTCCAGGGAGGCATCCTTGCCCGGAATGAAGTGTTCGTTTTGCATCGGGCGTCCTGCCTGACAGTAGAGGCGCGCAGTGTACGCCATGGCGACGGAAAGTAACTTGTTCCAGCCCAGGCTCGGCTGCTGGCTGGGAAGAGCCCCCGGCGGGCCGGAGCAGGACAACAAAAAAGCGCCCTGGAAGGCGCTTTTTGCCGGATACGGGGCGGGCCCGACCCACCAAAGCACTCTACTTGTGAGAGAAGCAAACTAGCCAACCATTACGGTTGGCTTATTCCGGTTGGCTTTTTTGCTTTCTGGCTCCCAGATCCGTTGGTCGAATCTGTTTGCCGGGGCATTCCCGGTGACCGCCCAGGATTTCCCGCCTAAAGTCGAATAACATAGATTTCAGGGGCAAGCATAATTGCTGCTTCCGTCCAGCTTCCGAGCCGGGCCAACAAGAAGAATACGGGAGTACCAAGATGTCTGACCTCGTCCAACGCCTGAAGGCGGTTTTGCTTTCGCTCGTCCCCAGCGACGGTAGCCCCATCGGCAACACCGCGCTGCGCAGGGAAGCTGAAGCTCGACTACAGGCAGCGGGCTTGAGCGTGAGCGAAGCCGACTACTGGCTGGCGCATGCCGATCTGATCGCCGACGGTTCGCTGCTGAAAGGACAAGGACGAGGTGGTTCCGTGCGCTTGGCGACAACGGAATCCGAGGACTTCTCGCTGGCGCATCAAGATGCCCCCGCCCCGGAGCCAACCCCAGCCAAGGCATCGAAACCAGCCACCCTCAAGGCAACACAGCCCACCACGAAGCGGGCAACCGACGAAGCGCCACAGATCATCTCCTACCGCCATCAGGACAAGCGGAAGAACAACCCGGAGGTGGGGATGGTCACGCCAGCCACCGACCCGGAGGCTGGCAAGACCCGCTGGGCTTTCGACCCCCACCTGGACCCGGCCCTGCAGTTCGACTCCCAGCGCGGCCGCATCGAAGCGATCATCGACGACGCCCTGGCCAGCGGCGACACCGATCGCATGCGCAGCGCACTCGAAGAGCTCAAGCGCCTCCAGACGCCCTACCTGAACTGGGCCGGCAAGGCCGAGCGCACCAGCTTCGACGTGGATACGGTCAGCCTGCACGTGCACGAGCGGGTGGACCCGGCCAGCATCCTGTCTGCCGTGCGCAAGGCGATGAAGGGTGAAGGCAAGGCCAAAGGCATGGAAAAAGCCATTCAGCCCGGCCTGTTCGATGCCCCCTTCGAGAACCTGCCTCTGCGCGACGCCATCGACTTCTACCAGCACGAACGCGGTTGGGCGAACCGCCTGGTCGCGGGGGATTCCCTGCTGGTGATGAACAGCCTGCTCCAGAAGGAGAGCATGGCCGGCAAGGTCCAGATGATCTACTTCGACCCACCCTACGGCATCAAGTACGGCTCCAACTTCCAGCCCTTCTTCGGAAAGAACAAAGTAGACGACGGTAAGGATCAAGACCTTACTCAAGAGCCCGAGATGATCAAGGCCTTTCGCGACACATGGGAGTTGGGCGTCCACTCATACCTAACCTACTTGCGGGACCGGCTGTTACTGGCGCGAGAACTACTGAATGAGACCGGCAGCGTGTTCGCGCAGATATCTGACGAGAACCTGCATCACGTACGTGAAATCATGGACGAGGTTCTTGGGATGGAGAACTTCGTATCGGTAATCACCGTAAAGAAAACTGGCGGGCAAACAAGCAACTTGCTAGCTCCAGTGAGCGACTACCTGATCTGGTATGCAAAAGATATTCAGAAGCTCAAGTACCGCCAGCCGCTAATAGAAATGCGGCCTGGCGAGGGAGCAACAACTGGAGAACGGTACGACCAAGCGCAGTTACAAGACGGGAAGGTGATTCCTGCTGGGCGAGTTGCGGTGGAGACAGACTTTCGCAGTGTGCGATTCTTTCGCTACGTCACTCTCTCATCAAACCGACCTGCGAGGGAGCACGAACTCATTGCGTACCCATTTCAAGGTCGCGATTGGCTTCCGCCGAATAACCGAACCTGGACAACTAACCGCAAGGGCTTTGACCGACTTGCTTCCGCTGGCCGTGTCCTCACGGGCAGTAGTAGCCTTAACTACAAGAAATTTTTAGGTGACTTCCCTGCATATCCACTCGGCAACCTTTGGGATGACTTAGCCGGCGCTAGTGACAAGATATACGTTGTACAAACCAATCAGAAAGTCATAGAGCGCTGCATATTAATGACCTCTGACCCTGGCGATCTCGTTCTTGATCCCACCTGCGGTTCTGGCACGACCGCCGTCGTCGCCGAGAAGTGGGGGCGTCGCTGGATCACCTGCGACACATCCCGAGTTGCCGTCACCTTGGCTAAACAGCGCCTAATCACCTCGAGCTTCGACTACTTCGACTTGAAGTACCCGCATGAAGGCCTGAAGGGTGGCTTCATCTACAAGACCGTGCCCCACGTCACCTTGAAGTCCATCGCCAACAACCCGGACATCGACACCATTTACGATCGCATGCACCCGGCCATCGAGCAGCTGCTCGGCCAGTTGAACACCGAGTTGGCGAAGCACGCGCTTGCAAGCTTCGTCGTCGCGGAAGGCGGACGCAAAGGGGAAAAACTCGACTTCGCCAAGGGCGACACGCTCCAGGAGTGGGAGGTACCTTTCGAGGCGCCCGCCGACTGGCCCAAGGCGGTGACGACGCTCCATGACCAGTTCCTGCACGCCCGCCAGCAGATGCAGGCGCAGATGGATCAATCCATCGCCGCCCACGCCGACCAGGAAGTTCTCTATGACCAGCCGAGCATCGCCAGGAATCGGCTGCGCATCACCGGGCCGTTCACCGTTGAAGCCGTCCCCTTCCCCAGCGTCAAGGCCCTCGACGAGGCCACTGGCCCGGACGAGGCCGACACCAGCATTGCTCGTACCGGCGAGTCCGGCCGTCAACATCAATGGCGTGATGAGCTTCTGAAAGCCGGGATTCGCGGGAAGGGCGGGCAGTTGCTCAAGTTCGCCGACC
>JAVEWG010000036.1:0-36345 GCA_034004685.1 Rhodocyclaceae bacterium | reverse complement strand
CGCCATGGGCTTTACCGAAGAGGGGGGCGTAGGCGTCTATCTGCGGGCAGCCATGCAGCTTTCCGCCTGGCTTGGCAACGGCACCGCCCATCGCCGGCGTTTCCTGGCAACCGCGGCATAGGATTGAATTCATGAATGACCCACGCGTGAACACCGATTACAACGAGCTGTCCGACGAGGAATTCCGCCGCCGCTTCCGGGAGTTCCTGGCGGCCCACTATCCCCCAGAACTACGCCAGGATCCCCGCCGCCCCTTCTTCCGCCTGCGCGGCGCGGCGGAAAAGGAGTGGTTGCAGACCCTCTACCGGCACGGCTGGCGCGCCCCTGCCTGGCCGAAGGAATTCGGCGGGATGGGCCTATCCTTCGGCAAGCAGCTCATTTACAACGAGGAACTCGCGCGAGCCGCCACGGCACGGGTGGTGGACAACTCCGAAACCATGCTCGGCCCGACCCTGATCCAGTTCGGCACCGAGGAACAGAAGGCTTACTACCTGCCGCGTATCCTGTCCTGCGAGGACATGTGGGCCCAGGGTTACTCCGAGCCGGGCGCTGGTTCAGACCTGGCGGCCCTGCGTACCCAGGCGGTGCGGGACGGGGATGATTTTATCGTCAATGGCCAGAAGATCTGGACCACCATGGCCATGGACCGGACCCACATCTTCACCTTGGTGCGCACCAGCAAGCTCCCCAAGAAACAGCAGGGCATCAGCTTCCTGCTGATCGACCTGAAGGCTCCGGGAGTCACGATCCGGCCGATCTACAACATCTCCGGTGAGGATGAATTCTGCGAGGTGTTCTTCGACAATGTCCGGGTGCCGGCAAAGAACCTGGTGGGGGAGGTGGATCGGGGCTGGACCATCGCCAAGGCCCTGCTTGGCCATGAGCGCATATGGATTGGCAGCCCGGCCCTGGCCATCAAGGCCCTGGAGGTGGCCAAGCTGATCGTGGCCGAAACCGGCCAGGATCAGGATCCGGGCGTGATGGACCAGCTGGCCGCCCTGTCGGCGGACCTCCATGACTATCTGCTGCTCTATGCGGAGATGTGCGCCATCGTCAAGGAAACCGAGGAGCCTGGCCCGGAAGTGTCGGTGCTCAAGGTTTTCATCTCGGAACTCCTGCAACGGATCACCGAATTCAACGTGGAAATCGGTCAGGAATATGGCGGTATCGTGGGGGACGCCGTCATCGGCGGAACCACCTTCGATTTGCACTGGCCCATGATGATGGCCCGGCCCACCACCATCTTCGCCGGAGCCAACGAGGTGCAGCGCGACATTCTTGCCAAGGCGGTGTTGAAGATGCCGTCGGAACCCAGGCCCGGCAGGTAGCCACGGGCTCCTGCCCCACGGCGAACCCAGGTCCACCAACGATGGAACAGCGATTGAGCGAAGCGGGATCCTTGGCCGGCATACGCGTCCTCGACATGACCCGGGTCGTCGCGGGCCCCTACGCCGGCCAGATTCTCGGCGACCTGGGCGCCGATGTGATCAAGGTGGAGCGGCTCGATGAAGGGGACGACTGTCGCCGGGTGGGCCCCCCCTGGATGAAAGACGCCGCCGGCAACGACGACCTGGAGGATTCCACCTATTTCCACTCGGTCAACCGCAACAAGCGCTCCATCACCGTCGACTATGCCCGGCCAGAAGGCGCCCGGCTGATCCGGGATCTGGCCATCCAGGCGGACGTGCTGATCGAGAACTACCGGACCGGTACCCTGGCCAAGTACGGCCTCGGGTACGAGGAACTCAAGGCGCTCAATCCACGGCTGATCTATTGTTCGATCACCGGATTCGGCCAGACGGGACCTTACGCCCATCGCTCCGGCTACGACTATCTCATCCAGGCCATGTCCGGCCTGATGTCCGTCACCGGCAAGCGTGAAAGCGAGCCGGGCGGCGGACCAAGCCGGGTCGGCGTGCCCATTGCCGATACCTGCGCCGGCCTGTACGCCACCATTGCCATCCTGGCCGCCCTCAACCATCGCAACACCACCGGCAACGGGCAGCAGATCGATGTTTCCCTGTTCGAATCCCAGATCGCCGCCCTGCTCAATACCTTTTCGTCCTGGTTCAACAGCCGGGAGGAACTGGGCCTGACCGGTAACGACCATCCCAGCGCCGCGCCCTACGGGGTCTATGCCGTGGATGACGGCCATATCCTGATCGCCACCTTCAACGATCGGGAGTTCAACCGGCTGGCCCAGGCTGTGGGGCACCCGGAGTGGATCGACGACCCGCGCTTTGCCAGAAATGGCGCCCGGGTTGCCAATCGGGCGGAGCTCGCCAGACTGCTGACCGAGGCCCTGAGGGGCAGGACCAGGGACGAATGGGTCCGGATCTTCAACGAAAGCACCATATCCTGCGGCCCGATCAACACTATGGAAAGCCTGGAGCACGACCCCCAGGTCATGGCGCGGGGCGTGGTGGTGGAGCTGGAGCACCCCCTGCGCGGCGTTGTCCGGACCGCCGCCAGCCCCATGGGTTTCTCCGCATCCCCGATCACTTACCGCCTGGCGCCACCCATGGTGGGCGAACATACCGACGCAGTCCTAGGTCAATGGCTCGGCCTGGATCCCGCGAGGATCAAGGCCCTGCGCGACCAGAAGGTAATCTAGACCATGCCCTACACATCCCCCTTCAGTTACGAACCCCATGACGTCCCGCCCGGCCTGGAGCCCTTGCGGCAGGAGGTCCGGGCGTTTCTCGCGGACTTTTCGCCCACATGGACGGGCAGGCAGATCGGGCATTCCTGGATCGGCTTCGACCGGGCGTTCAGCCGGGCCGTGGCCCAGCGCGGCTGGATCGGCATGACCTGGCCCAAGCAGTATGGCGGCCACGAGCGCAGCGCCATGGAGCGTTACGTCGTGGTGGAGGAAATGCTCGCCGCGGGCGCCCCCGTTGGCGCCCACTGGATCGCTGACCGCCAAAGTGGCCCGCTACTCCTCAAGCTGGGTACCGAAGCCCAGAGAGCGCTGGTTCTGCCCCGCATCACCCGGGGGGAGATTTCCTTCTGCATCGGCTTGTCGGAGCCCGACTCCGGCTCCGATCTGGCCAGCCTGCGTTCCCGGGCAACCCGCGTCGATGGCGGCTGGCGCCTCAATGGCCGCAAGATCTGGACGACCAACGCCCAGTATTGCGAGTACATGATTGGCCTGTTCCGCACCGGCGGCTCCCCCGAGACGGAAAAGCACAAGGGCCTCTCCCAGTACTTGATCGACCTGTCCTCTTCCGGGATCGAGATCCGACCCATCGCAGACTTGACCGGCGAAGCCCACTTCAACGAAATCGTCTTCGACGACGTGTTCGTTCCCGAAGACATGCTGGTGGGTCAGGAAGGGGAAGGCTGGGCCCAGGCCAACGCCGAACTGGCCTTCGAGCGCAGCGGGCCGGACCGTTACATGAGCTCCTTCCCCCTGTTGCCCGCGGCAATCGACGCCATCCTGGCGGCCGGCGGCCCCGACCGTATGGCTTCCCGCAAGATCGGCGAGGCCATAGCGGATCTGGCCGTGCTGCGGGAGATGTCGGTATCGATCCAGGGCATGCTCGGCGCCGGTCGGATGCCCTCCCAGGAAGCCGCTTTGACCAAACAACTGGGAACCACCTTCGAACAGCGCATTCCCGACCTGGTGCGGGAACTGATCGACATCGATCCGGCCACGCCCGAGGGCGCCTACCTGGAGGAAATGCATCAATACATCACCCAATCCGCGCCGACTTTCAGCCTGCGGGGCGGAACGCGGGAAATTCTCCGGGGCATCATTGCCAAAGGATTGGGATTGCGATGAGCGACAGCATGAACGTCGGCAACCTGCTGACAGACCAACTGGACCGCCTGTTCGAAAAGTCGGTGACTCGAGAAGTGCTGACCCAGGCCGAAGCGGGCGCCCTGCCCCAAGCCCTGTGGGAAGAGCTGGAAAACATTGGCGTGACCCTCGCCCTGGTGACGGAAGATGCCGGTGGCGTGGGGTTGGGCAACGCTGATGCCGAAGGGGTCTGGCGCGCCATCGGCTATCACGCCGCCCCGGTACCCCTGGGGGACACCATGATCGGCCGCTGGGCCCTGGCCGAGGCCGGACTGGACATTCCGGAAGGCCCCCTGGCGGTGATCCCGCAGCCCCTCCAGCTGGACGCCTCGGGGCGCCTGGCCGGGGGGGAAATTGCCGTGCCCTGGGCCGAGCAAGTGGATCACCTGGTGGCCATTGCCCTCCAGGGCGATGAGCCCACCGTGTGTCTGCTCCGTCGCGCCGGCATCCTGGCCAAGCGCCAGGCCTCCATCAGCCGCATCCCTTCCGCCCGCCTGGTCTTGACGGCCGTTCAGCCCTCCGCCCAGGCCCCCCTGCCGGCCTTGACCTCCCTCGGGTTGCTGCCAAATATCGCCGTCCTGCGGGCTACCCAGATGAGCGGTTGCCTGGATCGCCTGCTGGCCCTGTGCATCGAATATGGCAATACCCGGGTCCAGTTCGGCAAACCTATCGGCAAGTTCCAGGCCGTCCAGCACATGATCGCCACCCTGGCCGAGTCGGCCGCGGCAGCCCAGGTGGCGGGCCGCATGGGTTGCCGTGGCCTGGACCGGAGCGAAGTTGAATTCGGCGCGGCCGTGGCCAAGATCCGGGTCGGCAAGTCCGCCAACGAATGTACGGCCATCGCCCATCAGGTCTTCGGCGCCATGGGCGTTACCGATGAGCACACCCTCCATTTCTTCACCCGCCGCTTGTGGCAATGGAGGGACGAAGGCCAAACCGAACATTGGTGGGCCGAGCGCTTGGGTCGCAAGACCATTCAGGCCGGAGGCAATGCCCTCTGGCCCGCCCTGGTGGATTAACGGTTGTGGGTGGCACGGAAATCACTCCATGTCACCATTACCCTACCCTGCCAATAAACCAACCTACACCAAGGAGTGAATCATGCGGGAAGCAGTCATCGTATCCACCGCCCGAACCCCCATCGGTCGTGCCTTCAAGGGCGCCCTCAACAACATCAAATCTCCCACCCTGATGGCCCACCCCATCCGTCACGCCGTGGAGCGCGCCGGGGTTGACGGCGCCGAGGTGGAGGACGTGATCATCGGCTGCTCCCTGCCCGGTGGCACCGCCGGCCGCAATCTGGGCCGCGCCGCCGCCCTGGCTGCCGGCCTCGGCGTCACGGCCTCCGGCCAGACCATCGATCGGGCCTGCTCCTCAGGCCTGATGGCGATTTCCATCGCTGCCAACCAGATCATTTCCGACCGCATGGAAATCGTCATCGGTGGTGGCTGCGACAATGTCTCCGCCTTGTCGCCCTCCTATATCGACTGGGCGGTGAAGGAGAAGGATGAGGATCTGGTGCGCATGCATCCCCATGCCTACACGCCGATGATCCAGACAGCGGAAATGGTCGCCAAGAAGTACAACATCTCCCGGGACGCCCAGGACCAGTTTGCCCTGCTGTCCCAGCAACGCGCCGGAGCGGCCATTGCCGCCGGCCGCTTCAATGCCGAGATCGTCCCCATCACCACCACCATGGCCATGACCGACAAGGAAACCAAACAGGTCTCCTATAAGGAAGTGGCCATGTCCGCAGACGATGGCCCCCGCCCCACCACCACCCTGGAAGGCTTGCAGGCCCTCAAGCCGATCTTCGATGGCGGCACCGTCACTGCCGGCAATGCCTGCCTGATGTCGGACGGTGCCTCGGCCTGCGTGCTGATGGAAGCCAGGACCGCCGAGCGGCGCGGCCTGCAGCCCCTGGGGGCATACCGGGGCATGATGGTGGTAGGAAATCCGCCGGAGGAAATGGGGATCGGGCCGATTTATGCCATTCCCAAGCTACTGAAAACCCATGGCCTGACCATCGACCAGATCGGCCTGTGGGAACTGAACGAAGCCTTTGCCTGCCAAGCCCTGTATTGCCGGGATTACCTAGGCATCGATCCGGCCAAGTTCAATGTCAACGGCGGCGCCATTGCCCTGGGCCATCCCTACGGCATGACCGGTTCGCGCCTAGTGGGCCACGCCCTGCTGGAGGGCAAGCTCCGGGGCGCCAAGTACGTGGTGATCAGCATGTGCGTGGGGGGCGGCATGGGGGCCGCAGGCCTGTTCGAGGTGTACTGATCCTCGACGGGAACCATCACCGGGGAAGGCCAAGGCCTTCCCCGTTTTTTTTGGGAGGGGCGCCCTCAGGGGGCCTTCCCCACCACCGACATCTCCTGGGTCACGCTAGCCACCAGCCGGCCATCCTCCCCATAGACCTTGCCATAGGCCAAGCCTCGCCCGGACTTGGCGTGGGGGCTCTCGTTCATGAAAAGCAGCCACTCATCCGCCCGGGGCTGCCCGTGCAGCCAGATGGAATGGTTCAGACTCGCCACGTAGATCTCGTCCCGTGCCCCCACCATGGGGCGGTGGGGCGCCATGATGCAGAACC
The DNA here is from genome assembly GCA_034004685.1 of Rhodocyclaceae bacterium. GTDB lineage: Bacteria > Pseudomonadota > Gammaproteobacteria > Burkholderiales > Rhodocyclaceae > JAEUNX01. The sequence goes on along the minus strand of JAVEWG010000036.1, from coordinate 29,947 downwards.
CGAAAAAGTAATCCGACAGATAAATCGTTGCCAGGCAGCGTTGCAGCCCATCGGCGATCTGGCGGCGTGGCCGCACCCAGTAGGCCACCCTGGGCAGATCGGCCGGCTTGAACAGGAAATCCTCCGGATTGATGAAACGGGCTTCCAGGGTGTTTTTCTCCATCAACCGGTAGTTGGCCTCCGTCAGGATCTGGGCGTAGGTCTTTTCCAGCATGCCCATGGTGGGGCATTCCAGGGGCTGGGGAACCGCGGTTTGCAGGCGCTCGCCGTGTTCGATCCCCTCTTCCTCCACTTGGAAAGAGACGTGGGCGTCAATGACCGGCCGGTCCAATTGGGTACCCCGGACCTGAAAGCTGGAAAAGCGCTTGCCCTCTTGCAGGCGCTCCACCCGATATTCGATGGGATGCCCCGCCACCGCTCCCTTCAGGAACAGGCCATGAAGGTAGGTCGGCATTCGCCCGTCCACATAGGCGGCGGCGGCAGAAGCGGCCTGCCCCAGGAGCTGGCCACCGTAAACCCGACCCTGCAGGTTGAGGTCGCAAAAGCGGGAACGGAAGCACCCGTCCCCTAAGGAATCGAGTTGCAGCAGGGCGGGCAGGTCCACCTGATCCCAGGATTCATTCATGCTCATAAAACTGACAAACAGTTAGTAATGAAACGGATGATACCAGATGGTCTACCGCAGGCCCATGGATCTCCTTGGGCAGCCGCCCGCCAAAAACAAAAAGGGCCGGCCTTTCGGCCAGCCCTTTTTCATCGAAAATATCGAGTAAGCGATTAAGCCTCGACGTTCGCTTCGGCGTCGAGCGCCTTGGCAAAGATCTTGGCGATATCACCGGAGGTGACACGCTCCTTGGTACCCTTGCGGGGATCCAGACCCCCCAGGCCGGCCTTGGGCACGGTATCCACACCAGCTGCGGCAGCCTTGGCACGCAGGGCGCCGACGGTGCAGTTCTCACGACCCAGGATGGAGATCGGGTCAAAGGAGTACTCGCGCATGGCGTTGAGGTGGGTCACCTTGTCGATGGTTTCCTTGGGCAGCTGCCTCACGCCTTCCCACAGGATTTCGGGAGAGTTCGGCCACACGCAGTCAGAGTGCGGGTAGTCGTTCTCGAAGCAGACGTGGTCCAGGTTGAGGAACTGGGTGTTCTGCATGCCGAACTTGTCTTCGATGAAGCAGGTGATGAAGTTGCGGTGGAAACGCTCGGTGGGGGTCAGGCCGCCCAGGTTGGCGTGGGTCCAGGCGCGGTGGTGACGATAGGTGAAGTCGGCACGCTCGAGCATGTAGGGAACCCAGCCCACGCCGCCCTCGGCCAGGCTGATCTTCAGCTCGGGGAAGCGCAGGAACACGTCAGAGAACAGCCAGTCGGCAGCCGCAACGTTGATGGACATGGGCATGGTGGTGATCCACACGTCGATTGGGGCATCCATGGAAGCGTGAGGCGCCATGTTGCCGGAGCCGATGTGGGCGGACACGACCATCTTGTTCTCGACCATCACCTTGAACAGGGGATCCCAGTAACCGGTGTGGATGGAGGGCAGCTTGAGGGCGGCCGGACAGTCGGGGAAGGAGATGGAGTGACAGCCCTTCTTGGCCACGCGCTTGGCTTCCGCCACGCAGGCGTCGATATCCCACAGGGGAAGAATGGCGTTCTTGATGAAGCGGCCGGGCGCGGCGTCGGCCCACTCGTCCATGCTCCAGTCATTGTAGGCGGAGATCACGGCCTTGGCGGCGGTCAGATCCTTGGAGCCCAGGAAGGCAGTGCCCGCAAACAGCGCCATGGTCGGGAAGGTCAGCTGGGCCAGGATGCCGTCGGCATTCATGTCATCCAGGCGGGCCTTGACATCGTAGGTGCCCTTACGGATCTGGCTATAGCCCACCGGCTCGAAGCCATATTCTTCAGGGGGACGACCAACCACCGCATTCAAGGCGATGTTAGGCATCTCACGCCCTTCGTAGATCCAGCTGTCCTTGCCATTCTTGGACACGACCTTGGGAGCCTTGTCCTTGTAGGCGGCGGGCAGATGCTTTTCAAACATATCAGGCGGCTCGATGATGTGATCGTCCACGCTGATGATGATCATGTCGTTCATTTCCATAAACCCGTCTCCAATAGGTATCTATTAAAAAAATAAATCTCTGTTTGCTGCGACATCCCCCCTCTTTGTTTCCGTCAAAACCTGCGAGTCGGTCTAAAGAGGTACCTTTTCATTATCAATAAAACAATTTCGGCGAGTCAAGAAAAATTTGATATGGAACAAGTCCCAATTTGTTTCCTCTCTCCTCGGTAGCGCAAACATACAGGGGCTACCCATCAGAGTTCTGATGGAGATCAAACCTTCAGAAGGTTGGCTCAAAGCAGGCGCCCAACGGCCCCCGGGCTGCAAATAAGGCCCTTACGGCAGCTTTCTCCCATTCGAAGGACCTCAAAGGCCCCTCCATGCGCAGATATTCGCGGGCGGCATCCCCCCAGGCCAATGCATCAGGATCACGCCCCACTCCAGCCACCTTGGTGAGTTAGTGCGCGGAAAGGGCCCGTTTCAGGGGTGCCTGTTCTTGTCAGGCCCCATCGGCAACCCGGGCGCTCCAAAACACGTAGGGCAGCAAATTTGCTGCCCTACTCTGCCTCCCCATCCTGGAAACCCGCTATAGGGGTCTACGCCAGGACGGCAGGGTCCGCTGGATGATCTTGCGAAGCATCTGCTTGAAGACCTGGGTCTCCATGTAACCGAACTCCTTCATCGCGTCGTCCTCGATGGCCCGATTGACCGCCGCGATCCGCGCCAGGAGCGCCTGGCCCGCTTCGGTCAAGTGGAACTGGAGATGTTCCGGATCTTCGCCTTCCGTGACCATCAGATTGCGCTGGACCATCTTCTCCACGTCGGAGAGGGTTATCCGCTGTCCGGAGATGGCCACGAGCCGGATCAGTTCTGCCACTGATTCGGGCGCGTTGTAGGCGATACAGGTCAGGATGAAAAACTGCAGTTCGGTGATCCCCAGCCGCGCGAACTCTGGACGGACGCCCAGTTGCATCTGATAGAGGGCCCGGCCGATCAAGTACTGCAACGAGGTGACCGTACCCCGCTCCTCCAGATCATGGGACTCGTCCTCGGGAAGCTTGGCCGGCTTGTCGAAGGCGATTGCGTAGCGGCCGGCCCGAAACACCAGGGACTCCCGCTCGAAATTCTCGAAGGACACCACCTCCCCTACGAGGATGTCATGGTCGCCCCCTTCATAACGAAAGACGGTTTTGCACTCGAAGCGGGCAGCACAGCCACTTAGCAGAGGTACATTGCCGTGCCCCCGCTCGACCGACTGGCCCGCGAACTTGTCGATTCCTCGGGTTGCAAACTGGGTCGACAGATCAGCCTGATCTGACGCCAAGATATGCACACCAAAGTATTCGGCGTTAAGAAATGCATCCCGGCTATGGGCGTTCTTGGCGAGACTCCACAGCACCATGGGCGGCTCCAGGGAGACCGAACTGAAGCTATTCACGGTCATCCCGGCGTCCTTCCCGGAAGCATCTTGGGTCGTGACGATGGTGACACCGGTGGCAAAGGCCCCCAGCGCATTACGCAATTGCCTAGTATCAATGGTCATGGCATTCAACCCGAAGCATGGAAGGTGGGCCTCCGCCTGACGGAGGAGGCCCTGGCGCTTAAGCGGCGGCGGGATGGGCCGGATCGGGAACGATACAGTTCTTCACTGGACACATGTCGATGCACTGGGGCGTGTCATAGAAGCCGACACACTCCACACACTTGGTCGGATCGATGACGTAGGGCTTGCCCTTGGTGATGGCATGGGTGGGGCATTCGTCCCGGCAAGCATCGCACTGGCTGCAAATGCTGGTGATCATCAAAGCCATGGTTGTCTCCTTTATTGACAGAAAATGTTATTCCAGCTCGACCGGCGGATCGAGGTCCTCATCCCAGCCGGCTTCGGGCTTTGGATAGCGGACCAGCCACTTGTCCAGCTCCCCGATGTGCATCTCTTCCTCTGCCGCCAGCTTGAGGGCCGCCTGGCGGATATCCTCATTCATGGCGTCCGCCGCCAGCTTGGCGTAGAAGTCCCGGGCCCGCTCCTCATAGCCACGGGCCAGCATCAGGGCGTGATAGGGGCGATGCAGGTAGTGCTGGTCTTCGAAATCGGGCACTTCGCCGCTACCCACCGGGCGAACCGTGGCGGGCGGCTCGTCGATATTCATTTCCCGGCACAAGGCATTGACGTTATAGACATGCAGCCATTCGATGTCCGCCATCCGGCGGAACAATTCGGCCAGTTCCCGATTGTTGTGGGTGCTCATCATGTCGGCCAGTTCTCGGTAACGCTCCGCCGTGGTGCGCTCCATCTGGCTCGCGTGGGCGAACAGTTCCTCAATCGACTGGCCCGCTTTGGTAGGCTGCCGCGTCATAGGATGAACTCCTTTTCCAAGTCTTCAAACGTGCCCGGCGTGCCACGGATAGGCCGGTACGGGGGGCGACTCCCCTTATACAGCGCTCGGCCAATGTCCATGCCATCGTCGTGCATCAAACGCTTTACCGCACTGTCCATATCGTGGGGATCGCTTTCAGGTGCCATGCGAACAAGGTTCTTCCACTGGCGCTGCTCGGGCCGGAAGGTCACGCAAGGGCTCAGGATCTGCACCACCGAAAAGCCTGGATGGAGAATCGCCTCACACAGGATGTCGCTCAGATTCGCCTGCTCCCCGCTGAAACAGCGGGCAATGTAATTGGCGCCTGCCGCCAGGGCGATCACCAGGGGATGAAAGGGATTGATACCCGTTCCATCGGGGGTCAGATCGCTCCCCTTCCAGTCCGGCGCGGTGGTGGGGGAAGCCTGGCCCTTGGTCATCCCATAGACCTGGTTGTCCATGACGATGTAGGTAAGGTCTACGTTGCGCCGGCAAGCGTGGAGAAAATGGTTGCCCCCGATGGAGAAACCATCGCCGTCCCCCCCCGCGGCCAGAACCGTGAGGTCGGGACGGGCAAGTTTCAGGCCGGTGGCCAGGGGTAGCGCCCGCCCATGCACGCCATGGAATCCATACACATTGGTGTAAGCAGGAATCCGCGATGAACACCCGATCCCGGAAACCAGCGCCACCTTTTCGGGGGGCAGCTGAAGCTGAGCCAAGGAGTTGGTCACGGCCGACAGCACCGAGTAATCCCCGCAGCCCGGACACCAGACTGGCTTTACGTTGGACCGGTAGTCATCAGCCCCGTAGACCGGTGCGGAACTGGGGCATTGGGTTTTGGCGGAATCAAGATCCTTGTTCATGTGGAACTCCACGCGGCCAGTTGAGCTTCGATCTCATTGGGCCGAATCGGTAGGGGCCCAGGTCGGTTCAAAGTTTGAACCGGGCATGGCAGGTCATAAAACGCCCTCAGGTAGCGCATGAACTGCCCACTATGGGTCTGCTCCACGATGAGCAAGCGCTTGACGCCCTGCAAAGCAGCGGCGAATTTCTCGGGCTGAACCGGGAACAGCAAGCGCAAGCTCAACAGGCGCACCTTCAGTCCAGTCGCCCGCAGACGCCCGATGGCCTCCCTTGCCGCGCCGGTGCAGGAACCCCAGGTGAGGATGGCGATATCGCCCTCTCCCTCAAGATCGGCCCACGCGTTGCCATAGTCGTACTGGGTCAGTTTGCGCTGGCGCTTGTCGAGCTGCGCCTGGTGGTCCGAAGCCTGGGATGACGGGGTGCCAAACGGATTGTGCTCAAGGCCATCCGCGGTGTATTGGCAGCCCGCCGTTCCCGGCACGGCCATGGGAGAAACACCGGAGGGTGTGACCGCGTAGCGTTGATACTTCCCACTCCCGGTCACCGGCGCCGCGACTTCGCGCCGGGTCGGGAAAACGACCTCCGCCGGCCGGTCACCCGCCACCCGCGCCTGGCCCAAAGCCTGGTCGGAAAGCACCAGGGCCACGGTTTGCAGCGTTTCGGCCAGATGCACCGCCCACTGGGTGGTAAACATGCAGTCCACCACGGAATTCGGCGCCACCACCAAGTGGGGCGCGTCCCCATGCAGACCATAAAGGGCAATGTTCAGATCGGACTGCTCGGACTTGGCGGGGATGCCCGTGGAGGGGCCTCCACGCATCACGTCCACCACCACGATGGGGGTTTCCGAGGCGACCGCCAGGCCCAGGGATTCGGTCATCAAGGCCAGACCCGGACCCGCCGTGGCCGTCAGGGACGGCACGCCGCCATAGGAAGCACCGATGATCTGGTTGATCGCCGCCAATTCGTCTTCCACCTGCACCAGGGTCCCGCCGATCTTGTCGAGCGCCGGGGCCATCCACTCCAGGACTTCGGTGGCGGGCGTGATGGGATAGGCGGCAACGTAGCGAATCCCGCCCTTCACGGCACCGTAGCCGGCGGCCTCGTTGCCGGTCATGAGCCAGCGCCCGCCCTCGGGCTTTCGGTCAGGCACGGCCAAACGGGGCAGCACCGGCAATCCGCCAGCGGCCTCCCATCCAGCCTGGATGGCTGCGCGACTTGCGGCCAGGGCCTTGTCGCCCTTGTGACCCATGGTCTTCAACAGCACTGCATCAATGGATTCCGCTGGCAAACCCGCCAGGGCGCCAAGGATGCCCAGGGCAACCATATTGGGGCGACCAGCCGGGATGGCCTGGGCAAGGGCCTTCATGGCTATCTGACCGCAGCGGGCGCCGCTGGCCAGCAACTCCCCGGGAACCTCGCCCTGCTCGGGGTCTCCGATAATCAGGCTGGAGGGCGAGAGGGGGAACTCTGCTGCGTATTTGCCGAGGTTCTGCCAATCCAACGCCAGCAAAACTTGAAAATTGTCGCTTTGTGCAACGATAGGTTCACGGCTGAAGCGGACCATGCCGACTGCCTCGCCGCCACGAATTTGGGCGCCGACCGATCGGGTCATGTATCCGTACCAGCCGATTCGACCTGCGGCTTCCAGCAGCATAGCGCCGGTCGAAATCGCGCCGGCGCCACCGCTGCCAGCCACAATGAGCGAAAAAGAAGCTATGTCCATCTGGGCGCGAGCTTAACGCTCCCTCCGTCGGGATAATTGTTATTGGCGGAGGCGATCCTTGTGGACCGCCTCCATTTTCTTGGCATTCGATCCGCCCTCGCGACCCAAGGCAGCGGGAGCTATCGTGGCCCCATGGGCGTGCTGACGATCAGGCCTTGGGAATGGCTGACATCGATTCGATAACGATGTTGGTGACCTTCTTCACGTTTTCCTGGTCCGGATCGGCCCCATAGACCTTTTCCACGTCGTACTGGGACAGCTCGTGCCAGACGGTGGGTTGCACGCCATGACGCGCCAGAGTGCTCTTGACGCAAGACAGGGCGCAGCCGTCGATACCCACGATGGGGCGGCCAGACTTGGCGACCTTAACCAACTTGGGCACATCACCCCCGACGCCGGCAATGCACGACATTTCCGCCAAGTTCAGGCGATCCAGCGCGATAGCCACGGTGTTGCTGGTCTGGGCGGCGCTGGAGCAGCCGGAGCAGGAATACACGAGGGGCAGCTTGGAACGATCGACTTCGGTGCTCATTTGGAATCTCCTCCTGGTTTAAGTGGGCGCCTTGGCACCCTCTGCTTGCTTCCCCTGCGCGCCAAGCTCGGTGGCGCGAGGGGGATTGAGCAACTACTAATTATTTCTCGAGGCCGTAGAACTTGGCGGCGTTGGACCACAGGATCCGGTGGCGCTCATCGTCGCTGCAATCGGCCAGCAGCTTCATGGCGCGGGAACGATCTTCCGGCCACTCGCTGTTGCCGTGGGGGAAGTCGGAAGACCAGGAGAGGTTATCCACCCCGATCATGTCCCGCAGCTTGATGGCGGTCTTGTCGCAGATGATGTTCCACAGCAGGTTGCCGCTGGTGCAGTACCAGGACGGGGGATTCTTCAGGTCAATGCCGGCCCAGTAGCGCTGGCGATCCCAGAAGTGATCCATCGTGTCCATGGAGAAAGGCAGCCAGCCGGCGCCGCACTCAAGCATGATGAAGCGCAGCTTCGGGAAGCGGTCGAACACGCCGGACATGATCAGCTGGGTGGCGGAGTAGGGACCGCCGGTGGTGACTTCCACGTGCCCCATGATCCAGGTCGCTGCGTCACGGTCGGTCTTGATCCCGCCCATGGGGCTGGAAATACCGCCGTGCATGGTCAGGGGCATGTTCAGTTCCAGCGCCTCAGCGTAGAAACGGTCGTCATCCGGCAAGGGGGTGGAGGAGCCGTTGGGGAACGCGCCCGGCGATACGGTATAGATGCCGGGCAGCTTGCGAACGCGGCGCAACTCGGCGATGGCGTCATCAACCCCGGTGGTGGGCAGACAGGCACCACCGATGAACAGCCCCGGGTAGGCCATGCAGAAGTCATTGACGTAGTTGTTGTAACCCTGCAGAACCGTCAGGTAGCCTTCCTTGTCGAGGGTGCCACGGGCCATACCGATGGTGGCGCCCAGTGCTGCGCCGGGCAGGATCACCGCGGTGGTCACGCCGTCCAAGCGCATCCAGTTGGCGTATTCGTCCGGGCCGCCGAAGGAGCCGGGGATGTTTTGGGTGCGGATGTCGATGGAACCCTTCTTCACTTCCGAGAAGTTACGGACAGCCGCCAGCACGCTGGTGCACACGCCGTCTTCGCCGTAGTGGGGCACCTGGCCGAACATCTTGACCATATAAGGCGCTTTGTCGAACAGGTCGTGGAACTTCGACGGAATGTAGTCCTTCAGCACGGTGGGCCAATGCTCAAGGTGGGTATCACAGGACAACAACTTAACCGGATGGGTAGCCATATCTCGTCTCCTCCGAGGATTGAATTAAGGCACCCGTCAGATTTGCTGTTGCCCTGAACATTGACCCCAACTCCCCGGGCAACACTCCAAGCGCTCAATCAAACAGGTACCTGTTACCAGCATAGTGACCCGCCCCCCCAGAAGCCTTGATTGCCATCAAGACCCCTCTGGTGCCAAGGGTTTTGATCTCCCTCTCCTCCCTTTACGGCGTGACGACCGGTACAACCCTGGTCAGGGCGCAGTTAATCAGCCCAAGCAGAAATCATTCTTGATGGACCTCAAGATTGAACGGGCACCAGAAAAACTTTTGTCCGATGTCAAAAGTTGATCATCCGGACATCAAAAAAGCCCGGCCAGGAGCAATGCACTCCAGGACCCTGCCTTGGGGCGGCGCGGGCGAACGGCCGATGGGGCACGTCAGCCAGTGCTGCCTGAAGCCTGACGGCCCCCGTCGCCGGGGCGGCAGGCCGCGTCAGTTCAAGGAGAGATAGGCAAGGGCAAAACTTCGATTGGCAGCGTAATCAGTCTTGCCGGTGGCCAGACGGGCAACCTGGCTGGTCTGCACCACATGCTTGGGCGCCTTGTAGGAAGCCAGGAGTTGCCGCACCTGGTGGCGAATCGATTCGGCATCCAGCGCGTAGCCGGCGCGAAGCTCCACCACCGCTGTCACCGCCTGCCCCCAGCGAGGATCTGGCACGCTCACCACCGCCACATCCCGCACGCCGGGATGGCGTTTGATGGCCTCCTCCACCTCTTCCACGTAGACCTTCTCGCCACCGGTGTTGATGCACAGGGCTCCCCGCCCGAGGAAGCGCACGCTGCCGTCGGCCAGCACCTCCGCCCAGTCCCCCACCACCACGTAACGAACGCCGTTGATCACCGGGAAGGTCCTGGCGGTGCCCTCAGGATCCTTGTAATAGCCCTCCGCCAACAGGCCGGACCGGGCAAACAGTCCCTTCTCGCCGCTGCCAGGCACCACCTCCCGGGAGAAATCGGCGCTAAAGATCCTGCAACTGGGGGGCAGGGACATTCTCACCTCCCCCTGATCGGCCACATTGTCCTTGGTCAGCACGTGGTAGCCCATTCCCGGCGACTCGCTGGCACCCAGGCCATCGGAGACGGTGAGTTGGGGCAACAGACGGATCAGGGCGATCTTGTTGTCCCGGCTCAGGGCCATGCCGGAGGAAGTGACGGCCTCCAGGCTGGACAGATCCCAGCGCTCCCGGTGGGCCTGAAGAGCCTGCACCAAGGGGTTGGCCATGGCGTCGCCAACGATGGCGATGCGGATCACCCTGAACCGGTCCACCGCATTGAGCACCGCCTGGGCGTCGAAATGCCCGCCCCGCATCACCACCACTGACACTCCATAGGAAAGGGGGAATAGCGTGGTGTACAAACCCACTGCGTGCATCATGGGGGCCGAAACCAGGCCGCGCCGCCCCATCCGCAGATGCTCCCGGGCCCGCTCCAGATGTTCCGCCAGATCCGCCGGCGGTTTGGGATAGACGGCGAAGATGCTGTTCTGGCCCTGGACCCGGAACAGCACATCCTGCTTGATCATGACGGCCTTGGGCTTGCCGGTGGTGCCCCCGGTATACAGAAACCATAGATCGTCACCGGAGCGGGTGATAGCCAGGGGCCCATCGTCCCCCGTTCCAGCCAGGGTCTCGAAGGCCTCGGCCCCCTCCAGGGAGGTCTCGCCCTCCTCCCCCACCTCAACGAAGAGCCGAACCTTGGCAAGCTGGCCCCGGATCGCCGCCAGCTCAGGGGCCCGGGGGGTGTCGAAGACCACCACTGCCGCGTCGGAGTGATCCACCACGTGGAGCAACTCCTCGGCGCGGTAGCGGAAATTGATGTTCACATGCACCAGCCTGGCCTTGAGCAAGGCCACCACGGCCTCCACGTACTCAAGCCGGTTTTCCATGTAGATGGCCAGCTTGTCACCGGGGCTTATCCCCCGCTCGAGCAAGGCCCGGGCAAGCCGATTGGTGCGGGACTGGAGTTCCCCCCAGGTTCGCGTTCGCTCGCCCCCCACTTCAATCAGGGCCGGCTGGTCCTGGGGGGGCAGAGCCAGAACCGCGTCGAAGATGTCGCCATAATTGAATTCCATGCTGTCATCCCGCTCGTTCTTGGAGAGTGTTTCCTGAATAACTTTTCGCGCCAGGCCGGTGGCAAGGATACCGGTTGAGGCCGTTGCTGGCGTAGCGCATCGTGCCGTTGGCCGCGCCCGCCAACGGGTACTGGCCGTTCGTCCAGCTCTGCCCCCCTGGATCTCGCACGCCTGGTGACCATCCCCATCTTGTCGAACGGCTTGGCGGCATCACCGATCGAGCACAACCAGCTTCTCGGCCAGCGAGAGCTCCGCGACGCTGAATCCGGTTTCCGTGACCGAACGCCTATGGCAGAAATTGCGGTTTGCCCCCAATTTATCACCACTAGTGGCCACGAGTTTGCGGGGGGCGGAGCACCAACGCTAGACGCTGTCTATAAGGCGCTTCCGAAACAAAGTAAGCTCCGGCTCGAATGCCGCCCAAGAAGATACTGAATGAGTCCGTTCGCGCTCAGTCTGTCGAAGTGCAAGCCGCTCCGGCACGGGGCTTCGACTGGCTCAGCCCGAACGGAACGGGACTTGCGCACCCCCTGTACAACATGCAGGATGCATCACACTCCTTTATTCACGAATCAACGGAGATTTCTCATGGATGGAAAATTTCGGAACAAGGTGGTCTTGATAACCGGCGGTGCCATGGGCCTCGGCCAGGCTATCGCTTTGGCTTTCGCGCGGGAGAAAGCCAGCATCGTGATTAGCGACATCATGGTCGACAAAGGCGAAGAGACCGCCAGACAGATCAGGGAAGCTGGCGGCGAAGCGCTGTTCATCAAGACCGATATCAGCAGGCGGGAGGATATTGAAGCGATGGTTCAGAAGACCGCCGTGGAATATGGGCGCATCGATTGCGCCATCAACAATGCCGGCGTCGGCCAGAGCCTGGCTTTGACCGCCGACCTGGCGGAGGATGAGTGGGACCGGATCATCGGCATCGATCTCAGGAGCGTCTGGTTGTGCTGCAAGTACGAGATTCCCCACATGCTGAAACAGGGCGGTGGGGTCATCGTCAACATGTCCTCGGCTTCCGGAACGCACGGAACGCCCTACCAGTGCGCTTACTCCGCCGCCAAGCACGGGGTTCTCGGACTGACAAAGACCGTCGCCCTGGAGTATGCGAAGTCGGGAATCCGGGCGAATGCCATTTGTCCCGGACCGATCCGTACCGCCGGGCTTGAGGATTACTTCATCCGCGATCCGCAGGCCGAAGCGAAACTTTCCGCGGGAATGCCGATGGGCAGGGTAGGGATGCCGGCCGAGATCGCGGAAACGGCACTGTGGCTTTGCTCCGACGGGGCTTCGTTCATCACGGGCCAGAGCATCCTGGTGGACGGCGGAAAGTCCGTGGCATAAATCGGCCGGGCGAGGGTGCCATCATCACCGGCACCTGGCGCACTCCAGCCGCACTGCTCCATTAGCCGATATCCCCGGGGCTGCCGTGGAGAAAATTCTACTTTTAACTGCCGCTAATTTCCGGGGGGATTACCCATCGCCGGGCACCCTGGAAAACGCTCGAGTCACTGGAACTGGCCACCCTCGAATGGGTGGCCGCACTGCGGTTGATCCTGAAAACCTCCGACTCGACCTGGCCTGCTCCGGAGCAATCCAGGTCGGCTTCTTCAGCCTGCCAGCAGGCCGCTGGCCCGGGGAGCAGGCAGATCCAGGATGGAACGGCAGCCTGGCGCCGCCTCCACCACCCGGGGCACGAAGTTGACCGCCCGGGCGGCATTGAGGGCCGCCGAGTGATCCACCCCGTCGTTGCCGGTGCTGGCCGCGAACTCGCAACACAGATTCGGCGAGCCATCCACCTCGACCCGCCAGTTGGGCGCATCGGCACTCTGCCGCCAGTCCGGGCCCAGGCCCAGCCGGGCGGTCTGTTCATTGACGATCTGCAGGAAGGGCCGCCCTTCGGAATAGGCGGTGAAGGTCCACCGCACCCCCGCCGGCGTTCCCGCTGGAATGAACAAGCCGCTAGGCGCCAGCACCATGTCTTCCGGGGTCAGGCCGAATTCCTTGTTGGTGAGCCGCACATCCTCCAGGGGAATCCCCAGGCCATCGGCCACCATCCGGGCCGACTGGCGCATGCCCCACAGCCATAGGGCATCCACCCGGGCGGCCATGGCCTGCTGGTCCACCGGTACGCCGAAACCGCAGCCCTGGCTCAACTGGACCGCCGACGGATAGTGGGCGTTGTAGTTGCGTTGCCAGACCCGGATGGCGGTCACCCGGCCGGCATAGCCCGAGACGAAGAGGGGCAACACGTCGGTGATCAACCCGGGGATGTTGCCCCCCGCCGCCAGGGTGGCCTGGCCGGCCTGACAAGCCGCCTCCAGGGTGGCGTGCTCCGGCTCTCCCGGCAAATACCAGCCGCCAATGCCGGAATAAACATTGATGCCCCGGCGCAGGAAGCGCTCCACCGTGGCGGGGTCCCAGCCGGCACCATGCCACAGGGCGCACTCCGCCCCGCTCCCCAGCAGGGCGTCCACATCCTGGGTAGCCGTTACCCCCAGGGGCGCGATGCCCGCCAGACTGCCGGCATCCATCCCCGCCTTGGCCGGGTCATGGACCAGCACCCCCGCCAGGGTCAGAGTGGGATGGTTCGCCAGCAGGCGGATCACCTGCTTGCCTACCCCACCGGTGTAACAGACGATCACTTTCAACTTGGCCATAGCTTTGTCTCCTACAGGGTTTTGTGTTGTTGTCGTGGGGGCCCGCCGGGGTCCGGTTCACCAGCCGAGGCGCTCCACCTGGTGGATGGCCGCCGCCAGCTGGCGGGCATCCAGGGGCCGGGGAAAGCGGGCCAGACTGGGGCTCAGGGTGGATTTTTCCGCCAGCTCCTGGATCTCGGCCCCGGTGGCGGCTTCCAGGCCAAAGTCCGCCAGGCGGGACGGCAGGCCGATCTCCCGGTAGAAGCCCAGCAGCTCATTCATGAAGGCGGCCGGGCGCTCCTCCAGCACCAGCTGCACCAGCAGGCCGTAGGCCACATGGGCCCCGTGGAGGGTGCCGGCGGCCCGGATCAGATAGGGGAAGCCCCGGGCCAGGGCATGGGCCACCGACAGCCCGCCGTTCTCGAAGCTGAGGGTGGACAGCAGCACAGCGGCCTCGATCAGGGCCTCCACATCCTCGGTGATCTGCCCGGCCTTCACCGCGCCCACCGCCGCCACCCCATGGCGACGGATGACCTGGTAGCAGGCATCGGCCGCCATCAGGCCAGCCAGGGACGCGGGCGCCCCCAGCAAGGTGGGCGCCCCGGCCCGGGCGCAGGCCTCGGCCTCGAATTTCTTGGAAATGGCATCCCCGATGCCTGCCAGCAGAAAGCGCAGGGGCGCCCCGGCGATCACCGCCGTATCCACCAACACCAGATCCGGGTTGCGCAGCAACTGCTGGACTTCCACCATGTGGTGGGCGTCGTCGTAGATAGCGATGGCGGCACTGGCCGGACCATCGTTGGAGGCAATGGTGGGCACGCTCACGAAGCGGGTACCCAGGCGCCGGGCCACCCCCTTGGCGGTATCCAGGGCCTTGCCCCCGCCAACCCCCACCACGATGTCGGCGCCTTCCTCCCGGGCCTGGTCGGCCAGCGACTGGATAGCCGCCTGGGTCACCTCCCCCGGGAACTGGCTCAGCCGGGCATCCAGCCCCACCGCCTGGAAGCTGGCCAGGAGGCGGGCGCCGAGGAGGCGGGCCACGTCCCCGTCGGTCACCACCACCGGCCGGCTGGCCAGCGCCTGAACAAACTCACCAAGGCGATCCAGCACCCCCGGGCCCTGCACATAACGGGAAGTGGCGGCGAATATCCGGGTAACGGCCATGGGCTCTCCACGAAGGCTGCCGCGACAGCGCGGCACGACAAATTCGGACAAAACTGACTGATAGTCAATTCCTTGCTCGAAATTTCAGTGCCCACTGCCAAGCGGCCGCCCTTTCCCGGTGGGCCTGACGGCCCCCCAGGGCCTGTTCCCAGCAGCCTCACAGGGCCCTCACCCCCCTGGCGTGACGGGGAATGGGCGGACGGACCTCAGGCCGAAAACCGGGCCCGCAGCACGTGCTTGAGGATCTTGTTGAGGGTTTCGTTGCGGGGCAGGCGATCCATGATTTCCAGCTGCTCGGGAATCTTCTGGCGCATCACGTGGGCATCCTCGAAGAACTTCACCATTTCCTCGAAGCCCAGATGCACCCCCGGCTCCCGGGGCTCCACCACGGCGCACACCCGCTCCCCCCGCTCCGGATCAGGCAGGCCGATCACCGCCGCGCCCCCCACCTTGGGATGGGTGTACAGCAGGTCTTCCAGCTCCTTGGCGGAGATGTTCTCGCCCTTGCGGATGATGATGTCCTTGAGGCGGCCGGTCAGCGCCAGGTGCCCGTCGGGCCGGAAACGGCCCAGATCCCCGGTGCGGAACCAGCCCTCGGCGTCGAAGGCCAGCTTGTTCACCTCCGGGTTGGTGTAGCCCAGGAACACCCCCTGGCCCCGCACCCGCACTTCCCCCACCTCCCCCACCTCGGCGGTGCTGCCGTCCTCCCGGACGATCCGCACGTCCACGTCGGCCACCGGATGGCCATCGCTGTAGGCCAACTGTTCATCGCTGTGATGAATATTGCCGGCCACGTTGAGGGGCACCTCCGTCATGCCATAGCAATGAATGATGGGGATTCCCATCTCCCGTTTGACGTCGAAATACAGTTCCGGCGGCTTGGGGGCGCCGCCGCCCACCAGCAGCCGCAGGTCCGGCAACAAGCGCTGCCCGGGCTGTTTGCGCTGCTCCGTCAAGAAGGCCAGGTAGTGGGGGGTGCTACCGCCGGCCAGGGTCACCTTGTAACGGCGTAGCGCCTCCACCGCCTCGGCGGGCACGAAGCGGGGCAGCACCACCGCGCTCATGCCGGTGGCCAAAATCATGGTGGTATACATGGCGCCGGCGATGTGGGCATAGGGAAAGGTGATGACCCCGGTATCCCTCGCAGTGACCTGCATGGCGCAGGCTTGATTGCGCCCGCCGATCATCAGGGTGTCGTCGCAATGCATGGCGCCCTTGGGCTCGGAGGTGGTGCCTGAGGTGTAATAGATCCAGTTGGGCGCCCGGCCATCGCTCGGCGGAGGCGGCAGGCTGGCCGGATCGCCCTGGGGCACCGGATCGGTCAGCAAGATGAGCTGGGGTGGGGTCTCCAGGCTGGCCTGCAGGGCGCGGGCCATGGCCGGAAAGTCCCGGCCGGGATCAGCCGCCGGCACGATGTAGAAGGCCGAGCGGGTGCGCTCCAGGATCGGCCGCACCTCCGCCTCCCGGTACAGGGAAATGATCGGGCTTTGCACCGCCCCCAGGCGGGCCAGGGCCAGGGCCGTGAGTATCGCCGGCACGCTGGTGGGGATCTGCCAGGTTACCTGGGTATCTGGACCGATCCCCTCGGCATGCAGCACTGCCGCCAGGGCTTCGGCCTGCCGCGCAACCTCGGCGAAGCTAAGACGCTGGCCCGTCGCGGCATCAATCAGCATGGTTGCATCGGGCGTCAATTCGGCGCGACGCAAGGCCAAGGCCCACATGGTCGGAGCCTGAAGCAGGGACGCAGCAGCGTAGGGGATGGATGAGTCAATCATGTCGGTCATTTCACGGGCAAGGTCGGCTCAAGACAGTTGTCTGAACGCAGGGCAAGCGCCTGTCTACGAATTTTCAGTGCGTAGGGTCGAATCACTGCGCCCAGATTTGGCATAGGGAAGCCCCTTTCGTTTTCATGGTGAGGCGCAGCACTGCCGACAGTTTAAAACCGGACCGCCGGCAGTCATGCCTATGGGACGGCATCGACCAGGGCGGCAGGCTGGGCCAGCGATTCGCCCATATGGCAGACGAAGCGGGCGGCATCGGCTCCGTTGATGACCCGATGATCGTAGCTCAACGACAGGGGCGCCATCAGGCGCCAGTCGATGCCGTTATCGGCGGCGCGGCGGGGCTTCCATTCGCTGCGGGTGACGCCGAGGATGGCCACCTCGGGGGCATTGACGATGGGCGTGAAACTGGTGCCACCGATGCCGCCGAGGGCGCTGATACTCATGCAGCCCCCGCTCATTTCATCCATGGACAGGCCCCGGGCCCGGGCTTTGGTGGACAAGGCCAGAATGTCGGCGCCGATTTGCTCCACGCCTTTCTTGTCGCAGTCCCGCACCACCCCCACCAAGAGACCCTTGGGGGTATCGATGGCGACGCCGATATGGAAGTAGTGCTTGAGCGTCAGTTTCTGGCCGCTGGCGTCCAGGGAGGCGTTGAAGCGCGGATACGCCTTCATGGCCGCCACCATGGCCTTGATCATGAAAGGCAGCGCCGACAGTTTGCGCTCGGGCTGGGCCACGTTCCATGCGCTGCGAAAGCGGTCCAGTTCGGTGATATCCACGTCATCGTTGTGGGTGACGTGGGGGATCATGGTCCAGTTGCGGGTGAGGAAGCTGCCAGTCAGGGCCTGGATGCGCGGCAGGGTTTCCACCGTCACCGCGCCGTAAGCGGCGAAGTCCACCTCGGGCCAGGGCGGCAGGGGTGGCGTGGCGGGGCCGGGACGCTCCATTCAGGAAATCTCCGCCAGCACGGCACCCACCGGGTAGCTTGTCCCCGCCGCGGCAATGATCTTGATGGTGCCGGCAGCGGGGGATTCCACATCCTGCACGGATTTATCGCTCTCCAGGGCATAGAGGGCCTGGCCTTCGGCCACGGTTGCGCCATCGGCCACCAGCCATTCGGAGAGGTTGCCCTCGCTCATGGAAAAACCGATCTTGGGCAGACAGACTTGGACGGACATGTTCGATTACCTATCAAAAACAAAGGGGATCGGGCGCTTCGGCTCAGCCGAGGGTGGCCCGGATGGCGGCCTCGACCTGGGCTTCGCCGGGGGCAAAGGCCAGTTCGAGGGGGCGGGAATAGGGCACCGGACAGCTGGGGGCGCCCACCCGGCGGACGGGGGCCTTGAGGGTTCCCCACAGTTCTTCCTGAAGGGTGGCGGCGATCTCGGCGCCGACGCCAAAGGCGCGCACCGCCTCGTGGGAGATCACGGCGCGACCAGTCCTGGCTACAGAAGCGAGCACGGTCTGCTTGTCCCAGGGAGAAATGGTGCGCAGATCGATCACCTCCACCTGCACCCCCTCCCCCGCCAGCTTTTCCGCCACCTTGAGGGCCGGCGCCACCTGGGGACCGTAGGTCACCACAGTAACGTCCCGGCCAGGGCGGGTCACGGCGGCCACCCCAATGGGCACCCGCTGGCCGGGCACCGGAGCGGGGCCAGACTGGCCGTAGGAGAGGAAGTTCTCGATGAAGATGCAGGGATCGTCATCAAAAATGCAGGACAACAGCAGGCCGTAGGCGTCCGCCGGGTTGGCGTAGGTCACCACTTTGAGGCCGGCGGCATGGGCGAACCAGGCTTCCAGGTAGTCGGCATGCTGGCCGGCGGTGGATAGGCCCGTGCCGGTAGCCATGCGGATGGTGATGGGCACGCGGGTCTGGCCGCCGGACATGAAGCGCAACTTGGCCGCGTGATTGAACAGCATGTCCATGGCCACGGTAGAGAAGTTCATCATCATGATCTCGGCCACCGGACGCATGCCCGCCATGGCCGCCCCGATGGCCGCGCCGGCGATGGCCTGCTCGGAGATTGGCGTGGAGCGCACCCGGGCGTCCCCGAACCGGGTGGACAATCCCTTGGTGACGTAGGCCACCCCGCCATCTTCAGGATCGGCCACGTCCTCGCCGAAGACGATCACCCCCGAGTCCAGTTCCATGGCCTCGGCCAGAGCCGTGTTGAGGGCCACCACGGTGTTCATGTTCTTTGCTTCGCTAGTCATTGAATCTCTCCAGTCTCGAACGCCCGGGGTTCAGGCGGCCAGCACGTCTTTGTGCAATTCGGACACATCGGGCCAGGGGGCCGCCAGGGCCTTTTCGATGGCCTGGGCAATCTGCTGCCCGAGCCCCCTTTCCATGTCCGCCAGCTCGGCCTCGCTGGCATGGCCCTGCTCGATCAGCCAGGCCCGGTAGCGGGGCACCGGGTCGGCGGCCATGGCGGCGGACTTTTCGTCCTTGTCCATGTAGGGGTCCATGTCGCCGAAGACGTGGCCATGAAAACGGAAGGTCATGGCTTCGATCAGGGTCGGCCCCTCCCCGGCCCGGGCCCGTTCGATGGCGGTGCGGGCGGCGGCATGCATGGCCAGGGGATCGTTGCCATCCACCCGGACTCCCGGCATCTGGTAGCCCACCGCCCGGTCAGCGATCTGGCGGGCGGCGGTGGTTTTTTCATAGCGGGTGTGCTCACCATAGCGGTTGTTCTGGCAGACAAACACCACCGGCAGTTTCCACACCGCCGCCATGTTGAGAGCTTCGTGGAAGGCGCCGATGTTGGAGGCGCCATCGCCGAAATAGGCTACCGTCACCCGGCCGTCCCCCTTGACCTGGGAGGCCAGGGCCAGGCCGTTGGCGATGGGCATGCTGGAGCCCACGATACCGGTGGTGAGCATGCAGCCGCTGGCCGGGTGGGTGATGTGCATGGGCCCGCCCTTGCCCTTGCAGGTGCCGGTCGCTCGGCCGGCGAGCTCCGCCCACAGCTCGTCCAGAGGCACGCCCTTGGCCAGCATGTCGTGGGTGCCCCGGTAGATGGTGCAGATGTAGTCGTCGGTGGTGAGATTGACCGACACCGCCGAAGGAATCACCTCCTGGCCCCGGGGGGAGTAATAGATCATGGGCAGGCGACCGTTCATGATGACCTTGCGGGCCTGTTCATCGTTTTGCTTGATCAGGGTCATCTTGCGGTACATCTCCACCAGGGTGGCCCGATCGGGGACGCTGTCTATATGCATGGTGATCCGCTCCTTTCATTCATCGCGTTGGCGCCCGCAACCGCGAGGGCCTCTATAATTTCTTTTTGACAAAACTTCATCCGTCACGGCCACCGGGGGCCGCCCATCCAGCCATGTCTTCCACCGACCTCCGCAGCACCCAGGAGCGCATCCTTGATACCGCAGAGCAGTTGTTCGCTCAGCGCGGCTACTACGGCGTGTCCCTGCGGGACATCACTTCGGCCTGCGGCACCGCCCTGAACATGGTGCGCTACCACTTCGGATCCAAGGACGACCTCTTTCGCGCCGTGACCGGACGACGCACGGAAGCCATGAACGAAGCCCTGCTCCGGGCCCTGGTGGCAGCCCAGAGCGACGGCGCCCCCCTGGAGCTGACCCAGATCGTCTGCGCCTACGTGACGGTCATCGGCCGGCTCAACGCCGACCCCGCCGGCTGGCACAACTACCTCAAACTGGTGATCCATTCCGACAGCCTGGTGGACCGGCCGGAGCTGCTCAACCATATGCGAGAAAGCTACCAACCGGTGTTCGAGGGGTACGTGGCGGCGTTCGAATCCACCGGCCTGAGCCACGAAGATGCCTGCTGGAGCATGCATTTCATGCATACCTCGGTGGCCCAGATGGCGGTGGACGTGTACTCCATTGCCCAGTTGTCCCACGGTGTGTGCGATGCCAACGCCCAGGAAGGCTTTCAGCGCCGCCTGGTGACCTTCATCGCCGCCGGGATCCGCGCCTTCATGACGCAACCACCCGCTCAGTGATGGGCACCAGCAGCGCGGTCACCGCGCTGGCCACGTCCAGGGCGGGAGAAAGGGGCATGACCGGCGAACCGGCCCGGGCCATCAGCTCGCCAAACTGCAGATTCGGATCCTCGCTCTCAAACTCGTAGATGGCCGCATAGCGCCACGGCTGCAGGGCGGCCCCCTGTTCCCCGGCGTTGAGGGCGAAGCGCTGGGCGCAGCGGAAACCCGGCACCTTCAGCACATCCCCCAGGTGCTGCTCGGAATACCAGCGATTGAACTCCTCCTCCATGCCCTCGGTGGCATTGCTGAGGACCAGCAGGTTATAGCGCGTCATTCACATCTCCTTGAAGATTACCCGCCGGCGGCATGGCGGCCGGCCCGCCGGCCGGAGAACACGCAGTCGGCAATGGCGGTGCCACTGACATAGAAGCCCGAAGGAATGCCCACGGCGGCGCGGCCGGCGGCATAGAGGCCCGGTATCGTGGTGCCGTCCGGGCGCATCACGGCACCGCTATCCTCATCCACCACCAGCCCCCCCATGGGAATGGTCGGACAGGGATAACCCCTGCTGCCGATGGAAATATCCAGGGCATGGTAGGGCCCCGCCCCCAGGGGCCGCACGTAATCGCGCCCCTTGCCCAGGGCATCCTGCCCGGCGGACGCCAGGGCGTTGTAGTCCCGCGCCGTGGCTTCCAGCCCCGAGGCGTCGATGCCGCAGCGCTGGGCCAGTTCGGCCAGGGTGCGCCCCTTTTTCATGTTGAACAGCAGATTGGCCAGCAAGGGCGCCCCGAACATGAGCCACCCCGAACCGGGGATCGTGGCGGCAAAGGCATCCCGATAGGCCTTGCGGTCCACTACCACCCAGGCCCGCCCGCCCTGGTCTTCGGCAATGTGATAGCCCAGCTTGCCCAGATACACGTCTTCGGCAACGAAGCGGCGTCCGGCCCGGTTGACCACCATCCCTTCCACAAACGAGGAGGGGGGCGCGATGGAGCGCCAGGCCGAGACCTTGTCCAGCAGACGGGTGGCCCCGCCGACGCTGGTGCCCAGCTTCACCCCGCTGCCGTCGCACCCCAGGGCGCCGATGGGCAGGCCGTCCAGATACTTGGGGGCATGGCGCTGCACCATGGCTCGGTTGAAGGTAAAGCTGCCGGAGGACAGGATCACCCCCCGGCGGGCGCGAATGCGGATCGGCCGCGCGGCTTCTCCCTCGATGGCGGCCGCTTCCTCACCAGCGCGCACGGCCCGCTCCGGAAAAAAGCGCAAATAGGCGTTCACCCGGCGGAACAGGCTGCGATGCTTCCTGGCCGCCGGCGACCCGGGGGGCAGCGCATTGGCCTCGACCCCCACCACCACCCCGTCGGCATCCACCACCAGCCTGGCCGCCGCCGTCTGGGTGCGCACCCGCACGCCAGCGGCCAGGGTGGCGCGCCGCAAGGCTTCAAACAGCACACCCCCGGAAAAGCTCGGCCCCACCGCTCGGTGGCCCCGGGGCACCGGCGGCGTCACGTCCTTGTAGCCTGGGACTTTCTCGTTACCGGAGTAATACAGGTGGTAGCCCACCGGCGGCCAACCCTTTTCCTTGAAGACCGTGCTCCCGAAAGACACCCCGTGCCGTTCCAGCCACTCCAGGTTGGCGGCGCTCTGGTCGCAGTAGCGGCGCAGGGTTTCGTCCCGCACGGTGTCGCCGATCTCAAGTTTCAGATAGCGGTACATGGCTTCCGGCGTGTCGTTGTAACCGGCCTCCCGCAGCTGGCGCGTCCCTCCGCCGTAGTAGACGCCACCGCTCAGGGCGGTGGCGCCACCGCCCTCGAAGCGCTCCAGCACCAGCACGTCGGCACCGGCGTTACGGGCTTCGAGGGCCGCGCAGGCCCCCGCGCCGCCAAAGCCCACCACCAAAACGTCCGCCTCGTCATCCCACGCCTCCCCGTCGGCACGCCCGATCCGGCCAGGCTCTCCCACATAGGCGGAGGCGTCCGTCAGGGGCCGATCCTGCAATGCCTCAGCCGACACGGCGCAGAACCTCCCGGGGTGGCTCCCCCAGGTAGCCGTCGAGCACCTGGTGGAAATGGGAAATCTGTTTCTCCTGCAGCGGACTGGGCCGCAGACCCTTCAGCCCGATGGAATGAAGGCCCTTCTGGACTTGTTCCATGTTGCGCAGGTCCTGGGCCAGCAGGTAGGGAATCTCGTCCGGCTGGCTTCGCCAGTCCTCGAAGTACTGGCGCTGGAGGGGCGGCGCCTTGCCCTCCCCCCAGTTGATGATGGCGCATAGGTCCAGGAGGCAGGCGTCCGGATCGTCCCCCAGGGGACGGGCACGCATGATCAGGGTGCCGTCAAAACCGTACACCAGGGAGAGGTTGGGGAAGATGTTCCAGTCCACCCCCATGGCCGCCTGCTGCTCCGGGCTGGGGAGGGGAAAATGGGCGCCGTCGGCCTGGGCGGCGGCGTACATGGCCATCACCGCCGCGCCCATTACCTCTTGGGGGGTCGCGCCCGCCGGCAGCCCCTCCACCGCCTGCTGGCCGGCCTGGATGGAGCGCAGGGACTGCTGGCCGTTGCCGGTCTTGTCCGCCACCTGGGAAAAAGCCCCGAGAAAACCCTTGAAGGCCGCCCGCATGTCTTCGGGTACCGGCTGGCCGGTGCGCCGGGAGGGCGCCCCTGGCGGACGCTCGAACAGATAGAGGTGGTGGCCATGCTTGCCCTGGGCCTGGCTGATGTTTTTTTCATCCACGATGGCCAGGAACTGGGGATGGGTGCCCATCACGTGGTAGCTCTCCATGAAGGCTTCCTGGGCCACCTTCCAGTTGGCCTTGAGCTTCACGGTCTTGTGCCAGCAATAGCCCATGGTCTCGAATTGCATGCAGTTGAGGTACTCGGGCACTGGCTCAATGAAGCTTTCGAAGGATTCTCCGGCGGGATCCATGTTGATGAACACGAAACCGCCCCAGCGGCCGACCCGTACATCCACCAGATGCAGATCCCCGTCCGCCATGCCGTCGCAGCCAGACCAGTCATCCCGGTCCAGCACCCGCTTGATGCTGCCGTCCAGGTGCCACTGCCAGGCGTGGAAGGCGCAGTGCAGATGCTTGGCGTGGCCGCAGCCGCTGGTGATGGCCCGCCCCCGGTGGGGACAGACGTTATGGAAGGCGCGGATGGTGTCGGGCTCGGAGCGCACCAGGATCACCGACTGGTCGGCGATATCGAAGGTGTAGTAATCCCCCACCTTGGGAATCTCCTCCTCCCGGCAGGCCCACAGCCAGGTCTTGGTCCATAGGCGCTCCTTCTCCAGCTGGGCGAACGCCCGGGATGTGTAGCGGTCGTGGGGAATGAAATCCGGGCGAACCTGGCCCAGGGCCGGCCCGCTCTTGTCGCTTGGGGACATGAGAATGCTCCTTTGGTTTTTCAGGCTACGCCGACCCGCTGGGCGACCCGCAGCAAGTCTTCGGCAACGCTGCGGGTTTCCTGGCTGCCCTCCCGCGCTTCAATCTCCGCCAGGTGCTCCATGATTTCCTCGGCGGTGGCCGGCCGCTCCCGGGGCCCCAGCCAGCCTTGGGTCTGGGCCACGTAAATGCGGGAGAAGCAGCCGCCGACGGCGCCGTAGGTGGCCTGATTCACCGCGCACTGGCGGGAGGCCAGGTAGGTGACGAGGGGCACCACGTATTCGGGCATCATGGGTTGGAGACCGATCATTTCGTAGATCCCCATCATGGCCTTCACGTCCTCCTCGGCCACGCTGGCGGCCATGCGGCTCACCGCCAGGGGCGCCACCGCGTTGCACAGCACGCCGTGGGGGGCGCCAGCCAGGGCCAGGCAGTTCATCACCCCGAAAAGTCCGCCCTTGGTGGCGGCATAGGCCGCCATGGTGGGTTCGCCGAACAGAGCGGTGGCGGAGGTAATCATTACGATCCGGCCGTAGCCCTGCTCCTTCATGATCCGCAAGGCCGGCTGGGAGACATGGAAGGCTCCCTTGAGGTTGGCCGCCACCAGGCGATCCAGGGACTCCGCGCTCACCGCCTCGAAGGGACCGGTGCGCAGGATGCCGGCGTTGTTGACCACCGCATCCAGGCGCCCGAAGTGCTGGAGGGCCGCCTCCACGATGGACTGCCCCCCTTCAGGGGTGGCCACCGACTCATGGTTGGCCACCGCCAGGCCGCCGGCCTGGCGGATCTCCGCCACCACCAGATCCGCCGCCGAGGCCGAGGCCCCGACGCCGTCCGGCCCGGTGCCCAGATCATTGACCACCACCGCCGCGCCACGCCGCGCCAGATCCAGGGCATAGGCCCGGCCCAGGCCGTTGCCGGCGCCCGTCACCACCACGACCTGATCCTTGAATGAAATCCCTTGCTGCCCGCCTTCTCCAACCACAACTGCCATGGGTCCCCTCCTTTATTTTCTTGCCCGGCCAACCGACGCCGGGATCTGGATTCGAGAAAATATATCGGGAAACAATACGGACGTACAACACTTCTTTTTAGTGGCCTTCCTTGAGAAAGGTCAAAAAACGCAAATCCCTTTTCAAGAAAATTATACGTACGTACAATTCCTCCGCCAATGATAAATCTGCCCGGCGGCAATAGCCTTGCCAGCCGGAGCGCAGTAGAGATGGAGCCTCGGCGCATCCATCCTCCTTGCCCGGCCCAGACCAAGGGTCCTGGACGAGGACCTTCCTCACAGAGAGCGCGGTTTCAGGTTCACCCACCCTCGGTCCCCACCCCTGGCGGCGCCAGCCCGGCCCCGGGTTCATGGCGACCGCCCCGGCCAGGGGTTCCGAGGGCCCCGACAACTCGTTCAATACCCAGGAGGAAGCAGTGTCCTACGCCACCATCAAGACCACCCGAGTCAGCGCGGCAACCGAAGCCACCCTGGCCGCCGAGAAACCCCGGCCCGATTTCGTGCCGGCTTCCGATTACATTTCCCCCGAATTCCTGCAACTGGAAAACGAGCGTCTCTGGCCGAAGGCGTGGCAGATGGCCTGCCGGGAGGAGGAAATTCCCAAGGTGGGGGATTACGTGACCTACGAAATCGCCGGGGAATCCCTGGTGGTCATGCGGGTCGCGCCGAACCAGATCAAGTCCTTCTACAACGTATGCACCCACCGGGGCCGGCGCCTGCAGGAAGGCTTTGGTCACGCGGCGAATTTCTACTGCCGCTACCACGGCTGGACCTGGAACCTGCAGGGCGAGAACACCTACATCCAGGACCCGGAGGACTGGCACGGCTGCCCCGGGGTGGACAAGGACAGCCTGCGGCTGCGGGAAACCCGGGTGGATACCTGGGGCGGTTTCGTGTTCGTGAACATGGACCCGGAAGCCCCGCCCCTGGCCGAATACCTGGCTCCGGTGCAGGAGTATCTGGACCCTTTTGAAATCGACAAGATGCGCTACCGCTGGTACGTATCGGTGAAGGTTCCCTCCAACTGGAAGGTGGGCCTGGAGGCCTTCAACGAGGGCTACCATGTCTATACCACTCACCCCCAGGTGCGTGGGGTGAGCGACGACATCACCCGCAGCCAGGCCCACGGCGACCACTCCAATTTCGGCTACCCCACCGCCCGCCCCGGCGGCGCGCCCTCCGCCCGCACCGGCGCGCCGATCCCCACGGACTTCCGGGAACCCATCATCACCATGTATGACGCCCTGTCCAAGCAGCTCAACGCCATGTGGACCGAGCGGGACGCCGAAGCGGTGCGCCGGCTACGCACCGAACTGCGCCCCAACGCTTCCCCCGAGGAAGCCTGGATGAAAACCTACGAGGTCATCAAGGAAGCCTGGGAAGCCAGCGGCGCGGGTTTCCCCCGGGCCACCCTGATGGATCTGTTCAAGGCGGGGATGGATTGGCACATCTTCCCCAACCTGATCATCCTGCCCCAGTTCTGCGGCGCCCTGGTCTATCGGGTGCGGCCCGACGGCGACAACCCGGACCACTGCATCTTCGAGGTGTATTCATTGCAGCGTTACGCCCCGGGGGCCGAGCCCCCCCTCAAGCGCCGCTACATGTGGGGACCGGAGGAATACAAGCAGTTCGGCGAGGAGGTGAGCATCATCCAGCACCAGGACTTCGCCAACATGAGCGAGGTGCAGCAAGGCATGAAGTCCCGGGGCTTTCCGGGCTGCCGCCCCAACCCCCTGCAGGAAACGGCGGTCTACAACCTGCACCGGGTGATCCACCGCTACCTCTTCGGCACGGACTAGGTACCCCCATGGGCCGGTGCGCCAGCGCCGGCCCCTTACTCGCCCGCGGCCATGGTCGGCCCATGCCCGGGCTTGGCCGGCCTGGCCAGCCAGATCAGGGGAATCATCACGATATAGACCATCGCCGTCCCCCAGAACAGGTCGTCGAAGGCCATGGTGTGGGCCTGCATGTTGATCTGCCAGTCCAGCAGGCCGAGGCTGCCCTCCCGGGTCAGGCCAGCGGACTGAAGCCGATCCAGGGCCGTCACGGCGACCTCGTCGAAGGGGTTGATGTGGGTGACCAGGCGGGCGTGATGGGCGGCCGCCCAACTATCCCACAGGGTGATGAACACGGAGGTGAAAAAAGCCGAACTCATGATCCGGGCAAAATTGTTCATCCCCGCCGCCGCCGGCATCTTGTGAGGGGGAATGTTGGAGAAGCTGAGGGTCGTCAGGGGCACGAAGAAGCAGGCCACCCCTACCCCCATCACCATCTGGGACATCACGATGGCCTGGGTATTGATCCCCACCACGAAACCCGAACGCATCAGGTTCCCCAGGAAGAACACCAGGAACGCAAAGGTGGTGAGGTAACGCACATCCAACCTGGGCAGCAGGAATTTTCCCACCAAGGGTGACAGCAGCATGGCCACCACCCCCACCGGCGAACTGAGCAGACCGGCCAGGGTCGCCGGATAGCCCAGGGTCTGCTGCATCCATAGGGGCAGCAGGACCACCCCGCCAAAATAGATGCCAAAGCCGCAGGCCCCCACCACCGTCCCCACCGCCAGGTTGCGGTCCCGAAACAGGCGCAGCTCCACCACCGGGTGATCCGCGTACAGCTCCCAGATCAGGAAGAACACGAAGGCCACCGCCGCCGCCACAGCCAGGGCCACGATCTCCCCGGAATTGAACCAATCCAGTTCCCGCCCCTTGTCCAGCATCAGTTGCAGGGCCGCCACCCACACCACCAGCAGCACCAGGCCGGCCCGATCCACCGGTGCCCGCACCCGGGGGGAATCCCGATCCTTGAGCAAGGTCCAGCTCAACCACAGGGTCAGGAAACCCACCGGCACGTTGATGAAGAAGATCCACGGCCAGGAGAAATTGTCGGTGATCAGCCCCCCCAGGTTGGGCCCCAGCACCGGGCCCACCAGGGTCGTGAGGGCCCAGATGGTGATCGCCACGCCCACTTTGGAAGGGGGGTAGCACTGCATGATGATGGTCTGGGACAAGGGCATCATCGGACCGGCCACCAAGCCCTGGAGCACCCGGAACCCCACCAGCATCTCCAGGCTGGTGGACAGCCCGCACAGCAGGGAGGCCAGCACGAACAGCAGGTTGGAGATGAGGAACAGGCGGACCTGCCCGAAACGCTGGGACAGCCACCCGGTGAGGGGGATGGACACCGCGTTGGCCACGCTGAAGGAGGTGATCACCCAGGTGCCCTGGTTCGGCGACGCCCCCAGGTCCCCGGCGATGGCCGGCACGGAGACGTTGGTGATGGTCATGTCCAGCACATTCATGAACACCGCGGCAGCCACCGAGAGAGTGGCCAGCAGCCGGGTTGCTCCTTCCAGGGGCGGCGGCGGGTAAGAATGGGGGGAGGAGGTCATCAGCGTGCGGTCCGGGCCAGGTTGGCGCGAACGATGGCCTGGATGCGGCCCTCGGCGCTCTTGAGGCTATCGGCATAAACCGCAGTCTCGCTGGCGGCCTCGGCCGGTACCGCCTCGGCCACCGGCTTGCCCTCCTGGTCCCGGGTATCCACCGAGACCAGCATGGACAAGCCCACCCGCAGGGGATGATCGGCCAGCGCCTTGGGGTCCAGGGCGATCCGCACCGGCACCCGCTGCACCACCTTGATCCAGTTTCCGGTGGCGTTCTGGGCCGGCAGGAGGGAAAACACCGCGCCGGTGCCGGCCCCCAGGCCGCGAATGCGGCCGTGGTATTCCACCTTGCCGCCATACATGTCGGCGGTGAGCGTCACCGGTTGACCGATCCGCATCCGCCGCAACTGGCCCTCCTTGAAGTTGGCGTCCACCCACAGGGTATCCAGGGGCACCACCGCCATCAGGGGCGCCCCCGGCGCCACCCGCTGCCCCACCTGCACCGCCCGCCTGGCCACGAAGCCCGCCACGGGCGCCACGATCGTGGTGCGCGCCTCGGCCAGATAGGCTTCCTTGAGCCTGGCGGCGGCCCGGGCCACGGTGGGGTGGGTCTCCACCGAGGTGCCGGCGGTCAGCGCCCGGACGGCCGTCAGCTGATCCCGGGCCCCGGCCAGAGCCGCTTCAGCCGACTTCACCGTGGCGGCAGCGTGTTCGATGTCCTCCTTGGCCACCGCGCCGGTGCCCGCCAAACCCTGGCGCCGGGAAAAGTCGTCCCGCGCCTTGGCCAGCTCCGACTCCCGCTGGGCAACCAGAGCACTCAGGGCCCCATCGTTGGCGAACAGGCCTTGCACATCCCGCACCGCCCGGGCCAGTTCGGCCTCGGCCTGCTCCCGGGCCACCCGGGCATCGTCGCCATCGAGCCGCACCAGGGGCCTGCCCGCCTCCACATATTCCGTGTCATTTACCAGCACCCCCACCACCACCCCCGCCTGATGGGGCGTGATCTGGGTCAGGTTACCGGCCACGTAGGCGTCATCGGTGCTTTCATGAAAGCGCCCGTCCAGGGCCCACCAGATCGCGTAAAGAGCGCCCAGGAGAAGGACCAGGGTAGCGACGATAGTCAGGGCCCGATTGCGGCCGCTCTTGTCGGTGGCCGGGTTGGTGTCGTCGCTCATCGGGTTTCCTTGGGGTTGGGGTTGGGGTTGGGGGCGACGGCGTCGCCGGTGGTGGCATAAGCGCCGCCGAGGGCATAGGCCAGCTGAACGGCGGCGGTGAAGCGTTCGGCCCGCAAGCTGGCCTCCCGCGCCTCTTCGTTGATCAATTCGATCTCGGCGGCAATCACCCCGAGGCGGTCGGTCATGCCGGATTCGTAGCGCCGCAAGGCGTGGACGCCGGCCTGGCGCAGGCTGGCGGTGGCCTGTCCCTGCTCGGCCTGGCGGGCATCCAGGGAGCGCCAGCGGGTGACCACGTCGGCGATCTCCCGCAGGGCGTCGCTCAGGCGCTGGTTGTACTCGGCCACCGCCCAGTCCTGCTCGGCGTTCCGGGCCGCCAGCTGCTGGCTCAGGCGGCCACCGTCGAATATGGGCAGGTGCAGCGCCGGACCGACCCCCAACTGGAGGCTCCCGGCCTGGAACAGATCGGTCAAGCCAAGGGATTGCAGGCCGGCGAAACCCACCAGGTTCACATCCGGGTAGAAATCCGCCCGGGCGGCCTCGACATACTTGCCGC
>JAVEWG010000035.1:0-36345 GCA_034004685.1 Rhodocyclaceae bacterium | reverse complement strand
CAGAAAGGAGGAAATTCAGGACAGCGATTCCGCTACACTTATCCACAGCTGCAGCAATGACAGGCAGCTACCGCCCCTGGCCAGAATTCAACCGGTCCACCTGGTCAGTTTTAAACCGGCGCCGACACCCCTTACCTTTAAAGGGCTGTAAAAGGCCCTTTAGGTAGCCTGCGTGTTCCAGACGCTGGAAGTCCGCCTGTCCCAGCGGAATGAAGCGCGCTGGGCGGCCGGTTGAAGGCGATGCCGTCATGCCTGGGTGCCTTCGTCGTCTTGCGCTGCTGCTTCGGCTGCGCCATCGGTGAGGCCTGGCACCGAGGTGTCAGCGGCCGGTGCAGCAACCTGCGCCTCGGGCCGGTTTCCCCGCCGCGCGATGGGTGGCGCAAAGCGCGAGCGGCGCGTGCCTTCCAGCACGTCCTGCGGCAGCTCACCGAACTTCTCCAGCGCCGCCCGCGCTGCGGCGTTCTTGGACGCGAAGTCGTCGCGCGTCGTGCCGGAGTAGCGGTACTGCTGGGCCAGTGAGAACAGGCTGCGCAGCGCGTGCGCGCCATCGTTGAGCCAGCGTTCCAGCGTGCTGCGGTCGATCAGCGCCGTGTGGTGCGCCAGGATCAGCTTGCGCGCGAGGTCGTCATAGTCGGCCAGCAGGTACACCGCCATGAAGCCGAACTGCGCGTTGACGAACAGCGGCAGCTTCACCGGCTGCACATTCATGTTCTCACCCAGGGTCAGTGCCGGCGGCACGTCGGCCAGCGCCTGGTCCACCTGCTCACGCAGCGTCTGCAGCCGGGTCTTGGTGTCGGCCAGCTTGTCCTCGATGCGCAGCATCCACCAGTCCGAGTAGGGATCGTCCTGCTCGGCGCCGCGCTTCATCTTGTTCATCACACTGATGAAGCCGTTGAGACCGACGATGCCGGGGCGCCCCTCGGCCGGTGCGCGGCCGTGCCAGATGCGCGAAGCGTGGTGGGTGTGCAGCGTCAGCGACATCGCGCTGCGCAGCGATCCGAGATTCAGTTGCAGGGGTTCGTTGGCCATGGCGACGACTCGCGGTGAAGGAACGAGTCGCCAGCATCGGCACCGGCCGGAAGGCTGTCAGTCAAGAAACCGCATCCAACGTCTGCCGGGTTTGCCGGATACGGAAGGGTGTCTGTGCCGGCTAGCCCCTGGGGATAGCGCTGCTTTGACCGTTGAAAGAGCGCCGTGACGTCAACGCTTCCAACTGGTTTGGTCTCGGGGCAGTTTCCCGTCGGGATCGTTGACCTCGACCGAATTGCCGTTCTTGAGCTGATCCACGTACACGACGACATTGGTGCCGCCGTCGTTCACCTGGCTGGGGTACAGGATGCCGGCGTGACCATGCGCCAGCACCATGTCAGCCAACACCCAGGTGGGCGGCTCGATGTGCAGGTCGAACTTCAGATGGCGCCAATCCTCGCCCCAGTCGTGCCACAACTCGTCCCATGGATCGCCTCGGTGGAGCAGTCGCAAATCGACCAGTCCGCGCAAGTTCGCGGTGTACGAGCACATCGTGCAGGGTGGCAGGAAAGGCGAGGTCTGCTGATACTCGCGCAGCGCGGTCATCTCGTCGAGCGACAGATACAGCGCTGCGACGCCTTCGCGGTTGAAGCGCCCGCCCTTGCTCGCAGCACCCGCACCGCTGGTGGGCCGACTGGCCCACTGCGGGGTGTGTGCGCGAAACAGCGTGGTGCCGGGCGGCAGGTCGAGGAGGATCATCCGGTGAAGCCTGCACTGATCGACTCCAGGTAGTCGATCGCATCGTCGGTGCGTCCTTCCTGCACCAACTGCAGCAGGGTCTTGTGGCGGAACGCCGGAATGGGTTCGTTCTTGACCATGAAAAACGCACGCGCGGTATCCGGCTGCACCGCCGTGGCGGCCGACAGCACCCGCATCAGGTCACGCAGCACGGCCTGCAGCCGCGGGGACTCGGGGTGGGTGCGCAGCGTGTTGCGATGTACGCCCGCCAGCGCGGCCAGGTCCTGGTATTGCATCTCCAGGGCATCGGCGATGTTCGTGGCGGAAAGGCGGGACGTGCCGGCTTCGCGCGCCGATTCGAGCACGTCTGCGAAAGCGGTGGAACCCATGACGTCACTCCCGAAGGCAAGAATTAACACGCACATTATATGCACAGTTGACGCATGGTATCAAGGTCTGCCTGATCGGTTCCGGGCCGGCTGGTGTCGCGCCGGAAGGATGTCTGTTCCGGTCATCCCCGGGGGATAGCCCAGTCCCTCAGGAATCACGAAGAGTCGCCCGCAGCTGCGCCAGGTATGCACGTGCCGCCTCGCGGTCGGGACCGTTTGATGCAGCAGGTGGCGATGGTGATGCAGGTGCTGGTGAGCGCGGCTGTGGTGGCGCCGATTCTCCTTCGCCGGCCCAGGCCTTGAACTCTCCGCGGATCGCCTTCTGGATGATGCCGAACAAATAGCCAGCCGGGTTGCGCACCGTGCTGCCGCGGCAGCGCGCCGCCCACTCGTCGAGCACCGCCTGTCGCTGGGTCTCCTCCACCTGCTGCAAAGCGATCATCGCCCCTGCCTGCTGCTCTTCCTTCAAGCGCAGGAATCGTTCGGGCAGTCGCAGGTTCTGCAGCGCCTTCGCGCGCGGTACTGTACGTACTTCATCAATACGATCCTTACGTACTGTACGGTCCTCCTTCGGATTCCGAAGAGAGCCATCGGGGGCGGGTTTCTGCCCCACTTCGGATTCCGAAGACGGGTATTCTGCCTTCCGAAGCAAGCCATCTTTGCCTTCTTCGGATTCGTGGTCGGCACCCTCCTGTGGATAACTCGCCGTCGTCCAGCCATGCCGAGCCAGGTGCTGCGCCAGCACCTGCAAGCGCGTCGGCAGCGTGCGGCCACTGAGCAGGGGGTCTTCGGCGATCTCTTTCAGCGTGTGCATGCCGACGATCTGCACCGCCTTGGCGGCATGGGTGAGGGCATGGCTCACCAGACCCAGATAGTCGGGGTCGAGCTGCATCGCCTCGAAGGGGGTCAGCGGTTCGTCGTGCAGGACATAGAGGTTGCCCAGGATGCGGCCGGTCTTCGGATCGCGGCGGCGACGCACCAGGCTCAACCAGCGCGTCAGTCGCAGCAGCGTCAGGGCACGCGCGACGGTCTCGTGCGAGGCCTGCGCCCCGCACGGCATCGCGGCCAGGTAAGGCCGAAGCTGGTCATAGGTCGGAAAGGCCGTCACACCGTCGTCGTTGAGCTGCAGGCGGAAGACCTGCCAGGCGTTGCGTTCCAGCGGCGTCAGGCGCCGGTCGAGGAACAGCGCACGCGGCACGCTTTCATGGCGGTTGCCGCTGTACAGGAAACCGTCACCGGCTGGCGCCGTGCCTTGGGCCTTCGACAGGTTCTGCAGCGCATCGTCGAACAGCGCCGACAGCGCCATGGGACCCTCGCGCCGTGGTGCGCCGCCCGTCGCCATGGCCTACACCAGCCCCTGCTCGATCCAGTTCCGTATCGCCGCCCAGACCACCGACATCGGCAACGCCAGGGTCTCGGCCAGATCCATGGTGAGGCCCAGCATGGCCAACTCGTCGTCCAGCGGGATGTGACGCTCGGCGACTCCGGCTTTCCAGCGCCTCCACAGGGCGGCTTCCTGCGCCTCGTCCAGCACCGGGTGCCGGCCCTTGCGCTTGGGCAGCCCGAGGATGTCGCGCCGCAGGGCGACCTCCTGATGCGTGAGGCCGTAGAAGCGGCTCACCATCTCCGTGCTCGCGCCCAGGCGCAGCATGCGGTCCACCGTGGCGATTTCCTCTTCCACGTCCCGCACCTGGTTCAGCAGCCGCTTCAGCACCTCGCGGTTCACCGACACCGAGCACCACGACACCGTGGCGTTGACCAGCACGCTGACCAGCGCCGGATGCTTGAGTGCATCCAGCTCCGCATCGCCGAAGCCCATCGCCTTGCAGCGGCGCAGTTGCCCATTGCGCAGGTCGTGCAGCGCCTGGGCGATGACGGCCTGGTTGAGTGGGTGCGGTGCGGACATGGCGATCTCCCCGATCAGGAACCGCGGCCGGTGTCGCCGGACAGCGCATCGTTTTCCAGATCCAGCAGCCGGCGCGCCAGGCGCAGCAGCCGGAACAGCTTGACGAGCCCGGCGTCGCTCAGGCGCATGGATGCGTCGCCATGCCCGTGCAACAACGGAGCCAGGTCGTCGGCCAGCGCGGCACGATCCAGTCTGGCCGACGATGCGGGTGCCGCGCTCAGCACGTGCAGCAAGGTCAGCACCGCGTGCCCGAACGGCGGCAAGGCCGGCATCGTGCGCGGGGAAACGCAGACGAACCCGATGCCGCCGTGGCTCGGCTCGATGTGCCCGGCCACCGCCGCCTCTTCGGCGATCTCGTGGGCGAACTGCGAAATGTGGGCGCGCAGCCGGTCGGGAACGTCCAGGCCGGGCTCGATGTACCAGACATCCGAGATGGGATAGAGCCCCCCGGCCTGTACGGGGATGGCGCGCAGCGCGTCGGCCGCGAAGTCCTGCAGCCGGTCGCCCATCTGGTCGGCGACCAGACGCTGAATGGACTGCAGCCGCTCGGTGGTCGGCGCCGGGGAGACGATGTGGCCTTGCAGGCGCCCCTCGCGCTGTTCATCGCGTTGCTCGTCGCGTTCGCCTGGTGCCCTTGCGCCATCGGCGGCCGGTGACGTGATGCCTGGCCGCACCGAGGGCGGCCCGGCTGCAGGTCCGGGCGGTGGGCCGGCAGGGTGCGCCGGCACCACCGGTAGTCGTGGTGACGCGGGCGGCGGCACCGCGGGAGCGCTGGACACTTCCGGGCTCACCGGCAACGGCTCACGGGTCAATGCCCGATGGCGGCTTTCGCTGTCGTCGATCTCGAGGCTCAGCGTGTCGTAGTCCGCCCCCAGCAGCTCGGCCATCCGGCCCACCAGTTCGTCCTGCATCCGCTGGAGCGCGAAGCCGTCCGGCTGGACGTCGAACTGCGACAGCACGTCCTGGAACAGCGTGGCGAAGTCCTCGGACAGTTCGCGGCCCAGTGCACGCCGCTCCCAGGTGCGCTCGGACGCCTTGCGCAGCACCGCCAGGCGCTCCACTTGGTGGCGGCCCAGGCCGCCGTAGAGCACCGTCGGTATCGCCGGCAACAGGTAGCGCACTGCGTCCTGCATGCGGCTGATGTGCGACTGCTGCACCGGGTAGCCGTCGGCGGTCAGGCGGCGGGCCAGTTCGGACTGTGACAGCGGTTGGCCGCCGGTCTCCTGCTCGTAGAGCCCGCGGGCCTTCTCGATGCCCAGGGCGCGCTCGATGAAGGTCAGCCCGCCGCGCAGCTCGTTCTCGGCCAGATGGCCGGTCAGCGCCACGATCTCGCCGCGCTGCGGCCACGGCCGGAACAGGCAGGCGACGCGGAAGAACCGTTCCTCCCTGGTCTCGCTCCACAGCTCGCGCAGGATCGCCAGGCGCGTGTTGCCGCCGTTGCGGATGATGTAGTGGGCTTCGCCCGGCCGGCGGGTGATCGCCGGCGGCGCGTCCAGCCCGCGCTCGCGGATCGAGGCCTTGATTTCCTCATAGGCCGGATTGCGCGTCACGCGCGGGTCGTGGTCATAGGGCCGCAGCTGGTCCAGCGTGACCACCATCGGCGTGTCGGCGATGGGGTCACTCAGGGCGGCGGCCGTGGGGCCGGTGCGCTCGAAGCCGGACGCCATCAGCTTGGCGGCCATCTCCTGCGGGGTCGGCTCAGCCACGGCGGTCCTCCATCGGCGTAGTGCCGGCCAGGGCCGCCTGCGCCTGCCGGTCGGCGCGGCGAAGCTGGGCGCGGGCATTGAGGCTGGCTCGGTGATCGCTTGCCGTCGAGCTGGTGTAGATCGACGCGCAGCCCGGCTTGGTGAACCGCAGGTGGCCGCCCGGTGTGCGCACCACCCGCCAGCCCTCGCGCAGCGCAAACTCGATCAGATCTCGCAGCCGTTTGTGGCCGCGCGCCAGTTCATGCACGTTCGCCATGGCCTGTGCTCCCCACCCTGCCGCGGGTATCGGGTCGGCCAGACACGTGTGCGAACCGCTCGCGCCACTGCGGGAACAGCTCGCTCGCCAGCGCCCGCATCGTGTCCACCGCCGCGGGTGCGGATCGCCCGGCCGGCTGCCGGTATTCCACCCGATGCACCGGCAATCCTCGCGTCGCGGCGCGTGGATAGGCCTCGATGGCCGGCACGTCGGTGTCCAGCACCCGCACGCCGGCCTGGCCGTGGAACATCTGCCGCAGCGCCTGCTGGATCAGCCGCGCGTTCGACGACACCGGATGCACGCGGTTGATCAGCAGATGCAGTGGCGGAGGCTCGATGCCCAGGTGTCGATAGGGACCGATGTCGTCGATCAACTGCAGCGTGCCGCGCCGCAGTTCTCTGGCCGCCAGGATCTCCGGTGTCACCGGCGACAGCGCCGTTCCCGAGGCCAGCACCGCCATCTCCAGCAGCACACTGCGCGCGCCCTGGGTGTCGATCAGCAGCAGGTCGTAGAACGGCTCCAGTGCGGGCAGGAGGTGGCGCAGCCGCAGTCGGCCATCCGGCGCATGCAGCAGCAGCGTGTTCAGTTCGCCGCGGTCGTCGTTCGACAGCACCAGGTCCAGACCGGCGATCGCCGTGCGCGACACCAGTCGTTCGACGCAGCGCTCGTTGAACGCCAGCAACTCGTAGATGCCGGCGGGTGCGCGCACCGACAGCGGGAAGTAGCTCGACAGCGTGGGCTGGACGTCCAGGTCCAGCAGCAGCACGCGCAGCCCGGCATCAGCCGCAAAGCCGCCCAGGTTGGCCGCGGTCGTGGTCTTGCCCACGCCGCCCTTGGTCGAAATGATGGACACCACCTGCATGGGCCTCTCCTCGTCGAATGGCATGAACCGGGAAGAAGCGTCAGGCGCGCTCATTGAGGCGTTCTGCGATCCACTGCTCGACCTCCACCGAGTCCCAACCCACGGCGCGCACGCCCAGGCGCATGGCCTTGGGGAACTTGCCTTCCTTCATCAGGCTGTAGATGTGCGCGCGCTTGAAGCCGGTCTTGGCCTCGACTTCCGCGCGGCGCAGGATGCGATGCTCGGCCGGCGGTGCCGGCATGGTGGTCTGCGAAGACATGAGAGGCACTCCTTGACGCTCGTTGGCGTTGTTCGGAAAGAGCCTCGCATTCAATCCATAGCCGCTGCTGAAAGCACTGCAATGGCAGATCGCGCCACTGCAATTGCAGTGCGCGGCGCTCCGGTCAGCGCGATGTCTCCAGATGGCGCCGCGCCTGGGCCAGCTTGGCCCACAGTGTCCGTTCGCTGAGGCCGGGTCGCCCTTCGTGATGGGCCAGCAGTGCGCTCACCACGGCATCCATGTTGCGGAACGACGAGTACGCCGCGCCCGCCGGCGACTTGCCCAGCAGCAGGGAGAGCAACCCGCCGATGATGTTCAGGTAGGTCGATTCGCTGCGCAGGCTGGGCTCGCGCGCCTGGCCGCCCTCGGCAACCAGCTTCGCATGGTCCTCCACCAAGGCATTGCGTTCCGCGCGCAGCGTGTCGTGCATCCGGGCCAGCTTGGCCAACTGCACCTTGGCGGCTTCCCGTTCGACCAGCAGTACGCTGAGCGTCTTGAGGTCGACGGCCGGATGCAGGGCGCGTTCGATGTCGTCGAAGAGAAAGGCTGGCTTTTCGCCAGGGTAGTAGCGGGCCACCCACGCCTTCAGGTCGACGTGCCGTACGGTCAATTCCGGGTCGTCGAGCGATGGACTCTGCGTCGTCAGCACGATGCCCGCCTTGCCATAGGGAAGCTCCCCATGCATCAGCGCGTCGAAGATGCGCTCGGCGTACAGGCGCAACAGCGGCCAACGGGGAAAGTCCGCTGGCTCGGGTAAGGCACGCTGTGCAAGCGTTTCCAGAATGTCCCGTTCGCAGCGCATCAGGCCGCACCAGCGGATGGCAGCCTCGATCGGGCGGTAGTAAGTTTTTGCGCCAAAGGCAAAGCAGCTCGATTTCGGCATATCGCGCCCTTTCCGTCGTCGGATCGAAGCTCGGCAGACACGCGGCACGTACAAAGGCCGTGAGTGCCCAGAAATCCCGGATGAAGCGCGAGGCTGGATGGCATCGTTGGGGGGAAGGTCCTGCTCTACGATGCCGCTGATCCCTGCGGAGCGATGACGACTTGCGACGCCCGATGCTCCACCACCGCAATGCAATGCGCGCGCAAGACCTTATTACCGGCGTGACGGCTCGAAGGTCACGCACTCGGTCACAGCCAGAGAGGTGCCACGCTTTACCCGAAAACCATGCCAAAGTCTTGGCGCCAATTCATATTGGGTAAAGAGCCAATGCGTCACCCGTGTGTGCCGATTTGCATCCAGCAAGCGCTCATGCGTTCCGCATCACTGCCATGACGTCAGGCACCATGGCCGCGTGCCAGGTGCCGCTTCGCGGATGGACGCACGTGACCGCATGATGGAGCACGGCCTGCGATGGCCCGGTAACGATGCGATTCGGGTCAATCGGCAGACCAAGAAGGAATCTGGCGATCAGATCGCCGGGCCTAACATCGGCTGATGAACAACCCGACGTGATGGGACGCCACAAGGGGGAACCTCAGACAAGTCCCAACGCTCCGGCTCTGGATGGCTCTGCCTGGCCCGCGTTGGATCATCCAGCTCCGGTTGTGTTGACCAGGCAGTGGAATTGCGTCCAGAATCACGTCCATCTCGGTTCGCCGAGTGCGGAAAACTCGTTGTCAATCAACGAGTCGGGAACTTGATGCAGTTCCCTTCACCCGCTCCACCCTGCCTCACCCCATCCCCTTTGCTACCCTGTCTCACCGCCCCTTTTGGGCGGAGCACGCTTCATGCCGGCACCAGGCTGCGGTAGGCCCCGCCATGGAAAACCAGGGGTAGCCGATCGCTGCGGTCGAAGCGCACCACCTCGCTGATGAACACCAGGTGGTCGCCGCCCTCGTGGCGCACCGTGTTGCGGCATTCAAAGCGGGCGCTGCAGCCGGCCAGCAAGGGCACGCCTCCCAGACCTGATTCCATCTCCAGCCCGGTAAAGCGGTCCGGTTGCCGACTGGCAAAGCGCTGGGAGAGCCACTGCTGGTCCTCCGCCAGAACGTTGACCGCGTAGTACTCGCAGGCCTCGAAGGCCCCCAGCAAGGAGACCTGGCGTGACAGGCTCCACACGATCAGGGGTGGGTCGAGGGATACGGAATTGAAGGAATTCACGGTGAGACCCAGGGGCTCGCCGCCCGCCCCCCGGGTGGTGATCACCGTGACGCCGGTGGCGAAGGCGCCCAGGGCGTTGCGAAACGCCCGACTATCGAAACTGCCGTTGGAATGGTTCATGCCTGTTGGGGAAAGTCGTTCCGCGCGGTTTGCCGGGGACGCCCCGGCCGGCACGGTTATCATTTTGAAGAACCCCCATTATCCGACGACCCCCAAGCCCGGTCGAGCCTCCATGCAAGCAGCCCCCCCGCCCGCCATCCTTCCCGACCCCACTTTCGCCCCCCGCCTGCTGGCCTGGCAGGCGACCCACGGCCGCCACGATCTACCCTGGCAGGGCCACCAGGACCCCTACCCCGTCTGGCTGTCGGAAATCATGCTGCAGCAGACCCAGGTGGATACGGTGATCCCCTATTACCAGCGCTTCCTGGCCCGCTTTCCGGACCTGGCCAGCCTGGCCGGCGCGCCGGTGGAGGCGGTGATGGCCCTGTGGAGCGGTCTGGGCTATTACGCCCGGGCCCGCAACCTGCACCGCTGCGCCCAGGTGCTGATGACCCAACATGGCGGGCGCTTTCCGCCCAGCGCCCAGGCCATCGCCGAGCTACCGGGCATCGGCCGCTCCACCGCCGCCGCCATCGCCGCCTTCGCCTTTGGCGAGCGCCGGGCGATCCTGGATGGCAACGTGAAACGGGTGCTGTGCCGGGTATTCGGAGTGGAGGGATTTCCCGGTGAGCGGGCCGTGGAGAACCGGCTGTGGGCGCTGGCCGAAGCCCTGCTGCCGGAAACCCGGGTGGGCGCCTACATCCAGGCCCAGATGGACCTGGGGGCCACCCTGTGCACCCGGGCCCGGCCCGCCTGCCCGCGCTGCCCCCTCCGGGCCTCCTGCGTGGCCAGCCAGACCGGCCGTCAGGCCAGCCTGCCCACCCCCCGTCCGCGCAAGACCCCGCCCCGCAAAGTCAGCCGGGTCCTGGTGATACTGCGGGATGGCGCGGTGCTGCTGGAGCGCCGCCCCCCCGCCGGCATCTGGGGCGGATTGCTGGCCCTGCCGGAAATCCCCGCCGAAGCCGACGCCGTCCGCTGGGCGGCCACCGAGCTTGGGTTGGCGGCCCACCCGGCCCAGGCCCTGCCGGCCCTGACCCACGCCTTCACCCACTTCGTGCTGGAGATCCGGCCCGAACTGGTGGAAGCCCGGGAAGGGGGCATCCGGCTGGCGGAAGGGCCGCAGTCCTGGCTGGCCCTTGCGGAACTGGAAGGGGCCGCCCTGCCCACCCCGGTGCGGCGCATCCTGGAGGGACTGGGGGTTTCGGGCTGCTGAAATGCAGGACGGGCTTTGGCCTGGCCAGGCGGGATGAATCCCGCCCTACGGCAAACGAGGTGCCTTACCAAGAGCATCATCCTTGGTCGCCCTCCACCATACAGCGCAAGCGCTTGGGCACGACGGGATGCCCGCGGCCGATGGGAACACACCCTGAAGCAAACTCAGCCCTCGCCAGCCAATACGCCCCGCTGGCGCAGGAAGCGCTGGATGATCTCCAGGCGGCTCACCCAGTCGGTGAGTTCCAGCAGGGCCTGTTTGGCCTCCACGGGAATGGGCAGGATCTCGGCCAGGCGGGCACCGACCCAGGCGGCATCGTCGAAATGCTCCGGCGCCAGCCGGGCTTCGGCCTGGTCGGCAACGATGCGCCGCAGCAGGGCCACCAACTCCCCCTGGGCCGCCGGCACCGCCACGGCAGCCGGGTCCGGCAGCCAGCGCACGGTGGCGGTCAGCAGGCCATCGCCTTGGACTTCGTGATCGGTCACGGCGAAGCGCCGGCCACCCCGGGCGACGATATGGAGCAGGCCGGGCTGGGCCATGTCCCAGCTTTCGATGCGGGCTTCGGTGCCCATCAGGCGGGGCACGGCGGCCTCCCCCACCTCCCGGCCGGCGGCGATGAGGCACACCCCGAAGGCCCCGTCCTCCCGCATCACCTGGCTGACCATGTCCATGTACCGGGCCTCGAAGATCCGCAAGGGCAGCCGGCCGCCGGGGAAAAGGACGGTCTTGAGGGGGAAGAGGGGCAGGGTGGCGGTCTGCGCCATGCTGGCGTGGCCCGGCTTCAGGCGGGCTCGGCGGGGATCTCGCCGGGGGACAGGCGGGACACCATCACCTTGTCCACCCGGGTGCGGTCCATGTCCACCACCTCGAAGGACCAGCCCAGGCAATCGAAGCGGTCGGTCACCGCCGGGATCCGACCCAGGGTGTGCATCACGAAGCCGCCGATGGTGTTGAACTCGTTCTCGTCCTCGTCGGGCAGCTCGTCGTCGATGTCCAGCACCGACTTGAAGCGCTCCACCGACACCCCCCCGTCGATCAGCCAGGAGCCGTCCTCCCGCTGAGCGATGTCCTGCTCCTCCAGGGCCGAGGGAATGTCGATCTCGCCGACGATGGAGGTGAGCACGTCGGTCAGGGTCACCAGGCCCTGGAGCTCGCCGTACTCGTCCACGATCAGGGCAAACTGCATGCGGCTCTGGCGGAAGTTCTCCAGCAACTGGGTGGTGGTCACCGTCTCCGGCACGTACAGGGGCGGCTTGAGGGCGCTTTCCACATCCGCCGCCCCCAGGGACTGGCCGGTGATGGCCCGCTTGAGGAGATCGCCGGTCTGGAGCACCCCCACCACGTTGTCCACCCCGTCCCGGCACACCACCACCCGGTGGTAGGGGCTCTCCGCCACCCGCTGGCGGATTTCGGCCTCTTCGTCGTCCAGGTCGATGGCGAACATGTCCTTGCGGGGGGTCATGATGGCCCGGATGCGCTGCTCGTCCAGGCGCAACACATTGGAGACGATCTCCTGCTCGCTTTCGTGGAAAACCCCCGCCTCGGCCCCTTGCTCCATCAAGACCTTGATTTCCTCATCGGTGACCGGCGGCTCGTCCTTGCGCTTGGCCCCCAAGAGCCGCAACAGCAGGTCGCTGGAGGAGGACAGCAGCCACACCAGGGGCTTACCCAGGCGGGACAGCCATATCATCGGCCGGGCCACCAGGGAGGCGATACCCTCCGGCGCCAGCAACCCGACCCGCTTGGGCACCAGTTCCCCCACCACCACCGAGAAATAGGTCAGCCCGATGACCACTACCGTGAACGCAAAGCCCTTGGCGTAGGGCGCCAGGACGGGAACCTGGGCCAGCCACTCGCCGAAGGGATCGGCCAGGGTCCGTTCCCCCACGGCACCGCTGAGAATGCCCACGGTGGTGATGCCCACCTGGATGGTGGACAGGAAGTTGGAGGGTTCCTG
The DNA here is from genome assembly GCA_034004685.1 of Rhodocyclaceae bacterium. GTDB lineage: Bacteria > Pseudomonadota > Gammaproteobacteria > Burkholderiales > Rhodocyclaceae > JAEUNX01. The sequence goes on along the minus strand of JAVEWG010000035.1, from coordinate 23,887 downwards.
ATGGAGCGTCAGGGCCGCCTCGGCCCCCGGAGAACCGTTTTCCGCCAGGTTCTGCAGGCGCGCCTTGCGCGCCGAGACCACGGCGATTTCAGACATGGCGAACAGGCCATTAAGGACGATCAAAAAGAGGATAAGGACTATGTCCATGGGGTTGAGCCGCCCATCAAACCCTTGGCGGTTGCGACTCTGGTATGGCAGGAGCCTTGAGTATAGCCGGTTGGGCGAACTGCTCCCACCCTGGGGAAGCGACCCTGGCCGTCGCCGCCAGGCGACCGGGATCAGGGTCTGTTGACCTTGGATTCGTGGAGTCCAAGGTCAACAGACCCTGGCTTCCGGGTCATCCCGCTCCCCCCAGCGGGCCATCAGCCGGTGGGGCACCTGGAGCTGGTCCAGCACCCGGGCCACCACAAAATCCACCAACGCCTGGACGCTCCTGGGATGGTGGTAGAAACCCGGGTTGGCGGGCAGGATGCACACCCCGAGCCGAGCCAGCTTGAGCATGTTCTCCAGATGGAGGGCGGAAAAGGGGGTTTCCCGGGGCACCAGCACCAGCTTGCGACCTTCCTTGATCACCACGTCGGCAGCCCGCTCGATGAGGTTCTGGGAAAGGCCGCCAGCGATGGCCGCCAGGTTGCCCATGGTGCACGGGCACACCACCATGGCGTCCGGCGGGTTGGAACCGGAGGCCGGCGGGGCGAACCACTCCTCCCGGCCGAACACCCGCAACTGCCCGGGCCCCGCGCCAAAGCGCGCCCCCAGTTCCGCCTCCACCTCGGCCGGACGGCCCGGCAGCTGCCAATCCATTTCCTGGCGCGCGACGATCTGGGCCACCTGGGAATACAGCAGCCACACCCGGCAACCAGCGGCCAGCAGGCATTCCACCAGACGCAGACCATAGGACATGCCCGAAGCGCCGGTGAGGGCGACGGTGATGGTCTTGGCAGGGGTGTTCATACTCCAGGGTTCCTGGCGGGGGAAGGTTCTAAGATACCCCAACCTGCGGCCCCTGGCGCCACCCGGTTAGGGAAGCACCCCACTCCGGGCGCATTTCGGCAGGGGGGTTTTTGAGGTATAACCCGCTCAAGCCGAGCATTCGGCCCCTTCCAATCATTCAGGAGCCCCCAGCATGAGCTTTGTCTCCGAGTTCAAGGAATTCGCCCTCAAGGGCAATGTGGTGGATCTGGCCGTCGGCGTGATCATCGGCGGCGCCTTCCAGAAGATCGTGGACTCCCTGGTCAAGGACATCGTGATGCCCCTCATCGGCCAGCTGGCGGGGGGCGTGGATTTCAAGCACCTCTACGTGAACCTGAGCAGCCAGACCTACGAAACCCTGGAAGCGGCCGAGAAGGCCGGGGCCCCCCTGGTAAAATACGGCGCCTTCATCAACACCACCATCGACTTCGTCATCATCGCCCTGGCCATCTTCGTGGCCATCAAGGCCATGAACAAGCTCCAGCGGGCCCAGCCCCCGGCGCCCCCTGCCGCTCCGGCTCCCGAGCCGGAGGATCTCAAGGTGCTCAAGGAAATCCGCGACGCCCTCAAGCGCTGAAGCGCTTCAGGGGCGCCAAGCCCTGGGGGTCTGTGGACCTAGCCCCGGTGGTCCGCCACGAAGGGGTTGGTCCGGCGCTCCTCGCCAAAGGTGGACACCGGCCCGTGGCCGGGGATGAAGGTCACATCATCCCCCAGAGGCCACAGCTTCCCCCGGATGGCGTTGACCAGGGTCTGGTGATCCCCGCGAGGAAAATCTGTGCGGCCAATGGAGCCGGCAAAGAGCACGTCCCCCACGATGGCCAGCCGCGCCTCCCGGTGGAAGAACACCACGTGGCCGGGGGTGTGGCCGGGGGTGTGGTAGACCTCCAGGGTCTCGCCCCCCACCTGCACCCGATCCCCGTCCTCCAGCCAGCGGTCCGGCTCGCAGTTTTCCGCCTTGGGAAAACCGAAGCGCACGCTCTGCTCGGCCATCTGCTCAAGCCAGAAGCGCTCCTCCTCCTGGGGGCCCTCCACCGGCACCTTGAGCTGGCGGGCCAGGGCCGCCGCGCCGCCGGCATGGTCCAGGTGGCCGTGGGTCAGGAGGATCTTTTCCACGTGGACCCCATGCTTGTTCACCGCCGCCAGAATGCGGTCAATGTCGCCCCCTGGATCCACCACCGCCCCCTGCTTGGTGGCGGCATCCCACAGGATGGTGCAGTTCTGCTGGAAGGGGGTGACGGGGACGACGGTGGCCTGGATCATGATGCAAACGCTCGCTGGGGAAGATGCTGGATTCTTGTGGGACAACCCACCGATGCTAACCCAAAGCGGGGCCGGCCCGCTCAGCCCAGATGGGGTGCCAGCAGGGCGGCCGCCGGGGTAGCGGCCACCAGAACCAGCTTCATCATGGCCCGGGTGGCCCCCACCAGCAGTTTGCGGCGAGCCTTGTCGTCCAGGGTGGTGAAGTCGATGCCGGTCAGGATCACCGCCGGCGCAGCCTGGCCCTTGAAGCGGTAGACCGACTCCACCAGCAACTCCCCTTGCGTGTAGATCGGCTGACCGAGCAGATCGTACCGGCCGCTGAAGCGGCGCAAGGTGTGGGGCCCCAGCCGATCCTCGGCCAGCAGGCTGGCATTCTCCCGCCCGCCGAAGGTGATCACCGCCACCTCTTCCCGGCGGAAGCCGGCGGACAGGCAGCGCCGCACCGCCTCCTTGATCCGCTCCCGCTCCTCCAGCGGATCGGCGTAACCCAGGCACTCCACCGCCTCCCCCTCGAAGGGCGAGGCGGCCTCCATCCCCGCGGCCTCCGGCACCAGCGCCTGGAGCAGGCGCACCACCGGCCGGGGGCTGCGATAGTTGGCGGCAGACTTCAGGCCGACCCAGCCGGGCAGGGGCACCGGCTCCCGGCCGTAGAGGTTCTGCAGAGGATCCTCCAGCCACAGCAAGCGGCCATCGGCGGCCGCCAGGGACAGCACCAGATCCCGCCAGGCTTCGGAAAAATCCTGGCCCTCGTCCACGATCACCGTGTCGTAGCGCTCGGCCGCCCCTGCCGCCAAGGCCGCCGCCTCCCGCTCCAGACGCTCGAAAACCCCCGGCTGGCTGAAATCCGGCACCCGCCCTGTGGCCCGCACCAGACGCTCACAGAGGGTGTGGAAGGTGCAGGCCAGCCCGCCGGCCGGGACGATGGCGGCAAAATGGTCCGCCAGGGGGCGGTTGTAGCAGACGTAAAGGGGCCGCCGGCCTCCCGCCAGGGCCGCCCGGTATTCCGCCAGGGCGAGCTGGGTCTTGCCCGAGCCAGCGGTGCCGGTGACCCGCAACCGGAAGGGCTCGAACTCCAGCTGGCGGGCCCAGTGGGCCAGTCCGCCGGAAACCCGGGTCACCAGATCCCGGGCCTGGCCCACCAGGGCGCTCACGTCCGGCTCCAGGCCAATGAGATCCCGCAGGAAGCGGTGCACCTCCCGGACCTCGGGGGTGACAATGCCTGGGGGCAGCACCTCCTGGACGATGGCGGCCAGACGCTCCCGCCGGTCGGCATCCACGATGCGCTCGGGCAGGATGCCGGCGCTGGCGGGCGTCCGCACCCGGTAGTCCGGGCAATACAGCAGGTAGTCCAGGCGCGGCGCGGCAGCCCCCAGCCGGCCCGCCAGGCGCTGGGCCAGGCCGGCAAGACTGCGGCTCATGGTGCTGGGGATGTGGCGCAGGCGCCCGCCCTGGCGTCGCTGCAGCCCGGCGGCGTCTTCCTCCAGCAATCCCCCCAGTTGTTCCATGAGGAGCAGGCTGCCATCGGCGGACACCACCAGGAAATCCACCTGCTCGAAGACCGCCTGGCGATCCTCCAGGCGGCTCCAGTGGAGCCCGTGATACACCGTGTACGCTGCGGGCAGTTCTGCGGCCAGGCGCTCCAGGGTGGCCACGCGCCGCCCGGCCGGGCCGTGATCGGCCAGACCGCGCCAGCCGTCGGGATGGATTCTTGCCATGCTTGCACCCGGGTCGAAGTAGGAAGGCAATGGGCCGATGCTACCCAATTCCGGCAATTGCTGGCCTGGGCCCCTTCCCGGATGGGCCGGGAAATGCGATTCTTGCCGGTCAGTTTGACCTATTTCTCCAAGATGACCACCGCCACGCCCCCCGCCCAGCCGTCCCCGGCCCGCGAACTCCTGCGTCAGCTGCAAGACAGCTTCGCCCCCTTCAAGACCCACCAGCCCCTGGCCATTGGCATCGACAGCGCCATCCAGGAGCGCATGCCGGAGGTGGACCGCAAGACCCTGCGCACGGCCCTGCGCCTGCACACCCACTCCATGCGCTATCTCAAGGCCATGGAAAAGGCCAGGGTGCGCCAGGATCTGGACGGCAACCCGGCCGGCGAGGTCACCGACGAACAACGCCAGCATGCCGCCGATCTCCTCAAGGAGCGCTTCAAGAAGGCCGCCGCCGAACGCCGCGCCCGGGAGGCCGAGGAAGCCGAGGCCCGCCGCAAGGCGGAAAAACTCCAGCAACTGGCGGCCCGTTTCGCCAAGACCCGCTGAGACACACGCCAGGTGGTTTGACAATTTCCGGCCCAGGGAATAATTTCCGGGCTTCCGGCGCCGATTTGATCACCAGCTTGCGGGCGCCTAACAAATACGGCTAAAGCGAGGGCGACCCAGTCCGAGCCTCCAAGCCGGCTGGGTTTTTTGCTTTCCGAAAATGCAGATGATCGCTCCCCAAAGTGTCGGCCGCGTCACCCCCCAGACGGCGCGGATCAGCGACCCCCTGACGCTGCGCAGCGGGCCCGTGCTACCCGCCTACGATCTGGTCTATGAGACCTACGGCCAGCTCAACGCCCAAGCCAGCAACGCGGTGCTGGTGTGCCATGCCCTGTCCGGCTCTCACCACGTGGCGGGCCATTACGATGAGCCTGGCAGCGTGGGCTGGTGGGACAACCTGGTGGGCCCAGGCAAACCCCTGGATACCCGCAAGTTCTTCGTGATCGGCGTGAATAACCTGGGGGGCTGTTTCGGTAGCACCGGGCCCCGCTCCATCAATCCGGCCACCAGCGAGCCCTGGGGGGCGGATTTTCCCTTCGTCACGGTGGAGGACTGGGTCCACACCCAGGCCCGCCTGGCGGACCACCTGGGCATCCAGCAATTCGCCGCGGTGATGGGGGGCAGCCTGGGGGGTATGCAGGCCCTCTCCTGGACCCTCCAGTACCCGGAACGGGTGCGCCACGCCCTGGTGATCGCCGCCGCCCCCCGGCTTTCCGCCGAGAACATCGCCTTCAACGAGGTGGCCCGCCAGGCCATCCTCACCGATCCGGATTTCCATGGCGGTCACTACTACCGCCACGGGGTGGTGCCCGCCCGGGGCCTGCGCCTGGCGCGGATGGTGGGCCACATCACCTATCTTTCCGACGACGCCATGGCCGAGAAATTCGGCCGCAGCCTGCGCCACGGCGAGGCCCGCTACCATTTCGACGTGGAGTTCGAGATCGAGTCCTACCTGCGTTACCAGGGGGACAAGTTCGCCGACTTCTTCGACGCCAACACCTATCTGCTCACCACCAAGGCCCTGGACTACTTCGACCCGGCCTTCGAGTTCGGCGGCAACCTGTCGGCGGCCCTGTCCCGGGCCCAGGCGGAATTCCTGGTGGTGTCCTTTTCCACCGATTGGCGCTTCTCCCCGGCCCGCTCCCGGGAGATCGTCCAGGCCCTGGTGCACAACCAGCGGCGGGTGAGCTACGCCGAGAGCGACTGCCCTGCCGGCCACGACTCCTTCCTGCTGGACGACCCCCACTACCACGGGGTGCTGCGGGCCTATTTTGACCAGATCGAGGTGTGAGATGAGGCCCCCACGCTCACTACGTTCGCTGCCCCCCAAGGGGGCGCAGACCCTCCTTGGGACGGCCCGGCGGAGGGTCCGGACACGGCCCCCACGCTCACGAAGTTCTCGTAGGGGTGGCTTTGCACCGCCAACCCGTTCTGCGGGCGCGGAGCGGTGCTCCGCGAATTCCCCGCTTCACGCCCCCGAAGGGGCGCAGACCCTCCTTGGGACAACCCGGCGGGGGGTCCGGGCCCACCCTCTGGAATCACTGCATGCCGCAAACGTGGCTCGGCCCTGCACGAGCCCACTTGGCCGTCCCCATCGTGGGCCAAAACGGGAGACCTGAGATGCGCTACGACCGTTTCGACTTCGACGTGATCACCCAATGGATTACCCCCGGCGAACGGGTGCTGGACCTGGGTTGCGGCGACGGCAGCCTGCTGCGCCATTTGATCGATGCCCGGCAGATTCAGGGCTGGGGGGTGGAAAAGGACATCGAGCGGGTACGGGCCTGCATCGCCAACGGGGTAAACGTCCTGCACCTGGACATGGACCGGGGCCTGTCGGATTTCGAGGATGGCTTCTTTGACCACGTGATCATGAGCTTTTCCCTCCAAGCCATGCACAACACCCAGGAGATCCTGGCGGAGATGCTGCGGGTGGGCCGGGAGGCAGTGGTGAGCTTCCCCAACTTCGGCTACTGGCGCCACCGCCAGGCCATCCTCAACGGCCGCATGCCGGTCTCGGAAAGCCTGCCCCACCAGTGGTACAACACCCCCAACGTGCGCTTCTTCACCATCGCCGACTTCGAGGCCCTGTGCGCCCAGAACGGCATCCTGATCCACGAAGGGCTGGCCTTCGACGAAGGCAAGGTGGTCACCGAGGAGCCCAACTTCCTGGGCAGCGTGGCGCTGTATCGGTTGGGCCGGGCGGCCTGATTCCCTGGCGCCGGAAAGGACAAGGCCCGCTGGTGCGTGAGCGCCAGCGGGCCTTGATTTCTTATTCCCGTTTCCCGGGTTTCTTGTTTGTCGCGTGGTCTCCACCCACCGCTGGCTTCCGGTCGCCACCGAAAGCGAAGCGCACCTGGCGCCGCGGGGGTCTCCTCCTTTGATATTGGATTTTGACCGGATTGTTCCGTCTGGCGACCCGCGACGCAAGCAACGTAACGAATTGTTATCAACGTATCAAACAGCGTCTTATACGGACGTCCCAATCGCCAGTGCATAAAGGGCCGCCGCCTGCCCTTCAGCCAGGGCGACGATGACTGGATCCAGCTGGCCCTCATCGGCCATCCGCCCCAGATGGGCCAGCACCGTCGGGGCATCCAGGCGGTCCCGATAGGGGCGGTTCTGGGAGAGCGCCTGGAAGACGTCGGCCACCGACAGGATGCGGGGCTCCAGGCCCAACTCGGCGGCCCCCAGGCCAAAGGGGTAGCCGGTGCCCAGGAGGTTTTCGTGGTGGGAGGCGGCCCAGCGGGCGATGGGGGTTTCCGGAAAGATCCGGGAGAGGATCCGGTAGGTGTCGTAGCTGTGGCGGCAAATCACCGCCCGCTCTGCCGGGGTAAGGCCGCCAGGCTTGTCGATGATCTCGTCGGGCACCCGCAGCTTGCCGATATCGTGAAGGAGACCGGCCATCTCCATCATGTCCAGGGCGTCCTCGCCGGCGCCGGTGAGGGCGTAGAGGTGCCGGGCGATGGCCGCCACCCGCAGGGAGTGCTCGTGGGTGAAATGGCTCTTGGCATCCACCACCCGGGCGAACAGGCGGGCCAGGGACAGCACATCCTGGTTTTCCAGCTCCCGCACTGGCGCAGGGTGGGGATAGTTTTCCAGGTACTCCTGCAGATAGTAGGGGTCCATGGCCAGCCAGAAGGCTTCCCTGGCCGCCACCGTGGCGAAGGCTTCCACCAGCCCCGGTTCGAACAGGCCGCCGGCGTGGGCGCGGATGGTGGCGATGATCTCGCCCCGGATGCACAGCACGTCCCGGTCGGTAGATACCGCCGCCAGGCTGGGGGCCTGGAGCACATCCACCCGGTCGGCAAGGAAGATCAGGTTGGCGGCGAGCTTGTCCGCGTCCTCCAGGGGCTGGCGGGCAAGGGTGGCCCAGTCCGTGTGGTGCCAGCGGATCGTGGCGGCGAAGTCCGCCAGGGGCGGGCAATCCAGCAGGTAGCTGGCTCCCCGCTCGCAGTGGGCCTCGGCCCCGTCCCAAAGCAGACTGTCGGTGAGGTGACGGTGTTCCGCCGCGCGGGACACGCCGCAGTCGTGGAGCATGCCGGCGTAGAACATGTAGGCTTGGCGGCTGTCGCTCCAACCCAATTGGCGGGCGATGGCCTCGGCCATCAGGGCGACCCGCTTGCCGTGCTGCAGCTCGTCGATGCCGACGAAATCCAGAACGCTGGTGAGGGCGCAGATGGTACGGTGGGGGTCGATTTTCATGGCGGGGTCTGGTCGAAAAGCTCAGGTTGGGTAACGGCCGGACAGCCCCAGGCTTGAACGGCTCTGGGATAATAGGCCTCCCCATCCCAGTCTGGTTCCCGTGACCGCCACCCGTCCCCCCTGGCTTGCAACGCTGCTCAACCGCCGGATGCTGATCTGCGTCTTCACCGGCTTTGCCTCCGGCCTGCCCCTGTACCTGCTGCTCAACCTGGTGCCGGCCTGGCTCAAGACCGAAGGACTCAGCCTCAAGGCCATCGGCGCCTTCGCCCTGATCCAGTTCCCCTACACCTGGAAGTTCCTGTGGTCGCCCCTGCTGGACCGCTACGCCCTGCCCTGGCTGGGGCGGCGGCGGGGCTGGATGCTGGCCACCCAGGTGGGGCTGATCGGGACCATCGCCTGGCTCGGGCGGCTTTCCCCCACCGCCGACCTGCCCCTGGTGGTGGGCATCACCGCCGTGCTGGCCTTCCTCTCCGCCACCCAGGACATCGTGCTGGACGCCTTCCGGCGGGAGATCCTGCCGGAGGTGGAATTGGGCCTGGGCAACGCCATCCACGTGAATGCCTACCGGATCGCCGGCCTGGTGCCCGGCTCCCTGTCCCTGATCCTGGCGGACCACCTGCCCTGGCAGGAGGTTTTCCTGATCACGGCACTCTTCATGGTTCCCGGAGCGGCCATGACCCTGCTGGTCAGGGAACCCACTGCCGGCCGCGCCCCCAGAACCCTGCGGGAAGCCGTGGTGGAACCCTTCCACGAGTTCTTCACCCGCCACGGCCTGCGCTCGGCCCTGCTGGTACTGGCCTTCATCTTTCTCTACAAGCTGGGGGATTCCCTGTGCACCGCCCTGGCCACCCCCTTCTACCTGGAAATGGGCTACGCCAAGACCGAGATCGGCCTGGTGGCCAAGAACGCCGGCCTGTGGCCCAGCGTGATCGGCGGCCTCCTGGGGGGCCTGTGGATGGTCAGGCTGGGGATCAACCGGGCCCTGTGGCTGTTCGGGGTAGTCCAGGTGGGCTCCATCCTGGGCTTTGCCTGGCTGGCCTGGCTGGGCCCCGCCCCGGCCGACGCCGCCCGCCTCACCATCCTGGCCCTGGTGATCGGCTTCGAAGCCCTGGGGGTAGGCCTGGGCACCACCGCCTTCGTGGCCTACATGGCCCGCACCACCCACCCGGCCTACACCGCCACCCAATTGGCGCTATTCACCAGCCTGATGGCCATGCCCCGCACCTTCATCAACGCCTCCGCCGGAGCCCTGGTGGAGTGGGTGGGATGGTTCGACTTCTTCCTGCTGTGCTTCCTCCTGGCCCTGCCCGGCATGCTGCTCCTGCCCTGGGTAGCCCCCTGGCGCGAAGCCAGACCTCAACCAGCCGTCCAGACATGAATCCCGCCTCCGCCCTGCAAGACGCCGCCCGCAACCTGAGCCAGACCCTGGCCGGGCTATCCTTCGCCGCCCCGGTGAGCCACGTCTATAACCCCCTGGATTACGCCTGGGAGATCCACGCCGCCTACCTGGCCCGCTACGCCGCCGGCCAGCGCCGGGTGGTCTTTCTGGGGATGAACCCGGGCCCCTTTGGCATGGTCCAGACCGGCGTACCCTTTGGTGAGATCGGCCTGGTGCGGGACTGGCTCGGCCTGGCGGGCCCGGTGGCCCGCCCGGCGGTGGAAAATCCCAAGCGCCCGGTGGAAGGATTCGCCTGTGCCCGCTCCGAAGTGAGCGGCCGGCGCCTGTGGGGCTTGTTCAAGGAGCGCTTCGGCAGCCCGGAAGCCTTCTTCGCCCACCACTTCGTGGCCAACTACTGCCCCCTGGCCTTCTTCGATGGGGGCCGTAACCTCACCCCGGACAAGCTCCCCGCCGCCGAGGCCGAACCCCTGCTGGCGGCCTGCGACCACCACCTGGCCCAACTGGTGGACGCCCTCGCCCCGGAATGGGTGATCGGGGTGGGCGCCTGGGCCGAGCAACGGGCCGCCCAGGCCCTGGCGGGCAAGGCGGTCAAGATCGGCCGGGTTCTCCACCCCAGCCCCGCCAGCCCCGCCGCCAACCGGGGCTGGGCCGAAGCCGCCACCCGCCAGCTCCAGACCCTGGGGGTATGGGAGTAAATACGATGCGCATCGGCGTAGACCTGGGGGGCACCAAGATCGAGGCCATCGCCCTGGCCGATAGCGGCGGGGAACTGCTGCGCCGGCGGGTGGCAACCCCTCAGGAAGACTATCCCGCCACCGTGGCGGCGGTGGCGGCCCTGGTGACGGGCATGGAGGAAGCCCTGGGCCAGGGAGGCACGGTGGGTATCGGCACGCCCGGCGCCTTGTCCCGAGCCACCGGCCGCATCAAGAACGCCAACTCCACCTGCCTCAACGGCCAACCCCTGCTGGCGGACCTTCAGACCGCCCTGGGGCGGGAAGTGCGGATCGCCAACGATGCCAACTGCTTTGCCGTATCGGAAGCCACGGACGGCGCCGCCGCCGGGGCCGAGGTCGCCTTCGGGGCGATCCTGGGCACCGGGGTGGGGGGCGGCATCGTGGTATCGGGGCGGCCCCTCACCGGCCCCAACGCCATCGCCGGGGAATGGGGCCACAATCCCCTACCGCTCCCCGAGGGGGACGATCTGCCCCTGCCGGCCTGCTATTGCGGGCGGGCCGGCTGCATCGAAACCTACCTCTGCGGTCCGGGGCTCGCCGCCGACCACCAGCGCCACACCGGCGAGGCCCTCGGCGCCCCGGAGATCGCCGCCCGGGCCGCCCAGGGTGACCCGGCCTGCGAAGCGACCCTGGGGCGCTATGAGGCCCGCCTGGCCCGAGCCCTGGCGGGGGTCATCAACCTCCTGGACCCGGAGGTGATCGTGCTGGGAGGGGGGCTATCCAATCTGGAGCGGCTCTACGCCAACGTGCCCCGGCTATGGGGCGCCCATGTTTTTTCTGACCGGGTGGATACCCGCCTGGTGAAAAACCGCCATGGGGATAGTTCGGGGGTACGGGGTGCAGCCTGGCTGTGGCCGGCGGTGACCCATCAGACGCCCAAGCGGTAAATTTCTGAAGTGCAGGGCGCGTAGCGTGCGCCTTGGAGGGGTTGAGCCGGGGGACGAGGGGACCAGTTTCAACCGGCCAGAGGTGGCGGCGCGGCGGTTTAACGGGATGAATCCCGCCTTACGGGAGGGGTGGGCCCGACGCGATCCCATGGGGTTGATGGGAACGCGCCCAGAGCAGGGCGCAAGCCCACCGGGCTCCCGCAGCCAATCCGTGGCGCATCCAGGCCGCAGGGCTGCTGCCATTCCATCTTCTTATTCTTACGCTACGATCAAGAGGGGATGAACGGATGGCTTTTCCATCCGCGCAGCCCATTCCCACCCATTTTGGAGGTACCACCGATGAACGCCCGTTCCCTCGCCTTGACCACCCTGATCGCCCTCACCCTTACCGCCTGCGCCAAGAAGGAAGAAGTCCCCCCCGCCGTTGCGGAACCGGCCGCTGCCGCTGCCGAAGCCGCCAAGGAAGCGGCCCGGAAGGCAGAAGAAGCCGCCAAACACGCCGTCGAGGCAACCAAAGAAGCGGGCAAGGAGGCTGTCGAAGCCACCCAGGAGGCCGGCAAGGAAGCCATGGATGCCACCAAGGATGCGGCCAAGGACGCGCTTTCCGCCGTCAAGGACACTGCCGCCGCGGCGAAGGAAACCAGCAAGGAAGCGGTGGCCAACACCGCCGACGCCGCCAAGGAAGCCGCCGACAAGGCCAAGGCCGCCGTCGGCAAGTAAGTCCTCAGGCGCAACCCGCGACCGGGCCCCAGGCCCGGTTTTCCTTGCCTGGCCCCCTTGCGCCAAGACCACGGGGGTCTCGGAACGTAGGGGGACGAAACCACGGCGCTATCCGCCCCGGCCACCTCCGCCTCCTAGCAGCGGACTCCGCGGCCCGCCTCAATCCTCCAATGCCCGAACCTTGACCGTCTTGCCCTTGAGCTTGCCCGCCGCCAGCTTGCGCCGGGTTTCGTCAGCAATTTCCCGGGCCACCGCCACATAGGTGTTCTGATCGGTGACGGTGATCTTGCCCACCTGCTCCCGGGTCAGGCCCGCCTCCCCCGCCAGGGCCCCCATCACATCGCCAGGACGGATCTTCTCCTTGCGGCCCCCCAGGATCTGCAGGGTCACCATGGGAGGCACCAGGGGGCTATGGTCATCCCCCTGGAGGGACTCCAGGCCGTGCCACTCCGGTTCGCTGCCCATCATCTGGGCGATGGCGGCGACACGGCGCTGGTCCGCCGGGCTGGCCAGACTCAGGGCCCAGCCGTCCTGGTCGGCCCGGCCGGTGCGGCCGATACGGTGAATGTGCACTTCCGGGTCGGGGGTGACATCCACATTGATCACCGCCTCCAGGCCGCCGATATCCAGCCCCCGGGCCGCCACGTCGGTGGCCACCAGCACCGAGCAACTGCGGTTGGCGAACTGGATCAGCACCTGGTCCCGCTCCCGCTGCTCCAGGTCGCCATTCAAGGTCAGGGCGTGGAAACCCTGGGCCCGCAGTACTTCCAGCAAATCCCGGCATTGCTGCTTGGTGTTGCAAAAGGCCAGGGTGCTCACCGGCCGGTAGTGCTTGAGCAAGGTGACCACCGCCTGGAGGCGCTCTTCGTGCTTGATCTCGTAGAAGCGCTGGCGGATCTTGCCAGCCTCGTGCTGCGCCACCAGCTTCACCTCCTGGGGCGAGCGCAGGAACTCCTGGGCCAGCCGGGCGATGCCCTCCGGGTAGGTGGCGGAGAACAACAGGGTCTGGCGGCTGCCCGGGCAGCGCCTGACCACCTGGACCATGTCGTCATGGAAACCCATGTCCAGCATGCGGTCGGCTTCGTCCAGCACCAGGGTGGTCAGGGCGGAGAGCTTCAGGCTGCCCCGGGCCAGGTGGTCCATGATCCGGCCCGGGGTGCCCACCACCACGTGGGCGCCGTGCTCCAGGCTGGCCATCTGGGGCCGCAGGGTGGCGCCACCGCACAGGGTGAGCACCTTGATGTTGTCCTCAAAGCGGGCCAGGCGGCGGATCTCCTGGCTTACTTGCTCCGCCAGCTCCCGGGTGGGGCACAGCACCAGGGCCTGCACCCCGAAATAACGGGGATTCAGCTTGCCCAGCAGGGGCAGGGCAAAGGCCGCCGTCTTGCCGCTACCGGTCTTGGCCTGGGCAATCAGATCGTGGCCCGCCAGGGCCAGAGGCAGGCTGGCGGCCTGGATCGGGGTCATGGCGTGGTAGCCCAACTGCTCCAGGGCCGCCAGCTGAGGGGGGGAGAGGGGCAGCTCGGTAAAGGCCGGGCCCGCCGTGGCCGGCTCCGTCACGGCTTGCGGCTCCGACTCCCGGAAGACCGGCGCCAGCGGCCATCCACCTTGAAGTGGCGGTCCGCCTTGGGTTTGGGCATCAGCAGATTGCGCCCCCCCTGGTCCTTACCGGCTTTGTGGGCGGCCACGGCGGCGGCCAGCTCCGCCGCCTTCAACTCAATGGCCAGGTGCTCGCCCCTGGGCTGGTAGGCACCGAGCTGTTCCCGCAGATCGGCGATGCGCTCCGGCATCTCGCCCTTGCGGGCGAGGCCCGCCATGATTTCCTCCGCCGCCGGAGTGAGGCCGTAACCGCCCTCCACCGCCTGGATCAGCCCCTGGTAAGACAGCCGCGCCAGGGCCGCCCCCAGCTTGTCGGGATAGGGGATGAAGCCCTGGACCAGATCGGCCGCCGCCACGATCTCCTCCAACTCCGCCGGCCGCCGCTTGGCGGACAGGGTGACGGCCATCAGGATGACCACATCAACATCGGGAATCGGGTGCATGGCAAAGCCTCTTGAAGAACGACAGGGCGAGGATTCTACAGAGTGTCGGGACCAAGGCCCCGTCAATCCCTGGGCTTGACTTGAAACCCATCACACCATGGAGCCGTTTTGGCTCCCCATTGCCCGCTCCTTAACCTTAACCAGGCGACGGCCCTGCAAAGGGAAACAGGGGACAGCCCCTGGGAGCGGCGGGGCTCACGGCCCCCCTTGGCCCGGAACTGATTCAAGTGGAAGCTGGGGTGGGTTACCCGCCAACCGTGCATCCATTCACTGCGCGTCATTGCGCAGCCAGCGGCGAGTTGTAGTCAAAGGCCTTTTCCTCCCGGCGGGATGCAATCCGCCAGCCCGCCGGGGTGCGCACATATTCATCCAGGTACCACAGCCCGAAAAAGGCCACCTGCACGCCCCCTTCCGGGCGGGGGAAGGACATGGGGTTGAGGCACATGACCCGGCCGCTGGCCTGGTCGCCGGTGATGCGGAAATCCTGGTTGCCCACCAGGTGCTGGTAAGCGGGCAGGGGGCTCAGGGCTTGCTGAAGCCAGGCCTTGATCTCCGGGTAGGGACCGTCCGGGCCGCCGAAGACCCGGTAGTCGATGCAAGCGTCCGGAGTGAACACCTGGTCCAGGTGGTCGAACTGGCGGCTGTCAATGGCGCTGGCGTAGTCCACCACCAGTTGTTGTAGTTCCAGCCGGTCGGAGATTTCTTGCAGGCTCAACATGGGATGGCTTCCTTGTGCTGGCTTGGGGATGATGGGGCCAACCGCCGCGCCTCCCGGGGTGCGCCGGGGTGGAAGAAGGCGGCCCCTGGATGGATCATGGCATTGTGGTGGCCGGTATGGCACAAGGCTAGAATCTGTTGCCCTCCCTTGGCGTTCCATTTCCAGCGCATATGAAACCTCCCATCACCTCCGCTGCCGTGCCCCGGGACGGTTTGATTGCCGCCCATCTGACGGACGCGGATTTCTTCGACGCCTACACCATGCCCCTGGCCCAGGGCGACAACCGCTCGGCCCTGGCGATCTACCTGGCCATCGTGGCGGTGACGCCGGGCTGGATCAACTTTCTGATGGCGACCCGCAACCGGGTGGTTTCCATGGTGGGCCTGAAGGATGTGGGCCATGTGGGGAATGTGGATCCCGCCAAGGCGCCAGCCGCCTACCGGGTGGAGGAGCGGGTCGGGAGCTTCTCCCTGCTGGCGCTCACCGACGAGGAAATCATCCTGGGGGATGCGGACCGCCACGTGGATGCCTGGATTTCCCTGCGCAAGCTGCGGCAGGAGGACGGCCCCGCCGTGGTTCTGAGCACCGTGGTGCATATCCACAATCTGCTGGGACGGGGCTACATGCTGGGGGTGGTGCCGCTGCATCGGCGCATCGTGCCGGCGGCCCTGGCCCGGGCCTGGGAAGCGGACCGGCGGGGGCGGGGCTGATTCGGCCCCGGCCCGGGGCCGGAAACACGCGGTCATTGACAGGCCCGCCTTCCAGTCCGGACCATGGGGCGGTTCCCATTCACCCGGCAGGCGATCTTGTCCCATCCTCCCCACGCCATTCCCTTGGTTGGCCCCCTGTTGCGCGGCGCGCGGCGCCCCCGGGTGGCCTTGATCGGCCAGCCGGGCGCCGGCAAGAGCCGGATCTTCCGCGCCGCCTCGGCCACCGCCGTGGCCCATGACCGGCTGGCCGGGGTGGGTCCGGGCTACGAGGAGTGCCAGGTGGAGGTGGGCCTGGACCAGATTTCCCTGGTGAACCTGCCCACCATCGACACTTTCCATCGCCTCGGGGGCGATGTTCCGGTGGTGCTCAAGTATCTGCTGTGGGGCGACCGCTGGCCGGACATCGCCCGCCACGAAGCCCACCAGCCGGAAGCCCCCTTCGCCGCGCCGGATGTGCTGCTGCTGGTGATGGATGCCACTGCCCTGGAGCGGGATCTGGAGCTGGCCCTGGAACTGGCCCAGCTGGGCAAGCCCATGGTGGTGGCCCTCAACCGGATGGACGAGGCCCGCTCCAAGCGGCTGTTCATCAACGTCCGCCTGCTGGCAGAAAAGCTCGGCGTTACGGTGGTACCCACCGTGGCCCACATGGGCATCGGCCTGGCGGACCTGTTTTCCACGGTGGTGCGGGCCGCCCGGGAGAAGCGTCCCCCCTCGCCCCAGAGCCCGAGCCCCCACATCGCCGGCCCCCTGGCCCCCATTGGCGCCATCGCGGCCGATCCCGCAGTGGCCGGCGCCTTCGCCGTGCCGCCGGCCTTTCTTGCCCTGCAACTGGCGGAGAACGACGACTACTTCACCCAGGAGCTGGCCTGCCATTTCCCCGGGCGACACGGCGCCCTGCTGGCCGCCCGACAGGCCGCCAACGCCGCCTTGCCCCGCCCCCTCGAAGAGGAAATCCACGCCGACCGCCACCACCGGGCCGCCCTGCTCTTCGAAGCGGTCAGCCGGCCGGGGGGTGGCAAGGATCTGCCCTCTTGGCAGCGCTGGGCCGATGAACTGTTCCTCCATCCCCGCTGGGGCCTGGCCGGCAGCCTGGCGATCTTTGCCCTGGTGCTGTTCTTCGTTTTCGAGGTGAGCGCCTTCCTGGACGGCCTCACTGTGGCCCGCCTGATCGCCTGGGCCGAACCCTGGCAACCCACCAGCCTGGCGGGCCTCCTGGGGCGGGCCACCCTGGACAGCTTCATCGGCCTGGCCGGGATCGTCATCCCCTACATGATTCCCCTGGTGCTGCTGCTGGTCTTCCTGGAAGAGTCGGGGATCATGCACCGGGTGGCCTTCGTGGTGGACCGGGGCTTTCACCGCCTGGGGCTCCACGGCGGGGTGGCCCTGCCCTTCCTGATGGGCCTGGGCTGCAACGTACCGGCCCTGGCGGCCACCGCCGCCGTCACCCATGGCCGGGACCGCACCGTGGCGGCCCTGCTCATCACCTTTCTGCCCTGCTCCGCCCGCTCCGCCATCCTGCTGGCCCTGGGGGGCAAGTATCTGGGGGGCCTGGGGGTGTTCGGCCTGTTCATGCTGGCCCCCATCGTGGTGAGCCTGATCGGCAAGCTCCTCAAGCGGCGCTATCCGGAAACCACCCCGGGCATGATCCAGGAGATCCCCCCCTACGCCCTGCCCACCCTGAGGGCCCTGCTGGCCCAGACCTGGGAGCGCAGCCGGGACATCGTCACCATCGTGCTGCCCCTCCTGGTGGCGGGCAGCGTGGTGCTGGCCCTGCTGGCCCACTTCGGCGCGGACGCCTGGATCAACCTGGCCCTGACCCCCATCACCAGCTGGTGGCTGGGGCTGCCGATGGTGCTGGGGGTGCCGATCCTGTTTGGCGTGCTGCGCAAGGAACTGTCCTTGCTGATGGTGTTCCAGGCCCTGGGCACCCAGGAGCTGGCGGGCGTGCTGGACACCACCCAGATCGCCACCTTCCTGGTCTTTTTGACCTTCTACGTGCCCTGCGTGTCCACCTTTGCCATGATGCTCAAGCTCCTGGGCTGGCGCGAGGCGGCCTTCTCGGTGGCGCTGTCCATCGGCGCGGCCCTGACGGTGGCCCTGGCGGTGCGCCTGCCCCTGGAATTGATCCTGTAGCCTTTGGGTCTATCGATATTGGAGTCGGGGGATTTCATGACCAGTCAACCCGAGCGGATCGAATTGTCCCTTCCCCCCTGGCTGGGGCCCTTCCTGGCGGGGGTGGACGTCTTGGCCGAGGTGTCCGACCGGATGGCCATGGTGATCGAGGCGGCCCGCCGCAACGTGGCCGAAGGCGGCGGGCCCTTCGCCGCCGCCGTGTTCGAGCGGGATTCGGGCCGGCTGGTGGCCCTGGGGGTGAACCTGGTCATCGCCGAGGGGCTGTCGGTGCTTCACGCCGAGATCGTCGCCCTGTGCCTGGCCCAGCGCCGGCTGGGGAGCTACGACCTGGGGCGGGCCGGGCTGGCGGCCCATGAACTGGTCACCACCACCGCGCCCTGCGCCATGTGCCTGGGGGCCATCCCCTGGTCCGGGGTGCGACGGCTGGTGGTGGGGGCCCGGGAAGAAGACGCCCGGGCGGTGGGCTTCGACGAGGGGGCGAAACCCGCCGACTGGCAGGGCGCCCTGGCCAGTCGGGGCATCACCACCGTGGAAGACGTGCTGCGCCCCCAGGCCGCCCAGGTGCTGCAAATTTACGCCCGTGCCGGCGGGATCATCTACAACCCCCAGCGAGAAAGCCAGGATCCCACCCCATGAAGCCCACCATTCCCCAGCTGTTCGTTGGCGATCTGCGCCCCCTCCTGCCCGAAGGCGAATTGAGCGGCATCTTCAAGGCCTTGGCGGACAGCCCCCTGATCCTGGGGCCGGAAGGTTTCGCGGGGGATCGCCAAGGCGACCGGGAACACCACGGCGGGCCGGAGAAAGCCCTCCACCAATACCCGGCGGAACACTACGCCCGGCTGGCCGCCCACCGGCCCGGCCAAGCCGGGGCGATGAACCCAGGAGCCCTGGGGGAGAACCTGTCCACCCTGGGGTGGACCGAGCACAACGTGTGCGTGGGGGACATCTTCCGCCTGGGCCCCTGCCGGATTCAAGTGAGCCAGCCGCGCCAGCCCTGCTGGAAGATCAACCGCAAGCTGGGAGACGAGGATCTGGCCCGCTTCATCGCCGATGAAGGCCTCACCGGCTGGTACTACCGGGTGCTGGAGGGGGGCACGGTGGGGCCCGGAGATGCTTTCGAACTGGTGGATCGGCCGGCCCCGGAAGTCAGCCTGGCCCGCCTGTGGCAGGCCAGCCACGCCCGCAAGCCCGAGCGCCGGGAGGTGGAAGCCCTGCTGGCCACCCCGGGCCTCAGCCCCAACTGGGCCCGCAAGCTGGCCAACAAGGCCCGGGTGTCCTGGGTGGATCGCCCCGGCTCATGACCGGCGGGGGCGGGGCAGGCGGGCCGCCAGCTTTTCCGCCTCCCCCACCGCGTCCCCCATCAGGACGAAGCCCCGCAGGCTGTCCTGTTTGTCCAGGAACAGGGCCCGCACCCCCCGGGCGGTGGCGGTCTCATGCCATTCGCCCACCACCGGCGGCGGCTCGCACAGGGTGATGGAGATGGCCCGCAGGGGCAGTTGCCGCACCCTGGGATACCACTCCAGCCGGGCCGCCCGGCCCGCCAATACCTGGGCCAGCACCCGGGCGGCAGCCTCGATGTCCGCCGCCAGTTCGATGGGACGCCCCGCCACTTCGGCGCATTCCCCCAGGGCAAAGATCCCCGGATCCGGGGTACGCAGCTGGCGATCCACCCACACCCCTTGGCCCACCGGCAGGCCCGCCGCCTGGGCCAGGCTCACCCGGGGGCGGGAGCCCAGGGCGGCCAGCACCACGTCAGCGGCAATCACCGCCCCCCCGAAGGTGGCCACTTCCATCTGATCCACCGCGAGATCCACCCGCCGGGCCCCCTCATCCAGCACCACCCGCACCCCGGCGGCCTCCAGGGCCTGGGCCAGGCGCTGGGCGCACAGCCCCGGCAGGAGGCCGGGCAGCAGACGCTGGCCGGGTTCCAGCAGGGTGACCTGGCAGCCGGCCCGGGCCAGGTCATCGGCGAACTCGCAGCCCCACAGGGGGCCCCCCAGGATGGTGACGTGCTTGCGGCCAGCCAGTTCGGCGCGCAAATAAGCGTAATCGGACAGGCTGGCGACGGTGAGGATGCGCGAGGCGCCGCTGCCCCGGGCCGTGGGCCGCAGGGCCTCGGCCCCCACTGCCAGGACCAGGCGGCCCCAGGGCATCTCGCCCTGGTTGGTGTTGAGCACCCGGCGGGTCCGGTCGATGGCGCTCACCCGGATGTAGGGCATCACCCGGGCGTTATGGCGGTGAGCCATCTGTTCGGCGCTGGCCACCACCAGATCGGCGGCACTGCGACCCTCCGCCAGGCTGCCGGGCAGGCGGGATTTGGCGTAGGCAGCCCCATCCTCGCTGGTGAGCAGGGTAACCGGGGTGGTGGTGTCCAGGCGGCGGAATTCCCGCAGCAGGGCATAACCCGCCAAGCCACTGCCGATGATGGTCAACGCCTCCATGGAACCCTCCCTTGGGCCTGTTCCCGAGTGTTTATCCCTACTTGTTTTAGGCTAGTCCAGGGCCCGGCGGGCCACCCTGAACTAGCTCACGGCCGGGTTCATTCTTCCAGCAGGCTGCACAACATCCAGGCGTTGTTCTCATGGATCTGCCTGGGCAGGGTGATGAGGTCGGCGGTGGGTTCATCGCTGGCCTTGTCCACCAGGGGCATCAGGGCGCGGGCGGTGCGCGCCACTGCTTCCTGGCCGTCCCCCCGCTGGCATGACGGCCATGATCTCGACGAGTTCATGGTGATCAGCCGATCGTCATGATTCCAATTGATCCCATGAATTTATTAGATATCCATCCGCTACCGCGTCACCGGGTGGGTTCCCGGCAGGTTGCATTCCAGCAGGGCGGCCCGCAGGGTGTCGATGGCGCCGCCCCGGGGATAAGTCACCCGCCAGGCCATGGCCACCCGCCGGAAGGGCTGAGGCTCGGTGAAGGGCCGCACCGCCACCAGGCTGTTCTGCCCGGGCAACTCGTCGGCGGCGGCGCTGGGCAGCACCGTGATCCCCACGCCGGTGGCCACCATGTGGCGGATGGTCTCCAGGGAACTGCCCTCCAGGGTGCGCTGCAAGCCCCCCACGTTGCGGCATTCGGGGCATACCTCCAGCACCTGCTCCCGGAAGCAGTTGCCCGAACCCAGCAGGAGGAGCTGGTCATCCGCCAGTTGCTCGGGGGCAATGGCCGCCTCCGCCTCCCAGGGATGACCGGCGGGAATCAGCACCCGGAAGGGTTCGTCGTAGACCGCCTGGGCCACCACCCCGGGCTCCTCGAAGGGCAGGGCGATGATGATCACGTCCAGCTCTCCGCGCTTCAAGGCATCGGCCAGGCGGGAGGTGTAGTTTTCCTGGATGATCAGGGGCATCCGGGGCGCCAGGGCATGCACCCTGGGGATCAGGCGTGGCAGCAGATAAGGCGCGATGGTGTAGATCACCCCCAGGCGCAGGGGCCCGGCCAGGGGGTCCTTGCCAGCGGAGGCGATCTCCTTGATCTGGGAGGCCTCCAGCAGCACCTTCTCGGCCTGGTCCACCACCCGCCGGCCGGTTTCGGTGATCTTGACCTCGGTGGCGCTGCGCTCGAAAAGCATCACCCCCAGCTCATCTTCCACCTTCTTGATGGCCACCGACAGGGTGGGCTGACTCACATGGCATTTTTCCGCCGCCCGGCCAAAATGGCGCTCCCGGGCCAAGGCAACCAGATAGCGAAGATCGGTGAGGGTCATGGGCGCCGCTTTCCCGGGGAGAGTTCAACGCTTTGATCTTACCCCCTCCCACGCCCTTGGCGCAGATCCACGGCCCCTGGGCGGAACCTTAAGCCGGGCCGGAGGGTCTTGATTTCCGTTCCCCAGCCCCCAGCTAAAATGCATTGCCCGGGCACCCCACCCAGAGAAATCGGGTCTTACTCGGGGAAGGGTGCCCCCGACTTCGTTGTCCGATAGGAACCGCCATGATCCCTGTCCGTTTCCGTTACCCCCTGACCGCCCTGGGTCTGTCCCTCGTCCTGGCGGGGTTCGCCACCCAACCCCTTTCGGTCTCGGCCGCGCCCCCGTCCCCAGCCACCGCCGTCAGCCGCTACGGCCTGCCGGACTTCTCCCAGCTGGTGGAGCAGGTGGGCACGGCGGTGGTGAATATCAGCGTGGTCCAGCAGGTGGCCCGGCCGGAACTGGGCCTCTCCCCCGACGACCCCTTCTACGATTTCCTGCGGCGTTTCGGAGTCCCCGGCCATGGCCTGCCCGGCGGCCCCAGGGGAGGTGGCAACCAGATCAACCGGGGGGTGGGCTCGGGCTTCATCGTCAGCCCCGACGGCTACGTGCTCACCAACGCCCACGTGGTGGATGAAGCCACCGAGGTGACGGTGCGCCTCACCGACAAGCGGGAGTTCAAGGCCAAGGTGGTAGGGGTGGACAAGCGCACCGACGTAGCGCTGCTCAAGGTGGAGGCCAGCGGCCTGCCCACGGTGAAGATCGGCGATGCCGACCAGGCCCGGGTGGGGGAATGGGTGGTGGCGGTGGGTTCCCCCTTCGGCTTCGACAGCACCGTGACCGCCGGCATCATCTCCGCCAAGGCCCGCCGCCTGCCGGATGAAACCTTCGTGCCCTTCCTCCAGACCGACGTGGCCATCAACCCGGGCAATTCCGGCGGGCCCCTCTTCAACCTGGCCGGGGAGGTGATCGGCATCAACTCCCAGATCTACTCCCGCTCCGGCGGCTTCATGGGGATTTCCTTCGCCATTCCCATCGACGTGGCCATGAAGGTCAAGGACCAGCTTCAGCGCCACGGCAAGGTGGAACGGGGCCGCCTGGGGGTTGCCATCCAGGGCCTGGACAAGGAACTGGCCCAGTCCTTCGGCCTGGAAGAAGCCCGGGGCGCCCTGGTGGCCGGTGTCGAGCCCGGCAGCCCGGCGGACAAGGCTGGCCTCAAGGCGGGGGACGTGGTGCTGGCGGTCAATGGCGGCAAGGTGGAATCTTCCGCCGACCTGCCCCGGGTCATCGGCGACATGCGCCCGGGCAGCGCCGCCCGCCTGCAGATCTGGCGGGACCGCAAGAGCCGGGACATCACCGTGACCCTGGGGGCCATGGAAACCGCCGAGGCAGCCGCGCCCCGGGGCCCGAAGAAGGACGCCGCCCCCGCCGGCAAGCTGGGCCTGGCCCTGCGCCCCCTGGCCCCCCAGGAAGCCCGCCAGCTGGCGGTGCCGGGCGGCCTGGTGGTGGAAGCGGTGAATGGCGTGGCGGCCAAGGCCGGGCTGGTGAGCGGGGACGTGATCCTGGCGGTCAACAACGTGCCGGTGATCGCCCCGGAAGAGTTCCGGGAAGCGGTGGACCAGGCCGGCAACCGCTTCGCCCTGTTGGTGCAGCGGGGCAACGGGCGGATCTACATCCCGGTGCGCTTGAACTGAGGCCAAACGGAAACCGTGGGACGGGCTTGGGGCCGCCAAGCCTGCCGGCCCTGGTCGGCTGAAGCCGACCCTACCGGGTTACGCGGGAACGTCGGGCGCTTGCGCGCCAAGCCCCGGTGGGGCGGTGCGCGAGCGCACCCTACTCGGCCCCATCCATCGCCTTGAGGGACCGGGGCAGGGTGGATAGCTCCACCGGCACGGGTGCCATGCGGGGCGCCCGATCCCGCACCACCAGGGTCGGATGGGAAAAGGGTGCCAGCCGCTCCAGGAAATCCACCAGTTCCAGCAAGGGTGAATTGCGGAAGAAGCGGGCCGCCGGGGTTTCCTGCCAGATTCGGTCGGCGTGTTCCAGGATGTCGTGGGGGCTATCCCCGATTCCGTCTCCATTCCGGTCGAAACCCTGGTAGTCGTCCCAGGAGTTCAGATACCAGGCTTCCTGCTCCGGGTCACCGGCGTTGCTGGAGGCCACGTTCCACAGGTTGTGCTCGAAGCGGTTGCCCACCACGATGCGGCCGCCCCGCTGGCCCTGGAAACTGACCCCGGTGATGTTGTGGGCCACCCGGTTGGCGTGGAGCACCAGGCGGTTGGTGGGATGGGCCGGCGCGTCGGAGTAGATGCCCACCGCGCAATGGATGATCTGGTTGCGCTCCACCAGGGCGGCGGTGGTTTCCTTGAGGGCAATGCCGGTGCCACCGGCGCTCATGGCGTGGAGGACCTGGTTGTCCCGCAGGATGAAGCCGTCGGAGTTGATCACCACGATGCCGGCCTCGATGCGCTCCAGGCGGTTGCCCGCCACCAGACTGCGCCCCGAGAACAGGAAGTTCAGGGCCCGCCGGCTATCGTTCACCCGATTGCGGAGAACACGGTTGCGGGGCGAGTTGGTGATGGTGAGATCCCGCACCTGGCGGAATTCATTGCCTTCGATCAGGTTGCCGGTGGCGTTCCACAGGCGCAGGCCATCCCC
>JAVEWG010000074.1:0-7797 GCA_034004685.1 Rhodocyclaceae bacterium | reverse complement strand
AGTGGCCGCCGCCCGCCGGGTAACGATGTTGATCACCCCGTTGACCGCATTGGCGCCCCACAGGGCGGCGCCGGGCCCCCGCACCACCTCGATTCGCTCCACGTCGTCCAGGAGCGGATGCAGGGTTTCCCAGAACACCCCGGAAAACAGGGGGGTATATACGCTGCGCCCATCCACCTGCACCAGCAGCTTGTTGGCAAAACGCCCCTTGAAGCCCCGCACGCTCACCGCCCAGCGGTCGGCGCCGATCTGGGCCACGTCGATACCGGGTACCAGCCGCAAGGCTTCCGGAATGCTGCGGGCGCCGGAGCGGCGGATATCCTCGGCGGTGACAATCGAAACCGCCGCCGGGGTTGCAGAGAGTTTCTGGGCCTTGCGGGATACCGAGGCGACCTCCAGCTTCCCCAGGTCTTCCAGACTGAGCTCGGCAAGGCCCTCCTGGGCCTGGGCGGGAAGGACGCCAATCAGGGCCAAGGCGAGGGCGAGACGTCGTGGGCGCATCGTACGGGTTCTTTCCTTGCTGGCTTTTCAGCTTGCTCACAACTCGTTGGCCACCGGCCCGGGCACACCCCGGGAATAAACGGCAATGGCGTTCATGTTTTCTTCAACGACCCATCCCTATAAAACTTTAGATATAGAGTTTCCCATCCTGGGCAGTACCCCCGCCGATACCCTGGGCGCGCCCATGGGCTACAATCCTGGCATTTAGCCAACTCTTCCGGCGCCAGGCCCCCCGCGGCCCGAAGCGCCCCGCCAAGTTCTCCCCATGACAACCCAGGATTCCCACGATACGGCCCGTCCGGCCCCCAGCAATTTCATCCGCAACCTCATTGACGAGGACCGTCGCGCCGGCAAATGGGACGGGCGGGTGGAAACCCGCTTCCCCCCGGAACCCAACGGCTATCTTCACTACGGCCACGCCAAGAGCATCTGCCTCAACTTCGGCCTGGCCCGGGACTACGGCGGCGCCTGCCACCTGCGCTTCGACGATACCAACCCGGAGAAGGAAGAGCGGGAATACGTGGACGCCATCGTCGAAGCAGTGCGCTGGCTGGGCTTCGACTGGGGCCCCCACCTGTACTACGCCTCCAACTACTTCGACACCATGTACGCCTGCGCCGAATACCTGATCCAGGCCGGCCACGCCTACGTGGATAGCCAGAGCGCCGAAGAGATGCGGGCCAACCGGGGCAGCCTCACCGAGCCGGGCAAGGACAGCCCCTACCGCAACCGCTCCGCGGAAGAAAGCCTGGATCTCTTCCGCCGCATGAAGGCCGGCGAATTTTCCGACGGCACCCACATCCTGCGGGCCAGGGTGGACATGGCCAGCCCCAACATCAACCTGCGGGATCCGGCCATCTACCGCATCCGCCACGCAACCCACCACAACACCGGGGACCGGTGGCGGGTGTACCCCATGTACACCTTCGCCCACCCCATCGAAGACGCCATCGAATCCATCACCCACTCCATCTGCACCCTGGAGTTCGAGGACCAGCGCCCCTTCTATGACTGGCTGCTGGACAAGCTGGCCCAGGGCGGCTTCTTTCCCCGGCCCCTGCCCCAGCAGATCGAGTTTGCCCGCCTCAACCTCACCTACGTGGTGCTCTCCAAGCGCAAGCTGATCCAGCTGGTGGAGGAAAAGCACGTGGCCGGCTGGGACGACCCCCGCCTGCCCACCCTGGTGGGGGCCCGCCGCCGGGGCTTCACCGCCGCCGGCTTCCAGAAGTTCGCCGAGCGCATCGGGGTCTCCAAGTCCGACTCCTGGATCGACATGAGCGTGCTGGAAGAATGCATGCGGGAAGACCTCAATGAGGCGGCCGAACGGCGCATCGCGGTACTGGACCCCTTGAAGCTGATCCTCACCAACTACCCGGAGGGCCAGAGCGAACTGTGCCAGGCCCCCAACCACCCCTTGAAGCCCGAACTGGGCAAGCGGGACATGCCCTTTGGCCGGACGCTGTGGATCGAGCGGGAAGACTTCATGGAAGTCCCCAGCAAGGGCTACCACCGCCTCTACCCGGGCAACCTGGCCCGGCTGCGCTACGGCTACGTGGTCAAATGCACCGGCTGCGAGAAGGACGCGGCGGGCAACATCACCGCCGTGCTAGCCGAATACCTGCCCGATTCCAAGTCCGGCACCCCGGGAGCCGACAACTACAAGGTGAAGGGCAATCTGCACTGGGTGTCTGCCACCCACGCCTGCACCGCCGAAGTACGCCTGTATGACCGCCTCTTCGCCCACCCTTACCCGGGCAACCGCCGGGAAGGCGACCCGGAAGGCGTGGAGCGGAGCTTCTTGGAAGACCTCAATCCGGACAGTCTCTCCATCATCACGGCCCAACTGGAACCCAGCCTGAAGGATGCCCCCCCCGAAGCCCGCTTCCAGTTCGAGCGCCACGGCTACTTCGTGGCTGATCGCCGGGACTCCCGACCGGACCGGCCGGTGTTCAACCGAACAGTGACCCTCAAGGATTCCTGGAAACGCTCGTGAACACCCCGCTGCCGCCCCCCTCCCGTTCCCGCTCCGGACGCAGCGCTTCCAGCAGCAGCGGCGGGCGGCGGCGCGGCAGCCGGCGGCGCTCCCGGAGCGGCAGGCCCGCCAGCCTGCGCCGCCTGCTGTCCCTGGTCGTGGCAGGGGGTTTCCTGGTCATGTTGGCCGGGGGGCTGGTCTGGATGATTTCCGAACTGCTGGAGGATGACCTCCTGGCCGCGGCCCCCGTCCAGCCTCCCACCGTTCTCCAGACGCAGACCCCGGTCAGTTGCCCCGGGGAAGACAAGCAGGGACTCAACCCCGCCTTCGCTGCCGCCTGCGGCGCCCCCCCCCGGACACTGCGGGTGATGTTGAGCAGCCCCGGGGCCGTTCATCAAACCGACCCCCGGCCGGAGTTCGCGGGCCGCACCCCCCTCCACCATGCCGTCCAGCGGGAGGATCTCGGGATGGTGGTCACCCTTCTGGGCGCCGGGGCCGACCCCAACCGGGCCGACGTGGCGGGTAACACCCCCCTCCACCTGCTGGCCACCACCACCGGCCTGCGCCACCCGGAATTCGCCGCCCGCCGCCTGATCGAGGCCGGCGCCAGGGTGGACGCCCGCAACGCACTGGGCTACACCCCCCTGGAGGCATTGGAGCACAACCATGACCGGCTCCTGACCCACCAGAGCCTGGCCAAGGTCCTGTTCCGGGAGGACCCCCGCGGAATCGCCAGCGACTGGCTGGAGTTGCCGGATTCTCCTGAAGAAATCGGCGCCCCTGGCCCCGGCCACCGGATCAATCTGCAGGAGGCGCCCGTCATCGTGCAGACCCAGGACGGCACCGTCGTCCTTCCCGCCGAGCCCCCCGCCGCCGGTCACTGACGGACATCCAGCCATGCCAGCCCATCCCCGCCGCCTTATCCTGCTTTTAGTCCTGGTCCTGGCAATGGCAGGGGTCGGCGGGTGGCTATCCAGACCCCAACCCATCCCGGTGATTCTGGCCCAGGCCGACCGGGGCTCGGTGGAAGCCACCCTGGCCAACACCCGGGCCGGCGAAGTGGAAGCCTGCCAGCGGGCCAAGCTGTCCACCATCCAGGGGGGGCGAATCGAATTCCTGGGGGTCAAGGAAGGCGATCGGGTCAAGGCTGGCCAGGTGCTTTTGCGCTTGTGGAATGAGGATCAGCAAGCCCAGCTGGACGTCTCCCGGACCCAACTGGACGCTGCCCGGCGCCGGGTCGGGGAAGCTTGCAGCACGGCCCAGAACGCAGCCCAGGAAGCGGCCCGTCAGGCGCAACTACGCCAGCGGGGCTTCGTCTCCACCTCCCGGGAGGAACAGGCGCGTTTCGAGGCGGCCGCCCGGGCCGCCGCCTGCGACACCGCCCGGGCCGACGTTGCCACGGCCCAGGCCCGGGTCAAGGCCAGCACCACCGACCAGCGCCGCACGGTTTTGCTGGCGCCCTTCGACGGCACGGTGGCCAAGATCACCGGCGAGCTGGGGGAGTTTTCCACCCCCTCGCCGGTGGGCGTGATGACGCCCCCCGCCATCGACCTCATCGACGACGCCTGCCTTTATATCACCGCGCCCATGGACGAAGTGGACGCCCCCCGCATCCACGCCGGCCAGACAGCCCGCATCCGCATCGACGCCCTGCCGGATCAGCGCTTCGAGGGCCGGGTACGGCGGGTTGCCCCCTACGTGGCAGCGGTGGAAAAACAGGCGCGCACGGTGGACGTGGAAGTGGAATTCCTTCGCCCCGAGGAGGCCCGCGGCCTCTTGGTGGGCTACAGCGCCGACGTGGAAATCGTCCTTGACCGCCACGACGACGTTTTGCGGATCCCCACCAGCGCCCTGCGGGAAGGCAATCGCCTGCTGGTGCTCCCTCCGGATGGAGAGACCCTCGAAGAGCGGACCATCCAGCCCGGTCTGGCCAACTGGGATCACACCGAAATCAAGGCCGGCCTCACTGATCAGGAGCGCTTTGTCACCTCCCTGGAGCGGCCGGGAATCAAGCCAGGCGCCCGAGTACGCCCGGAAGCGCCCCCAAAACGCCAGCCGTGAGGCCGCCCATGGGCCAGATTGAACTATCCGGCATCGCGCGGGTTTTTGAACTGGGGGACAGCCAGGTCCACGCCCTGGAAAACCTCTCCGTCAGCATCGAAGCCGGAGAATACGTGGCCGTGATGGGCCCTTCCGGTTCGGGCAAATCCACCCTGCTCAACCTCCTCGGCCTGCTGGACCGCCCCAACGCCGGCTGCTATCGCCTTGAGGGACGGGACGTAACCACCCTGAGTCCCAACGAACAGGCCCGGGTTCGCCGGGAGAGGATCGGCTTCGTCTTCCAGAGTTTCCACCTGGTACCCCGCCTGACGGCGGCGGAAAACATCGCCCTGCCCCTGGTCCTGGCGGATATTCCGCCCCGGGAGCGAGGCCCACGGGTAGCCCGGGCCCTGCAGGATTTTGGCCTGACCAGCCGGGCCGGGCACAGGCCGGACCAGCTCTCCGGCGGCCAGCGCCAGCGGGTGGCCATCGCCCGCGCCACCATCATGCGCCCGGCCATGCTCCTGGCCGACGAACCCACCGGCAATCTGGACCGCACTACCGGTCAAGAGGTCACCCGCCTGCTGGAGGAACTCAATGCCGGCGGCGTTACCCTGATCGTGGTGACCCACGACCAAACCATGGGCATTCGGGCCCGCCGCCAGTTGCTGATGGAGGACGGCAAGCTGATCCACGACAGCACGGCCCCGCCCCCATGAGAGTCATGGATACCCTGGTCTTTGCGAGCCGGGCGGCGGGGAGCGCACCGATGCGCACCGGGCTGATGATCCTGGCCATGTCCATCGGCGTGGCCTCGGTGGTCATCCTGACCGCCCTGGGGGATGGCGCCCGCCGCTACGTGGTGGGTGAATTCAGCGCGCTGGGCAGCAATCTGGTGATCGTCCTGCCCGGCCGCACCGAAACCGGTGGTATCGGCGCCAGCAGCCTGATCACCAGCACCCCCCGGGATCTCACCGTGGAAGACGCCCAAGCCTTGCTGCGCGCCCCCTCGGTAGCCCGCATCGCCCCCCTGGCGGTGGGCAATTCTGAAATTTCCGCCAATGGCAGGCTGCGCAGTGTCCTGGTACTGGGAACCAACTCGGATTTCGTGGCGATCCGCCGCCTTGATCTGACCGAAGGACGTTTTTTGCCCCAGGAAGATCTGCGTCGGGGCTCCCCCTTCGCGGTCATCGGCCATACCATCCGCCGCGAGTTGTTTGGCACTGAGCCGGCGGTTGGCCGCACGGCCCGTATTGGCGACCGGCGCTTCCGGGTCATTGGCGTGCTGGCCCCCTCCAGCAGCGGGCTGGGAATGAACGCCGATGAGGCGGTGATCATCCCGGTGGGGACGGCCCAGGCCATGTTCAACACCAACACCCTTTTTCGCATCCTGACGGAAGCCCGGGGCCGGGACAATATTCCCGCCACCAAGGCCCAGATCCTGGCCTTGCTCAAGGCCCGCCATGACGGCGAGGAAGATGTCACCCTCATTGCCCAGGATGCGGTCCTGGGAACCTTTGACCGGATCCTGACCGCCCTGACTCTGGGGGTCGCCGGCATTGCCGCCATTTCCCTGGGGGTTGCCGGTATCCTGGTCATGAACGTAATGTTGGTGGCGGTTACCCAGCGCACGTCGGAAATTGGCGTCCTCAAAGCCCTGGGTGCCTCCGGCGCCATGATCCGCAACGCCTTTCTCACCGAGGCCGCCTTGCTGTCCCTGGCCGGCGCCGCCACGGGTCTGCTCCTGGGACACATCGGCGCCTGGGGGCTGCGTCAGGCATTTCCGGCTCTTCCCGCCTGGCCGCCGGACTGGGCAGTAGTGGCTGGCGTCGGGACAGCCTTGGTCACGGGCGTGCTTTTCGGTGTAATGCCGGCCGGCCGGGCCGCCGCCCTGGACCCGGTCCAGGCCCTGGCCCGGCACTGAATCATGCTGCTCAGGGACGCCGCTCACCTCGCCTTGCGGGCCCTCACCGCCCACCGCCTGCGCAGCGCGCTGACCCTGCTAGGCATCAGCGTAGGAATTGCTGCCGTGATCTTGCTCACCTCCATCGGCGAAGGCGTTCATCAATTCGTCCTCAAGGAGTTCAGCCAGTTCGGCACCAATGTCATGGAGGTCACGCCTGGCAAGCAAGGCGCGCGAGGCGGCCCCCCGGGCTTGCCCGGGACAAGCCGGGAACTCACCCTGGATGATGCCTTAGCTCTCAGCCGCATACCGGGCGTGGTGGCGGTGACGCCCATCGTGTGGGGAAATTCGGAACTGGAAAGCAACGGGCGGCTACGCCGCACGACCGTATATGGCGCCACCGTCGGGATGCTCCGGGTTTTCGCCATGGAAGTCCGGGTTGGCTCCTTCTTGCCAGAGGACGATACGGCCCACCCCCGTGCTTTGGTGGTTCTGGGGGCCAAGCTCAAACAGGAACTCTTCGGTGGCGCCAATGCCCTCGGGGAGCGGGTTCGCATCGGGGGGGAGCACTTTCGGGTGGTAGGGATCATGGAGCCGAAGGGGCAATTCCTAGGCACCGACCTGGATGACACCGCCTACATTCCCACCGCCAGGGCCATGGCCCTGTATAACCGCAGCGGACTTATCAGCATCAATCTGTCCTACCAGGAAAACACGCCGGCACCGGCCATCTCCCGTGCGATCCAGCGCCTCCTTGTCACCCGCCACGGTCGCGAGGATTTCACCGTCACCACCCAGGAGGACATGCTCAAGACCCTTTCCAAGATCTTGAACATCCTGACTGCAGCCGTCGGTGCTTTAGGAGGCATTTCCCTACTGGTTGGCGGAGTCGGAATCGTCACCATCATGCTGATAAACATCAGCGAGCGACGCAACGAGATTGGGCTGTTGGTCGCTCTGGGTGCAACGCCGGCCGATATTCATTTGTTATTTTTAAGTGAAGCGCTGGTCCTTGGAGGGCTAGGGGGTTTGGGGGGCTTGCTTTTGGGTGGGGTTTTGGTGGGGTTTTTGGTGGTGACGGTTGGGGGGATACCTGTTTCCTTGCGGTGGGAGTATGTCGTTGGGGCGGAGGTGCTATCAGGGCTGCTGGGGGTTTTGAGCGGGGCGTACCCGGCCTACCGCGGCTCGCGCCTGGCGGTGGTGGAAGCGTTGCGTTTGGAGTAGTTGCTGGGGGGTGCGGGGGAGAGCGGGGAGGAGCGTGAGAGGCTTTGGTGCTATATGATTTATGTGTATTGGAAAGCCGAACGCCCGGTCGATGTTGAGTCGAGCGGGCGCTGGTGTTGAGGGGTAGTCTGACGATGACCTACTTTCACGGGGGAGG
>JAVEWG010000073.1:3538-7898 GCA_034004685.1 Rhodocyclaceae bacterium | reverse complement strand
ACGGCCCGTTCCGATTCATTGTCCAGGGCCGAGGTGGCTTCATCCAGGAGCAGGATCGGGGCGTTCTTCAGGAAGGCCCGGGCGATGGCGATGCGCTGGCGCTGGCCGCCGGAGAGCTGGTTACCGTTGGGGCCTACCCGGGTGGCCAGGCCTTCCGGCATCTTGTCGATGAACTCCAGGGCGTGGGCCTGGCGGGCGGCTTCGGTGATAGCCTGCTGGGGGGTGTCCGGCCGGCCGTAGGCGATGTTGGCGGCCACCGTGTCGTCGAACAGGACCACCTGCTGGCCGACCCAGGCGATCTGGCTGCGCAGCCAGGCCAGGGGCATTTCGGCGATGGGCATGTCGTCCAGCAGGATGCGGCCGGCCTGGGGCTCGAAGAAGCGGGGAATCAACTGGACGGTGGTGGTCTTGCCGCTGCCGGAGGCCCCCACCAGGGCCACGGTGCGGCCGGGGGGGATGACCAGGCTGAAGTCCGCCAGGGCGGGTTGGTCCTGGCCTGGATAGCGGAAGGTAATCCCGTCAAAGCTCAGGGCGCCCCGGGCGCGGGGGCGGTCATCCATCGGGGAGGCATCCGGTTCCGGCGGGGTGTCCAGCAGGTCGAAGATGCTCTGGGCGCCAGCCAGGCCCTTCTGGATCACGGTGTTCACATTGGTAAGCCGGCGGATGGGCTCGAAGAGCATGGCCATGGCCGCCACGAAGGCCACGAAGGTGCCGGGGGTGAGGCGGTCCTGGGCGGAGAGCAGGGAGGCCGCCCAGATCACCAGGGACACCGCCATGGCCGCCAGCACCTGGACCAGGGGCACGTTGGCCGAGGACACCCGCACGGTGCGCATGGTCTCCTTGCGCAGGCGTTCGGAGACCGCTGCGAAACGGGCCTTCTCGTGGTCATGGGTGCCGAACAGCTTGATCTCCCGGATGCCGGCGAGGCTTTCTTCCACCGTGCCGGTCATGGCCCCGGTGGTTTCCTGCATGGCCCGGTTGCCCCGCCTGAGCTTGCGGCTGGCGCTCTGGATGATCCAGGCCACCGCCGGGGCGATGAGCAGCAGCAGCAGGGTCAGCTCCCAGGCGGTCCAGATCAGATAGCCGGTGAGGCCCACGATCACCAGGCTGTCCCGCACCAGGATCATCCAGGCGTTGGACAGGGCATTGCCCACCTGGGGGATGTCGTAAAGGATGCGGGAGAGCATGCGGCCCTGGGCCTCGGCCTGGTGCACCGTCAGGGGCAGATGGGTCTGGTGCTCGAAGACCCGCTGGCGCAGGTCGGTGATGGCCCGGGTGGCTACCCATTGGCTGGAGACCCCGGCCACGTAGTCGGCAATGCCCTTGACCAGGAAGGCCACCATCAGCAGGAGCGGCACCTGCCATTGGGCGGTGGCGCTCTTGCCGATCAGGCTTTCATCCACCAGGGGCTTGAGGAGTGCCGGCAGCACCGGCTCCAGGGAGGCGGTGACCACCATGGCCAGCACCGACAGGGCCACCACCTTGCCGTAGGGCAGCAGGGTGGCCAGCAGGCGGCGGTAGAGGATGAGGGAGGTTTTCATTCCCGGTGCAGCACCTTGTCCACCACCAGGCTGGCCCATCCCTCGGCCCGGAATTGTTTCTTCATGGCCTTCTCGTCATAGACCGTGTCCACCCATTCCAGAAAGCCGATGGGGGTGTGGCGGTTGTAAGCCACGTAGCTGGCCAGGAAGAAATCCTGGACCCCGGTGCGGGCCTGCTTGAAGTGGCCATAGCGCCAGTCCAGTTCCCCCGTGGCGTCTTCCACCGGGTGACCCAGGCGCAGAATGCGGTAGAGGGCGGCGGCCATGCCGGCCCGGTCCGCCCCGGACTTGCAGTGGAGCAGGGCCGGATAGGCGATCGTATCGAAGGCATCCTTGAGCTGGTGGATGCGGCGCCGGGTGGGGGGGGCCCGGGAGTAGAGGGTCAGGTCCACCAGCTGGATGCCCAGCTCCTTGCAGGCCGCCACTTCCAGGGGGTAGGAGCCGTAGGGGCTTTCCCCCCGCAGGTTGACGATGGATTTGAGTCCCAGCTGGCGGTGATAACGGCGGATCTGGGCCGGACTGGGCTGGCTGGAGCGGTACATGCCGCCCCCCAGGTCGTGGAGGTTGTTGTAGACCGAACGGATGAAGCCGTGGTCCACCATGTGCATGTTGAGCCAGGCCTTGAAGCGGCCGCCGGGAGAGCGAAGGTTGAAGCCCATGGTCAGGATAGGCGGGGAAGGGCGTGGCAATGGGGCGCCAGGCTGGTCAGGCGGGCGGGGGGGGCTTGCCCTTCGAGATGGGCCAGTACCTCGGGGGCCAGGGCCAGGATCAGGGCTGCGGCCTGGTTGGCGTGGTCGGTGGACACCACCCAGTCCACCGCCCGCAGGGCGGGGAGCAGGGGGGCGGCGGTGTCTTCGGGGGTGAGCACCAGGAGCAGGCGGTCGGCTAGGTGGCGGGCCTGTTCCAGATAGGCCAGGGTGGCCGTGTCCAGGGCCGGGAAGGGGCCCAGGGCTACCGCCAGGCGTTCCCCGGCGGCCCGGGCGCGGGCCACCACCGGCAGGATCTCGGCGCTGGGAACCGGACCCAGGGGCAGGGGGGCGTGGGTGTTCATAGCCTCCCGCAGCTCATCCACGCTGACGCTGGCGGTGCCCAGCTTGGCCACCACCACGCCGGCGGCCAGGTTGGCCAGGGCGGTGGCCGCCGGCAGGGCGAGGCCGGCGGCCAGAGCGCAGCCCAGGGTGGCGGAAACGGTATCTCCGGCGCCGGTGACGTCGAACACTTCCCGGGCCCGGGTGGGCAGGTGGAGCGCCGGCTGATGGCGTTGGACCAGGGTAACCCCGTGTTCGCTGCGGGTGACCAGCAGGGCCTCCAGTTCCAACTCCGCCCGCAGGGCCTCGGCCTTGGCGGCCAGGGTGGCCTCGTCCGGGCAAGGGCCGACAATGGCCTCGAATTCTCCCAAGTTGGGCTTGATCACCGTGGCGCCCCGGTAACGGGCGAAGTCCCGGCCCTTGGGGTCCACCACTACCGGCTTGCCGGCGGCCCGGGCCAGGGCGATGAGGGCCTGGACATCCGCCAGGGTGCCCTTGGCGTAGTCGGAAAGGATCACCGCATCGGCTTCCCCCAGGGCGGTGGCCAGGGCCGCTTCCACCCGGGGGGCATGGGCGGGATCGAAGGCGTCTTCGAAATCCAGGCGGATGAGCTGCTGGTGGCGGCTGATGACCCGCAGCTTGGTGATGGTGGGAGCATCCGCCAGGGCTTCCAGACGGCAGTCCACCCCCAGGGTGGCGAGTCGCTCGGTCAGCAGGCGGGCCGCTTCATCCTGGCCCACCAGGCCCACCAGGGTGGCCCGGCAGCCCAGGGCGGCGGCGTTGAGGGCCACGTTGCCGGCCCCCCCCGGGCGGACCTCGTCGGTACGGACTTGCACCACCGGGACCGGCGCCTCGGGGGAAATGCGCGAAGTGGAGCCGTGCCAGTAGCGATCCAGCATCACATCGCCCACTACCAGGACGCGGTGGGCGGAGAAGTCCGGCAGTGGCAGGAACATGAGGGCTGGGCAGGTGTGGGCGGAAACGGCCCGGATTATCGCATCAAGCCCGGTGCCGGCGAAATCGGCAGTCCCCAAGGGGCGACGGGGCTACCAGCTGTTTTCGCCGCTGTCCTTGGCGCCGTTGTTGTTCTTGTCCCACCAGCGGGCGCCGGTGTTGTCGATCTGGAGCAGGCCATCGTTCGCCTGGGAGGTGCCCGAGATCGGCGCGGCCTGAAGGGTAAAGGTGGTGGCGCTGGATGCGGTGAGACTGAGATCGTAGTACTTGCCGGTACCGTCCTTGGGGGTTTGGGTAATGGGTAGTTCCAGGTCGGGGCCGTCGGGCTTGTAGGTGTTGTTCTCGGTGTAGATGCGTTCCATGAACTGGGTCAGTTCGGATAGGGCCGCCTTGGCGTCAGCCCGCCGGCTCTTGCGGATGGCGTCCTGATAGGAGGGGTAGGCGACGGCGGCCAGCAGACCGATCACCACCACCGCGATCATGACTTCGATGAGGGTGAAGCCCTTGGCGCGGCCCAGGATGCGAGGTGGCACAGGAGCGCTCATTTGCCGTGGGCGGGGGGCACCGCCGAGATGCTGGTTATCTCGTTGCCCACCAGGGTGTATTGGACTTTGGTGCCGGGTTTGAGATCCGTCAGGTTTGCGTTGCGCACCTGCCCCGTCGCAGCCAGCCGGTACTCGGTGCCATCAATGGTGATGGCACCGTTCGCGGCAATCTTGCCTACCGTGCCGCTTCGCATGGCAGGGGCCGAGGCGGGGCTTGAAGTGACCGGCGCCGGCCCCGTCGTGGTGAAGGCCTGGGCCGCCAAGGGTATGCATGCACCCAGGGCGAGGGCCA
>JAVEWG010000073.1:0-3438 GCA_034004685.1 Rhodocyclaceae bacterium | reverse complement strand
TTGCTCCACGGTCTGTTGCTGCAGGCTGCTCCGGCCGCTGGTGACGGTGGCGTCCTTGTCCCAGATGCCATAGAAGGTCTGGGTCTGGGCGCCGGTCGTGACGTTGTCGCCGGTCTCGATGTACTTGCCGGTGCCGAAATACACCATCAGTCCATTGACCTGGGAAGGATGGAGTCCCACCGCCGGTCGGACGGTGATGGGTTGGGCGGTGCCGCCGCCATCGACGGCGGT
Organism: Rhodocyclaceae bacterium; assembly: GCA_034004685.1. Lineage (GTDB taxonomy): Bacteria > Pseudomonadota > Gammaproteobacteria > Burkholderiales > Rhodocyclaceae > JAEUNX01. Next base: position 3,207 of record JAVEWG010000073.1, on the reverse strand, counting down.
ATACAAGGGTTGAGGACTGCCGGTGGTGCCGTAGGCAACCTTCCAGCTACCGGCGCTGTTGCCAGTCAGGTCGAATTTCCACAGATTGCCCCGCAGGTCTCCGGCATAGACGTAATCCACGATGTTGTCGCCATCCATGTCCACGGCGGCAGGGGAGGCCAGTCCGTTTGGGGTGGTGGCGGAGCCTGCCTTGGTGTCGAGCTTTGCAAGGAGGCTGCCGTCGGCCAGATCCACGATGAACAGGTAGGCGCGGCCCGTGGTGCTGGCGTTGCCGTCGGCCTCGGTGTTGTTGTAGCCGTTGCCGAAGATGGCGGCCCACTTGCCGTTCTTGAGACGCCCGATGACCGGTTGGCTGTAGGTGTAGCCCAGGTCTGCATCGTTGGCGTCGGTAAACTCCCATTTCACGATGGTGCTTGCGTTGCTTTCGCTGAAACTCGATGGGCTGGTGACATCCAGGGCGTAGATGCCCTGGCCTCCGCCGTTGAGGCCGCCCACCAGGATGGTCTTCCAGGCACTGCCCAGGTAGGCATCCGCCACGGTGGGAGAGCCATCCACGTAGTAGCGGTGGGCGTAGGCCTGGGCGCTCAGGTTGGTCAGGCGGGAATACAGCGCCTTGGGCACGAAGGCCAGTTTTTCCGTACCGTCGGAGGCCTTGAAGGCGTGGAGCATGCCGTCGTTGGCGCCCGCATAAACCATGGGGGTGCGATTGACCTGGGCGGTCCGGAACGCAGAGTAGGCCGCGCCTTCGAAATTGTCTGGGTAGCCCAGGTTGGGCTTGGCCACGTACACCGGTGAAGAATTCACGATATCCCCCAGTTTGCCCGCCGGGCGTGGCCGGTACTGCCCCGTGCCGGTGCCTTCATGGGTATCGTCGCCCCGCAGGTAGTTCAGCACGTTGGCACTCCCCAGGGCGGTAGTCTGAGCCACGTCCAGCTCGCTGGAGGTAGGGCTGGCGGCGTTCACCGGCCACCGGAACGGGATGCCATTGCCGGTGGAGCTCTTTGTGGTGATGATCGCCCGGCTGTTGGCCGCCGGCAGGGCGACGTAATAACTGGGGGCCGGCAGATCGGACGAGCCCGCCATCCAGCTTGGAGAGGCGGCGATGCTGCCGTTGCTCCCCAGGGGGTAGGCGAGCAGCCGGCCGCTCCAGTCGCCGGAATTGAATTTGGCCTGGAAAATCGCGCTGTTGGAAAGCAGTGCCGTGGAGTTGGTGGCCACGGCGGCGGCGGAACCGGTCTTGGCCAGGATGTCGGAAAAGATTTCATTCAGGGCCGTGGTCAGGCTTGCCGAGTCAGTGGCGAGGTAGGCCGTGCCGGTTCCCCCCGCCGCTGCAATGGTGTTCAGGGTGGAGGCATCCACCCCGGTGGGCAGGGCGAAGCCCACCACGTAGGTTTCTACCTTGGCGGATTTGAGCTGGCCGGCGGCGGTCGCCGCCGCTGCCAGGGCGGTAGCTGGATTGGCGACAAGATTGCCGTTCTTGTCGGTGGATGGCAGGCCGTCGGTGAGCAGCACCACGAAGTTCTTGCCGCAGGATTGAGGCGGGGCGGCGGCCGGACCACCCTCTCCACTGGCGAGGGTTCCAGCGAAATAGTCCTTGGCGCTGAGGAGAGTCCCCTCGATGGGGGTCAGGCCCGCATTGGGAATCCCTGAGCTGGTGCAGGGCGCGCTGGGGCTGGGAATGTTGCAGGCCAGCTTGGTGTTGAGGGTGCTGGCTTGAGTGCTGGTGAGATCCGCTACCGGCGTGTAGAGGTAGCCTCGCCCGGGGGAGGTGTTGTTGAACCAGGTTTTGCCCACGTAGGTCCAGGCCATCAGCTTGCCGAAGTCAAGGATGCCCTGGGCCAGGTCGCTGTCGGTGGGGTGGAAGGTGTAGGTGCCGATCAGTCCGGAATAGCCCCGAGTGGTTTCGCTGGATTTGATTCCTCCGCCGGGAAGGGGGGAAACGACGCTGTCACTGGCGCCGGTCTTGCCGGTAAAGCAGCGGTAGGAGTCCCAGGGGCCGGAGCCAGGGTTTTCGCCGTTGTTGAAGGCCTGGGCCGTCGGGGAATAGCAAAAGGCGTTGCCCTGGTTGCTGGAACTGTAGAAAGGTAGATTGACGTTGTAATAAATGTAATTGCCGGGGTCGGATGGGTTGGGGGTTCTGAAGCGTTTCGTGGTGGATTCCCGGGCGCCGGCAAAACTGGCGTTGTAGTTGGCAGGGTTGTAGCTGACGTCGTAGGGCGAGTTGTGGAGGTGGTGGCTGGAGAGGGTACCCTGCTTGTAGGCCATCAACCCCATATTGATCTTGCCGGTGTAGGTGCTTACCAGGGCGCGGGCCACCGAACGGGCGATTTCGGACTTGCTGGCAGCGCTGTTGCTGCCAGCAGCGCTGCCGTCGGGGGCTTCGTCCATGCTGTTGGAGTTGTCCAGGATCAGCAGCACGTTGGCCTTGGTGGAGGTGGTGACGAAGAGAGGCACCTGGCTTAGGGCCAGGGGCGCGGCCTGGGTCGTCAGGGGGAAGTGCTGGGCCACCAGGGTGGCCACCAGCAAGCGGGCCAGGCGGATGCGGTGGGGGCTGGGAAGGTTGGGATTCATGGGGGGCACTCCTTGGGGCTCACGGCAGCCGATAGACCGACTGGATCATGACGCGGGTGGTGGCCGACGCGCCGTAACCCATGGCGGTGATGCGGTACTGATACTTGTTGGCATTGGTGTTGCCGTAGCTGGCAACCCCCAGGTCCACTTCCCGCAGATTGAGCATCACTTCGACGATGTAGGCGGGTTGGGTGGCCACATTGGGCCAGGCGGTGGCGGTGACCACGCCGCCGTAGACGATGTAGGGGGCAGGGGAGGCCGTAGTGCTCCAGTCGATGGTTTCCCAGATCGGGTCGCCGGAACTGGCGGGGAGACACATGCCCTTGAGGCTGGCGCTGGAGGGGTTGCAGTCGGTGGCGAAGCCGGTGGCGCCGGAGATGCGGTCTCCCCGGAAAATTTCTGCTTCGGCATTGCGCAGGGCGGCTTCCGCGGCTTCCCGGGCCAGGGCGTGGTCCTGAAGGTTGCCGACCATCCGCTCCTGGATGACGGAAGTCTGCATGGCGGCCAGGCCCAGGAAGGTGAGGATCACCAGGACCAGGAGGCCGATGATCAGGGATGCACCCCCTTGGTGGCGAGGGCTCAAGGCGCGTTGCTTCATGGAACCCGGTTCCTCAGGTTGATGACCGACGTGAAGGT
>JAVEWG010000034.1:0-38208 GCA_034004685.1 Rhodocyclaceae bacterium | reverse complement strand
CTCAGACGTTGAACAGGAAATTCAGCACATCCCCATCCTGAACCACGTAGTCCTTGCCTTCCGCCCGCATCCGGCCGGCTTCCTTGGCACCCTGCTCGCCGCCGTACTTGATGAAGTCGTCGAAGGAGATCGTCTGGGCGCGAATGAAGCCCCGTTCGAAATCGGTATGGATGACGCCCGCGGCCTGGGGGGCGGTGTCGCCCTTGTGGATGGTCCACGCCCGCACTTCCTTCACCCCGGCGGTGAAATAGGTTTGCAAGCCTAGCAAGTCGTAGCCCGCCCGGATCAGGCGATTGAGCCCCGGCTCCTCCTGCCCCAGATCAGCAAGGAAGGCCTTCTTGTCGCCCTCATCCAGATCCGCCAGTTCCTCCTCGATCTTGGCGCACACCGCGACTACCGGGGCGCCCTCCTTGGCGGCGTATTCCCTCAGACGGTCCAGGTGGGGGTTGTTCTCGAAGCCATCCTCCAGGACGTTGCCCACGTACATGGCAGGCTTGATGGTGAGCAGACACAGGGGTTTGATGACTTCCTTGTCGTCGTCTGACAGCCCAGCGGTGCGGGCCGGCTTGCCTTCGTTCAGGCAGGGCAGGAGCTTTTCCAGCACGGGCACCAGCTTCTGGGCTTCCTTGTCACCGGCCTTGGCCTTCTTGCTATCCCGGGCAAGGACTTTCTCCACCGTGGCCAGATCCGCCAGGGCCAGTTCGATGACGATGGTTTCGACGTCCGACAAGGGATCTACCTTGCCCGAGACATGGACCACGTTGGGGTCGTCAAAACAGCGCACCACATTCACGATGGCGTCGGTTTCCCGGATGTTGGCCAGGAACTTGTTGCCCAGTCCCTCCCCCTTTGAAGCACCCGCCACCAGGCCGGCGATATCCACGAATTCGACGATGGCGGATTGCACCCGCTGGGGCTTGACGATGGCCGACAGGGCATCCAGGCGCGGGTCCGGCACCTCGACGATGCCCACGTTGGGTTCGATGGTGCAGAAAGGATAGTTGGCAGCTTCGATGCCCGCCTTGGTCAGGGCGTTGAAGAGGGTGGACTTGCCCACATTGGGCAGGCCGACGATACCGCACTTGAGACTCATGGGAGATTACCTTCCTTGGATTTGGCCGGCCCCGGACGGGCATTGATGCGCTGGGTGGCCCCGTTCCAGTCGCCCCGGGCGACCCAGGACCAGGCGGCCAGCGCCCGGTCGATGGCCCCGTCGATGTCCTGCAGTTCTTCCCGGCGGGGAGGTTTCAGGACGAAATTGACCACTTCGTTGCGATCCCCCGGATGACCGATGCCGATCCGCAACCGCCAATAGTCCCCGGTACCGCAGTGGGCGGTGATGTCCTTGAGACCGTTATGCCCACCGCTGCTGCCGCCGAACTTCAGGCGCAGTTGCCCGGGGGGAATATCCAGCTCATCGTGGACCACCAGTATTTCCGCGGGCTGGATGCGATAGAAGCGTGCCAGGACCCCCACCGCCAGGCCTGAGCGGTTCATGAAGGTCAGGGGTTGCAGCAGGGTGAGCCCGGCATCCCGGGCCTGGGCGACCAGGCCATGGAAGCGCGCTTCCCGGTGGAAGCTGGCCCCAAGCTTGGACGCCAGCCGCTCACAAAACCAAAACCCGGCGTTATGCCGGGTTTCGGAGTACTCGGGCCCGGGGTTACCGAGCCCGACGATCAGCTTGGGGGCGAGTTGGGTCATGACGGAAATCTCGATTCGACGCGGCCCGGCCCGCCCTCAGGAGCCTCAGGCCTCGGCGCCTTCCTCGGTAGCAGCTTCGCCACCCTTGGTCTTGAGGATGGTGGCCACCACCGGATCGGCATCACCGTGGATGACCAGTTCCACGCCGGCGGGCAAGTTCAGCTCGGAAGCGTGGATGGAATGGCCGGCGGCCAGATCCTTCAGGTCCACAATGAGGAATTCCGGCAGGTTGCTGGGCAGGCACTGCACATCCAGCTCGTTGAGCACGTGGGTCACCATGCCACCCTCCAGCTTCACGCCCGGGCAGATTTCGGCGTTCACGAAGTGCAGGGGCACCTTCAGGTGAATCTTGTGGGAGGCGTCCACCCGCTGGAAATCCACGTGCTGCACCAGGGGCTTGTAGGGGTGCCATTGGCTATCCCGCAGGACCACGGTCTGCTTGGCGCCATCCACATCGACCGACAGCACGGAAGCGTGGAAGGCTTCCTTCTGCAGCAGGTGGTAGATCTCGTTGTGGTCCAGGGTGATGGCCAGAGCAGGCACATCGCCACCATAGATCACGGCGGGGACCTGGCCGGCGCGACGCAGGCGGCGGCTCGCACTCGATCCCTGTCCTTCGCGCTTCGTAGCTTTGAATTCGATTTGCATCTTCAACTCCTTGGTTAAATTCGCCACCCGCGACCAGGTGGCGTCTGGGCCGGCCGGGGCTCGCACCCCGGGCCGAAAGCGCGGCTCACTCCAGAAAGAGGGAACTCACGGATTCTTCGTTGCTGATCCGCAGGACGGTGTCGGCCAGCAGGGAGGCCACCGAAATCTGGCGGATCTTGCCGCAGGCCCGGGCATCGTCCCGCAGGGGAATGGTGTCGGTCACCACCAGCTCATCCAGGGCCGAATCGGCAATGCGGGAAGGCGCGGCGCCGGACAGCACGGCATGGGTACAGTAGGCCACCACCCGGCGGGCGCCGTTGTCCTTGAGGGCCTGGGCAGCCTTGCACAAGGTGCCGGCGGTATCCACGATGTCGTCCATGATCACGCAGGTGCGATCCTTGACCTCGCCGATGATGTTCATCACCTCGGACACGTTAGCCTTGGGGCGGCGCTTGTCGATGATGGCCAGGTCGCACTCCATGCGCTTGGCGAAGGCCCGGGCCCGCACCACCCCGCCCACGTCGGGCGAGACCACCATCAAGTCGTCATGGCGCTGCTTTTCCAGGTCGGCCAACAGCACCGGAGTGGCGTAGACGTTATCCACCGGGATGTCGAAGAAACCCTGGATCTGATCGGCGTGGAGATCCATGGTCAGCAGGCGCTGCACGCCCACCGCCTGGAGCATGTTGGCCACCACCTTGGCGGTGATGGGCACCCGGGCCGAACGGGGGCGCCGATCCTGGCGGGCGTAGCCGAAATAGGGAATGGCTGCGGTGATCCGGCCGGCGGAGGCACGCTTGAGGGCATCCACCAGGATCACCAACTCCATCAGGTTGTCGTTGGTGGGAACACAGGTGGGCTGGAGGACGAACACATCCATGCCCCGCACGTTCTCCAGGAGTTCAACGTTGACCTCGCCATCGGAGAAACGCCCCACGGTGGCTGCACCCAGGGGAATCCCCAAGCGCTTGACCACATCGCCGGCCAGCTTGGGATTGGCGTTACCGGTGAAGACCATCAGGCTGCCATAGGCCATGACCGCGCTCCGTGTGCTATGAATCAGTAGGGCTGAAACGAATCGGGCAGGCCAGAGGCCTGCCCGTCATAACTTGGCTGGGGAGGAAGGATTCGAACCCTCGAATGCCGGAATCAAAATCCGGTGCCTTAACCAACTTGGCGACTCCCCAGTCACTACTTAACTTTACCGCAACTCGCTTCCGACCCAATCGTGGAGCGGGTGCTTATCCAGACCTTTTGCCTTCCAGGCTCGCCATCGGGCGGGGCATTCGCCCAAAACCTTGTCAGCACCGGCTTCATCGGCCTCCTGCAAAAAAACACAGGCCCCGGAACCGGTCATTCGTGCCGGGCCGAAGCGGCCCAACCAGTCGAGAACTTCACTCACTTCCGGAAACCTGGCTTTCGCTACTGCTTCCAGGTCGTTTCGCGTGGTGCATGCTGCGAAGTCCGCTATTTTGATGGGACAGGTATCCCGCGTCAACTCCTTTGCCGCAAAAATCGCTGCCGTAGGAATCGAGACCGGGGGTGCCACCACCACATACCAGGCCGGCGGAAGGGCCATGGGCTGGAGCACCTCCCCCACGCCTTCAGCGAAAGCGCTCTCGCCAAAGATGAAGAACGGCACATCCGCACCCAGGCGCAACCCCAGGGCCTGCAGGGCCAGCCGAGACAAATTGAGCCCCCACAGACGATTGAGGGCCAGCAGGACGGTGGCCGCATCGGAGCTCCCCCCACCCAGCCCACCCCCCATGGGCAGGCGTTTGGTCACGGTGATATCCACACCCTGGGTCACGCCCTGGGTCGCCTGGAGCAGTCGGGCCGCCCGCACCACCAGATCCTCCTCCTCCGGCACCCCTTCCAAGACACTCAGGCGACGGACGAGCCCATCATTGCGCACCTGAAACGTCAGTTCATCACCCCAATCCAGCATGCGGAAAGCAGTCTGCAGCAGGTGATAGCCGTCCGGGCGACGCCCCACCACGTGGAGGAAAAGATTGAGTTTGGCGGGGGCCAGGCAAGTAAGCGGCGCACTCATGAACCAGGGCTCCACCGGTCCACAATGAGCTTGATCCGGGCGTCACCCCAGGCTGCCTCCAGCTTGCGGGGATGGGAGTTGCCGGCGTCACTGGCGTACTCCAGATAGTCGATGATCCAGCCCTCATCGGCCACGCTTGCGGGGCGCCCCAGTTCATCCAGGCGCCGCAACCGGGCTGACGGCCCCACCACCGCCTGCACCCAAAGCGCCACCTGGCCGATGGGCAGGCGCAGGCCCAGGGCCTGCTCCAGCAGTTCCTCCGGGCTGGCGGCCCGCCGGCGCTTGCCGTCGGCACCGGTCAGCACCGCCGCCACGGGGGTAACCGAAAGCTGCCCCAGGGTCTGTCCCAGAGGCCCGATGAAACTCATTTCGTCCCCCACCGGACCATGCCGCCAAAGGAGCCCCACCGAAGCCACCCTATCACCGCTACTGGCGGCCAAACGCCCCTCCAGCTCGAAGCGGTCCACCGCCTGCCGGATTGCCGAAACGGGCTCGGGCCTAAGCGGCGGCGCAGCGCATCCGCCCAGCGCGAGGCAAACCGTGGCCGCCAAGGCCCAACCAAACTTGCCACTGAACTTCATTGGGGATGCCGCCGGATGGCGTCTTGCAGCGGCCCGTTGGCAGGGTTGTTCCGCAGGGCATCCGCCCACAAACGGCGCGCCTCCTCGGTCCGCCCCAATTTCCAATAGACCTCGCCCAGATGGGCGGCGATCTCGGGATCGGGACGCAGCCCGTAGGCCCGCTCCAGGTAAACGATAGCGCCGCTGACGTCTCCCCGTCGGAAGCGCACCCAACCCATGCTGTCCACGATGAAGGGGTCTTCCGGCGCCAGCTCCAGGGCCTTGCGAATGAGTTGCTCCGCCTCGTCGAGGCGCAGCCCCCGCTCCACCAAGGAATAACCCAGGGCGTTGTAGGCATGGGAATGGTCGGGCTGAAGGGCGATCAGCTTGCGCAGGCGGCCCTCCATCACCTGATGCTGGCCACGCCGCTCCGCCAGCATGGCTGACTCATAGAGGAGATCGGGATTGTCGGGAAACTGGCGCAGGGCGGCTTCCACCACGGCAGCCGCTTCATCCAGGCGCTGGGCGTCCCGCAGCAACTGGGCTTCCGCCAGGCGCCAACGCGCCCGGTCTACCCCCTCCCCGGGCTGGGCCTGTAGATGGCGCCGGGCTTCATCAATCCGCCCAGCTTCCGCCAAGGCCTGGGCCATGCGCAGGCGGGCCTCATCCCGGCGAGGCTGGCCTTCTACCGCCTGGTACCAGGTCAGGGCCTCATCCAGCCGCTTACGCTGCTCCGCCAGGCGCCCCAGTTGCAGGCGTACCACATCCAGATCCGCCGGTTTGCGCTCCAGAACTTTCCGCAGATAGCGCTCCGCCTCCTCCAGGCGGCCCACCTGTTGGGCCAGCACCCCGGCGCCGTAGAGCAGATCCACGTCGTCGGGGTCGGTGGCCAGAGCTTGTTCAAACTGCTCCAGGGCCTCGCTATACCGCTGCCCCCCGGCCAGCAACCGGCCGTAGGCCTGGCGACCAGCGGTACTTTCAGGATGGCGGGACAAATACTCCTTCAGGAGCGTGATCGCCGCGCCGGATTCGCTTAGCTGAAGCACCTGGGCTTTAAGCAACACCGCGGGCTCCCAATCCGCCCGCAGGGCCAGGGCCTGATCCAGCTCCCCCGCACAGGCCAGGGCATCCCGGGCGGCAAAGGCGGCATGAGCCCGGGCGAAGCGGGCCTCGGGCAAGCTGAGATAGGGCGTGGTCAGGCGATCGATGGCGGACCTTGCGGCCCCCTTGTCCTCCACTTGAGCCAGGGCGCGATTGAGCCCCAGCAAAGCCTGGGGTAGATGGTCGCCGGCCTGGGCCAAGGCCCGCGCCAACTGGGTCTGGGCCTCCTCCAGGCGCCCCTGGCTACCCATCAACAAGCCCGCCAGAATGCGCTTGGCCTCCGGAGAAGCAGGATCCACCTCGCTCCAGATCTGGGCGGCTTCGGTGGCCGCCGGCAACTGGCGGCTCGCCAGGGCGAGTTCGGTGGCCCGTCGTGCGATTCGGGCATCCCGGGTCTGGCGGGCCATGTCCAGATAGGCACCCACGGCAATGTCCAGGCGCCCCCGGGCGCCCGCCACTTCGGCCAGAAGGAATTCATACAGCAATTTGCCCGTCAGGGGTTGCTCCAGGGGCTGCGCGGCCGCGCCATCTTCGGAGGGCGGCTGAGCCCCGACGGACACGGACAGGGCCAGGGCGATCAAAGCAACGGGTACGGCACGCACCAGACGGTTCATCAACATGACTCACAAGCAGGGGATTGTTACGGGGGCGAACCGATATTGAGCAGAAGCACGCCAGCCACTGCGGCCCCGAGGCCGGGTCTTCCGGGGAAACTGGAAGGCTGGGATAGAATTTGGTTCGTTCGATCTTAGGGAGTTTCCATGACCGCAGCAAGCCACGCCAGGCGGCAAGAAAGCGCCCATGCCTGAATTGCCTGAAGTGGAAACCACCCGCCGGGGCATCGAACCCCATGTGACCGGACGCATCCTCACGGAGGTTGTCATCCGGAACGGACGATTGCGCCAACCTGTATCCCCGCAACTGGCCGACAGCGTGGCTGGCTCGACCCTCCACGGGGTTCGCCGGCGCGGCAAATACCTCCTTCTGGACTTCGATGGCGGCACCCTGATCATCCACCTGGGCATGTCGGGCAGCCTGCGCATGGTGCCCCGGGCCAGCCCCGTCGCAGCCCACGACCATATCGATCTGTGCTTCGGCGACCAGGCATTGCGCTACCGGGACCCGCGCCGCTTCGGCCTGGTACTGTGGACCTCCGAGCCCCCCGAGCTTCACTCTCTCCTCGCCCACCTGGGCATTGAGCCCCTGACGGAGGGCTTCTCCGGCCCCTGGCTGCACCAAGCCAGCCGAGGCAGCACCACGCCCATCAAGCTGTTCCTCATGGACGGCCGGCGCATCGTGGGAATCGGGAACATTTATGCCTCGGAAGCCTTGTTCCGGGCTCGCATCCACCCCACCACCCCGGCTGGCCAACTCGGGTCGGCCCGATCCGCGCGCCTGGTCACGGCAATCCGGGAAACCCTGACAGATGCGATCCAGGCTGGCGGCAGCAGCCTGCGGGATTTCGTGGATATCCACGGGCAACCTGGGTATTTCCAGCAAAGCTATTTCGTCTATGGAAGAACCGGGGAGGCTTGCCGGCTCTGCGGCACCGCCATCCGCAAGTCCATCATGGGCCAGCGGGCAACCTTCCATTGCCCCCGTTGTCAGCGCCCCCCGAATCCGGCGCGCCATCGCGAATAATCTTAAAATCCTAAAGCTTGCCCACCTCTTTCCGTAAGAGCATGTCATGACCCTCGCTGAACAGTTTTCCGACTACAGTCACTGGCGCACCTCCGTGATGGATGTGGTGGGGCGCCTGCGAACCTGGCTTACCCACAACGAGGTGGGGGACGCCCAGGGCGACCTGCGACTTCAGTACGTTCTGGACCGCCTGCGGGACGACCGGCTGGTGGTGGCCTTCGTGGCAGAATTTTCCCGGGGCAAGTCCGAACTGATCAACGCCATCTTCTTCTCGGACTTCGGCGACCGCATCCTGCCCTCCAGCGCCGGACGCACCACCATGTGTCCCACCGAACTCCAGTGGCTAAGTGGCTCTTCCCCGGAAATCCGCCTGCTGCCCATCGAGACCCGGGCAGAGCCGAGCAGCGTTTCGGAACTCAAACGCCAAACCGATCGATGGACCACCTTCGCCCTGGACCCCCGCAACGCCGCGGATCTCCAGCAAGCCCTGGCCCGGGTGGGAGAAACCAAGCGCGTCGCCCAGGATCACGCCGTCACCCTGGGTTTCGCGGTAGACCCGGAAGGCCAGCGCGGTCTCAAGCCCGGCGCAGACGGCCTGGTGGAAATCCCCCGCTGGCGTCACGCCCTGATCCATTTCCCCCACCCCCTCCTGGAGCAGGGCCTGGTGGTGCTGGACACGCCGGGCCTCAATGCCATTGGCGCCGAACCCGAACTTACCCTGTCCCTGCTCCCCAATGCCCACGCGGTGCTGTTCATCCTGGGCATCGACACCGGGGTGACCCAGAGTGATCTCACCGTCTGGCGGGACTACGTTCAGTCCGGCTCGGGCCGCCAGCGCGGCCGCATGGTGGTCCTCAACAAGATCGACAGCCTGTGGGACGGCCTGCGGGACGACACCCGCATCGACGCGGAAATCGCCCGCCAGGTGGATTCGGTGGCCGAAACCCTGGGCACGCCCCACGGCCATATCTTCCCCGTTTCCGCCCAGAAGGGCCTGGTGGCCCGCATTACCGGTGACGAGGCCCTCCTCGCCCGCAGCCGCCTGCCAGCCCTGGAGGGGGCCCTGTCCGGCGACCTGCTCCCCGCCAAGCGGGAAATCATCCGGGACAACACCCTGGACGAAACCGAAGACCTGGTCAGCCAGGCCAAAGCCCTGCTGGAAGCCCGCCTGGCCGGCCTGGCGGAGCAACTGGGGGAAATGACCGACCTGCGGGGCAAGAATCAGAGCGTCATCGAATACATGATGCGCAAGATCAAATCCGAAAAGGACGAGTTTGAACAAGGCCTGCAGAAGTACTACGCCGTGCGCAGCGTCTTTTCCAACCTCACCAACAACCTCCTCGCCAACCTGGGCCTGGACGCCCTCCGGGATGAAACCCGGCGCACCCGGGAAGCCATGCTTGAGGCCACCTTCTCCCGGGGGCTGCGGGACGCCATGGAAGGCTTCTTCGCCCATCTGCGGGACAACCTGCGACGCTCTTCAGACGAGGTCAGCGAGATCACCCGCATGCTCGACGCCATGTACAAGCGCTTCAGCGTCGAGCATGGCCTCACCCTGACCAGCCCTACAACCTTCTCCACCCTGCGTTACGAACAGGAAATCGACCGCCTGGAAAAGGCCTTCAACAAACAGCTCAACACCGCCCTGGCCTTGGTCACCACCGAGAAGCACACCCTGACCCAGAAGTTCTTCGAAACCGTCGCGGTTCAGGCCCGGCGGACCTTCGAGGTAGCCAACCGGGATGTGGAACAGTGGCTAAGGGCTGTCATGGCCCCCCTGGAAACCCAGGTCCGGGAATACCAGCTCCAGCTGAAGCGACGTCTCGACAGCGTCAAGCGCATCCACCAGGCCACCGATACCCTGGAAGACCGGATCGTGGAGCTCCAGCAGGCAGAGGCCGGCCTGCGTCGTCAGCTGGGGGAGCTGGCGTCCCTGGGGAGTGCCATTCGCGCCATCCTGGGAGCCAGCGCCGAAACGGCAGCGGGTCGCCAACAACCCTTGGCCGCCTGAATACAGGCCCACCAGAAACAACAAGCCCGCGTCTTGGCGCGGGCTTGTTGTTTCTGGTCACTCCGTCCCAGCCGGAGTAGCGGCAGTTCAACCCTGGCTGGTCAGCCGGATGAACTTTTCCATCAATTGGTCCTTGGTCTCGACCCGATCCGGGTTGTGGGGGATGCAATCCACCGGGCACACCTGCTGGCATTGGGGCTCATCGAAATGGCCCACGCACTCGGTGCACTTATCGGGATCTATCACATAGATCTCTTCCCCCTGGGAAATGGCCCCGTTAGGGCATTCAGGCTCACACACATCGCAATTGATGCACTCGTCGGTAATCAGCAGCGCCATTAACTCATCCTTTCCTATTAACCTTTGCCCGCAGCCGCTCCAGGGCAACGGGATGAACAAACTTGCTCACGTCGCCGCCCAGTCGGGCGATCTGCCGCACCAGGGTGCCGGAGATGAACATGAACTCCTCCCCGGGGGTGAGAAACACGGTCTCCACATCGGGGTACATCTTGCGATTCATCCCCGCCAGCTGGAATTCGTATTCGAAATCCGATACTGCCCGCAGCCCCCGGATCACCACCCGGGCCTCCTGGGCCTGGACGAAGTTCATCAGAAGGCCCTGAAAGCCCACCACCTGGACGTTACTCAGGGGTTTGACCACCTCCCGGGCGATCTCGACCCGCTCCTCCAGATTGAACAGAGGATCCTTACCGCTGGTTTCCGCCACCGCCACCACCACGGTCTGGAACAGCAGGGCCGAGCGACGCACCAAGTCCTCATGCCCCCGGGTGAACGGGTCGAAAGTCCCCGGATAGATGGCGATTGCTTCCCTCATGGCTGCTCCCTCCGCAAGAGCTGGAAATACACTTGCCCGGCCTGTCCCTGGCGGACAGCGCTCCAGGCCCCCAGCCGGGGTACCGGATGCTCGGCTTCCACATATAACCATCCGTCAGGCGAAACCACCCGATCCAGATGGGGTTCGACACGTTCCAACCAACCCTTGTGGTAAGGGGGATCCAGCAGCACCAGATCAAAGGTCCGCCCGGACGAAACGCAGAATTTTAACCCATCGCCCCGGATCAGCTCCAACTGTTCTGCTTGTAGGGTCTTTGCCATCGCCCCCAGGCTGGCATGGACCCGTGGATCCAGCTCCACCAGGGTGACGGGCGCGGCCCCCCGGGAGGACGCCTCAAAACCCAGCACCCCGCTCCCGGCGAAAAGGTCGAGACAGGACCAGCCGGTGAGATCCTGCCCCAGCCAGTTGAAGAGGGTTTCCCGTACCCGATCGGGGGTCGGGCGCAAGCCCGCCGAATCCAGCACCTGGATCTGACGGGAGCGCCATTTGCCGCCCACGATGCGTACCCGGCTCAAGGCTGCCCTCCGGCGGGAGCCGCCGACGGATCGCCCCCACCGCCCACCACCACCGTCACCAGGTGCTCTGGCAGAACGCGACGACGGAAGGCATCCCGGATGGCCTCCGGCGTCACCCACGCCACCGCCTTGGGGTAATTTTCCAACCAGTCCATAGGCAAACCGTAAAAGCCGATCATGGCCACGTAATCAAGGACCTTGCGATTGGAATCCAGGCGCAGGCCGAAGCCATTGACCAGATTGTCCCGGGCGGCGACGGTCTCCTGGGGGGTGGGCCCACCCTGGATGAAGTCCCGCAGGGTTTGATTCACCACGCCCAGGGCCTCCTCGGCCTGCCCACCCCGAGTTTGCAGGCCAATCTGAAAGGGCCCAGCCACCCGGGAGGGCATCATGTAGCTGTAAGCGCTGTAGGCGAAACCACGCTTTTCCCGGACTTCTTTAGTGAGCCGGGAGACGAAGCCGCCGCCCCCCAGTACATAGTTTCCCACCAACAGAGGGAAGTAATCCGGATCATCCCGGGTGAGGACCGGCAATCCCATCAGGATATGGGCCTGGGCCGAAGGATGGGGCACCCGGATCACGCCACCAGCCGGCAACCCTGGCTTTGGTAGCGCCGGCACCGGTTCCCCCTGGGGCAGGCCCGCGGTCACCGTCAAGGCCAGGGCCTCGGCCTGGCTCCGGCTGAGATCTCCCACCAGGGTAACGGTCGCCCGCCGGGCCACGAAGTTCTGGCGATGAAAGGCCATCAGATCCTCCCGCCCGATCCGCCCGACGCTCTCCGGTGTTTCCACCGCCCCGTAGGGATGGCTGGGATAGAGCACCGCAGCGAAGCGCCGGCTGGCGATGGCGCCAGGCTGGGTTTCCGCCTCCTTGAGGCCGGCGATGGCCCGCGCCTTCTCCCGCTCCACCACCGCGGCGGGAAAATCCGGCTTGGCCAACAGGGTGGCCAGCAAATCCACGGCCCCCTCCCGCAGGGCGGGGTCCGCCAGGGTACGCAGGGAAATGCTGGCCCGGTCCCCATCACCACCGCCCCCCAGGCGGGCCCCCAGGTCTGCCAGCCGGTCGGCGATGGCGGCCTCATTCAGGCCTCCGGCCCCCCCATCCAGCAAGCCCCGAGTCAGGGCCGCCAGGCCCGCCTTGCCTGGGGGGTCGAAGGCCGAGCCCGCGGCGAAGTCCACCTGAATGTCGATCATGGGCAGGGCATGGCTTTCCACAAAGAACACCCGCGCCCCCCCGGGGGCCTGCCAGGACTGGATATTCACCGCTGCCAGGGCCAGGCCGGGCAGACAAAGCAGGGCTAGCCAGGCCCGCCGGATCAAACCCTGCGCCATCATTGGCCACCTCCATGGCGCAGGGTAGGACTCGCCTTAGCGGGCTTGCGCGCCGCCAGGGGCAAGGGATCGAGACGTACCACCGTCAGGGTTTCATCCTGAAAATAGCGATTGGCCACCGCCTTTACCTCCTCCGCCGTCACGGACTTCAGGCCCGCCAGCAAACGCTCATCGTCCCGCCAGGAAAACCCGGCCATTTCCAGCATGCCGATTTCCATGGCCTGCCCCATCAGGGAATCCCGCTTATAGACCTGAGCCGCCACCGCCTGGGCCTTGACCCGGGAGAGCTCCTCGGACGTGATGCCTTCCTGGCGGATCCGGGCAATTTCGCCCTTGAGGCCGGCCTCCAGCTCCGCCACCGAGTAACCCGCGGACGGCGTGCCCTCCAGCATGAAAAGCGAAGCCCCCCGGGACATGCCGTCAAAACCCGCCCCCGCCGAAACCGCCATGGGCTGGGCGCTCTTGACCAGGCGGGTGCTCAAGCGGGCACCATCGTAACCATCCAGCACCGCGGCCAACACCTGAAGGGCGAAATAATCCCGATCCTTGTTCAGATCCCGCACCGTGGGAGTCGGCCAGGCCAGGGCCAGGTAGGGCAGCTCCGCCGGAGCCCGCACCACGGCCCGCCGCTCACCCCGCTGGGGAGGTTCGCTGACCTCCCGCCGGGACGGCAAGGGTTTGGCGGACAAGGCCCCGTAGTGGCGCCGGGCCTGCTCGAAGACCCGGCGATGGTCCACGTCCCCCACCACCACCAGGGTGGCGTTGTTGGGGGCATACCAGGTCCGGTACCAGGCCCGGGCGTCCTCGGGCTTCATCCGCTCCAGGTCGGACATCCAGCCGATGACCGGGCGCCGGTAGGGATGGGCCAGCAGGGCCGAGGCCTGGAGCTGTTCGTGGACCAGGGAATGGGGTTGATCATCGGTGCGCAGGCGACGCTCCTCCTTGACCACCTCCAGCTCCTTGGCGAACTCCCCGTCATTGAGGCGCAGGTGGGCCATCCGGTCCGCCTCCAGGGACATCACCACTTCCAGGCGATCGGCCGGCACCTGCTGAAAATAGGCGGTGTAGTCATGGCTGGTGAAGGCGTTGTCCCGCCCCCCCAGGGCCGCCACCCGCTTGTTGAACTCCCCCGGGCCGACCTTCCGGGTGCCCTTGAACATCATGTGCTCCAGCAGATGGGCTACCCCGGAGGAACCATCCACCTCGTCCATCGCCCCGACCCGGTACCACACCATGTGCACCGCAGAGGGGGCCCGGGGATCTTCCTTGACGATCAATTTCATGCCGTTGGCAAGGCGGGTCTCGAAGGGATTCCCCCAGGCCGCGGGGGCCGCCCCCGTCGCCAACACAGCCAAAACCAGCCATCCCGCCCGTTGCTGCAACTTGCGCCATCGTGCCATCTGATAAACTCTCGCTCTGTTTCGTGATCCCGTCGGCAGACCCGCCTGGCGGGTCCCCGGTCCCAAGCAAACGCCCCGTCAGACCCCACACCTCATGTTTGGTTTCTTCAAGAAAAGCGGCACCCCGCCGACGGAAGGCCCGAAGGCTACCATAGCCGGCCAGGCCCCAACGGCAGCCCCCGCCGAACCCGCCCGCAAGCCCTCTTGGGCCGAGCGCCTCAAGGCGGGCCTAGCCCGCACCCGCCAGACCCTGGGGGGCGGAATTTCCGGCCTGTTCACCCGCCGCAAGATCGACGAAGATCTGCTGGAAGAGCTGGAGGCCACCCTGCTGATGGCCGACTGCGGCGTGGAGGCCACCCATCACCTGCTGGAGGATCTGCGCCGGCACTGGAAGAAAGACAAGCTGGAAACCGCTGATCAGCTCCAGGCAACCCTGGCCGCAGGCTTGCTGGAAATCCTCGCCCCCCTGGAGGAACCCATGGCGTTGGGGGACCACAAACCCCACATCATCATGATCGCGGGGGTCAACGGCTCGGGCAAGACCACCTCCATTGGCAAGCTGGCCAAGTGGCTGCAGGCCCAAGGCAAGACCGTGCTGCTGGCCGCTGGAGACACCTTCCGGGCCGCTGCCCGGGAGCAGCTCATGACCTGGGGCGAAAGGAACGGCGTTACCGTGATCGCCCAGGACGGCGGCGACCCGGCGGCGGTGATCTTCGACGCCATCCAGGCTGCCAAGGCCCGGGGCATCGACGTGGTGCTGGCGGATACCGCCGGGCGCCTGCCCACCCAGCTCCACTTGATGGAAGAAATCGCCAAGGTCCGGCGGGTCATTGCCAAGGCCGAGCCCACCGGCCCCCACGAGGTCCTGCTGGTGCTGGATGCCAACATCGGCCAGAACGCCCTCACCCAGGTGAAAGCCTTCGACGCCGCCATTGGCGTCACCGGCCTGATCCTCACCAAGCTCGACGGCACGGCCAAGGGCGGGGTGGTCGCGGCCATCGCCCGCCAGACACCCAAGCCACTGCGCTTCATCGGGGTGGGGGAAGGCATCGACGACCTTCAGCCCTTCCGCGCCCAGGAATTCGTGGATGCCCTCTTTGGCAACACCGCCGGTCAAGCTGAATGATCGAGTTCGAAGCGGTGGGCAAGTGTTATCCCGGCGGCCACGAGGCCCTGGCCGGAATCAGCTGCACCATCCGCCACGCCGAGCTGGTGGTGCTCTCTGGTCATTCCGGCGCCGGCAAGAGCACCCTCCTCAAGATGATTCCGGCCATCGAACGCCCCACCAGCGGCCGGGTCCTGATCAACGGCCAGGACGTGGGCCATCTGCCCGCCTCGGCCATTCCCTACCTGCGCCGCAAGCTCGGCCTGATCCTCCAGGAATCCCGACTGCTCACCGATCGCGACGTCTTCCGCAACGTCGCTCTGCCCCTGGAGATCGCCGGCCTGTCCCGCAAGGAAGCGGAGCACCGGGCCCGGGCCGCCCTGGAACGGGTCGGCCTGGCCGACCGCCTGACGGAAAGTCCGGTGGCCCTGTCGGGGGGCGAACAGCAACGGGTAGCCATCGCCCGGGCCATCGTCAACAAGCCCTCGATCCTCATCGCCGACGAACCCACCGCCCACCTGGACCCGGCCTACGCCCGGGAGATCGCTGACCTGTTCCGCTCCTTCAATGCCGCCGGCGTCACGGTGATCGTGTCCACCCACGACGCCAACCTCTTCGCCGGCGCCAACCCGCGCCTGGTGCGCCTCAGCCATGGCCGGCTGGCCGAGGAGGCGGCATGAAGGCCTGGTTCGCGGCCCACTGGCGGGCCCTCGGCCTGGCCCTGGGGAATCTGGCGGCCCAGCCCCTGGGCAGCCTCCTGTCCAGCCTGGTGATCGGCCTGGCCCTGGCCCTGCCCGCCACCGGCCTGGCCCTCTTCGACAGCCTGGCGAGCCTGGCCTCGGGGGTCAGCGGCAGGCCGGAAATGACCCTGTTCCTGAAGGATGACACCAGCGCCGAGGAGCGAGCCAAGCTGGAGCGGACCCTGCGCAACGACGCCAGCCTGTCTGCCCTGCGCTTCGTGTCCCGGGACGAAGCCCGGACCGATCTGGCCCGGAACGGCCTGGCCGACGTCCTGGACACCCTGCCCGCCAACCCCCTGCCAGACGCCTTCATCCTGACCCTGCGGGCCCCGGATCTCGCCGCTTTCGAGGCGGTTCAAGCCCGCTACGCCCACCACGCCCGGGTCGAGCATGCCCAGGTGGATACCCTGTGGGTCCAGCGCCTGACCGCCCTCATCGATTTTGGCCGGCTGGTCATGTACCTGCTGGCCGGCGTGCTGGGCAGCGCCCTGGTGATCATCACCTTCAACACCATCCGCCTGCAGATCATGACCCGGCGGGAAGAGATCGAGGTCAGCCGAGTGCTGGGGGCCACCACGCCCTTCATCCGCCGCCCCTTCTACTGGCTGGGAGGGCTCCAGGGCCTGGGGGGCGGGCTCTTCGCCTGGGGTATCGCCGCCCTGTCCCTGGAACTCCTGGCCCCAGCGGTGGAGCGCATCGCCCAGACCTACGGCACCGTGTTCAGCCTGGGGCGCCTGGCCCCCGAGGCCGTCGGACTGCTCCTGGGCTTCGCCGCCCTCCTCGGCCTGGCCGGCTCGGCCCTGGCCCTGCGCCGCCACCTGTAAGCGCCATCCCGCCCATGCCGTCCCTGTGGATGATCGCCGCCAGCTTCCTGTTCGCCTGCATGGGGGTATGCGTCAAGATCAGCTCGGCCCATTTTGGCGTCGGGGAGCTCACCATCTATCGGGGGCTGGTGGCCCTCGGGGTGAGTTTTGCCCTGTTGCGTTTCGGGCGGATACCCGCCGCCACCCCCCATTGGCGAATGCAGCTGTCCCGGGGAGTAGCCGGCTCCGTCGCCCTGGCCGCCTACTATTACGCCATTGGCATCCTACCCCTGGCCACCGCCGTCACCCTCAACTACACCTCCCCCATCTTCGTGGCCCTGATCCTCGCCCTCTGGATGCGGGAGCGGGTCGCCTGGCCCCTGGCCACGGCGGTGCTCATCGGCTTTGCCGGCGTGGTGCTGCTGTTGCGCCCGACCCTGCAGGCCGACCAGTGGCCCGGGGCGGCGGCGGGACTGCTGTCCGGGCTGATCGCCAGCGTGGCCTATATCAATGTGCGGGAACTCGGCCAGCTGGGGGAGCCCGAGTCCCGCACCGTCTTCTGGTTTTCCGCCCTCACCTTGATACTGGGGCTGGCGTGGACCCTGCTTACCGGGGGCTTCCACCCCGTGCCCCTGGCCGATTTGCCGGCGCTGCTGGGGGTCGGGCTGTTCGCCGCCCTGGCCCAGTTGGCCATGACCCGCTCCTACCGTTACGGCAAGACCCTGGTATCGGCCAATCTGGCCTATTCCACGGTGATCTTCGCCAGCCTGTTCGGGGTGGTGCTGTGGGGCGAACATCTTCCCGTGGCGGCCTGGCTGGCCATCGGGCTGATCATCCTCAGCGGGCTGGTCATTTCCCTGGCCGCCAA
Organism: Rhodocyclaceae bacterium; assembly: GCA_034004685.1. Lineage (GTDB taxonomy): Bacteria > Pseudomonadota > Gammaproteobacteria > Burkholderiales > Rhodocyclaceae > JAEUNX01. Next base: position 20,875 of record JAVEWG010000034.1, on the reverse strand, counting down.
CCGGCCCTCCGGCCCCGTTTCCCAAAGTCCTCTCCAGACCGCGGCCCAAGCCTCGGCCAGCAACGATTGAAGCGGCTGGGGGGCGGGTCTATAGTAGGTCCCAATCATCCTTTCCCCATCCTTGCGGAGAACCCCCCATGATCACCACCGATCACGGTCCCAACCTGGTCAGCGTCACCGTCTTCGGCGAATTCACCCTGGCCGATTACAAGGAATTCGAGGAGCTGGTGGAGTACAAGATCCGCTTCGACGGGCCAATCAATCTCCTCATGGATCTGCGCCAGATGGCTGGCTTCACCCTGGATCTAGCGTGGGAGGAAATCCGCTTCTCCCGCAGCCACGCCCAGGACTTCGGACGTATCGCGGTGCTGACCACTGACCAGTGGGCCACCTGGAGCGCCTGGATCTCCCAGCTGTTCGTGTCGGCTGACATCCAGGTCTTCGACGACGAGACCGAGGCCCGCCAGTGGCTGGCCGAAACCCCCGAGACGGCTCGGTGACCGCCTCCTACACCACCCTTATTTCCCCCCGGGAGCTGGCCCAGCAGGCTGGCGAACCAGACTGGCGCATCTTTGACTGCCGTCACGATTTGCGCGACCCGGACTTCGGCCGCAAGGTCTATGCCGAGTCCCACCTGCCCGGCGCCCAGTTCCTCCATCTGGACGAAGACTTGTCCGGCCCCATGACGGGCACCAACGGCCGCCACCCCCTGCCCGACCCCGCGCGGCTGGCCGCCCGGCTGGAAGCCTGCGGGGTGGGCAACCACACCCAGGTCGTGGTCTACGACGACGCCTCCGGCATGTTCGCCGCCCGCCTGTGGTGGTTGCTGCGCTGGCTGGGCCATCGCCGGGTGGCGGTGCTCGACGGCGGCCTGCAGGCCTGGCTGGGGGCCGGACTCGCCCTCAGCGCAGCGGTGCCGACCCCCGAGCCCCTGCCCTACGTGGTGGCCCTGCAGGCTCAGATGGTGATGGAGGTGTCCGGGGTAGAACGATCCCTGGGCGAGCCCGGCATGCTGCTGATCGACGCCCGCAGCCCGGACCGCTTCCGGGGTGAGAATGAGACCCTGGACCCGGTGGGCGGCCACATCCCGGGCGCCATCAACCGCTGGTTCAAGGACAACCTGGGGCCCGATGGCTGCTTCAAGCAGGCTTCGGTGCTTCAGAAGGAGTACGGCACCCTGCTCCATGGCGGCGACGCCCACCGGGTGGTGCACCAGTGCGGTTCCGGGGTCACCGCGTGCCACAACCTGCTGGCCATGGAATCGGCGGGCCTTGCCGGCTCCCGCCTCTACCCCGGCTCCTGGAGCGAGTGGTGCGCCGATCCGGCGCGCCCCATGGCCACCGGCCCCGCCTGAGGTCCTACCACTCCACTTTTTCCACTTGCCCCAGGGAGCGCCCCAGAAAGCGTTCACCGATGGTCTGGAAACGCAGGGGAATGTCCGTCACCACATAACGGTAATCCGGCAGGACCTCGCCCCGTCGAGCCAGATCCAGTTCCGCCAGCCGCCTGGCCGCCTGCTCGGCGGTGGTGATGGCGGAATCCACCAGGCGGATGTCGAACCCCGCCACTTCTTGCAGCAAGGGCTTCAACAGGGGGTAGTGGGTGCACCCCAGCACCAGGCTATCCACCTCCTCCGCCAGCACCGGGCGCAGGTATTCCTGGGCGGTGAGACGCGTTACCGGATGGTCCAGCCAACCCTCCTCCACCAGGGGCACAAACAGGGGGCAAGCCTGGGAATAGACCCGCACCGCCGGATCCAGAGCATGCATGCGACGGGCATAGGCATTGGAATTGACCGTGGTCGGGGTGCCGATCACGCCAATGGCGCGGGAACGGGACTGGGCCACCGCCGCCCGGGCACCGGCATCGATCACGTCCAGTACCGGGATCTTGCCGGCCTTGTCCTTGACCACCTGGGCGGCCACCGCCGCCATGGTGTTGCAGGCGATGATCAGCATCTTCACCCCCCGCCCCAGGAGGAAATCCGTGATCTGCCCGGAGAAGTGCTCAATGGTGGAAACCGACTTGATCCCATAGGGCACCCGGGCGGTATCGCCAAAGTACAGGATGCTCTCCAGGGGCAGGCGTTCCATCAGGGCCCGAACCACCGTCAGACCGCCGACGCCGGAATCGAAAACACCAATGGGCAGATCGCGGTCGAGGGGCATGGGAAGCATCACGGCAAGGACAGGGAGGCGCGATTCTACGCCGGGGGGACGCTGGCGACGACCCCATGGCGGGCCAGCGCCCAGGCCACGTGCTCCCGCACCAGCGCCGAGGGGTCCTGGGCGCGGGCCGCCAGCGCCGCCAACACCGCTGGCGTGGTCGGGGCATTGCCCAGGGCCACCGCGATGTTGCGCAGCCAGCGTTCATGGCCGATCCGGTAGATCGCGCTGCCGGCCATCCGCTGATTGAAGTCCGCCTCGCTCCAGGCGAACAGCTCCGCCAGAGCCGCCTGGTCCAGGCCGTGGCGGGGCGCGAAATCCGGCTCCCGGGTGAGCCGGCCGAAGCGGTTCCAGGGGCAGGCCAGCTGACAGTCGTCGCAGCCATAGATGCGGTTGCCCAGGAGCGGCCGCAGGTCTTCGGGAATCGGCCCGGCCAGCTCGATGGTCAGGTAGGAGATGCAGCGCCGGGCGTCCACCTGATAAGGGGCCACAATGGCGTTGGTGGGACAGGCCGCCAGGCAGGCCCGGCAAGTACCGCAGTGCTCGGACTGGGGCGGATCCACCGGCAGGGGCAGGTCGGTGAACAGCTCCCCCAGGAAGAACCAGGAGCCCGCCTCCCGCCGAATCAGCAAGGTGTGCTTGCCCCGCCAGCCCAGGCCCGACCGGCTGGCCAGGGCCACCTCCATCACCGGCGCCGAATCCACGAAAACCCGGAAGCCGTGGGGCACCTCCTGGCCGATCCGCTTCGCCAGTCTTTGCAGGCGGCTGCGCAGCACCTTGTGGTAGTCCCGCCCCAATGCGTACCGGGAGATGAAGGCCCGGCTGCCATCGGCCAGGTTTTCCAGGGCCGGGGCGCCTTCGGGCAGATAGGTCAGGCGGGCGCAGATCACCCGCCGGGTGCCGGGCACCAACTCCCCGGGGCGCCAGCGTTTGGCCCCATGTTTGCCCATATAATCCATCTCGCCGTGGAAACCCGCCGCCAACCAGGCCGCCAGCCCGGGCGCCGCGTCCTCCAGGTCGATATCCGCCACGCTGATCCCATCGAAACCCAGCTCCACCGCCCAACCCTCGATGCGCCGGCGCAGATCGGCCCAGGCTTGCGCCCCCTCGCCCCCCTCCCGGGAGACCCCTCCATGATCGATTCCGTCCATGCCGCTGATGATAACGGCGCCCCGCCCACTCTGTACTTGCCCGACACCGCCGCCACCGAGATCCTGGGAGGCGCTCTGGCGCCCCTGATCAAGCCGGGGCTGGTGATTTACCTGCAGGGCGACCTGGGGGCCGGCAAGACCACCCTGGTGCGGGGCCTGTTGCGGGCCCTGGGCCATGCCGGAAACGTGAAGAGTCCCACTTACACCTTGATTGAACCTTATGTTCTTTCTAGATTAGACTTATATCACTTTGATTTTTATCGTTTCAGTTCTCCAGAAGAATACCTGGATGCCGGCCTCGACGAGTACTTCGCCGGCCAGGGCGCCTGTCTGGTGGAATGGCCAGACAAGGCTAGCCCCTATCTCGCTCCGCCAGATGTGGAAATCACCCTGGCGGTGGTCGGAAATGGCCGCAACGCCCGCATTCAGGCCTGTTCGGAGGTCGGCATCGCATGTCTGAAAACGCTCCAGATACCCCCCGGCATGGTCGCCCCTCCCGCGCCAGGCGGGAACTCCTGAAATTTTCCGGCGCGGCCCTGGCCCTGCTGGTCAGCCCGGTTGGCCGGGCAGCCCAGACCAGCGTGCTGGCGGTGCGGGTCTGGCCCGCCGAGGACTACACCCGGATTACCCTGGAAGGCCGCGGAGAGCTGCGTTTCAGCCACATGGTGGTGAAGGATCCGGAGCGTCTGGTCATCGATCTTGAAGGGGTGGAACTCACCAGCGTCCTGCAAAGCCTCCCGTCCCAGATCACCGACGCCGACCCCTACATCAAGCTCATCCGGGCCGGCCGCAACCGTCCCGGCGTCGTACGCTTGGTGGTAGAACTCAAGGCCGAGATCAACCCCCAGCTGTTCACTCTGCCCCCGGTGGGCAACTACGGCCATCGCCTGGTGGTGGACCTCTACCCCAGCGTGCCCAACGACCCCTTGTTGGCCCTGATCCAGAAATCCACCCCCTCGGAAGCCGCCGTCGGCAACGCCCCCACTCCCGAGCGAGCCCTGACCCAGGCCGAGGCTGCCCCCGCGGCCCAGGCACCACAAACCGCCCAGGAGCCCCGGGGCAACGAAGCTCCACGCCGGCCCGGCCGGCGCGAGCCTGAAGTTTCCCGCCTGGTCACCGTCGCCATCGACCCAGGCCACGGCGGCGAGGATCCAGGAGCAGTGGGCGCGGCCGGCAGCTATGAAAAGAATGTGACTCTGGAAGTGGCCCGCCGCCTCAAGGCCAAGATCGACGCTCAGCCCAACATGCGGGCCATGCTGACCCGGGACGGAGACTTCTTCGTGCCCCTGGGCCAGCGGGTCCAGAAGGCACGCCGGGTGCAGGCCGATCTGTTCGTCTCGATCCACGCCGATGCCTTCATCCGCCCCGACGCCCGGGGCAGCTCGGTATTCGTGCTGTCGGAGCGGGGCGCCAGCTCCGCCGCGGCCCGCTACCTGGCCCAGAAGGAAAACGACGCGGACCTGATCGGCGGGGTCAATATCGGCGGCAAGGATGGCCACCTGGCCCGCACCCTGCTCGACCTCTCCCAAACCGCCACCATCAATGACAGCATGCGGGTCGGCAAGGCCGTCCTGAATCAACTGGGTAACATCAACACCCTCCACAAGGACGGCGTGGAACAGGCGGGTTTCGCGGTGCTCAAGGCTCCCGACATCCCGTCGATCCTGGTGGAGACCGCCTTCATCAGCAATCCGGAGGAAGAGCGCCGCCTCAACGACGACGCTTACCAGGACCGGATGGCCAACGCCATCATGCGGGGCATCAAGCAGTACTTCACCGACACGCCCGCCCCGCCCCGCAGCCGGATTGCCCGGCTGGATTCCTGAGGGCGGGATTTCCACCAAACCCTACCGTCCGTAAGGACAAGGGCTGACGCCGGAAGGGGCCGACCAGCCCCTTTCCCGCTATAATCGCGCTTTTTTCCAGGCGCTCATGCAGGTTTCTCGGGACATTCCAGCGCTCGCAGCAAAGGGCTCGGTGCTCACCATCGGCAACTTCGATGGGGTACATCTGGGCCACCAGGCACTGCTCAAGTTGCTGCGGGAAAAAGCCCAGGCTTGCGGCCTGCCGGCGGTCGTGCTCACCTTCGAGCCCCACCCCCGGGAGTTCTTCGCGCCAGCCGACGCCCCCGCCCGCCTGGCCACCCTGCGGGAAAAGCTGCTGCTGCTGGAAGCCGCCGGCGTGGACCGGGTCCACGTCTGCCGCTTCGACAAACGCTTTGCCAGCCTCACCGCCGAGGATTTCATCAGCCGCCTGCTGGTCCAGGGCCTGCAAACCCGGCATATTTTCATTGGCGACGACTTTCGCTTCGGCAAGGGCCGCACCGGGGATTTCGCCCTCCTGCAAAGCGCCGGCGCCCGATTCGGCTTCCACGTGGAAGCCATGCACACCCTGGACGTGGCTGGCGAGCGGGTTTCCAGCTCAGCCGTGCGGGCCGCCTTGGCCGAGGGCGACATGGCTCACGCTGCCCGTCTGCTGGGCCGCCCCTACAGCATCGCCGGCCGGGTGCTCCATGGGGACAAGATCGGCCGCACCATCGGCTTTCCCACCGCCAACATCCAGCTCAAGCACCGCCGCCCGGCCCTTTGCGGAATTTACGCGGTGAGCGTGGAGGGCGTGGGGCCTCGGCGCCGGATCGGGGCCGCCAGCATCGGCGTGCGCCCCACCGTCACCAACGCCGGCCGGGCCACCCTGGAAGTCAATCTGCTGGATTACTCCGGCGACCTCTACGGCGCCCATCTGCGGATCCATTTCCACCACAAGTTGCGGGACGAGGAAAAGTACGCCTCCCTGGACGCCCTCACCGCCCAGATCGGGCGGGACGTGGACGCCACCCGAGCCTACTTTGCCGTCAACCCCATCCCCACCCTTGATTGAAGCTCCGACCACCATGGCCGATTACCGCAAGACCCTCAACCTCCCCGACACCCCCTTTCCCATGCGGGGCGACCTGGCCAAGCGGGAGCCCGCCTGGGTGGCCGACTGGCAGAGGAAGAAGCTCTACCAGAAGATTCGCCAGGCCAGCGCCGGCCGGCCCAAGTTCATCCTCCACGACGGCCCTCCCTATGCCAACGGGGCCATCCACATCGGCCACGCCCTGAACAAGATCCTCAAGGACATCATCGTCCGGGCCAAGACCATGGCCGGCTTCGATGCCCCCTATGTGCCCGGCTGGGACTGCCACGGCCTGCCCATCGAGCACAAGGTGGAAGTGACCCACGGCAAGAACCTGCCCGCCGACCAGGTGCGAGCGCTTTGCCGGACCTACGCCGCCGAGCAGATCGAGACCCAGAAAGCCGACTTCATCCGCCTGGGGGTGCTGGGGGACTGGGACAACCCCTACCGCACCATGGATTTTGCCAACGAGGCCAACCAGATCCGCGCCCTGGCCCAGATGACCCAGGCCGGTTACGTGTTCAAGGGCCTCAAGCCGGTGAACTGGTGCTTCGACTGCGGTTCGGCCCTGGCCGAAGCCGAGGTGGAGTATGCCGACAAGCAGAGCCCGGCAGTGGACGTGGGCTTCCCCTGCGGCGAACCGGAAAAGCTGGCCGCTGCCTTCGGCCTGACCGCCCTGCCCACCCGGACCTTCGCGGTAATCTGGACCACCACCCCGTGGACCATCCCTGCCAACCAGGCCTTGAACGTTCACCCCGAACATACCTACGCCCTGGTCCAGACCCCCAAGGGCCTGCTGGTGCTGGCCGCCGAACTGGTGGAAGCCAGCCTCAAGCGCTTCGGCCTGGGGGGCCAGGTGCTGGCGACTGCCCCTGGCGCCAAGCTGGAGCGGATCGCCTTCCGCCACCCCCTCTATGAGCGGGCCGCGCCAGTCTTCCTGGCGGACTACGTGGGCCTGGACGCCGGCACCGGCATCGTCCATTGCGCCCCCGCCTACGGCCTGGACGACTTCAACTCCTGCAAGGCCAACGGCTTCACCAACGACGACATCCTGACCCCGGTGCAGAGCAACGGGGTGTACGCCGAAACCCTCCCCTTTTTCGGCGGCCTCCACATCTGGAAGGCCAACCCGGTGATCGTGGACAAGCTCCAGGAAGTGGGCGCCCTGTTCTCCCATGAAAAGATCAGCCACAGCTACATGCACTGCTGGCGCCACAAGACGCCCCTGATCTACCGAGCCACCGCCCAGTGGTTCGTGGGCATGGACAGCCTGCCAAAGTCCGGCGCGAGCCTGCGGGAACAGGCCCTCAAAGGGGTGGAAACCACCCAGTTCTTCCCCGCCTGGGGCCAGCCCCGGCTTCACGCCATGATCGCCAACCGGCCCGACTGGTGCATCTCCCGCCAGCGCAACTGGGGCGTGCCCATCCCCTTCTTCCTCCACAAGGAAAGCGGTGAACTCCATCCCCGCACCGTGGAACTGATGGAAGAAGTCGCCCAACGGGTGGAAAAGGCAGGCATCGAAGCCTGGTTCAAGCTGGACCCAGCCGAACTGCTAGGGGCCGAAGCCCCCCTGTACGACAAGATCAGCGACACCCTGGACGTGTGGTTCGACTCCGGCACCACCCACTGGCACGTGCTGCGGGGTTCCCACCCGGACGGCCATCCCCGGGGCCCCCGGGCTGACCTCTACCTAGAAGGCTCGGACCAGCATCGGGGCTGGTTCCACTCATCGCTGCTGACCGGCTGCGCCATCGACGGCCATCCACCCTACAAGGCCTTGCTCACCCACGGCTTCGCGGTGGACGGCGCCGGCCGCAAGATGAGCAAGTCCCTGGGCAACACCGTGGTACCCCAGGAGGTCACCGGCAAGTTTGGCGCCGAAATCCTGCGCCTGTGGGTGGCCAGCACCGATTATTCGGGGGAACTGTGTATTTCCAAGGAAATCCTGGACCGGGTGGTGGAGGTGTACCGCCGGCTGCGCAACACCCTTCGCTTCCTGCTGGCCAATACCGCTGATTTCCACATCCAGCAGCACGCCGTGGCGGTGGCCGACATGCTGGAGATTGACCGCTACGCCCTGGCCCTGACCCGCAAGCTACAAATCCAGGCTGAGGCCGACTACGCCCGCTTCGAATTCCACCGGGTGGTCCAGGCCCTCCAGAACTTCGCCGCCGAGGACCTGGGGGCGGTGTATCTGGACATCCTCAAGGATCGCCTGTACACCACCGCCGCCGGCTCCCTGGCCCGCCGCTCGGCCCAGACCGCCCTGTGGCACATCCTCCAGGCGCTCACCCGCCTGATGGCCCCCATCCTGGCCTTCACCGCCGAGGAAATCTGGACCCTGCTGGGCCAGGACCCGGAGGACAGCGTGATCCTCCACGGCTTCCATGTGGTGCCGGAACAGACCGGCGAGGAAGCCATCCTGGCCCGCTGGGAGCAGATCCGCGCCCTGCGGGCGGATGTCCTGAAGAAGATCGAAGCAGTGCGGGCCGAAGGCAAGCTGGGCTCATCCCTGCAAGCCGAAGTTGAGATCGGCGCCGCCGGGGAGAACTTCGACCTCCTGGCCAGCCTGGGGGATGACCTGCGCTTTGTCCTGATCTGCTCCAAGGTCAATCTGCTGAAGGTGCCCGAGGGGCAAGAGTCCATCCAGGTCAGCCCCTCGACCCAGGCCAAGTGCGACCGATGCTGGCACTACCGGGAAGACGTGGGCCACGATCCCGAGCACCCGGAGCTTTGCGGCCGCTGCACCAGCAACCTGTTCGGCAACGGTGAAGCCCGTGTCCATGCCTGAGACCCACCATCCATGAAGCCCCGCCTGCTCCTCTGGCTAGCCCTGGCGGCCTTGGTGGTAGCCCTGGACCAGCTCACCAAACATTGGGTCCTGGGGCAATTCCACCATGGCGATGTCCGCCGGGTCACGGATTTTTTTGACTTGGTGCTGGTCTTCAACCCCGGGGCGGCCTTCAGCTTCCTGGCGGACCACTCCGGCTGGCAGCGTTGGTTCTTCGTGGCCCTGGCCCTGGGCATCTCCGCCTGGATGGGGTGGCTCACCCACCGCCACCAGGCTGAAACCCTCCAGCCCCTGGCCTTCGCCCTGATCATCGGCGGGGCCATCGGCAACGTGATCGACCGCCTCAACTTCGGGGCGGTGGTGGATTTCCTGTTTTTCCACCTGGGCCCCTATGGCTGGCCCGCCTTCAACCTGGCCGACTCGGCCATCACCCTGGGCGTGGGCTTGATGCTCTGGGCCCAGTTCCGGCCAACGCGGACTGTCTCCGCTTGAGGATCCCTCCATGACCCAGTTCGTCCAACCCGACAGCCTGGTGACCCTGCACTACTGCATTGCCACCCCCAACGGCGCCCCCCTCATCAACACCTTCGAAGGCACCCCCGCCACCCTTCAGCTGGGCGCCGGCGAATTGCTGCCCGCCCTGGAGCGCCTGCTGGCCGGCGTGGAAGTGGGCAAGCGCCAGGTCTTCCTGCTGGAGCCGGAACAAGCCTTCGGCCCCCACGACCCGGCCCTGGTGGAGCGGGTCAAGCGCGCCCACATGCCCGACGAAGAGATCGAACCCATGAGCGTCATGGAATTCACCGCTCCCGATGGCTCCCGCTACCCGGGCCTGGTGCGGGAAATCGACGATCAATCGGCCCTCATCGACTTCAACCACCCCCTGGCGGGCAAGGCGATCCGCTTCGAGGTGGAAGTGATCGGCGTTCTGTGAGGCACCCGGCATGAGTGATCGGGAAGTTCTCCTCGCCCAGCCCCGGGGCTTCTGCGCCGGGGTGGAGCGAGCCATTGAGATCGTGGAGCAGGCCCTGGCCCGCTTCGGCGCCCCCATTTACGTACGCCACGAGGTGGTGCATAACAAGTTCGTGGTGGATGACCTGCGGACCAAGGGCGCGGTCTTCGTGGAGAAACTGGACGAAGTCCCCCCCGGCAGCATCGTGATCTTCAGCGCCCACGGGGTCTCCCAGGCAGTGCGGGCCGAAGCCGAGGCCCGGGGTCTCACGGTCTTCGACGCCACCTGCCCCCTGGTCACCAAGGTGCACATGGAAGTGGCCCGGATGCGGGATCAGGGCCGGGAAATCATCATGATCGGCCACCGGGGCCACCCCGAGGTAGAAGGCACCATGGGCCAGGTGAAGGACGGCGTCCATCTGGTGGAAACCGTGGCGGACGTGGCGGCGCTGCAAGTCGCCAATCCGGCGCTGCTTGCTTACGTCACCCAGACCACCCTGTCGGTGGATGACGCCGCCGGCATCGTGGATGCCCTCAAGACGCGCTTCCCGGCCATCGTCGGCCCCAGGAAGGACGATATCTGCTACGCCACCCAAAACCGCCAGGACGCCGTCAAGTTCATGACGCCCCAGGTGGACCTGGTGCTGGTGGTGGGCTCCACCAACAGCTCCAACTCCAACCGGCTGCGGGAAGTGGCGGCCCTGCGGGGTGTGCCGGCCTATCTGGTGGATAACGCCGAGGGCATCGACCCTGGCTGGCTGGAAGGCAAACAACGCATTGGCGTCACCGCTGGCGCCTCCGCCCCGGAAGTGCTAGTGGCCTCGGTGATCGACCGCCTCAAGGTTCTGGGTGCCCGCAACGTGCGCCCCCTGGACGGGGTGATCGAGAAAGTGACCTTCCCCCTGCCCAAGGGCTTGCAGGAGGCGGGCTAAAGCCGGCGGCCGCCCATCCCGAACGACAACGCCGGCCCTGGAGCCGGCGTTGTGTTGCAAACAGGGCAAGAAGCCTCGGAGCGAAAGCAGGCGCTCAAAGATGGGGCTCGATGATCCGCCGGTAGAACTCATGGAAGTGCTGCATGCCGTCCTCGAAGGGGGACTGGTAAGGCCCCACCTCATTGCGGCCTTCCTTGAGCAGCGCCATGCGGCCCCGGTCCATGCGTTCGCCGATGTCGTCGTCCTCGATGGCCGTTTCCATGTAGGCGGCCTGCTCAGCCTTCAGGAAGTCCGGCTCGAAGTCCACGATCTCCTCGGGATAGTAGAACTCCACCACATTGGTGGTCTTATGCACGTCCTGGGGAATGAGGGTGCTCACCACCAGCACATGGGGATACCACTCCACCATGATGTTGGGGTAGTAGGTGAGCCAGATGGCGCCATGCTTGGGCAGCTCCCCGCCGTAGTAATCCAGCACCGCCTGGTGCCACTTGGCATAGGAGGGCGAACCGGCCCGGGCCAGGTTGGTGATGCCCACCCGCTGCACCGAATACCATTCGCCGAATTGCCAGCTCAAGTCGTCGCAGGTGACGAAATTGCCCAGCCCCGGATGGTAGGGCACCACGTGGTAATCCTCCAGATAGACCTCGATGAAGGTCTTCCAGTTGTAATTGCACTCGTGGATTTCCACGTGTTCCAGCTTGTAGCCGGAGAAATCCAGTTCCGTGGCCACCTGCATGCCCGCCAGGTCGGCGTTGGCGGAACGGGGGCCCTTGAACAGCAGCCCGTGCCAGTCCTCCAGAGGCTCCCGCTTCAGGTTGAGGCAAGGCTTCTCGGGAAAATGGGGCGCCCCCAGCAAGGTGCCTTCCTGGTCGTAGGTCCAGCGGTGAATGGGACAGACGATGTGCTCGGCCTGGCCGCTGCCCTGGAGCATGATGGCCTGACGGTGCCGGCAAACGTTGGACAGCTGGTGGAAACCAGTGCCGTTGCGGATCAGGAGCTTGGCGTGGTCGAGCCACTCCAGGGAACGGTAGCTGCCGATTTCGGGCACCATGAGTTCATGACCCACGTACCCCGGCCCGGCATCGAAGAGGAGCCGCTTCTCCAGTTCAAAGATTTTCTCGTCGAAATACCAGGAAACCGGCAGTTGAGAAACCGCCGGAGCGAGCCGCGCCTTGGAAGTCATGTCAGACACCCCCGAACCTCCCCTTCAGACCAAGAAATCCGGACAGAAAAGCGCAACATCCTACCCGACCCCGGTTTGACCCGGAAGCCTTGGATCAGTTATTTTCCCCTCTTTTCTCAGCACCTTCCTCCATGGCCAAGCTGGCAAAACCCCCCGCCTCCTTCGAAGATGCCCTTGCCGAACTGGAGGGAATCGTCCAGGCCATGGAAAACGACCCCCTCGCCCTGGAAACGGCCCTGGAGCGCTATCAGCGGGGCATCGCGCTACTCAAGCAGTGTCAGGACACCCTGACCGCCGCCGAGCAACGCATCCGGGTGCTGGACGGCGACCTGCTTCGTCCCCTGGGAAACTCCGGCGAAGGCAACGGCCCATGACCGGCCGCGACCTCTCCGGCTGGATGGCCCTCATCCAGGCCCGCACCGAAACCGCCCTGGAACGCCATCTGCCCGCCGCCGAGCTAGCGCCCCAGCGCCTCCATGAGGCCATGCGCTACGCCGTTCTGGAGCGGGGCAAGCGGATCCGTCCCCTCCTGGCCCAGGCCGCTGGCGAAGTCGCCGGCGCCGATCCGGCAGCGGTGGATCATGTAGCTTGCGCCGTGGAGCTGATCCACGCCTATTCCCTGGTCCATGACGATCTGCCCTGCATGGACGACGACGTGCTGCGCCGGGGCAAGCCCACAGTACATGTGGAATTCGACGAGGCCACCGCCCTGCTGGTGGGCGACGCCCTCCAGGCCCTGGCCTTCAAGGTGCTGGCCGAAGCCCCCCTGGCAGTGGGCGCCGACCGCCAGCTGGCGATGGTCGCCCACCTGGCCCATGCCGCCGGCTCCCGGGGCATGGCCGGCGGCCAGGCCATCGACCTGGCGGCGGTGGGTCAGGCCATGACCCGCGCCGAACTGGAGTTCATGCATATCCACAAGACCGGTGCCCTGATCCGGGCTGCCATACTCCTCGGGGCCGACTGCGGCTCCGGGCTGAACCCCGCCACCCGGGACGCCCTGGACCTTTACGCCAAACGGGTGGGGCTGCTGTTCCAGGTGGTGGACGACATCCTGGATGCCCAGGCCGACACCGCCACCCTGGGCAAGACCGCCGGCAAGGATGCGGCCAACGACAAACCTACCTTTGTATCCCTGCTCGGCCTGGTGGAAGCCCGGGATCTGGCCGAAGCCCTGCTCGCCGACGCGGTGGCGGCCCTCGCCCCCCTGGGCAGCAGCACCCGGCGTTTAGCCGAGCTGGCCGACTACGTGGCCCACCGCAAGTTCTAACCCTTTTCCCGCAGGAAGCCCCCTTTCCCCATGCCCCTCTACCCGCTGCTCGAGCGTATCGACTCGCCGACCGATCTGCGCAAGCTGGATCGGGACGACCTTCACGCCCTGGCCAAGGAGCTGCGCGCCTTCCTGATCGAATCGGTCTCCAGAACGGGCGGCCACCTCTCCTCCAACCTGGGGACCGTGGAACTCACCATCGCCCTCCACCACGTCTTCAACACCCCTGACGACCGTATCGTATGGGACGTAGGCCACCAGACCTACGGCCACAAGGTGCTCACCGGCCGCCGCCAGGCCATGGCGGGGCTGCGTCAGTTCGGCGGAATCTCCGGTTTTCCCCGGCGCTGCGAGAGCGAATACGACACCTTCGGCACCGCCCACTCGTCCACCTCCATTTCCGCTGCCCTGGGGATGGCGGTGGCGGCCCGTCAACAGGGGGAGGATCGGCGCGCCATCGCGGTGATCGGCGACGGCGCCATGAGCGCCGGGATGGCCTTCGAAGCCCTCAACAACGCAGGCGACATCCGCGACATCAATCTCCTGGTGATCCTCAACGACAATGAGATGTCCATCTCGCAGCCGGTGGGGGCGCTGACCAAGATCCTCGCCCGGCTCATGTCGGGCGGCACCTACAATGCCGCCCGCCGGGCCGGGGAGAAGGTCCTGGGGGTCGCTCCTCCCGTGCTGGAACTGGCCCGCAAGGTGGAAGAGCACGTCAAAGGGATGATCACCCCCGGCACCCTCTTCGAGGAGTTCGGCTTCCATTACTACGGCCCCATCGACGGCCACGACCTCAACGCCCTGATCCCCACCCTGCACAACCTGCGCAAGCTCAAGGGGCCCCAGTTCCTCCACGTGGTGACCCGCAAGGGCCAGGGCTACAAGCTGGCGGAGGCCGACCCAATCCTCTACCACGGGGTATCCCAGTTCGACCACACCGCCGGCATCCAGAGCGGCAAAGGGGGCGGCAAGCTCACCTATACCCAGGTGTTCGGGGACTGGCTGTGCGACATCGCCGCCCAGGACGACAAGGTGGTGGGGATCACCCCGGCCATGGGGGAGGGCTCGGGCCTGGTGCGCTTCGCCCGGGAATTCCCGGATCGCTATTTCGATGTGGGCATTGCCGAACAACACGCCCTGACCTTCGCCGCCGGCCTCGCCTGTGAGGGCTTCAAGCCGGTGGTGGCAATCTATTCCACCTTCCTGCAGCGGGCCTACGACCAGCTCATCCACGACATCGCCCTGCAGAACCTGCCGGTGGTGCTGGCCATCGACCGGGCCGGCCTGGTGGGGGCCGACGGCGCCACCCACCACGGGGCCTTCGATCTGTCCTTCCTCCAGTGCGTGCCCAACCTGCTGATCATGGCCCCGGCGGACGAGGATGAGTGCCGCCAGATGCTCTACACCGCCTACCGCCATGACGGCCCCAGCGCCGTGCGCTACCCCCGGGGCGGCGGCAGCGGCGTGGCGCCCCGCGCCGAGATGACCCCTCTGCCCATGGGCAAGGGGGAGGTCCGGCGCCAGGGCCGGCGGGTCGCGCTGCTGGCCTTCGGCAGCACGCTGGGCACCGCCCTGGAGGTGGGAGAGCGGTTAAACGCCACGGTGGCCAACATGCGCTTCGTCAAACCCCTGGATGAGGCCCTGATCCGTCAGCTCGCCCAGAACCACGAGATCCTCGTCACCCTGGAAGAAAACGCGGTGACCGGAGGCGTGGGCAGCGAAGTCAGCCGCCTGGTGCATGGCCAGGGCCTGGCTTGCCAGATGCTGTGCCTGGGCCTGCCCGATCACTTCATCGACCACGGCGACCAGCACAAACTGCTGGCCCTCGAGGGCCTGGACGCCGACGGCGTGGTCGCAGCCATCGCCCGCCTTGATCGGGCCAATAGTTGAGCAATATTGTCGAGAATGTTACCTTTCTCCCATCCAACGCAAGCCAAAGAGAACAGCGCATGAGCACCGGTACGACCCAGGTCATCCCCGATGTCCAGAGTTCCCAGGACACCCGCCAACTCGCCATCGACAAGGTGGGGATCAAGTCCATCCGCCACCCGATCAAGGTCAAGGACCGGGACGGGGGGGAGCAGCACACGGTGGCCATGTTCAACATGTACGTCGGCCTGCCCCACAATTTCAAGGGCACTCACATGTCCCGCTTCGTGGAGATCCTCAACGGCCACGAACGGGCCATCTCGGTAGAGTCCTTCGAGCCCATGCTGCGGGAGATGGTGGAACGCCTGGAGGCCGAAACCGGCCATGTGGAGATGACCTTCCCCTACTTCATCAACAAGGCGGCCCCCATTTCCGGGGTACGCAGCCTGCTGGATTACGAAGTCACCTTCACCGGCGAGATCAGCGAAGGCGGCGTCTACACCTTCACCATGAAGGTAGTGGTGCCGGTCACCAGCCTGTGCCCCTGCTCCAAGAAAATCTCCGAACGGGGCGCCCACAATCAGCGCTCCCACGTCACCGTCACCGCCCAGACGGTGGGCCACCTGTGGATCGAGGAACTGGTGCAAATGGTGGAAAAGCAGGCCTCCTGCGAACTCTATGGCCTGCTCAAGCGGCCCGACGAGAAATACGTGACCGAGCGGGCCTACGACAATCCCAAGTTCGTGGAAGACATGGTGCGGGACGTGGCCGGCGCCCTCAACGCCGAGGAGCGTATCGTGGCCTACGTGGCGGAATCAGAGAACTTCGAATCCATCCACAACCACTCCGCCTACGCCCTCATCGAGCGGGACAAGCGCCGGGGCTGAACCCGGTCGCAAAAAAACTCCCGACTTCGCAAGCCGTTAGCAAAAAGTGAGTAGAGCGGCCGCCGAGGCCCCGACTCACGGGGACCTTCGATAAAAAAGCCGCGGAAGATTTTTTCCGCGGCTTACTCATTTGAGCTTTCGTATGGCATTCTTCAAGCCATATGAACAGCAGCCAAACCCGGCAAACGCCGGCAGGGCCGGCCGTTCCGAGAGTCCCTCCGCCCGTCGACGGGATCGACGTAAACTTCTGCAGAAACCCGACCTGCGGAAACTTCGGCGTTCCCATTCCGGGGACTGCGGCGAGAGGCCCGGGAGTCTTCAATCCATACATCGTGGTGGCGACCGGAAGGAAAAGCCCGGCCGCGAGATGCAACCTCTGCGGCGAAACCTTCACGCTCAAAAACAATGCGGGAGTCGCCGAGGAGACCTGGCGAATTCTCTCCGAGTCGTTTCCCAGCCCCACATGCCCGGACCCTCTCTGCTCGAACCACCGCATTCCGGTGGGAACGAGCGGAGCCTACGTCTCCGTCGGCAAAACCAAGCTCGGCAGCTCGAGGGATCGCTGCAAGGCGTGCGGCGGAGGATTCTCGGTCAAGCCGCCGGGGCTGAATCCGATTCGCAACCAGCGGCAGTCCGACAAGAACAGGTCGATCCTGTCCATGTTGACCAATAAGATGCCTCTGCGGAGAATCTGCGAGGCGGCGGACGTGTCGCCGAAGGTTCTCTGCATTTTCCAGGTTTAAGGATTCCCGGATTCAATCAATCCGTCGCGGTAATAGCCGGGCGGCTTCGCCAGCACCGTCCTGCCGCCGCGAATGCGTTGCTGCCAATCGCCGCCAAAGAAGGTGTACGGGAACGGCGTCTCCGGATGGCTGACTGCGTCCAGACGGGCCAGCAGCGCGGGCGGAATGTCAAAGTCCGCGGCCGCGAGATTCTCCTCCAGCTGCTCGAGGCGGCTCGCCCCAATCAGGACGGAAGCGATACAGGGGCGATTCATGGCCCAGTTCAAGGCCACCTGGGCAACGCTGCGGCCGATCTCCCGGGCCACGTTCTCCACCTCCGCCAGGATCGCCGCGCTGCGTTCATTGCGCTGGTCCAGGGTGCTGTTGGCCGAGCCCCTCTTCTTCGGCGCCTCGGCCTTGCGCGCGATGGCCGCCAGCATGTCGAGCCGCCCGCGCCCGCCCTGCTCCGCTCCGCCGGACCTGTACTTGCCGCTGAGCAGTCCGCTTGCCAGCGGGCTCCAGGCGGTGATGCTCATGCCCTTGGCCAGCCCCAGGGCAACGAACTCATGCTCGATGTTGCGCTCGACTAGGGAATACTGCATCTGGATCGAGGAGATCGGCTCCAAGCCGCGCAGCTCGGCCGTCGTCTGCATGCTTGCCGCATACCAGGCAGGCACGTCGGAGAGACCGACATGGCGCACCTTGCCCGAGCGCACCAGATCGTCCAGGGTACGGATCACCTCGTCGACCGGCGTCAGCGCGTCCCACTGGTGGAGGATGTAGAGGTCGATGTAGTCCGTGTTCAGCCGCCGGAGCGAACCTTCGACGGCGCGCAGGATGTTCTTGCGCCCGTTGCCGCCCCCATTGGGGTTGCCAGGTTGCATGTTCTGGGTGAACTTGGTGGCGATGACGACCCGGTCGCGGGCCTTGCGTTCGGCGACGAACTTGCCCAGCCAGGATTCGCTGGTACCTAGGGTATAGATATCGGCGGTATCAAGAAAATTTCCGCCGGCATCGAGATAGTGATTGAAAACCGCCCGGGACGTTTCCTCGTCCGACCCCCAGCCCCATTCCTTGCCGAAGGTCATGGTGCCCAGCGCCAGGCGGCTGACGCGCAGGCCGGTACGGCCCAACAAGCAGTAGGTATCCAGCGACATCATTACTCCCCAAGGGTTTGGCCCGGCCGTGACGAGGGCCGATCACCGTTGATGGTGTTCGGCCCTCAGTTTAACGTCGCGGCCATCTAGATCGAAAAGGGGAACCGGTGTCTGGTCCTCCGGAAATGACGCCCAGGCGCTCAGCTGCGTGTCCGCGGCATGCCCAGGGCGGTTTCGGCGATGATGCTGCGCTGGATTTCGCTGGTGCCCGCGTAGATGGTGCCGGCGATCCCCTTGCGACACTCCTGCTCGATCCAGCCCAGGGGCGTGGAACGCTGCAGCAGCGATTCCGGCCCGGCCAGCTCCATCAGCTCCGACGCGCAGCGCACCACGCCTTCGCTGCCGAAGAGCTTGGTCATGGGGCCGAGGTAGCGCTGCGGCCGTTTACCCGCATTGCTCCACATGGCCCAGCGGGTCATGGCGTCGAGGATGTCCACATGGGCGCGCAGCTTGGCCAGGGCCAGGCGCACGTCGTCGTTCTCGATGGCAGGCCGGCCCTTGCGCATCGCCGATTTCGCCCAGGCGCAGCCGTCCCGGTAGAGCCGGTTCAGCACGATGAGGAAGAAGTCGCCGCCGGACTGCTCCAGCAGCAGGGCCGCCGCCAGCACCTTAGCCCCGCCGTTCACTTCGCCAAGGCGGTATTTGTCGGGCACCCGCATGTCGCTGTAGAAGGTGACGTTGGTGCGCTCGCCGCCCAGGGTCTTCACCTCGGTGCATTCATAGCCCGGTTGGTCGAGGGGCAGGATGAAGAGCGTGATGCCCGCATGCTTGGGGGCCGCCGGGTCGGTCCGCGCCGCCATCAGCGCGTACTGGGCGAGGTGGCCCTGGGAGGTAAACATCTTCTGGCCATTGATGATCCAGTCGTCGCCGTCCTTCACCGCCTTGGTCTTGGCGGCAAAAATGTCGGAACCGCAGGACGGCTCGGAATAGCCGAGGGAAAAATTCACCTCGCCGGCCCCGGCCCGAGGCAGGATTTCCTGCTTGGCGGCGTCGGTACCGAAATGCATGATCATCTTCGCCACCATGTCATTGGTATTCGGTACCGTTATCCACCAGTTGGAGTCCCCATAGACGCGGAACAGCGCGGATTTCTCGGCCGGGTTACGCGCCCCGCCGCCATATTCCTTGGGCCAGTCGGGGAACATGAAGCCGGCCTTGGCCAGCTTGCGGTGGAGGGCGGGGTCGTAGCCGTCGCCGGTGCGGTAGGCGAACTCGCCCAACTCGGTCGTCAGGTTTTCCGCGAAGAACGTGCGCGCACTTGCGGCATACGCCTCGGCGGCCTCACCCAGACTGAAGTCGATCTGGACATCGCCGGCGTCCGGCAAGGGCGCTGCAGCGGCGGCATTGAACAGGCGATCGGCCGAGCGCCGCAGTTCGTCCTTGGGATCGCCGAGCAGCATCGACAGGGCACGGCTGCGGCGGTAATAGATCTGCGCCGGGTATTCCATGCTGACCCCGTAGCCGCCGAACACGCGCATCGCCCGCACCGTGGCGACGCCCGCCGCCTGAGTGGCCCACCAGTAGGCCATGGGGAACAACGCCGCCGCATCCGGCTTGCCCTGGGCGAGGGACCAGATCGTCCACCAGACCAGCTGGCGTGCGCCATCCACATCCGTCACCGCATCGGCCAGCGGATGGGCCAGGCCCTGATAGCCGCCGATCTGACGGTCAAAGGCAATGCGCTCGCAAGAATAGGCGGCGGCGTCTTCGAGGGATTTACGCGCCATGGCCGCCAGCGTTGCTGCGGTCAGGAGCTTCCACTCCTCGATGGCGGCGAGGAAAACCGCGCGGGCATCCGCGCCTTCGGCAATAACGCAGACCGCCCCGACCGCCCCGGCGCCGCCGAGCACGGCTTCAGCCAGCGGTAGGGCTCCCATGTTGGTGACGACTCCAAGTTTGGCCGCGAGAACGCGCAGCGAGACACGATCGCCCTCCAGGACGAGGATGGCGTCCGCCACGGCAGCCCCCGGCACCAGCTGCGGTTCACCCTGCACCGGCTCCTGGAGCGCAAGGGTGACCATAGCCGTGCCGCTCCCCACCCGCTCCAGCCACGCCGTGGCCGTCTCGCCGCCGAGTTCGCCGAGGATCTTCGCGGCCAGCATGGCTTCCACCAGAGGTACCGACGCCAGGTTCCGCCCGGCCTGCTCGGCGACCAGCGCCGCTTCGAGCAGGCCGACGCCGGCGCCGCCGGCGCTCTCGGGCACGCGCAGGAGTGGCGCCCCAACCTCCACCAGCGTAGTCCACAAGGCGCCGTCGAAGCCGGCGGCCTCCGCAGCGCGGACGCGCTCCAGTGTGGACTCGTTGGTGAAGATCTTGGTGAAGACGTCGAGAAGCAGGTTCTGGTCTTCGGTGAGGTTCAAATTCATCGGAGTCATGCCTCGTTGTTGGTGATCTCTTTCGGTGCCCGCCATGTTTTCGCCTAGCGCGGCATCAGTGAACACGGCTACGCCGGGTAAATTCACCGTGCGCAGCGACTACCGTTCAGCTCGTGCGAATCCTTGCCCGCCGGAACCGCCACCAACCGTCGTGGCACCCAGAGCGTTGGGTCGCGCCAACTGAGCCGAAGGCTCCACGAGCATCCCCCATGGAGCCTCCAACTCCAGAAACAGTACACTATTTGTAGAGTTGGAGGAACTGCAAGAGCGGCGGTTATATGGGGATGGAATGACAACGACACGACTACCCCGACGCCCGGAATGGGCGCCTGAAGACAAGCGCGATGAAGGGGAGCTGGAAAGAAAAAACGGGCTACGAGAGCCCGTTTTCAAGTGATTATTGGCGGAGTGGACGGGACTCGAACCCGCGACCCCCGGCGTGACAGGCCGGTATTCTAACCGACTGAACTACCACTCCGCGCTAACCTGCAGCTTGACGCTGTCGATCCCTGCTTTGCATCAGGTGA